>NZ_BANS01000035.1 GCF_000332995.1 Gordonia amicalis NBRC 100051 = JCM 11271
CAACTGTGGAGGTCCAACGCTGCTGCCATTCGCCAGTCATTGAGGGTGTCGGGCTCCCGTCCATAGACTTTGCGGAAAGCCTCGATCTGATTGGCAACCAAACCGCTGTTGACAACGAGAGATTCCGGGGCCATGGCGTAGAGCTCGCCGACCGCAGCGCTGATCGCGCTACCGGCAGAGGTGACAGCCTGGTCTGCGGCATCTCCCAAGCCCTTCAATCGTCCCTGGATCTCGGCAGCCGTGGTGGCGTCGAACTCCGCGCCGTCGGGCGCCTTCTCCGGAACAAAATTCAGCATGTAGTCACGGCTCGCCGTGTCGAGGACATACCCGAGGTCCGCGGCGGCATCGGTAGCGTTTCTCAGTCCGGTCCTGGCGCTGGCGATGTCGCCTGCGTCGGTATTCAAGGTCTGCGCCAGATCGCCGTACTCATCGGCCATGCTCTGAAGCCAGCACGTGATGGACACGGCACGGTCGTCGGCAGGTCCACGTGCGTCTCCGGTCCACTCGCCGCGCATCAGATTCAGGACCGGGTTCCCGGCTTTCGGGGCTTCAAGGTCGAGGTTCGCCTTGAGTGCAAACAACCCATTCGCGATCGGGGTCAGTGCCTCCGGCTTCCACGACGCGATCTCGTCGTAGCTAGGCGTCATCTCAGCGAGATGCCTTCGCTGTGACGTCCTCAAGGATGGGAGCCGGGACAAGATGATCGGTGAGCGCCCCGACGCGTGTCGGATATCCGATAGAGTCCTCGATCCGCTTGGCACTGTCATCGTCAGCCTCAACGGTGATGTTCCGGCAGTTCATCACCAACGCGGCGAATGAGGAGACGGCGTCTGAGGTGTTCGACAACGCGGTCGCGATCTACTTGTCCGTTTTCGACGCGATACGCGACATATCGTGCGTCGCACCGCGGAACGCATTCACGAGAGAGCTGAAGGACTCTGTGGCGTAGCCGTCTTCCCCGCCTGGACCGAGCGTCAGCTCGCCGATCCGAGATGCACTCTGCTCGATCGCCTGAGCGGCCGAAATCAACGATTCAGGCTTTACGACCAGATCCGACATGTTTCTCCCCCGAGATGGCTACGCAGAACACAGTACTGCGCCTGCCACAATCTGCGCGCAGTCGCCCGGCGAAGTACCTGCTCAACCGATGCTAGGCACATATCGGCGAGCCGTCTCGTCGGCATCCACAGGTCCTCGCACCCACTACCCAACAGGCAACGCATCGCACTCGACGACCCGTCCCGAAAGTAGTAGACGCGTCGGTCACTGCTGGGCGTGCGGGGCCAAGTAAGGACGCGGTAGTCCGAACCGCGCGACGATCGCGCGAATCCGGTTCTCCTCGTCGACGACGAAGGTCTCCGACACCGGAGCACCGAGTCGCAGGGTCCGGGGTCGGACATGCACCACATACCGCGTGGTGACGCTGTGACCGTCGACCGTCGCGGTGAAGTCCGAGACGCGGTGGATCAACCGGAACTGCGGACCCCGCGCGAGGCTTCGTGCGATGTGGGGGCCGTTGCGGCCGGTCCGCAGACCGAATTCCACGCGGGTGCAGTCGGGATGCAGCGACACCGCCGACGGGTCGTGGCTGACCAGGGCGTCGACATATGCGCGGGCCGCCGCGACCCGCTGCTGGTCTCTGTCCGCCGAGGTCACCGCGCGCCGTAGACCGGCATGGGGACCGGCGCCTTCGCCAGGATCTCCTCCACCACCGGACCGAGTTCGGCAACCTCCCAGCGAGACCCCTTGTCCCGCTCGACGCTTCGCTGCCAGCCGTCGGTCACCGAGATCTTGCCGCCCTCGACCTCGAAGACCCGACCGCTCACCGACGCCGACTCGGGCGAGCCGAGCCACACCACGAGCGGTGAGATGTTCGCCGGATCCATCGCGTCGAACGATCCGTCCGCGGGGGCGGCCATCTGCGCGGCCATCTCGTCACCGGCACCCATCGTCATCTGGGTCCGGGCCGCGGGCGCGATCGCGTTGACCGTGACGCCGTAGCCGCCCAGTTCGGCGGCCGCCTGGACGGTGAGCGCCGCGATACCCGCCTTGGCCGCGACATAGTTGCCCTGGCCGATCGAACCGTACAGTCCGGCACCGGAACTCGTGTTGATGATCCGCGCCTGCGGCGTACGACCCGCCTTGGCCTCGGCCCGCCAGTGGGCCGCGGCATGACGCAAGCCGACGAAGTGACCCTTGAGGTGCACGCGAATGACGGCATCCCACTCGTCCTCCGACAGCGACACCAGCATGCGGTCGCGGACGAATCCCGCGTTGTTGACGAGCACGTCGAGCCGGTCGAAGGCGTCGAGGGCGGTGGCGACCATGGCCTCGCCACTCTTCCAGTCGGCCACGTCGCCCACCGAGACGACGGCTTCGCCGCCGGCCGCGACGATCTCGTCCACGACCCCGGCAGCGAGATCCTCCGCATAGTCGTTGACCACGACCTTCGCCCCGTCGGCGGCGAACGCGAGCGCGTGGGCTCGTCCGATGCCCTGTCCGGCACCGGTCACGATGACGACGCGGCCCTCATTCAACTTGCTACTCAAGGTGTTTCCTTTCTGAACTGCGAAGACTGTGCTTGTGCGGTGGGTCAGACGGCGTTGCCGGCGGTCGCGGCGTCGAGGAAGGCCGGCTTCTCGCCCCCGCCGTGCACGGTGAGCGTCGAGCCGCTGATGTATCCCGCCAGCGGTGACAGCAGGAAGGCAACGGCGTTGCCGACGTCGACGGGGGTTGCCATCCGGCCCAGCGGGATGGTGGCGCCCACGGCAGCGACTCCGGCGTCGTCCCCGTAGTGGAGATGCGACTGCTCGGTCTCCACGGGTCCGGCGACGACCGAGTTGACCCTCACCTTCGGGGCCCATTCGACGGCGAGCGAAGTCATCAGGTTGTCGAGGCCCGCCTTGGCGGCTCCATACGCCGACGTCCCGGGCGACGGCCGGTGTCCGCTCACGCTCGACACGTTGACGATCGCCCCACCGTCCGGCTGCGTCTGCATGACCGCGTTCGCCGCCTTCGCCACCGCCAGCGGGGCCAGGAGGTTGAGGTCGACGATCTTGCTCGCGAACCGGACCGATGCGTCGGCGGCCAGCGCGAAGGGCGACCCACCGGCGTTGTTGACCACCCCGTCGATGCGTCCGGCGCGGTCGACGATGTCGTCGATCATCGCCTCGACGGCCGCGGCGTCGCGGACGTCGCACGAGACGAAGTCGATCTCGCGAAGGTCGTCGGCGAGACTGTCCGCACTCCGGCCGCAGATGACCGGCCGGGCACCGAGGGTCGACAACACCCGCGTGATACCCGCACCGACTCCGCGTGCACCACCGGTGACCAGGACAACCTTCCCGACCAGGCCCAGCTCGGCCTGTGACTGCGTCTGCATGGGTGCTACCCTACCAAACAACCAAGCACTTGCTTGGTTCAATGCTTGCGCAGCCCACGAGGTTGCCAACGCAGCCACGAGAGGAGCACGCGTGCCGATCACCACGACACGTACCGAGTCCGGCATCGTGACCATCACGGTCGACTACCCGCCGGTCAACGCGCTGCCATCGGCAGCGTGGTTCGAACTCGCCGACGCCATCACGGCGGCCGGCAACGATCCGGCCACACACGTCGTGGTGTTACGCGCCGAAGGACGAGGCTTCAACGCCGGCGTCGACATCAAGGAGATGCAGGCCACCGAGGGCTTCGACGCCCTGATCGGCGCCAACCGGGGATGCGCGGCCGCCTTCGGCGCGGTCTACGACTGCGCGGTGCCGGTGGTCGTCGCGGTCAACGGCTTCTGCGTGGGCGGCGGAATCGGTCTGGTCGGCAACGCCGATGTCATCGTCGCCTCCGACGACGCGGTCTTCGGGCTTCCCGAGGTCGACCGCGGCGCCCTCGGTGCGGCAACACATCTCGCGCGCCTGGTGCCGCAGCACATGATGCGCACCCTCTACTTCACCGCGAAGAACGTCACCGCCCAGCAACTCGAGCACTTCGGTTCGGTGTACCGGGTCGTCCCCCGCGAGGACCTGCTCGACGCCGCACTCGAGGTCGCCGAGGCCATCGCGGCCAAGGACACCCGGGTGATCCGCGCGGCCAAAGAGGCCATCAACAACATCGATCCGGTGGACGTGAAGGCCAGTTACCGCCTGGAACAGGGCTACACCTTCGAGCTGAACCTGGCCGGCGTCGCCGACGAGCACCGCGACGCCTTCGTCTCGACCGGTAAACCGCTCGCCTCGAACGCTTCTCACAACGGAGGACACGCCTGAGATGCCGACCGACAAGACAAGCACTCTCGACGACGTCGTCGCGGAGCTCCGCGACGGGATGACCATCGGGATCGGCGGCTGGGGTTCGCGCCGCAAGCCGATGGCGCTCGTGCGCGCGATCGCCCGCTCGGACGTCAAGGACCTCACCGTCGTGACCTACGGCGGCCCCGACCTCGGGTTGCTCTGCGCCGCAGGCAAGGTGCGTCGCGCATACTACGGCTTCGTGTCGCTCGACTCCGCCCCGTTCTACGACCCGTGGTTCGCGAAGGCGCGCACCAACGGCGAGATCGAGGTGCGCGAGATGGACGAGGGCATGGTCAAGTGCGGCCTGGAGGCCGCGGCCGCACGGCTGCCGTTCCTCCCGATCCGCGCCGGACTCGGTTCCGACGTCCTGAACTTCTGGGAGGGCGAACTGAAAACCGTCGAATCCCCGTATCCGGACGCCGACGGACGGACCCAGACGCTGGTCGCGATGCCGGCGCTCAAGCTCGACGCCGCTTTCGTCCACCTGGATCTGGCCGACGCCCACGGCAACGCCGCCTACACCGGCGTGGACCCGTACTTCGACGACCTCTACTGCGCGGCCGCCGAGCGCCGCTACCTGGAGACCGATCAGCTCGTCTCGAACGAGGTACTGGTGAAAACCGTTCCGCATCAGCGACTCCTGCTGAACCGGATGAACGTCGACCGCGTGGTGCACGCCCCCAACGGCGCGCACTTCACCTTTGCCGGCGAGTACGGGCGGGACGAGAAGTTCCAGCAGTTCTACGTCGCCAGCGCCAAGGAACCCGACACCTGGGAAGCGTTCTCGCGCCGATTCCTTCAGGTCGACGAGGCGACCTACCAGCGAGAGGTGACCGCATGGCAGGCCGAGCAGGAGGAGAACGCACAGTGAGCACCGCAGAGACACAGGCAACGAATATCCCGCCGGCTGAGCCTTCCTCCCCGCTGGCTGAGCCTGTCGAAGTCACGCGCGCCGAGTACTGCGTCATCTCATGCGCCGGCATCTTCGCCGGTGCCGGCGAGATCATGGCGTCGCCGATGGCGCCCGTCCCCCTGCTGGGCGCTCGCCTGGCACGCCTCACCACCGAACCCGACCTGCTGATCACCGACGGCGAGGCGCTGATCCTCGCCGACACACCGCCGATCGGCAAGACCGGCCCCATCGAGGGCTGGATGCCGTTCCGCAAGGTGTTCGACGTCGTGGCGTCGGGCCGTCGTCATGTGGTCATGGGCGCCAACCAGATCGATCGTCACGGGAACCAGAACCTGTCGGCGTTCGGCCCGCTGCAGCACCCGACGCGGCAGATGTTCGGTGTCCGCGGCGCACCCGGCAACACCATCAACCACCCGACGAGCTACTGGGTGCCGCGTCACACGGCACGCGTCTTCGGGGAGACCGTCGACATCGTGTCCGGCATCGGATACGACAAGGTCGACCCGGACAACCCGGCATACGACGACCTGAACATCCATCGAGTCGTCACCAACCTCGGTGTCTTCGACTTCGGCGGGGCGGGTCACACGATGCGGGCACTGTCGCTGCATCCGGGGGTCACCGCCGACGAGGTCGCGGAGAACACCGGCTTCGAGATCGAGGGTCTCGCCGACGCTCCGGAGACCCGGCAGCCCACCGCCGAGGAACTCGGCCTGATCCGAGACGTCCTCGATCCCAAGGGTGTTCGCAACAAGGAAGTCCGATGAGTCCGGCGCGGGCGGCCGGCCTGTCCACGTCGTTCACCGAGCTGGTCGGGGTCGAGTACCCGATCGTGCAGACGGGAATGGGCTGGGTTTCCGGGCCGTCGCTGACCTCGGCGACGTCGAATGCCGGCGGTCTCGGCATCCTGGCGTCGGCGACGATGACCTTCGCCGAACTCGAGGCCGCGATCGCCAAGACGAAGTCGTTGACCACCAAGCCGTTCGGCGTGAACATGCGCGCCGACGCCACCGACGCCCCGGAACGGATCGATCTGCTGATCCGCGAGGGCGTCAAGGTCGCGTCGTTCGCGCTCGCGCCGAAGCCCGAGCTGATCGCGAAGCTCAAGGACCACGGCATCGTCGTGATCCCGTCGATCGGCGCAGCGAAACACGCGGTGAAGGTCGCCTCCTGGGGCGCCGATGCGGTCATCGTTCAGGGTGGCGAGGGCGGCGGTCACACCGGTCCGGTCGCCACCACCCTGCTGCTGCCGTCCGTCCTGGATGCGCTGTCCGCGAAGAACATCGACATGCCGGTGGTCGCTGCGGGTGGCTTCTTCGACGGTCGCGGACTCGCCGCGGCGCTCGCCTACGGCGCCCAGGGCGTCGCGATGGGAACCCGGTTCCTGCTGACCTCCGACAGCGCGGTCCCCGACTCGGTCAAGCAGGAGTACCTGCAGCGCGGCCTCAACGACACCGTCGTGTCGGTGAAGGTCGACGGCATGCCCCACCGCGTGCTGCGTACCCCGCTCGTCGAGGCACTGGAAAGCGGCAGTCCGGTGCGGGCGCTGTTCGCCGCGGCCCGAAATGCCAACGAGTTCAAACAGATGACCGGCATGCGCTGGACCACCATGCTCAAAGACGGTCGCACGATGAAGAAGTCGGGTGAGCGGACCTGGCAGCAGGTCATCATGGCCGGCAACACCCCGATGCTGCTGAAGGCCGGACTCGTCGAGGGTGACACCCGCGCCGGTGTTCTCGCGTCGGGACAGGTCGTCGGCATGATCGATGACCTGCCGAGCTGCGACGAGCTGATCCAGTCGATCATGCACCAGGCCCACGAACGGCTGAAGACGCTCGGTTCGCTGGGCTGACCCTTCGAGACGCTCGCAAGCTCGCTCCTCAGGGAGCAGATGGGGGACCCCGCCGCTCCTCGCATCTCAGGCAGCAGAGGTTGTCACGACGATGGCGTGAGCGTCCAGCCCGCGGCTGCGGTGCGCTGGTTCCAGAACTCGGTGTAACGGCCACCGCGGCTGAGCAGTTCGTCATGCGTACCGATGTCGTCGACGCCGCCCCGGTCGTCGAGGACGACGATCTGGTCGGCGGCGATCACGGTCGACAACTTGTGCGCGATGACGAGCACGGTGCTGCGGTCGGCGAGGCGACGGATGGATTCGGCGACGTGCGATTCGTTCTCCGGGTCGAGAGCGGAGGTCGCCTCGTCGAAGAGCACGATCGGGGCGTCCTTGAGGAGCGCGCGAGCGATCGAAACACGTTGCCGCTCACCCCCGGAGAGCGCAGATCCGCCTTCGCCGACGACGGTGTCCCACCCGTCGGACAGACGCTCGACGATGGACGTGACACCGGCGGTCTCGGCGGCCGCGCGGATCTCGGCGTCGGAGGCATCGGGGCGGCCGAGTTTGATGTTCTCCCACAGTGTGTCGTCGAACAGATAGACGTCCTGGAAGACCTGCGACAGCTGGCCCATCAGCGCGCCGGTCTCCTGGTCGCGGACGTCGACACCGCCGACCTTCACCGAACCGCCGTCGACATCGTAGAACCGGGCGATCAGACGGAAGATCGTCGACTTGCCCGAGCCCGACGGGCCGACGAGCGCGGTCATCGTGCCGGGCTGCGCGCGCAACGACACATCTCGGAGCACCGGGGTGCCGTTCTCGTAACCGAAAGCGACCTGCGACAGTTCGACCGAACCCGGCTCGGTGATCGGTTGCGGCTGGTCGGGGGCGGGCATCCGGTCGGTGTCGAGGACACCGGTGATGCGGTTGATCTCGTCGGTCGACATGCGCAGCGTCGAACCGAGTTCGGCGAGTTCGCCGATCGGGCCGAAGAAGCGGGCCGCGAGACCGAACACCGCGACGAGCAGGGCCGGTTCGATGTGACCGGACACCGCGAGCCAGGCGCCGAGCGCGAGGACCGCGCTGAACACGACCTGGACCGAGAGCCCGTTGAGCAGGATGCCGAGGATGGAGCGCCAGAGCATCGACTTGCCCACCCGCGCCTGCTGTCCGAGCGCATCGGCCAGCGGTGCGTGTGCGGAGTCGGCCGCGCCGAAGGCACGCAACACGGCCTGGCATCGCGCGTACTCCAGTACACGGTTGTTGACCTTCACGGCCTCGGCCCGCTTGCGGCGCTCGGCCTTCGCCAGGAACCGGCTGGACAGCTTGCCGACGTACATGAGGACCAGCGTCCCGGCGACCATCAGCAGGCCGATCCGCCAGTCGAAGACGCAGATTCCCAACACGACGACCACCGAGCTGACCGTGTTCACGACGACCGGCGTGATGTAGTGCGCGCCGGTGCTGCCCACGAACATCGTTCCCTTGACGGCGATCTGCGAGACGTCGCCGATGCGTTCGCGGGTGAACCAGCCGAGTGGCAGCGTGACCATGTGGTCGCCGAGCCGGTGATGCAGCATGCGCATCGCGTACAGGGCCATCGTCATGCCCTTGAGCGACTGGATGTAAGCGCTCACGGCACAGATCAGCACCAGGACGGCCAACGGCCACAACCACTTCGCCGCGCCGGAGAGGTCGCCGGTCAGCAGGTTCTCGGTGATCGGGACGAGTGTGAGCATCGCGAGGCCCTGGGCGACGCCGTACAGGACGACCCAGCTCAGGAAGACGACCATGCGGGCACGCTCGGAACCCAGAATCGTGTAGAAACCGCGGATCATCGTGCCACCTCGCCACTCTCGACCGCGCCGAGCGCGATCTTCTCGTCCTGCCGGGTGGTGCCGGCCTCGTAGCTCGCCCACATCGACGCGTACAGACCACCGTTGGCGACCAGCTCGTCCTGACGTCCCTGTTCGACGACCCGGCCGCGATCGAGCACGACGATGTTGTCGGCGTGGGTGATCGAGCCCAGCCGGTGCGCGATGACGAGGACCGTCCGGCCGACCATCAGTGCGCCGATGGCCTGCTGGATCTGGGCTTCCGATTCCGGGTCGGCGAAGGCGGTCGCCTCGTCGAGCACCAGGATCGGGGTGTCCGCGAGCAGGGCGCGGGCGATCGAGACCCGTTGCGCCTCACCACCGGAGAAGTGTGCGCCGTCGCCGACGACGGTGTCGTATCCGTCGGGCAGTTCCAGGATGCGCTCGTGGATCCGGGCCGCACGCGCGGCGTCGTGGACCTGCTCCTCGGAGGCGCCGGGCCGGCCGAGACGGATGTTGTCCCGCACCGACATCGTCAGCAGCTGCACGTCCTGCAGCACGAATCCGACGTGTCGATAGAGCTCGGTCGGGGCGATGTCGCGGACGTCGACCCCGCCGATGCGCACCGACCCGGAATCGGGATCGCCGAATCGCGGCAACAGTGTCGCCAGGGTCGACTTACCGCTTCCCGACGGTCCGACCAGCGCGGTCACGGTGCCCTCGGCGAGTTCGACGCTGACGCCGTCGAGTGCCTTGACCCCGGCGGGCACACCCAGTCGCGGCGGATAGGTGAAGTGCACGTTCTCGATTCGCACGTCGTGTCCGGCGGGGACCTGCGGGTTCTCGGGGACCGTCAGCTCGGGTTCGGCGAGCAGATCCGCGATGCGCAGCGCCGCGGCCGACGCCTGTTGGCGGGTGTGGACCGCGGTGGACACCGTCAGGAGCGCCGTCGGCAGCACCATCGCGATCAGCGTCGAACCGACGAGTTCGATCGGCGACACCCAGCCCTGGTCGACGAACCAGTAGCCGACGCCGAGGTTGACCAGCAGGATCAGCGGGGCGGAGATCAGGACCGTGGTGATGGCCTGGACGCGGAGCATCGGGCCCATGTACCCGGCGAAGTCGTCGTTGAACTCGTCGGCGGCATCGATGAAGCGGCGGTGGGCTTTTCCGGTCTGCCCGAACGTCTTGACCACGGCGACACCGGCGATGAACTCGACGATGGTCGCGCTGATGCGGGCGACACCTTTGTCCATCTTCTCCATCTCGGCGGTCAGGTCACGCGCCATGTAGGAGTAGGTCAGGGCGTACAGCGGCACGGTGGCGATGGCCAGCAGACCGAGGCGCCAGTCGAGGACGAAGCAGTAGATCAGCGCGAAGATCGGCGACAGCACCGCGGCAGTCGCCTCCACCTGCGCGTGGGCGACCAGATAGTGCAGGTCGGCGACGTCGTTCTGCACCGACTTGCGCACCGCACCCGAACTGGTACGACTGAACCAGCCGAGCGGGAGCCGACCGAGCTTGTCGGCGATGCGGATTCGGAGTTGTGCCTGGAGGTCGAGGTCGGCGAAGTGGGTGATCGCCAGCGCCAGGAAGGCGAACAGGGCGCGCGCCGCGAGACCGCCCACGACGAGCCACACCACCAGCCAGACCCGGCCGGTGTCGGTCGGGCCCGGTGCCAGAAGTGTGCGCCCGAGCTCGACGATGCCGATGAACGGCACCACGGTCGCGGCCGAGGCGAAGATCTGGACGAATTGCGCGAGAACGGTCCGCGTCTTCACCGGTGCCAGCACGTCGGCGAGAGCCGCCGACTTGGCCTTGGCCTCCGCCCGAGCCCTGTTCCGGGCAGCCTTCGGGTCGTCGGGCGTCTCCTCCGGGACCCGGGTCGGTGCAGGTGCGGCCACTTCGGTTCCGCCAGTTGTCATAGGCGCACCTTAGCGGCCGCCGACGAGTTAAGGAAAGGTACCCTAACTCTCGCCGCTCTCAGCGGGGCAGGATGCCGTCGAGGACGATCGACAGGTATTGATCGGCGATCGACTCCACCGTCATCGGGCCGCCCGGCCGGTACCAGCGCACGGCCACCCACACGGTGTCGCGCATGAAGCGGTACACCAGTTCGACATCGAGATCCGGACGGAATTCACCGTCGTCGACGCCCCGCTGCAGCACCGCATGCCACAGTTGGCGGAACTCGACGTTCAGCTCCGAGATGTAGCCGAACCGCTCCTGCCCCGACAGCCGCTTGGCCTCGTCCTGGTAGATCGCGACCGCATTGCGTTCGGCGTCGATCGACTCGAAGGAGGCCACGACGAGCCCGCGGAGCGTCTCGGTCGCCGAGAGTCCCGCCGAGGCGATCTGGCGGTACCGGGCGAACAGGTCGTCGAGGAACCGGCGCAGGATCTCGTCGACCATCGACTCCTTGGAGTCGAAATGATGGTAGAGACTGCCCGACAGGATTCCCGCGGCATCGGCGATGTCGCGCACCGTCGTCGAACGCAGGCCGTTCTCGGCGAACATCCGCCCGGCGGTGGCGAGCAACTCGTCACGGCGCGACGAACGGACGACGGTATCGGCGCCGGCTTTTGCGTCGGTCCCGCCTTTGTCATCGGTCTTGGTCTGACCACGTGGTGACACGCATCCTCCTGGAGTCTGCCCATCACCCTAGCAAGCGCTTGGCCGGGTACGTTATCCGACGAACCCGGCCAAGCGTCCTACGCGCAGATCATGCGCACCCGTGTCAGGCGCCGAGGCGCTTGCGCACCTTTTTCATGGCGCGAGTGTTGAAGAACTTGAACAGCTTGAGCTGCTGATCGGTCATCTTCGTGTCCTTGGCCACGAACGGCGGCGACATCATCTCGGCCACCGTCAGCGGCAGCGTCGAGAACGCGACCGCGCGGGCGTGGCTGAAGGTCTCGAAGCCGGTCCGGCCGTGGTAGCCGCCCATGCCGGAGCGACCGACGCCACCGAACGGCAGCTCGCCGCTGAACAGGTGGATGGCGAAATCGTTGCCGTTGATCGAGCCGCTGCGGGTGTTGTCGGCCAGCTTCTCGAAGCGGTCGTTGCGATCGCCGCACCAGTACATGGTCAGCGGGTGCGGATGCGACGAGATGTGGCTGATGACCTCGGACAGCTCGCGGTACGGGTAGACGGTCAGTACCGGACCGAAGACCTCGTCCTCCTCGATCTTCATGCCGGCCTTGACGCCGGTCAGGAGCGTCGGCGGGATCTTGCGACGCTCGGCGTTCGGCAGCGGCTCACCGCCGGGGATGACCTGGCGCTTGGTGGCGCCGAGCGCGACGGCGTCGTCGATGAGGCCCACGATGCGGTCGAAGTTCTTCTGGTTGATCGTCGCGGTGTACTGGTCGTTGTCGTAGATCGTCGGGAAGTGCTCGGTCCAGCGCGCGACCACCTTGTCGGTGAACTCGCCGAGCTTGGCCTCCGGGACGAAGACGTAGTCGGGGCACAGGCACACCTGGCCGCCGTTGACCAGGCGGGCGTCGGCGAGCATGTTGGCGGCCTTGTCGATGTCGGCGTCGAGGTCGACGACGGCCGGGTTCTTGCCGCCCAGCTCCAGGGTGACCGGGATCAGGTTCTTGGCGGCCTCCTGGGCCACCGAGGCGCCGACCTCGGGCGAGCCGGTGAAGAACATGTGATCGACCTTGAGCTTCGCGAAGTCCGAGCCCGACCCGTGCTTCGAGGTGACGATGGCCAGCTCTTCGATGGAGAAGTAGTCGGGTGCGTACTTGGCGAGAACGTCCGTGGTCTTCGCGGTGATCGACGACGGGCGCATCAGTACGCGGTTACCCGCGGCGAACGCCGAGCCGGCCGGAACGATCGTCAGCTGCAGCGGGAAGTTCCAGGGGCCCATGATGCCGACGACGCCGAGCGGGTCGTGGCGCACGCTCTGCTTGTAGCCCAGGAGCCCCTGGACCTTGGCGTACTTGGTCTCACCCATCCACTCCTTGACGCCACGACGCTGGTGCGTGAGGTCGATCATGCAGCCCGCGACGTCGGCGGCCAGCGACAGCTCGCGCGGACGTGAGCCGTAGTCCTCGGTCAGCGCGGCAGCGATCTCGTCGGAGTGGTCGAGCAGCAGCGCGACCAGTCGGGTGATGCGGTCGATGCGGGTGTCGGCGTCGGGGATGCCGTCACGCAGAAACGCGGCTCGCTGGATCTCGACCAACTCGGTCAGTGTGTGCTCTTCCGAGGAGACGCCACGCTTCGCGGTCGTCGCCCCGGTGCTGGTGTGCTCAGCAGGCTTGGTCATCGAGATCCCCTCAGGTAGTTCGTGCTGCAGGTCGGACGTGCGGCGTTTGGAACAAAAGAGTCCGCTTGTCCCACACCATAGTATGCGCCAGACCACACCAGGATGTGGGTACGTCCGTTGTCAGAATGGTACGACCGGCACGCCGCAAGGTCGAGACCTCGCCCGGGGGATCTTCGGGGAGGTCTCGACCTTGCGGGTGGTCAGCTCAGGCGCTCGATGATCGTGACGTTGGCGGTCCCGCCGCCCTCACACCCGCGGCTGACCGCCCTCCTCAGCTGAGCCTTTCGATGATCGTGACGTTGGCGGTCCCGCCGCCCTCACACATCGTCTGGAGGCCGTAGCGGCCGCCGGTGCGTTCGAGTTCGTTGAGGAGGGTGGCGAACAGCTTGGCGCCGGTGGCACCGAGCGGGTGTCCGAGTGCGATGGCACCGCCGTTGGGGTTGACCTTGGCGGGGTCGGCGCCGGTCTCCTTCAGCCAGGCGAGCACGACCGGCGCGAAGGCCTCGTTGATCTCGACGACGTCGATGTCGTCGATGGACAGGCCGGCCTTGCCGAGTGCGTACTTGGTGGCGGGGATGGGCGCGGACAGCATCATCACCGGGTCGTCGCCGCGGACGGACATGTGGTGGATGCGGGCGCGCGGGGTGAGGTTGTGCTCTTTGAGCGCGCGTTCGGAGACGACGAGGGTGGCCGACGAGCCGTCGCAGATCTGCGAGGCGACGGCCGCGGTGAGGCGCGACCCTTCGGCGAGCGGCTGCAGTCCGGCCATCTTCTCCAGCGAGGTCTCACGCGGGCACTCGTCGACGACGCAGTCGCCGAGCGGGACGTTCTCGTTGTCGAAACGGCCGGCGGCGATGGCCGCGCGGGCGCGCTCGTGGGACTGCAGGGCCCAGTGCTCCATGTCCTCGCGGCTGATGTCCCATTTCTCGGCCATCATGCCCGCGCCGACGAACTGCGAGATCTCGGTGTCGCCGAAGCGCTCCCGCCAGCCCGCGGATTCTGCGGTGGGCGTGGTGAATCCGAACTCCTGGCCGGCGATCATGGCCTGCGAGATCGGGATCGCGCTCATGTTCTGTACGCCGCCGGCGACGACGACGTCCTGGGTGCCGCTCATGACGCCCTGCGCGGCGAAGTGGATGGCCTGCTGGCTCGATCCACATTGCCGGTCGACGGTCGTGCCGGGGATGTCGAGCGGCAGACCCGCGGCCAGCCATGCGGTGCGTGCGATGTTGCCGGCCTGGGGGCCGATGGCGTCGACGCAGCCGAACACGACGTCGTCGACGACGTCGGGGTCGATGCCGGTCCGCTCGACGAGTGCGGAGATGATGTGCGCGCCGAGATCGGCGGGGTGGACCATGGCGAGCGAGCCGTTGCGTTTGCCGACGGGGGTGCGGATGGCGTCGACGATGTAGGCCTGCGGCGTGGTCATGGGCGGTACTCCTTTGGGTGGGCGGTGCTGGAGGGCAACCGGTTCAGGCTCGCTGGCTGGAGATCGAGATGACCTCGCCGGTGAGGTATGTGGTGTAGTCGCTGGCGAGCATGGCGACGGTCGCGGCGACCTCCCATACCTCCGCGGCACGGCCGTAGGCCTCCTTCGAGGCCAGCTCGTCGAGAAGGTCGTCGCTGGTGACCTTCGCGAGGAACGGGTGCTTGGCGATCGACGGCGCGATCGCATTGATCCGCACCCCCACGTCGGCGGCTTCGAGTGCCGAGCACCGGGTCAACGCCATGACGCCGGCCTTCGCCGCGGCGTAGTGCGCCTGTCCGCGCTGGGCGCGCCAGCCGAGGACCGAGGCGTTGTTGACGATGACGCCGTTGTGTTCGACCGATCCGAAGTAACGGAGCGCGGCTCGGGTGGCGCGGAAGGTGCCGGTGAGCGTGATGTCGAGGACACGGTCCCACTCTTCGTCGGTCATGTCGGCGACCGGCGTCTCCCCGCCGAGTCCGGCGTTGTTGACCAGTACGTCGATGCGTCCGAGTTCGGTTGCGGCGTCGGCGATCAGGGCGTCGACCTCGGCGGTGACCTGGACGTTGCAGGTGCGCTGGGCGACAGTCCGTTCGGGGAATTCGACCGCGAGCTTCTCGGCGGCCTCACCGAGGCGGCGTTCGTGCCAGTCGCTGACGAGGACGTCCGCACCTTCGAGGAGTGCCCGACGGGCCGATGCGAACCCGATTCCGGTACCGGCAGCTGCGGTGATCACGACCTTCTTACCGAGCAGCAGATCGTGACCGGGGGTCTCGGCGGGCGGGACGGCCAGCGGCGAGATCGCCCGTGCACCGTGCTCCGTCACATCAGTCTGGGTCATGTCAGCGTGCCTCTCGGGGAAGACCGAGCACACGCTCGGCGATGATGTTGCGCTGCACCTCGTTCGAGCCGCCGTAGATGGTGTCGGCGCGGGTGAAGAGGTAGAGCCGTTGCCATTCGTCGAGTTCGACGTGTTCGGGATCGGCGATGTCGTTGGGCTGTCCTTCCGCGGTCGCGTCGGGACCGATCAGTGCCGGCGCCCCGACGACATCCATCGCGAGTTCGCCGAGATCGCGATGCCAGTTGGCCCACAACAGCTTCGACACCGACGCGGCACCGGCCTGACTGGTCACGTCGCCGTCGAGGGTCCGTTGGGCGTGTGCCCGCATGACTTTGAGCCCGATGTCGGCGCGCGCGAGCCGGGAGGAGAGTTCGGGGTCGTCGACCGCACCGTTCGTGCGCGCGACCTCGGTCAGGTTCTCCAGCTCACGTGCGAACCCGACCTGCTGGCCCAGCGTGGACACACCTCGCTCGAACTGCAGCAGACCCATGGCGACCTTCCAGCCGTCACCGGGTTCGCCGACGATCAGGTCCGCGTCGGTCACCGCGTCGTCGAAAAAGACCTCGTTGAATTCCGATGTGCCGGTGAGTTGTTGGATCGGACGCACGGTGACGCCGGGCTGGTCGAGCGGGACCAGGAGGAAGCTCAGACCGGCATGTCGTGTCGACCCCTTCTCCGTCCGCGCTATCACGAACACCCATTGCGCGACATGCGCCAGCGAGGTCCAGATCTTCTGGCCGTTGATGATCCACTTACCGTCCTCGACACGGGCATTCGTCGAGACCCCGGCGA
The DNA here is from genome assembly GCF_000332995.1 of Gordonia amicalis NBRC 100051 = JCM 11271. GTDB lineage: Bacteria > Actinomycetota > Actinomycetes > Mycobacteriales > Mycobacteriaceae > Gordonia > Gordonia amicalis. The sequence continues at coordinate 16,210 of NZ_BANS01000035.1, forward strand.
GGTCGGAGCCTGCACCGGGTTCGGAGTAACCCTGCGACCACAGCTCGGTGACGTCGACGATGCCCGGCAGGAAGCGCTTCTTCTGCTCCTCCGTGCCGTACGCGATGAGCGTCGGACCGAGCAACTCCTCGCCCAGATGATTCACCCGGGCGGGCGCGTTGGCGCGGGCGTACTCGCGGTGGAAGATGATCCGCTGCTCCAGCGTCGCCCCGCGACCGCCGTGTTCGGGAGGCCAACCGATGCAGGTCCACCCGCCGGCAGCCAGGTGACGGTCCCATTCGAGGCGTTCGGCGAAGAACTCGTGCTCGCTGCCGGGTCCGCCGCGCCCCTTGAGGCCGTCGAACGTCCCGGTGAGGTTGTCCTCCAGCCAGGTGCGCACCGCCTTGGCGAACACCTCGGCGGAGTTCGGCGTGGCCTTGGCCCATTCGCCCAGGTCGACGGCACGATCGGCCAGATTGATCGAGGTCATGCGAGCTAGCATAACGCACCAAGCAAGTGCTAGGTTGGGGCCATGGCGCAGACGTCCCAGCTCGGGAAACTCTCCGCGATCACGACTCCGGCCGCGCTGGCACACGCCGCACACAGCTGGCCCGACCGTATCGCCCTCATCGACGACCAGTGGCACCTTTCGCCACAACCGCACGTCGAACTGACCTGGTCACAGCTGCGCGATGCGGCGCGCGACTTCGCGGCGGCGCTCGTGGCGTCGGGCATCGAGGCCGGCGATCGCGTGGCCCTCTGGTCACCGAACAGCTTCCACTGGCCGATCGCCGCACTCGGCATCCACTGCGCCGGAGCGACACTCGTGCCGTTGAACACGCGCTACACCGCGAATGAGGCGATCGAGATCATCGAACGTTCCGGCGCGAAGGGCGTCGTCGTGTCGGGACCGTTCCTCGCCGCCGACCACTGCGCGGAACTGCTCGACAAGCACCGTGACGCGATGCCGAATCTGGTGGTGCGGGTGCCGTTCTCGGCGGGCGAAGCCGTACCCGACGGTGCCGTGGACTGGGACGACTTCCTGTCCCGGGCGACCCCGGATGCACGCGACGAGGCGGACCGTCGTGCGGCGGCCGTCTCCGAAGACGACATCTGCGACATCCTCTTCACCTCCGGCACCACCGGGAAGTCCAAGGGCGTGTTGGCAACTCACCGTCAGACGATGACCGGGTCGCACGGGTGGGGTGCCAACGCGGCCCTCTCCCCCGACGACCGTTATCTCATGGCCAACCCGTACTTCCACACGTTCGGATACAAGGCCGGCATCCTGCCGTGCGTGCTGTTCGGCGTAACGATGGTGCCCCTGGCCGTGTACTCGCCGGAGAAGTCGATGCAGATGGTGGCCGAACACCGCATCACCGTCTTCCCCGGTGCACCGACCATCTTCCAGACGATCCTCGACGACCCGAAACGTTCCGACCACGACCTGTCGTCCCTGCGCATCGTCATCACCGGCGCGGCGATCGTGCCGGTGGTGCTCGTCGAACGTCTGCAGCACGACATCGGCGTCGACACAGTCATCACCGCCTACGGGCTGACCGAGGCCAGAGGATTCGTGTCCACGTGCACCCCCGACGACGACGACGAAACCGTCGCCAACACCTGCGGTCGAGCCTTCCCGGGCATGGAGATCACACTGTCCGACGCCGGCGAGGTCCTCGCGCGCGGCGAGATGGTGATGGTCGGATACCTCGATGACCCCGAGGCGACCGCCGAGACGATCGACGCCGACGGCTGGCTGCACACCGGCGACATCGGGACCATCGATGCCCGCGGCAACCTCAAGATCACCGACCGCCTCAAGGACATGTACATCTCCGGCGGCTTCAACGTCTACCCCGCCGAGATCGAGCAGACACTCGCGCGCCTCGACGGGGTCACCGAATCGGCCGTCATCGGCGTCCCCGACGACCGGCTCGGCGAGGTGGGCCGCGCATACCTCACCGTTCGCGAGGACGCCGACCTCGACGAGGCGAAGGTCATCGACTACGCCAAAGAGCATCTGGCGAATTTCAAGGTTCCGCGGTCGGTGGTCTTCGTCGACCAGTTCCCACGCAACGCTTCGGGCAAGATCCTCAAGCGCAACCTCACCTAGCCGACTCATAGCTCGAAGCCGCGCTGAGCGCGGCTTCGAGCTATGAGTTTCGGGAGGGGAACCGGGCGCTGGGCTGTCGCGTCGAAGATGCGTGCCCGACTTCACCAGGTTCCGCGAACTGGTCGCCGCTCGCGACGGCGTGTTCACCAGCGCCGACGTCAGTGCCTGTGCCATCAGCCCCGACGCGGCGTTCCGGAGGGTGAGATCAGGCGAATGGATTCGGGTCTCCCGCGGTGTCTTCCATGTCGGCGATCGCCGACTCGACGACCGGATGCGCGCACGGATCGCAGTGCTGTGCACCTCACCGCGGGCCGCACTCTGCTCCGAAACCGCCTACTGGTGGCACGGCTTCACGACCAAAGCGCCGAAGCAGATCCACGTGGTCACACCTCAGGGACGCCACGGACGCCCCGTCGACGGCGTCCGCATCTGGCATCGAACAGTCGCGCCGCCCGACCTCACCGAGGTCGACGACCTGCGCGTGACAGAGAAAGCCCTCACCGTCCTCGATGCCGCCGTCGACGGCGGTTCCCGGCTACTGGACTCCGCACTGCTTCGTAAGTACACGACGGTGGCCGACGTCGTCGACGCGCAGACCCGCAACAGCGGACGACGAGGCTCGCGAAGATCTCGCGAGATGGTCGCGGCGATCGCCGACGGGTCACGTTCGGAGCGCGGCCTCGAGCTATAAGACGGCCGGGGGCGGGTTTGTGCATTTTGGCCAACACCCCGTCGGAACTTCGTTGCGAGAGGACGTGGGATAGATCACAGCGGGCGGCTTAGTGTCGGTCATCACACACCGACCGACCCTCCGAAAGGGCATCGATGCCTGACCTCGCGTACCTCCCCTGGCACCTCGCCGAGCAGCACGGTTCTGCGCCCGCACTCGCCGACGAACGCACCGAGCTCTCTTTCACCGAGTTCGACGCCCGATCCGCCGCGCTGGCCGCCCAACTCCGTGCACTCGGACTCGGCCGCGGTGACGTGCTGGCGATCAAGCTCCCCAACCGGGTCGAGCTGGTCGTGGCGATCGCCGCCGCGTGGCGCCTGGGCGCCGCCGCCACGCCGATCAACCCGGCATTCACCGACACCGAAGCCGACCATCAGGTCAGCGACTCCGGTGCTCGGCTGATCATCAGTGTCGACGGTTCGTCCCCCACCTCGGGCGTCGCCGGCCTGGCGGTCGACGAACTGGCCACCGAACTCCCCGACGAACAGGGTCCACTCGCGCCCGCACCGGTCGCCGGCGCCGACACCGCGCTGCTGATCTACACCAGCGGCTCCACCGGACGTCCCAAGGGCGTGCAGGTCACCCATGCCAACGTCGACGCGATGAGCGCGACGATGGCCGAGCACTTCAGCCTGACCGCCGACGACCATTGCATGCTGATCCTGCCGCTGTTCCACGCGAACGCACTCATGGTGTCCACCTTCGCCCCATTGCGCGCCGGTGCCCGTCTCACGATCCGCACCGGGTTCTCGGCGTCGCGCTTCTTCGACGACGTGGAAACCCTTCGGCCCACCTATTTCTCGGCCGTGCCGACGATCTTCGCGGTGCTGACCGCGATGCCCCCCGAGGTGCGACCCGACACCTCGTCGCTCCGCTTCGCGATCTGCGGCGCTGCACCGGTCAGCCGAGAACTGCTCGACGCATGCCAGACCCGCTACGGTCTGCGCCTCGTCGAGGGCTACGGCCTGACCGAGGGCACCTGCGCGTCGGCCTGCAACCCGGTGGACGGAGTGCGCAAACTCGGCACCGTCGGGCCGGCCCTTCCTAGACAACGGATCCGGATCGTCGACGCCGACGGACACGACGTCCCCACCGGCGAGACCGGCGAGGTCATCATCTCGGGACCGACCGTGATGGCGGGCTACCTGAACAATCCCGAGGCCACCGCCGAAACCATCCGTGACGGCTGGCTGCACACCGGCGACATCGGGCGCCTCGACGCCGACGGCTACCTACAGATCGTCGACCGCATCAAGGACATGATCATCCGTGGCGGAGAGAACCTGTACCCCAAGGAGATCGAGTCCACCATCGCGCAACTGCCGGGTGTGCTCGAGTCCGCGGTGGTCGGTCGCCCGCACGAGGTGCTGGGAGAGGAACCCGTCGCCTACGTGGTGCGGTACCCGGACTCGCAACTCACCGCCGACGACGTCCTCGCGCACTGCGCCGGTCACCTCACCCGGGTGAAGGTGCCTGCCGAGGTCACCATCCTCGACGAGCTGCCGAAGAATCCGGTCGGCAAGATCGACAAGCCCTCGCTGCGCCGCGGCCTCGCGGTGACCTGACCGACCGAGCCCCCAACGCACCCCGGCACCGCACCACGCCGGCGTGCCGGTAGGTCCTGCCCACCGCGAGGTCCCCCCCCCCC
>NZ_BANS01000034.1 GCF_000332995.1 Gordonia amicalis NBRC 100051 = JCM 11271
GAGGCCGGGGGTGCCGGCGCTGCCGAGGTGGGAGGTGCGGCCGGAGAAGCCGGAGCCGGCTCGGCGCCCGCGAGGCCCTGGCCGACGACAAGCGTCACCACGGCCACGATGGCCACCACGACGGCCATCGCCGTTCGCCAGGCCACTCCGACACCGAACGGTCGTGAACCACTGTTTCGCCGCATCACTCTCCAGAACTCCTTCGCCCAAGTACAACGGCGTCCGCACATCCTGACCGATTCCCCGTCAGTCACAACGCATCATCAATACCAAACGCCTCAGGAGTTTCTTACACGGGATTGATGCCCGGTGTCCGAACGCCACGCTGTGACTCGTGAGATTTGTGTGACAGTTGATACCGAAAGCAGGTGGAGCTCTGCATGACACGACGACGCCCCGCCCGGGATTCCCGGACGGGGCGTCGTGATGGCCGTGTCAGGCCGGACCGGTGCCGATCAGCGGAAGAATCCGCGGTTCTTGGCGTTCCAGACCATGTCCTGCCAGTAACCCCAGGCGTGGGTGCCGTTGGCGTAGTAAGTCATGAGCGGCACGCCCTGGACGAATGCGGCGGCCTCGAAGGCCTTCGACTGGGTGAACGCCAGCAACTCCAGCGTCGAACCCTTGAACAGGTCGTCGAAGACGTTCGGCAGCGCGTTGTACCGACCGAAGAGCCCGTTGCCGGATCCGACGAAGAGCTTCATGCCACGCATGTTGCCGATGTTCCAGAAGGGATCGTTCTGGAACCAACGCAGGCTCCACGGCGGGCCCCACATCGCGTCGATGTTCCACGGCTTGGGATCGACGTCGAACATGGCCAGACGCAGCGCGGTGCGCATACCGGGTGCGCTCAGGAAGTTGTAGCCCGACAGCGAGCCGGCGCGGTCGAAGTTCTGGCGGTTCTGCGCGCCGATCACGAGGGCGGCATTACCACCCATCGACAGGCCCATGATCGCGTAGCGCTTCGACGGCCCGACGCGGTAACCGCGCCGGTCGAGCTCGCGGACCAGAGTGTTGCTGATCACGCAGTTCCAGCGGTACCGGTAGGGCTGACCATTGAAATTGCTGGGCGCATCCCAGTCCGTGTAGAAGCTGGCGGGACCACCGATGGGTTCGACGACGTTGACGCCGGACTTCACCATCTCCTGGATGTTGGTGTTGATCTCCCAGCCGCTGTAGTCGTACTGGGCGCGCATGCCGTCGAGCATGATGACGGTCTTGTAGTTGCCGGGCCGCTTCCACGCGCGGACCTTCACATTCGGCATCCCGCAGCCGTTGACCCAGAACTCCTGCTTACCGACCTGCGTCCCGCCGATGCGGGCGCTGGCCTGTCCGGCGACGACTCCGGTCAGCCCGACAACTGTCAGCACGGCGACCAGTGCGGCGATCAGCCGGTTACCGATCCGGCCGCGCGCTGGCCTGCTCGCCTGGGTGGCAGCTTCACGCATGTACAGAATCTCCCTCTTCAGCCGGTCGAGCTGCGGATTCTCATATCCCGCCGGTCCCGTCCGGTCCTAGTGCGTCTCACATCTCTCGTCGCCGGCGCAGTGCCGGCGCGACGATGGTTACCGAGCCGATCTCGCATGCGATTCGCCGTCGGCGAGCCTATTCGATGCCCCCCGGCGTGACAAACCATGTGATTGCGATCACAACCCCGTTACCGAGGGTGTCGCAGCACTCCCGGACACCTCGGTCACGAACGAACTATCGGCCCCTGGGCCCGGGACGTTACCGATCCGAGATGTTCGGTGGCAAGTCCTCAGCACAGGACACGTGTTTTCTGTGCTTTTGCCTGGGTTCGTGTGCCAAGGTCGCGCGCACCCGCGTGAACCCGGATGTCCGACTATCCGGGATTGACCGGCGGGGGCATCTCCAGACCGCACCGGGCGATCTCGTACTCCGGCTCGCGCTGAATCCGATAGCTGTTGAACGTGAACGCCTGCTTCAGGTTGTGCTTGAAGCGGCTGAACGACCACGGCGCCTCGAAGGAGGCGAACCGGTCCTTGGTCTCGGGGCACTGGAGGGCCACCTGCGCCTGGCGGACGAGGTCCTCGTCGAGGTATCCCGGCAGGACCGGCTTGCGCGGGTACGCCCCGGCCTCGGCGACGACCCATTCGCTCGGCAGGATCTTGTCGTGCCCGATACGGCCGTCCTCGAGTCGCTCGGTGTGGGCGGCGAGCGGGTACGCCAGCCCCATCTGATCGATGACGCGGACGTCGAGCGGCGCGTTCATGCTCGTCATGCCGAGGTTGAGGAAGTAGACGGTCACCTGACGCTTGGCGCCCTGCGGCATGACAGCGGGAAGTTGCGCGACGTACCACTCGTCGTAGTTGAACGACGGCAGGATGACGCCGCCATCCTCGTGGTACTTGTCGATCTTCTCGACCATCGCACTCATGCGCGGGTAGGCGAGGTAGTCCTCGGCGGTCACCGGGTTCTCGTTGCCCATGTTCGTCACGTAGAAGCGACGTTCGTCGACGATGCCGCTGCGCCCGATGTCGATGCCGGCGTTGGGCAGCACGTTGGCGTGGGTGCTGATCCCCCAGATGAGGACCGTGACCCACAGTCCGGCCATCGCGACCGCGCCGACCAGACCGGCGCGGGTGCGACGACGTTCGGCCGAGGACACGGTGACGGGTTCCAGATCATCGTCGATGACGGACTTCTGTGAGGCACGACGCCCGAACACGGCACCGAGGTGCGCGGGGACCGTGAGTGGCACGACCATCAGCGGCAGCAGCGTCACGAAGAGCGGGACGAGCAGCACCCGACCGTGCATGAAGTCGCCGCCCTGACGTATCCAGTAGACGATCAGGATGAGACCGGCGACCACCACGACGGACACGACCGCGGTCGACGACTGCAGTCGAGCCGACAACGCGGCCAGACGCGAGCGCCACGTCACCGCCTCCAGGGAGTCGGTCGGGGTCTCGTCGGCCGCGTCCGCGTTCCGCTTGGCGTCCGCGCGCAGACGGGCACCGACGACCAGGATCACCCCGGCGACGACGGCCATCACGACCGGCAGCACCAGCGCGTAGGGGCCGAACAGGTTGGTCAGATAGGAGAGGCCCTGCTCCCACTTGGCGCCGCTGGCGTCCTTCGCCACCGCGGGGTTGGGGACCAGCAGGGCGTAGTAGCCCATCCGGAAGATCTGGTAGCCCACCGGTAGGGCACCGGCGACGAGGACCACGCCGAGGCGCATCTTCCAGCCCAGGGGCGCGAAGAAGACCAGGACCAGCACGAGACCGCCGAACACGGCGAGCTCGGGACGGACCAGCGGCGCCAGGCCGGCGGTGAAGGCCAGGGCGAGCGTCGCCGCCGCCGCGCGGGGTCCGGCGTGGGGACCGCGCCTCACCCAGGCCACCAGCTGACACCACAGCACGGCGGCCCAGAAGATGCAGAGACCGTTCTCCAGGCCGCTCGTCGCGAAGTCGCGGGCCGGCGGGATGGCGACGTAGATGATGGCGCCGAACGGGAGGAGCAGGGTCCAGCCGTCACCGGTGATACCGCCCAGACGCCTGCCGTAAAGGCGTGCGCTGCCGTACATGGCGATCGGGATGGCGGCGACCGAGCAGACCAGGGCCACCCAGAGCGCGACGTACTCGAGCTGTCCGTCGGTGATCCAGGCCCAGAACCACAGCAGATAGGTCCACGCGGTCGAGGTGTTGGCCTCCACGCGCTCACCCGCGTTGAACACCGGTCCGTTGCCGGCGAAGAGGTTGCGCAGGGTACGCAGCACGATCAGGCCGTCGTCGGCGATCCACCGGCGCTGCCAGGCGCCGATCGCGAAGAACGTCGTGACGGCGACGGCGCCGATCAGGAAGCTGACCGCGGCGAGACGACGCCGGGCGCGACCCGCTGACGACTGCGGACGATCCGTGGTGCGGGGATCTACGACGGCGTCGGTTCCGCCTTCCGACCGGACACCGTCAGTGGACTGCAGACCGTCAATTGACTGCATAGACCGCGACACCCACGCATACTAACCAGGCCACGGCCAGCAGCTGCAGTACACGGTCGCCGAGGGCGATCTCCTCGGGTTCGCCCGCCGCGCCACCGTCGACGTCGACGGCGTAGCGCAGGATCGCGACCGTGAACGGCACCATCGACACCGCGTAGGCGACGTTGCTGTCGTGGCCGTTGTCACCGCCCTTGTCGAACGCCCAGAGCCCGTAGAAGATGACCACGGCCGTGGCCGACAGTGTCCAGACGAAGCGCAGGTAGGTCGTGGTGTAGTACTGCAGCGCCTTGCGGATCTTGGCGCCGGTGCGCTCGGCGAGTTGCAGTTCGGCGTACCGCTTACCCGCGGCCATGAACAGCGAACCGAAGGCCATGACCAGCAGGAACCACTGCGAGAGCTCGATCTCGGCGGCCACGCCACCGGCGATCGCGCGCAGCAGGAAGCCCGACGACACGATGCAGATGTCGATGACTGCCTGGTTCTTCAGACCGAAGCAGTAGCCGAGCTGGATGACGAGGTAGATCGCGATGACGACCGCGGTCTGCCAGTTCGCGAGGAACGCGACGCCGATCGAGCCGGCGAGCAGCACCGACGCGAGCGCGTAGGCCAGCGGGACCGGGACCACCCCGGCCGCGATCGGCCGGAACCGCTTGGTCGGGTGATTGCGATCGGACTCGACATCCATGGCGTCGTTGACCAGGTAGATGCTCGACGCGGCGAGACAGAACGCGATGAAGGCGATGCCGGCGTCGGCCAGCACCGACAGCTCGGTGATGTTGCCCGCCGCCAGCGGTGCGGCGAGCACCAGGACGTTCTTCACCCACTGCCGCAGACGGATCGCCTTGATCAGCCCGGTGGTCAGGTTCTTCGGCGGCCCGGCGACCTTCCCGTGCTCGATCGGCTCCTCGCTCATGCACTCTCCCTGTGTCGTGTCACCCGCGCGATGACGGGGGACGCGGCGAGTCGCAGCGGCCCGCCGGGCACTGCGGCCGTGAGGCCGAGCCGCGTCAGGACGCGCGCCGCGCGACGGGCACGTCCTGAGGCCGGAGCATTCCGGGTGGGTTCGAGCAGCACCTTATCGCCCGCGATGACGGCCGCTGCGCTCGCGGCACCGATCGCGGCGCCCGCGGTGACGTCCGTCGGGTAGTGAACACCGAGCACCAGGCGTGACAGGAGCATCGGCGGCACGAGCGCGGCGGGCAGCACCCGGGCGTCCCAGCCGGCCGCCCGGCCGATGAGGATCGCGGCCGCGGTGGTCGAGGTGGCGTGCGACGACGGGAAGCTCAGCTTGCTCGGCGTGGACACCCCGATGTCGATCGCGGGATGTGCCGGCCGCGGCCGGCGCACGATGCGCTTGATGATCACCGACGCCGCATGCGCGCCGAAGGCACCCACACCGGCTTCGATCCACAGCTGCTGGGAGCGCACGTCGCCGCGGGCACGCGCCAGCGTCCAGCCGGCCCCGGAGATGGCCAGCCATCCCAGCGCGTGCTCGCCGAAGTGCGACAGACCACGCGCCGCCGACCGCACACCCGGCCGGGAACCGATGCCCGACTGGATGGCGACGAGGACCTTCTCTTCACCCGCGAGGGGTCTGGGGGCGTGGTCGGCCGGGAGCTTCATCGACTCGTCGACCTCCACCTCGGGACTACTCGATTCCGAAGACAACCGCCCAGCTCTCCTTACTGGTCAACTCACGATGTGCGGCACGGTACTGCTGTTTCATGTCGCCGAACTTCTCCTGAAGCTCCTTGATCAGCGCGAAATGCTCACGTGCGAGAGCGATCATCTTCTCGCGATCACGCTGCCGGTACACCACTCCCCGGCCGTCGGCCGTGGTGACGGTGACACCGTCGACGCGTCCGAGCGAGAACCAGCGCGCCTCGATCGGCGGGTAGTTCGCCTGCGGTACCTCATGATGCCGGGGGTCGGCGGGCCGGGCGTTGTTGACCACCGCGGCGGTCAGCGCCTTGACCTTGCTGATCGGGTTCAGCGGGATCGCCGTACCCAGATGCGTCGCCTCGCCGGACGTCCGCGGCAGCTCGGTCGCCGACGGCAACACCACCGCGTCCGGGTACTCCTTGCGCATCGCCGCCACCTTGGGCAGCGCGGTCGGCAGCAGGCTGCGGATGTGCTCGGGACCGGCGAGGAAGTCGCGGATCGCCTCGTTCTGGATGGCGACGGTCGAATACTCAAGGCACAGAAGATGTTTCGCGGTCGCTTTGGTCATCGAGCGCAGGATGCCCTTGATGGGTCCGTCATGGTGGATCGACGCGACGACGAGACGGTTGCGCAGGTGGAAATACGCCTGCCAGTCGATGGCGTCGTCCTTGTCGCTCCACGCCATGTGCCAGATCGCGATGCCCGGGATGGTGGCCGTCGGATAGCCGGCCCGAGCCGCGCGGAGCGCGAACTCCCAGTCGTCCCACTTGATGAACAGCGGCATCGGCAGGCCGACGGTCTCGGCGCACTCCCGGGGGATCATGCACATCCACCAGCCGTTGCCCTCGACATCGATCCGGCGATGCAGGTTCTTCGAGTTCTTGCGGTCACGCAGCGGGTGTTCGGAGAAGTTGTGGTCGTACTCGACGAACGGCGCCGCGGTCCACATGAAGGTGTCGCGGCGGATCACCTCACCCATGCAGTGCAGATGACTGCGGTCCTGCAGGTTGAGCATCTGCCCGCCGACGAGCATGGGGGACTTGGCGAATCGTGACATCGCGAGCGCGCGCAGGATCGAGTCCGGCTCGATGGCGATGTCGTCGTCCATGTAGAGGATGTACGGCGAATCGGTGAGTCGCAGCGCCTCGTACATGATGCGCGCGTAGCCGCCGGAACCGCCCAGGTTGCCCTGGTCGAAGATGTGGAGACGATCCCCGAGAGCCGCTGCGGCCTCGGAATATCCGGGCTCGTCGACCACCTTCTTGGTGCCCTGGTCGGGCATCATGACCGCGTCGATGACCTCGTCGACCATCGGGTCGGAGGTCAAGGCGGCCAACGCATTCACCGCGTCGGTGGGACGGTTGAAGGTCGGGATGCCGACGGTCACGCGCTTGGTGTCGGCGTCCGAGATCGGCGCATCGATCGGCGAAAACCAACCGGCGGAGACGATCTCGGTGTCGGTGTCGGTGGTGATGTCGAACCAGATCCAGCCACCGTCCTCGAAGGGACCGAGGTCGAGCTCGAACTCGGCCACACCGCGGCCGTTCTCGTCGGTGGCGATCAGGTCGCCACCGATGCCGATGCGCGAACCGTCGATCTTGGAGCGGTAGAGGTCGACGCGAGCGGTGCCGACCACCTCCACGCGCAGCACCACCGAGTCCAGGATGCTCCAGCGTCGCCAGTAGGCGGCCGCGAAGGCGTTGAAGTAGGTCTCGAAGCTGACCTCGGATTCGCCGCCGAGCAGCACCGATGTCCGGCTCGGCGCGTGCGCACGCCGGTGATTGGAGTCCGACTCGAGCAGGTACAGCGACCGCACGTCGAGCGGCTCACCCGGGCGCGGGAAGATGACGCGCTGCAGAAGGGATTTCGCCTTCGACGGCCCGGTGCCCGCCTCGGGGATCTCGGACTGATTCACGGGGGTCACCGTCATCTATTCGGCTCCTGCGGGGTCGGCCACCAGCGGCGCACCGTCTCGCAGATGCGGCGCCAGGGTGTTGTCGAACATGGTGAGCGCGCTGGCGATCGCCATGTGCATGTCGAGGTACTGGTAGGTGCCGAGACGACCGCCGAACAGGACGTTGGCGGCGGCGGTCTCGGTGCGGGCGAGCTCGCGGTAGGCGGACAGCATCGCCCGGTCCTCGGCGGTGTTGATCGGGTAGTACGGCTCGTCGTCATCCTTCGCGAAGCGGCTGAACTCGCGCATGATGACCGTCTTGTCCGTGGGGTACGAGTCCCGTTCGGGATGGAAATGACGGAATTCGTGGATCCGGGTGTACGGCACGTCGGCGTCGTTGTAGTTCATCACCGGGGTCCCCTGGAAGTCGCCGGTGTCGAGCACCTCGGTTTCGAAATCGAGTGTGCGCCAACCGAGTCGGCCGGCGGAGTACTCGAAGTAGCGGTCCAGCGGCCCGGTGTAGACGACCGGCGCATCGGGATTCTGCGCGCGCAGTTCGTCGCGGACGGCGAACCAGTCGGTCGACAGGCGCACCTCGATGCGCTCGTCGGCGGCCATGTTCTCCAGCCACGCGGTGTACCCGTCGACCGGCAGGCCCTCGTACTTGTCGTTGAAGTACCGGTTGTCGAAGGTGTACCGCACCGGGAGTCGGGTGATGTTGCCCGCAGGCAGCTCGGTCGGATCGGTCTGCCACTGCTTGGCGGTGTAGTGCTTGATGAACGCCTCGTAGAGCGGCCGCCCGATGAGGCTGATCGCCTTCTCCTCGAGGTTCTTGGCGTCGGCGGTGTCGATCTCGCCGGCCTGCTCGGCGATGAGCTTGCGCGCCTCGTCGGGCGAGAAGTAGCGGCCGAAGAACTGGCTGATGAGGCCGAGCCCCATCGGGAACTGGTAGGCCTGACCGTTGTGCAGCGCGAAGACGCGGTGCTGATAGTTGGTGAAGTCGGTGAACTGGTTCACGTACTCCCACACCCGGTCGTTGGAGGTGTGGAACAGGTGCGCACCGTACTTGTGGACCTCGATACCGGTCGTCGGCTCGGCCTCGGAGTAGGCGTTGCCACCGATGTGGTTACGCCGTTCGAGCACGAGGACTCGTTTGCCCAGCTGGGTGGCCGCCCGCTCGGCGACGGTGAGACCGAAGAATCCGGAGCCGACGACGATCAGGTCATATCTGCTACTGGTTGCCACGGGTCCTCAGGGTAACGGACCCACCCTGAGGATTCGCCGAGCCACGGGGGACGGCGTTCCGTCGCCGGGTAATCTTCGACCGTCGGTCTGCAGCCATCGGGCCCGTTCCTCTGTACTTCTTCAGTAGTTCGGGGCCCCTGTGACGTCATCGCCTGAGATATCGGCACCTCTGATCGGCGCACCGCCTCGTGCCGCGGTGCCCGACATCACCGACATCGTGGTGGTGGTCCCCGCCCACAACGAGCGGGCACTCCTCCCCTCTTGCCTCACCGCACTCGACGCCGCGGTCGCGGGAGTTCGAGTATCGGTGCAGGTGATCGTCGTGCTCGACTCCTGTGACGACGACTCCGCCGAGATCGTGCCCGACCACGTGACGACCCTGCACGTCGCCGCGAGGTGCGTGGGCACCGCGCGACGGGAGGGCTTCGGGGCAGCTGCACCCACGCCTGCCGACACCACCTGGTTCGCGACGACCGATGCCGACTCGGTGGTGCCGCCCGATTGGCTGCGCACCCACGTGCAGGCCGCCGGGTCGGGTGCCGACGCTTTCGTCGGCATCATCACGCCGGACGGCTTCGACGGATGGCCGCCGGGAACCGCGACGACGTTCGCCCGCAGCTACGACGCCCGGCCCGGGCACCAGCACGTGCACGGGGCGAACCTGGGGGTGCGTGCGAGCGCCTACGCCGCCGCCGGCGGATTCCGGGATCTGGACGCGCACGAAGACGTCGACCTGGTCCGTCGACTCCAGGAAACCGCGGCACACATCGTGTGGGGCGCGGAGGCCCCAGTGCTCACGTCGACGCGGCGAAGCGGCCGGACCGTCGACGGTTTCGCGTCCTACTTGCGCCAACTCGCCGACCGGACTCCCGGTGGGAGCAGATGAGTACCGACGCCGCACGCACGATCGTCGACTCCCCCGGGTTCGCACTGCCGCGACCCGGCGCGGGCGCGACGCTCGAGCGTTTCGCCGCTCTCACCCTCTTGTGCTCCGAGGACATCAGCACCGGACGTCTCGTCGAGGCGCACGCCGACGCGGACGCCATCCTCGGCGAGATCGTCGGCGGCGCGGTCCGACCCGGCGAGTTCTGGGGCGTCTGGGCCGCTCAACCACCCGGCACCCGGGTCGACGCACGGCGGGTGGGCGACGGATTCGAGCTCGACGGGGTCAAGGAGTGGTGCTCCGGCGCGGGTTCGTGCACCCACGCGCTCGTCACCGCCGCGACCGTGGACGGCAACCGCCTGTTCGCCGTCGACCTGCGGCAACCCGGCGTATCCGCCGACCTCTCCGTCTGGCACAGCACCGGTATGCGCGCCACCGACACCGGGACCGTCACCTTTCACGCGGTGCCCGCCACACCGGTGGGCGAGGTCGGCGCCTATCTCGACCGTCCCGGATTCTGGCATGGCGGGATGGGTGTCGCGGCGTGCTGGTTCGGTGGCGCGCGCCGCGTCGCGCGTCCTCTGTACCGCGCACTGACCCGCAACGACGACCCCCTGCTGCGGATGCACGCCGGTGCGGTGGATGCACAGCTCGCCACCGGGTGGGCCGCGATCGAGGCTGCTGCTCGCCTGATCGACGCCGACCCGACCGGGCCGTCGCAGCGGCACGCCTTCGGTCTGCGGTGGACAATCGAGCAGATCGCCACCGCGGTCGTCGACCGGGTCGGTCGTGCACTCGGGCCCGGGCCGCTGGTCGCCGACCCGGATCACGCGCGGGCGGTAGCCGACCTCACCGTCTACATCCGGCAATCACACGCCGACGCCGACCTCGCGGTTCTCGGGTCCCTCGTCGACGACCGGATCCCGGGTCCCGGGCAGGATTTCTGAGGGAGAGATCATGAGCGACGATTTCACGAACGGGGTCGAGAGCATGTCGGGGCGTTTCGCGGCAACGCCGGTCGCGGAGACGGGGACCCCGGAGGCGGAGTGGCAACGGTGGTTCGATCGCCGCGGGCGGTGGCCGGACGTCGAACTGACGGTCGAGCGTCTGGTGGTGCTGTCCGCGCATCCCGATGACGAGGTGCTGGGGGTGGGCGCGCTGATGTCGGCGGCCGCGGAGCACGGGATCGAGGTGGTCACGGTGTGCCTGTCGGACGGCGCGGGGTCGCATCCGGGGTCCCCGACGCTCACCCCGGCGCAACTCGCCGACCGAAGACGTGCCGAATTGGACACGGCGACCTCTCGCCTGGGTCTGCGCCCGTCGCGATGGTGCGGTCTCCCCGACGGCACCCTCGCCGAGCACGAGGAGGAGGTCGAGGCGATCGTGACACGGGTGCTCACCGAGACGCCGTCGGCCACCACCGGCCTGCTGGCCGTATGGGCGCACGACGGTCATCCCGACCACGAGACCGTCGGCCGATGCGCACAGCGGGTCGGCGACCGAGTGGGCGTGCCGGTGTGGATGTATCCGATCTGGATGTGGCACTGGGCCGATCCCGGGGACCCGGCCATCCCATGGCACCGGGTGCGCACCTTCGACCTCGACGAGGACACGCTGAACCGCAAACGCTCGGCGGTCGAGGCGTTCGTCACCCAGACGTCTCCGCTCTCGGATGCACCTGAGGACGCCGTCGTGCTCGGTCCACACGTCCTGGCCCGGCTGCTGCGCGATCGGGAGTTCGTCTTCGCATGAGCCGGCCGGACGATCCCACGAGCAGCGGATCCGGTCGGGGCCGGCTACCCGACAGCTACTTCCACGACATGTACGCGTCGAGCGACGACCCCTGGGGTTTCACCTCGCGGTGGTATGAGCGGCGCAAGTACGCGCTGACCCTCGCCGCACTCACGAGGCCCCGATACCGGTCGGTTTTCGAGCCGGGTTGCTCGATCGGGGTGCTCAGCGAGGGTCTGGCCGCTCGTTGCGGCCGCCTGGTGTGCACGGACGTGAGCCCACGGGCCGTCGACCTCGCGAGACGTCGGCTCGCCCGCCATCCACATGTCGACGTCCAGGTCGGCGACATCGCGGGTGACTGGCCGTCGCAGCGCTTCGACCTCATCGTCCTCAGCGAAGTGCTCTACTACCTGGACGACGCCGCACTCGCCGGGCTGATCGCCCGGCTGCCCGCCGCACTCACCCCGGACGGCGAAGTGATCGCCGTTCACTGGCGGTGGCCCGTCGAGGAGTATCCGCAGTCCGGCGACGACGTCCATGCAGCCCTCGCCAGATCGCCGCTGATCGCCTCGACGTCCTACTCGGACACCGACTTCCGACTCGACGTTCTTCGTTTGTCACCTGAACGGTCGGTTGCGCAACGAGAAGGACTCGTCGATTCCACGGAGTTATACGATCCGGCATAATGAATACCTCGACAATGGGTGTTTTCTTTCCTTCGCTCAGCTGTCGGTCCGGCTGAGACGCATGGAACGCGGTCTCAATAGGAGGCAGGAGTGACCGAGTTGGCGGATTTCGGAGCGCAGATGACGCGCATCGCCGGCGAGATGCGTAAACAGAGTGACGACACCGAGACTGCGGTGCGTGCGATGACCAAGTATGCAGTCGATGCGATACCCGGCGCCGAATACGCGTCGGTCACGCTGGTGTCCGGGGGCGTGATCGAGACACCCGTCATCGTGGGCGACCTGGGCGGTGAAGCCGGCGATCTGCAGCGCCGGCTCGGCGAGGGTCCGTGCATCCGCGCCGCGATCGACGACGTGACCGTGTGGATCGACGACTTGCACACCGACGAGCGTTGGCCGCGGTTCGCCGCCGCTGCCGCCGACATCGGAATCCGCTCGATGGCGTGCTTCTTCCTCTACATGGACGGTGACGACTTCGGCGCGCTGAACCTGCACAGCACCCGACCTCATGCGTTCACGTCCGAAGCACGACTCCTCGGCGAGCTGTTCGCCGCTCACGCCGCCACCGCGTTCGGCGCCGTCCAGGAGAAGCAGCAGCTTCGAGCAGCACTCAGCTCGCGCGACATCATCGGTCAGGCCAAGGGCATGATCATGGAGCGCTACAAGCTCGACGCGAACGAGGCCTTCGCACTACTCGCCCGCCTGTCTCAGGACACCAACACCAAACTGGTCGACGTGGCGGCCCAGATCGTCGTGGCGGGTCCGGAGACCTCCTAGCGCAGTTCGTCTTCCGCCGGGAATCCCAGCACCGGGATGCCGCCGCGTTCCTGGAATCGCTCGAGACCCTTGCCGGCGAGGACGCGTGGTCCCGTCGCGGGCGTGAAGAACATCATGCCCTTCTCGAAGATCTGCGTGACGCCCGCGGCGTCGGGGGTCAGGGTCGGGAGTCCGATCGCCTGTCCCAGCGGTCCGGTGATCCCGCCCAGATCGGTCAGCTTGCCGTCCATCGCCGAGGTGGCGAGCTCGAGGAACTGTGACGTTCCGGGGACGATCTGCTCGACGAACTGGCCGAAGCTGCCGAAGTCGAGTCCCTGCGATGGCCCGGAAGGCCCGGTCGGCGGCTTGACGATGCGTGGCGTCGGCTGCCCCTGCACCGTGAACCAGGACGACTTCAGTTTCAGCTTGGTGCGCGCCTCTTCGCCGGTGACCTCGGCGGTCCCGCCGGAACCCACCGCGCGCACCTTGAGCGCGCGGCCGTGTTCGGCTCCGAGTCCGTTGGCCTCGACCACCTCGAAGCTCCGGAGAGCCCCGACGCCGAAGGCGGCGCCGATGCTGCCGGCCGACACGGTGGCGGTCCAACTGTGGTTGGGCGAGACCGTGTCGCCCTCGTCGGGCACGGCCGGGAACCGGCCGCCGGCCGAGAAGCCACCCGTCGAGGCGGAGAACTCGGTGAATGCAGGCTGACCGTTCTGCAACAGGATCTGGCCGGCGGTCGCGTCGGCCGCGACATTGGTCCGGCGGTCCTCGCCGGCCACGCCGCCGTAGACCTGGGAGTTCTGGGTGTCGTCGATCTTCTTGCCGCCGGCGATCGCGGCGAGCGCATAGGTCCGCGCGGCGACGGCCTGCGCCTGCAGAGCCGCGGCGCCTCCGGAGTCGGCCCAGGCGGGCAGACTCTCCCGCGGGATGACGCCCTTGACGTAGTCGTCGATGTGGATGCGGTTGACCACACGTCCACCTTCGAGGCCGAGTGCGCCCCGGTAAGCCTTCTCGGAACCACAGAACTTGAGGAACTCGGCCGCGGGCCGGTTCGGCAGCATGCTCAGCGGTTCGACGAACGATGCCGGAACGGAGCGGATCGTGTCACCGCCGCAGCCGCTGCGGATGGTGGCGGTGCCCCCGGACAGGCTGACCGCCTGTCCGGGAGCCACCGTCTGACCTCCGACGCGCATTCCGGCGTCCGCATGCACATTCACCGAGTTCTGACCCGTGAGGGTCACGTTGATCTCGGGCCTGTCCACCTTCCCCGCGGTGGTTCCACCGTAGAAGTGGCGCAGGATCTGCTGTGCCGACCAGCCCTTACGGGCGTAGCCGTACGCACCCCATTGCCCCATTCCGCGGCCGTGGCCATGACCATGTCCGATCAGCGTCACCGTCGACCCGACCGAGAGTTCGACCCCGGGGGTCGATTCCGTTGAACCCGCAGCCACGAGTCCACCGGCCAGCAGTGCGGGCGCGAGCCCGGCCGCCGCCCAGGTCAGCAACTTTCCGTGGGTCCGTGCGGGCCGGGAACCGGTCGCCGGCCTTCCCGGCAGGAGCCGTCTGGATCGGGCTTTGTTCACTGCAGAACACATCCTTCGGTCGCGACGACAACAGCCCCGGGAGTTCCAGCGAAACCGCAACTCCCGCACTTCCGTGACTGATGTGACGATTGGGACATAAGTGACACTAGTGAACCTCCTTCGCGTTCACCAAGCCGAGCTGATCACAACCGGATCACGGGTTGTGACCGCGATCGTGACCTCATGCATATCACCAGTAACACCAGCCTCAGAGGTAACAAGAATGTCACGAGTGCCCCGCCGTCGGCGTGTGTTGTGTCGCCGAGCTCCGATCCGCACCACGATGGCGGCCGACACCGAGCACGCCTCGACGCCGCCCGGCGCACGAGGCTGCGCACGTCGCACCGATGACCGGACACCCGGGCGAGGAGATCCCCTGTGCGCTACCCCCGACCGAAGCACTCGATCGCTCTCGCGGCCATCGCCGCGGCGGTCGTCGCGAGCCCGTTCGCGGTGATCGCGAGCAATGCCGGCCCACCGGCCGGTGACACCCGACTCGTGGACAACAAGCAGAAGATCGCGAACACCGAGATCGAGCAGGTGCCGCTGCGTGAACTGCCGGCCGCAATCGTCGACGTCGCGTCCTCGGGTCTCGGAGCCGCAGGCGTGAAGCTCCCGCCGATCGACCCCGACGCCTTCCCCGTGCCGGACCTCACGGTCCCGCTGCCCAAGGGACTCGTGCCCACCGCGGGCGAGTCGTCGGCACCGAGCGCTTCCGGGTCGAGGACACCGGAGGCGACGACCACCTCCCCCGACTCACCCTCACGGACGAAGACGAGGTCGGTCCCCGGCCCCGCCCCGACGAGCACCACCCCGCCAGCGGTCACGACCATGCGGGACGGGCGCGAGGTCGGCGCTGCGGTGACGCACATCGTGCGCGAGGACCCCATCAAGATGGTCGCCTTCACCTGGGACCGCCCCGTCGACGTCGACCTGAAGCTGCGTGCGCGGCAACCCGACGGGACCTGGAGCCCGTGGACGGTCCTGGAGCAGATCTCGAAGGGCGGTGTACCGACCGCGGACAAGCCGGCGGGCACCGAACCGGTGTGGGTCGGCGACGCGCGTGAGGTACAGGTCGCCGCGTCCAAGGACGGTCTCGCAATTCCGGCCGCCGAGACACAGGGCGGCGACCTGGCCCAGCTGGCCGTCGGCTCGGCGAGCGAAGTCGTGACGAAGCTGGCCGAGACCGCTCTCAACACTCTGAAGGCGACCCTGATCAGCCCGGAGGGTCTGCTGTCCCTGGGTTCGTCGCTGCTCTCCCCGCTGACCGGCGGACCGCAGGTGGTCGCGCGTCCCCAGTGGGGCGCCGACGAGGGCATCCGTTGCTCGCAGCCGGTGTACTCCCCGCAGCTGAAGGGCGCGATCGTGCACCACACCGCCGGCAGCAACGACTACACCCCGGCGCAGTCGATCGAGATCGTGCGCGGCATCTACGCGTATCACGCACAGAGCCTCAACTGGTGCGACATCGGCTACAACGTGCTCGTCGACAAGTACGGACAGATCTTCGAGGGTGCGTTCGGCGGACTGGACCGCAACGTGCAGGGCACTCACACCGGGGGGTTCAACAAGGACACGGTCGGCTTGTCGTTCATCGGCAATCTCGAGGAGGTACCGCCGACCGCCGCGGCGGTCGCCGCGGCCGGACGCTTCCTGCGCTGGCGCCTCGGCAAAGCCGGTCTCAACCCCGCCGGCACCGCGACCCTGATGTCAGAGGGATTCGCCGGCACCAAGTTCGCGGCCGGAACACAGTCCAGCCTGCCGATGATCTCCGGCCACCGCGACTACAACAGCACCAGCTGCCCCGGCGTGCACGGGTACGCGGCACTCGCCCAGGTCCGTGCGCTCGCCGGTGGTGCTGCCGCACCGGCACCGGAGTCGACGCCGCCCGCCGAACCGGGAGCACCCGATCAGGCACCCGCGCCCGCCCCCGATCAGGCACCCGCACCGGCCCCCGAACAGGCACCCGCACCCGCCCCCGAGGCGGCACCGCCGGCAGCCTGACCAGCGCGAACCGAACGATTCAGGCGAACCAGCGTTCGAGGACCCTGGCGACGCCGTCGTCGTTGTTGCCGACGGTGACCTCGTCGGCGGCGTCGAGCGCGGCCTGGTGGCTGTGTCCCATGGCGACACCGTGACTCGCCCAGCTGAGCATCTCGACGTCATTGGGCATGTCGCCGAAGGCGATCAGTCCGTTGTCCGGCAGACCGGTGGCCTCACAGAGGCGCGCGAGTCCGGACGCCTTGTGCGTACCGGGCACCGACAGTTCGACGAGGCCGTTGTCGGTGGAGAACGTGACCTGGGCGAGGTCGCCGACGAACGGCTGCAGCCGTTCGGCCATCTCGCCGCTCGGCATATCCGGTTTGCGTACGAGCAACTTCACCGCAGATTGGCTGAAGACCTCGTCGTCGCCGACCTCGACGTGGTCCGGGTTGAGCCAGGCGTGTTCGTAGCCGGCACTCGCGACGAACGGGGCCGTCGCGGCGTCGTGCGCGGATCGGCCGGCACGTTCGGCGGCGATCCCGCATCCCGGGATCTGCTGGTAGGCGATCTCCCCCAGCTTTCCCAGGACGTCTGGTTCGAGATTGGCCGACCACAGCACCCGGTCGTGCTCGGCGTCGTAGATGATGGCGCCGTTGGCGCACACCGCATATCGGACGAACGCATCTGTTCCGGCGAACTGGTCGGTGATCTCGGCGATCCACCGGGGCGGACGTCCGGTCGCCAGCACGAACTCGACACCGGCCGCGCGGGCCGCCGACAACACGGACACGGTCCGCGACGACACCCGGTTCTCGTCGTCGATGAGCGTTCCGTCCACGTCGCTGGCGATCAGGGTGGGTGGACCGAATGTCATCTGTTTCCTCTGTCTCGGGGTTGTGCGGTCTCGCGTTGTCGTCGGGCGGCCTTGCGGGCGCGGGCCTCGGCCTTGAGAAGCGCTTCGTCTGCTTCGATGACGGCGGCCTCCTGCGGCGTCGGGGCCGAGCCTCCGAGCCGTGACGGCACCCAGAACTCACCCGCCGGATGCGGGCCGTAGGCGTCCTGGACCTCGAGGAGCATGGAGTCCATCGTGTCGCGCAACCGCAACGTTTCGCGTTCGGGCTCCCCGGCGGCGTCGACGGTGAACGGCAAACCGTACCGAACGTGCACCGGTAGCCGGCTGCGACCCATGTTCCGCGCACCGCCCTTGGTCCACTGCCGGTGGGCGCCCCACACGATCGCCGGGACGACCGGGACGCCGGCCTCGGCGGCCATCCGCACCGCCCCGCTCTTGAACCCCTTGAGCTCGAAGCTGCGGCTGATCGTCGCCTCGGGGTAGACCGCGACGATGTGGCCGTCACGCAGGCGCCCGAGCGCCGCACGGTAGGCGTCGGCACCGCGGGATCGGTCCACCGGAACCGTCATCGTGTGGTTGACCAGGAATCGCATGATCGCGACGTCCATGACCTCGGACTTGATGAGGAACCGCGTGCGCCGGCCCGCACGCTGGACGCCGAGCGCGGCGGGGATGAAGTCGACGTACCCGGTGTGGTTGACGCACAGCACGGCACCGCCGGTCTCCGGGATGTTCTGGACCCCGGTGAAATGCAGGTCGAGACCCTGGGCGCGGACGAGCGTGTTCGCGATGATCTCCAGGGTCCGGTAGACCGGCTCCCGGTGTCGACGCGCCCCGCTGCTCATGCCTGCAAGGTTAACGGTCAGGGGTTGTCGCGCTGAGCGCGCTTCGCGGCCCGTTCGGCCTGTTCCTCGGCGTCCATGCGGTTGGCCTCCTCGAGGGTGGGCGCCGACCCGCCGAGGCGTGCGGGCACCCAGAACTCCCCCTTGGGGTGTTCGCCGTAGGCGTCCTGCAGTTCGAGCAGCTTGGCACTCATGACCTCGTGCAGCTTCGCGGTGAGGGCGTCGGGGTCTCCGGTGGGCTCGAGCGGTTCGCAGACCCCGATCGAGATCGGGTAACCGGTGCGGCCGAGCCTCTTCGGATGCCCCTTGGTCCACACGCGCTGGGCGCCCCAGATGACGGTCGGGATGATCGGTGCACCGGATTCGAGTGCCATCCGCGCGGCACCCGACTTGAACGCCTTGAGCTCGAAGCTGCGGCTGATCGTCGCCTCCGGGTAGACGCCGACCAGTTCGCCGCGCTTGAGATAGTCGACCGCCGCCCGGTAGCTGTCCGCACCCGCGGTCCGGTCGACGGGAATGTGCTTGAGCGAGCGCATGATCGGGCCGGAGATCTTGTTGTCGAAGACCTCCTTCTTCGCCATGAACCGCACCTTGCGACGACCCTGCAGGTGTGCCGGGATGCCGGCGTAGGTGAAGTCGAGGTAGCCGGTGTGGTTGATCGCGACGACGCCGGGCCCTTCGGCCGGGACGTGCTCGACGCCCGACACCTTGAACTTGAGACCTTCGGCGAGCCAGAGCAGGCGCGCGGTGGTGATCACGGCGTCGTAGACGGGTTCCATGCCGCAAAGCTTAGCGATCGCGCTCCCGGTACAGGTCAGGCGTCGGTCGCACCGATCCGGGTGACGGCGAACACCAGGTCGACGGCGGCGTCGGAGAGCTGTGCGGGCGTCAGGGCGAGCCGGCCGTCGATGTGGTCGAGGTAGAGGGCCACGAGGGCACCGGTGAGCGCCGAGGAGATCACCGCGACGCGTTCGGGGGCGAGCGAGTTCTCGTCGGCGACCATGCCCAGGACGGTTTCGACGAATCCGGGAACGGTGGCCGCGCGATGTGCGCGGAGGACGTCGTCGGCGAGCGGTTCGCGCAACAGGATGCGGGCCCGGCCCGGGTTGTCCTGGAAGAACTCGCGGAAGACCTCCAGCAGCGCGCGCACGCTCCCCCGGAGGTCGGCGGGCCGCTCGATGCCGGCGATCTGGGCGAGGAGCTGTTCGGTGACGCGGTCGTACACCGCGGTGACCAGCTGCTCGGTCGACTCGAAACTCTCGTAGAAGTACCGCGGACTCAGGTTGGCCTCGCGCACGACCGCCCGCATCGTCACGGCGCCGGTGCCACCGTTTCCCAGCAGGGTCTCGGCGACGGCCAGCATCTGCTCGCGCCGGTCGGTGGACCGGTCCTCGAGCGTCTGCCCGCGCCACCGCTTCCCCGAACTCATCTGAACATCGTCGCATCCCGCGGCGTGGTCTCCATTGACATCACCTGATTCAACATGAATCATGCGATTCATGTTCGATGAACAAGCATTCCAGGAAGCGCTGGCCCGACCACGCCTCGCCAAGCCCGCACCCGAATACCTCGACGCCAACCGCGGCGTCCCGATCCGGGCCATCTCCGAACAGGAGCTGCAGCGGTCGACCATCGAGTGGTTCGACGCCTTCGACAAGAAACTCGTCCACCTGAGCGACGTCCACGGCACCGACCTGTCATGGATCATGACGTGGGCCAAGAAGTACTGGTGGAGCTTCCTGGTACGCGACATGAGCGTGAACGACGAGCTCTACGCACCCGATCTCCGATACACCGACGTCACGACCTTCGGGCGCACGATCGTCGGCATCGACGACTTCGTGACCTACAACTTCGCCTTCTTCGACGCCATCCCCGACTGGCGCTACGACCCCCTCCCCGACCAGGTCTACGTCGACGTCCAGCCGGACGGAACCGTGCGCACGGTCATCCGGTACACCGGCAGCGGCCACTTCAGCGGCGGGTTGCGGATGTATCCCTACGACGAGTCGGCGCCGACCATCTACGGCGACGGACGGTTCATCCAGGCACCCGCGGTGGACCGGTACCACTTCAACGCCGACGGTCTGATGGAAGAGGGCGAGACGCTCTACGACTTCATCGACGCCGTCCAGCGTGCCGGGATCATGCCCCGCGACGACAGCAGGCTGGTCCGCTCCCTCTTCGCCGCGTCGAAGCTGCCGGTCCTCGCCCGCGGCGCCTGAACCGGCTCGGGAGGTGGTGAGACCCGTCACGCGGGCGCCTCGTCGGGACTCATGGCCCACGCCACGGGAAAAGGCGGCTCGATACCCTGGAGGCCTGAAGTGCTCGCCGCGGCAGCCCCGCGCACACCAGGAGAGGCCCCTACGTGCAGATCACCAGCATCGGTCATGCCGGTTTCCACATCCAGACCACCGCCGGATCGATCCTCTGCGACCCGTGGGTCAACCCGACCTACTTCGCCTCATGGGTGCCGTTCCCCGACAACTCCGAGCTCGACTGGAAGACGCTCGGCGACTGCGACTACCTCTACGTCTCTCATCTGCACCGCGACCACTTCGACGAGCGCAACCTACGCGAGAACGTCAACAAGGACGCGACCGTCCTGCTCCCCGACTACCCGGTGCCGGACCTGCGCCGTGAACTCGAGAAGCTCGGCTTCACCAAGTTCGTCGAGACCACCGACTCGGTGAAGACGACGGTGACGGGCGACAAGGGCTCGCTCGACGTGATGATCATCGCGCTGCGCGCCCCGGCCGACGGGCCGATCGGCGACAGCGGGTTGGTCGTCTCCGACGGCGAGACCGTCTGCTTCAACATGAACGACGCCCGCCCGATCGACCTCGACGTCATCGACGAGGCCTTCGGTCACGTCGACGTCCACCTGCTCCAGTACTCGGGCGCCATCTGGTACCCGATGGTCTACGACATCCCACGGAAGTCCAAGGCCAACTTCGCATCTCAGAAACGTCAGCGCGGAATGGACCGTGCACGTTCCTACATCGAGCAGGTCGGCGCGACCTGGGTCGTGCCGTCCGCCGGTCCGCCGATGTTCCTCGACGAAGAACTGTTCCATCTCAACGACTTCGGCTCGGGCGAAACCGCAGACGACACCTCGATCTTCCCGGACCAGGAGACCTTCCTGGAGCAGATGCGCATCCACGGCACCGACGACGGCGAGAAGCATCGCGGCCTGATGATGGTGTCGGGTTCGGTTGCCGACTTCAGCGGTTCGACGCTGAACGAGGTCACCCACCCCTATGCACCCGCCGACGTCTTCGGCGAGAACAAGAGGGCCTACCTCGAGCGGATGAAGGAGAAGTTCGCGCCGGTCATCGCCGCGGACAAGGCCACCTGGGCGCCGGCCGAGGGCGAGCCGCTGATCGGCGCACTGCGCGAGCTCTTCGAGCCGATCATGGCCCAGTCGGATCTCATCTGCGACGGCATCGGCTATCCCGTCGGCCTCGTGATGACCCCGGGCGGCGGTCCCGCGAACGACGCCACCGAGACCGTCGTGCTCGACTTCCCCAACCGCATCGTGCGGGAGCCGAAGGAAGGAGAAGGCAAGTACCGCTACGGCTTCCGCATCGCCACGGAACTCGTGCGCACCGTCCTCCGCGACAACGAGCCGGACTGGGTGAACACCATCTTCCTGTCCACGCGCTTCACCACGTGGCGCATCGGCGGGTACAACGAGTTCCTCTACACCTTCTTCAAATGCCTGACCGACGAGCGCATCGCCTACGCCGACGGCTGGTTCGCCGAGGCCCACGACGACTCGGCGTCGATCACCAGGGACGGTTGGGAGATCCAGCGCCGCTGCCCGCACCTGAAGGCCGATCTCGGCAAATTCGGAGTGATCGAGGGCGAGAAGCTCACCTGCAATCTCCACGGCTGGCAGTGGGACCTGACGTCGGGGCGATGCCTGACGTCGAAGGGTCACGAACTGCGCGCGGAGCGTCTGGGGAACTGAACCGTCCCGGATGTGACCGCGGGACGGGTCACCGCCCGGACGTCGAGGCGACGCTGCACTGCGGTCGCACCGACGTACAGGCGGGAGTTCCATGACCCACAACGATCTGACGGTCACCATCGGCCGCGAGGAACTGGTCCAGCTCCTGGCGCGTCCGGTTTTTCGTCTGCGCAGGCGCATTCATCTGCGTCGGTTGCGGGGAGACCGCTACACCGACGACGCCGAGGACTGCTGACGGTCGCAGCTGGCCACGTCCCGACGGATACCCATCGGCGGCGGTTTCATTCCGATGGACGCCGGGTACGCGATTTCCATGTGCAATCCACAGGAGGAAGTCCAGTGACCATCGTGACCGAGATACTCGAGTCCCATCCTGTACACGACGACATCGACAACGCCGCGCTCGCGGCCTGCATCGAAGCGTGTGCGGAGTGCACTCAGGCCTGCACCTCATGTGCGGACGCATGTCTCGGAGAGAGCGGCGTCGACCAGCTCGTCGAGTGCATCCGCGCCGATCTGGACTGCGCCGACCTGTGTTCGGTCACCGAGCGAGTGCTCCTCCGACGCACCGAAGCCAACGTCACGGTGGTGCGGGAGACGTTGGAAGCGTGCGCAACCGCATGCCGTGTCTGTGCCGAGGAATGTGACCGGCACGCGGACATGCACCAGCACTGCAGGATCTGCGCGGACGCGTGCCGGCGCTGCGAGGAGGCCTGCCGGACGCTGCTCGAGGTGCTCGGCTAGCACGACCCTGCGCTCGGCCCAGGATGCTTCGGCACAACCGCCGAAGTCGAACCCGACAATGAGGAGAGAAGATCATGGCTCAGTACCGCGTGGTGGATTCCGACGAAACAGTCATCGAGGAAAAGGGTTTCGATGACGCAACCAGTGCCTACGACTGGTTCAAGACCGTCGCCGCGCCCGATGACAGCCTCGGCACCGTCATGCAGGTCCACGACAACGGCGAGTGGAAGAACTTCGAGGTGTCCGACGGCGGCACCAACAAGAATCCGTCCGCGGACGCCTAACGTCCGGCCAAACGGCCGTTCAAGAAGGTCAGGGCCTCGACACTCCACGGGATGAATGCCGCCGTGTGCGTCTGCCCGCGGTATTCGGTGAAGGTCGTCGGCACACCTCGACTGCGGTAGCTCTCGGCGAGACCGGCGACGTCGGCGGCGATCATCACACCGTCGCCGATGCCGTCGGAATTGCCGACGCCGAGCATCATCGGAACCCGCGGGGTGCCGAGTGTTCCCATCACGTTCTCCGAGATCGCCTGCCGCACACCGGGTACGTCGAGCACGCCACCCACCGATGGTTTGAGGAGTTGGTGGTCGGTGAGTCCCGGATATTCGTCGGCGAACTGTTCGATGCACTCCCCCGCGACCTGGCGCAGGATTCGCTCGCCCTTCGGGGACAGATAGCTCGCGAGGTCGATGTCGTAGGTCTCGGCATAGACCGCCATCAAAGCGGGGATGACTCCCGTCCATTCGGGTTTGCCGTTGACGTAGCCGAGGTTGTGTGCGGGATCCACCGGAATCCCGCCCGCCGCCGCGCCGACGATGTTGAGTTCCGGCGAATAGGTGGGCGCCAGTTCGGCGCCGAAGCCGGTGGGTACCGACCCGCCCGAGTATCCGTACAAGGCGATCGGGGTGCGGGCTGGTGCACGGAGCTGCCTGAGCGCGGCACGGAGCCCGTCCAGGGCGGCATAGCCGGATTCCCTCGCGATCGTCCATCGCAACCCGCGACCCTCATAGTCGGGGACCGCGACCGTGTAGCCGGCCGCCATCAGTCCGGTGATCAGGGCCAGATCGATGGGCCGCTCGGACATGTTGCCGCCCCGCAGCGTGTACGACGGATCGCACTGCGCGCCCAACGCGTCGTAGAAGGAGTGGTACGACACCATCCGACGCGGCGCGCCCGGGCCTACGACGGGCGGTGAGATCACCGTGGTCACCGTCGAAGTCGGATGACCGGAGTTGTTGGTACTCCGGTACAGGATCTGAGTCGCGGTGATCGGCACATCAGTTCCGCGCCATCCCAATCCGACCTGACGCGTGCGCAGGATGGCGCCCGGGGCACGCTTCTCGTAGTCGCGTGGAGGCTCGTAGAACGGGTCTTGCGTCGGCAGCAGCGCCGGTGCCGCGACGGGCGCCGGGAGCGGGGTCGGCGACGCCGTAGGCGTGAGAACACACAGGGAGGCCGCGACCCCGATCACGGCGATCAGCGTGGTGAGGGGTCGCGAGATCTGGCGCATGAGCAGTGATCATGCCCGGTTTGCCTCGCTCGCGGTGGGATCCGAGCAAGGTGGGCACGGATTGCTCGCGAGACGGTTTTCAAGCCACGGGGGCGTTCTCTCCTGCCCGCTCCACCTCTTCCACCACCGGCGACATCGCCACCACGACCGCGCCGACGACTGCGGCGATGAAGGCGATCACCGCGACCGGTCCCCAGCCGGCACGGACGGTGTCGTCGAGGACCACGATGCCGACCACACCCGGCACCACCGTCTCGCCGACCACCAGGGAGGCCGACGCCGCGCTCACCGCACCCTTCTGCAGGGCCACGGTGAACATGTAGAAACCACCTGGACCGCTGAGGATGATCGCGTACAGTGCCGGGTCGGTGAAGAGTTCGCCGAGGTCGAAGGGGTCGAGACCGTCGAGCACTCGGACCGCGACTGCGAGCACGCCGAACAGGACGCCGCCGGAGAGACCCGCCAGCACCGCGACCCGGCTCTGCATTCGCGGCAGGATCGCGGCGCCGAGCCCGAGGATGACGACGGCCGCGACGAGAACCGCCCAGTGCAGCCACCATTCGTGTTTGCGTCCCTCGTCACCGGCAGCGAACCCGAGCAGGACGAGCGCCACCACGACGACACCGATCGCGGTCCAATCACGCTGGGACAGTCGCGCTTTCAACACAATGGTGGCCAGCACCACCGTCACGACGAGGTTGGCGCTGACGATCGGCTGCGCAAGGAACAGCGGGATCATCCGCGCGGCCACGAGGTTGCCGAGGAAGCCGATGCCGTCCAACGCCATTCCCGCGATGAACGCCACGGTCAGCATGGCGGCGATGGTCGACCGCAGGGACGGCGCCTCACCCGGCCCGGCACCGGTGTCGTCGACGCTCTGCGCGCCTCGGGCCTGCAGCACCGACGCCGTGCCGTAGGCCAGCGCGGCGAACACCGCGGCGAGAATACCGATCAGCATGATCGAACAGTAGTCACCGCGGCGTCGCGCGACCAGACGTAGACTTTGACCGATGCCGATGTCCAGCCCCCGGCCGCTGTGGCCGGCCGTTTCCCGCAGATCCGCGAGGTGCGGGCGAGGTCGCCGCGGCACGACCGGCGAAAGACGGGGACACGATAGATGGGTCTGTTCCACATCCCGCTGCAGATAACCCACTTCGCGATCGGCGCCGCCGCACTGATCAGCGGTGAGGCCGCGGTCGGGACCACGCGCGGCGTCGCGGGCCTGGCGCGCACGGCCGCAGGTTTGGTCGCCGAATCCTTCGCTGGTCCCCCGGTGCGTCGAAGCAGTTCGCACGGCGACAACCGGTGGATCGAGGTGCGGGGTCTCGATGGCTCCGCAGCCCACACGATCGGCACCACCATCGTGGCCGATCTGCTGAACACGCCCGGCGTCCGGGACGCGGTCCTGAACGAAGCCCTGTCCCGGGTCGTGGTGACGGTCGAGTCGAACGGACCGACCGTCGAGGAACTCGTCGAGGTCGTCGAACAGGCCGAGAGTCGGGTTGCCGCATCCCCGGACGCCCCCCGGCGACCGTCGGCGAGCCTGCCCGGCGACGACACTGCCCTTGCTGCGCGACTGCTGAGCGCCTACGCGGCCGGGACGGGGCTGATCCTCGCAACCGGGGCGGCCGCCTTGCGGGTCACCGGGGTCACGTCTGCGTTGGCCGCACCGGTGTCGATGGCGCAGAACTCCCCCTCGATCCGACGCCGCGTCGAAGCGCGCCTCGGACCCGACGCCGCGCAGGTGTTCTTCTCCGCTCTCAGCGCCGGCATGAGTGTGCTGACCGTGTCGCCCGGCGCGCTGCTTGCCGACAGTGCCGTGCAGGCGTTGCTCGTGGCCGAGACGATCAACGCCCGACGCAACTGGGAGCGTTTCGAGCCCGAGTTGACCCGGCAGGCGTGCAAGTCCGCGGGGCTCGTGGGTGTCAGCCCGAGAGCGGCCCACCGGTCGGTCGGTGCCGCCGATTCCTACGCCGACCGCTCGACTCTCGCGGGGATCGGAGCCGCCGCGATCTCCGGCATCGCCTCCGGGAAGACCGCGACCGCCGGTTCGGCGGCACTCGCCCTGGTCCCCAAACCCGTCCGCAGCATCCGGGAGTCGTTCGGCGTCGCCCTCGGTCGCGGCCTGATGCTCCACCACCGCACCGTGGTGATGCGCCCGGATGCGCTGCGCTCCCTCGAGGCGGTCACCACGGTCCTCATCGATCCGCGCGTGCTGTTCACCGACGAGCTCACGGTGACGCGCATCGAAGGGGTGCCGCCGGAGGTGCGCTCTACGGCATGGTCGGCGGCCCGGGAGGCCCTGCACGAGGGCTTGCTCGCGCCCGGATGGCACAAGCTGTCGGACATTCCCGGCGCAGGTGGTGACGGCGAGGCCCTCATCAGCGCCCTGCGCGACCCGTTCGCGTCGGCGGTGGTCACCGAGTCGCGGCGCGTCGGGATACGCGTGATCTCGCTCGACCACGACGGCCTGCGCTCCCTCGGTCAGGGGTTCGATGACCTGTTGCCCACCGACGACGGGATCGACCGGGAGCTGGCGAGGGCGCTCACACAATTGCACGCCGACGGCCGGCAGGTGCTCCTCGTCACCGGTTCGACCGAATCGGCAACGCTGCCTGCGGAGGTGGTTGTCGGTGTGTGGCAGGACAATTCGATCCCGCCGTGGGGTGCGGATCTACTGGTGCCGGACCTGCGCGCCGTGTGGCGAATCCTGCACGCCGTCCCCGCAGCCAAGAAGTCGGCGACCAAGGGCATCGAACTGTCGGCGAGCGCGTCGGTGATCGGTGCCGTCATGCTGTTGCCCGAGGTCGTCGGCAACGGTCCGACCTCGGTGAACATGACCGCGGTGGGCGCGCTGTGGTCGGGGTACCGCCTCGCCGACGGTGTCTTCGATGACCCACTCCCGCACCCCGAGCCGGGTCACGACTGGCACGCGCTCCCCGTCGAGGAAGTGCGTGCGCTGCTGCCCCGACCGGAGCCGCGGACGACGAAGACCGCCGGCACCGACGAGCGCCGCTTCCCCGGGTTCCTGGCCCCGGTGACCGGCCCGCTGGCAGCCACGTGGCGCATCGTCGGAGAGTACTTCGAAGCCTTCCGGGAGGATCTCGACGAACCGATCACCCCCATTCTGGCCACCGGCGCCCTGGCCACCGCGCTGCTGGGATCCCCGTTCGACGCCGTCCTCGTCGCGAGTGTGCTGCTGGTGAACACGGCGACCTCCACCCAACAATCCCTGCACGCCGAGAAGGTCCTCGGCGGTCTGCTGGCCGCTCAGGAACCGCTGGCCCATCGCGTGACCGGAGCCACAGACGACGCCGACGTCGAGCGGGTGCCGGCCGGGGACCTGCAGCCCGGCGACCTCATCAGGGTGGGTCCGGGCAAGGTCATCCCGGCCGACGCGCGGATCATCGTCGCCGATGGGGCCGAGGTGGACGAGTCGGCGCTCACCGGCGAATCACTACCCGTCAGCAAGGCCACCGATCCGACGCCGGGTGCGCCGCTGGCCGACCGGACCGGCATGTTGCACGCCGGGACGACCATGGTCGCCGGTCGCGCCGTGGCCGTGGTCACCACGGTCGGCGCCGGCACCCAGATGAACCGGGCGTCGGCGATGACCGCCCGAAAGGCCCGCAAGGTCGGTCTCCAGGCCCAGCTCGCGCACATCACCGGGAGGGCACTGCCGTGGAGCATCGCCGGCGGCGTCGCCGTCGGCGTGTTGAGCCTGCTGCGGGGAACCCCGCTGCGCCAGTCCGCGGGCACGGGCGTAGCGATCGCGGCGGCCGCGGTCCCTGAAGGCCTGCCCCTGGTCGTGACGCTCGCCCAGCTCGCCACTGCGAGACAACTGACCAGCGACGACGTGCTGGTCCGCAATCCCCGCGCCGTGGAAGCCTTTGCGCGGTTGGACATCGTCTGCTTCGACAAGACCGGCACCCTCTCGGAGAACCACCTGAGGGTCGTCGCGCACCGTGGCGTGAGCGGTGTCGCCGACGACGACGTGCTGGCCGCGGCGGCCCGGACCGTCAAGGCCACCGTCGGGAAGGTGGAGCACGCCACGGACGAGGCGATACACGTCGCCGCTCAGGAACGTGGGATGACACTGGACGACGCCGACGCGCACCTGCCGTTCCAGTCGGATCGCCCCTACGCGGCCGCTCTGGTCGGTACGACGCTGTCCATCAAGGGCGCTCCCGAGATCCTCAGCGCTCGTCTGACCGTGGTGGACGACGGACTCGATGAACTCATCGAGGAGATGGCCGCATCGGGCCTACGGGTGCTGGCGGTGGCCGGGCGTGAGCTGACGTCGGAGCAGGCCGCCGCCGCTCGCGACGACCAGTCGGCGCTGGAGGCGTTGTGCGACCGGGACCTGATCCCGGTCGGAGCGATCGGGATCGCCGACACGCCGCGCCCCAGCGCACGCCCACTGCTCGCAGAGCTCCGCCGGCGCGGCATCGGCGTCCGGCTGATCACCGGGGATCACCCGCTCACCGCCGCGGTGGCTGCGCGAGATCTCGGCCTGCCGGTGACGCTCGACGACGTGATGACCGGGCCGGTGTGGGATTCGCTCACCGCAGATGCACGTATCGACGCCGTGCAGCGTTTCCAGGTCTTCGCGCGCATGGCCCCCGAGCACAAGGTGCAGGTGGTGGAAGCGCTGGAGGCCGCCGACCTGGTGAGTGCGATGGTCGGCGACGGCGCCAACGACGCCGCGGCCATCCGTGCCGCGACCGTGGGCGTCGGCCTGATCGCAACCGGCAGTGACCCGGCGAGCACGGCGGCGGACGTGCTGCTGCTCGACGGCCAGATCGGTGCGCTCATCACTGCGATCGACGAAGGGCACCAGCTGTGGCGTCGCGTGCACGCCGCGGTGTCGATGCTGGTCGGCCACAATCTCGGCGAGGTCACCTTCTCCCTCATCACCAGCGCGGTGACCGGACGTCCGGCGATGTCCGCGCGTCAGATCCTGCTTGTCAACATGCTCACCGACGCCTTCCCGGCCGCGGCCCTGGCCGTGAGCCCCCAGGTGGCCGGCGGTCTGGCCGACTTCGACGAAGCCGCGCTGTGGCGAGCGACCTACACGCACTGCGTTTCGACGGTCACAGGTGCCACCCTGGCCTGGCTTCTGGCTCGCCCGATCGGGACGCAGAGGCGCGCGGCGACAGTGGGATTGGCCGGTCTGGTGCTGACACAGGTCGCCGAGATCGTCTCCGAATCGCACGGGCCGCTGGTCGTCGCCACCAGCATCGGAACCTTCGCGGTGCTGGTCGGAGTGATCAGCACCCCGGGTGTGAGCCAGTTGTTCGGATGTAGACCGCTGGGGCCGATCGGATGGGGTCAGGCAGCGGTGGGCGCCGGCGCCGCGATGGCGGTGTCCAGGGTTGCACCGACCGTGACCGTGAAGCTCGGCGAGTGGTACCGAGGGACGTTCGGGTCAGCGGCCGCCGAAGGCGGCGTCGATGAGCAGGGTTCAGGCGTCGATGACGAGGACACCGGCACGCACCAGCAGGGCATAGAGCCCGCGGATGGGCGGGGTCAGAACCCGGACACCGGTCGAGATGAGGCTGTCGGTGTCAAACGACCGGGCGATCTCAGTCATGTAGGGAAGCCTAACCGAAGAGCCCTTGGGCAAGCAATGGAGCACAGCCGATTGGAGTCGGAAATGTTGACATCGGTGAAGTCCTTCGTGGATTCCCATCGCGACGTGTCAAAGCTCGTCGAAGAAGCCGAAAGCTTCTCGATTCAGCTTCCGGTGGTCGGACGGGTGGGTGTTCCGCCGCCGGAGAAGCTCGCCTTCTATGGCGCACTCGGCCTGCTCGCCGCCGTCGAGATCATCGACTGGCCGGTCGCCGTTGCCCTCGGCATCGGCCACGCGGTCACCACCGGTCAGCTCGAGCATCGTGCAGAAAAGGCAGAGCACCATGTGCGCGAAGTCGTCGACGAGGCTGTCGAGGAAGCTTTCGAAGAGGCGACCGAGCAGCATGCGCTGCCTGCCGCGCCGGCTGCCACCGCGAAAGCGCCGGCCAGGAAAGCGGCCCCGCGGAAGAGCGCCCCCAAGAAGACAGGGACCACCAAGACGGCAACCAGGGCGGGGGCCTCCAAGGCACCGGCGAAGAAGACGGCCGCCAAGAAAACGGCTGCCAGAAAAACAACCGCCAAGAAGACGCCGACCAAGAAGGGTGCACCGAAGAAGCCGTCGAACGGCTGACGGCCGGACCGGACGTGCGGCGTCAGTCGTCGATGACGAGGACGCCTGCTCGCAAGAGCAAAGCGTAGAACCCGCGAACAGGCGGGGTGAGCAGCCGAACCCCGGACGCCACCAGGGCGTCGGGTCCGAGCGACCGAGCGATCTCACTCATGAAGGTCAGGCTAATTGCGCCGTGCCCGACCAGACAATGGCAGACGGGCGAACGTCAGCTGAACACTTCACGTCCCGAACAATGCTGCCGGCGCGTCGCCCGCAGCTCCACTGCCACGATTCCGTCAGTCCCGGTGCTCCACCCGCGGCGGATGCCCGTATCCCCGCGGCGCGTTCGTGGCGTCGGCCGTTTCGACCGCCGTCACCGCTCCCGACGACGCGAGTACCACTCCCCCGCCGACGGCGGCGACGAAGGCGACGATCGCGGCCGGGCCCCAACCCGCGCGCGTGACGTCGCCGAGGAAGGCGATGCCGACCGCACCCGGCAGCACCGTCTGGCCGACGACGAGCGCCGCGGCGGCGCCGTTCACCGAGCCGGTCTGTAGCGCCACGGTGAACAGGTAGAAGCCGCCGATCCCGCTGAGCAGCAACCCGTACAGGGCGGGGTCGGTGAACAGCACGGTGAGGTCGAGGGGGTCGAGGCCGTCGAGGATTCGGGACGCCACCGCCATCACGCCGAACACCGCACCGGCGA
Source organism: Gordonia amicalis NBRC 100051 = JCM 11271 (assembly GCF_000332995.1). Classification (GTDB taxonomy): domain Bacteria; phylum Actinomycetota; class Actinomycetes; order Mycobacteriales; family Mycobacteriaceae; genus Gordonia; species Gordonia amicalis. Next base: position 31,194 of record NZ_BANS01000034.1, read on the forward strand.
TGAGTCCGGTGACCGTGGCGATGTGGGTCTTCAAGCGCCGCATCACGATCAGACCGATCAGGAAGAGCGCCGGACCGGAGACGAGGACCGCCCAATGCATCCACGCGGTGTGCTCCACACCCTCGCGACCGGCCGACGCCGCGAGCAGGATCAGCGACGCCACGACGACCGCACCGGCGATCCAGTCACGCAGCGTCAGGCCGACTTTCAGCACCACCATGGCGAGGAGCGCAGTGGCGACCAGGCGCGCCGAGATGATCGTCTGCGACAGGAACAGCGGGATCAGCCGGGCGGACGCGATCGTCGCGATGAACCCGATGATGTCGAAGACGAATCCGATCAGGAACGGGACCGTGAGCATCGTCAGCGCGGTGGACTTCAACGACGGGTGCGCCGCCGCGGACCGTCGACGTTCCTCCCGGATGGCGGCGCGCTGCGCGACCTGTTCGGCGCCGAGCGCCTGGAGAACCGCGGCCGCGGCGAACGCCAGCGCACCGATCACCGCGATGACGATTCCGCTGGTCACGGCGCAGGCTCAGATCAGCGAGGGGTGAGGACGTCGGTACCGACGTATTTCGCGAGCTCGGCGGGCAGCTTCACCGAACCATCGGGCTGCTGGTGGTTCTCCAGGATGGCCACCAGCCAGCGCGTGGTGGCCAGCGTGCCGTTGAGCGTCGCCGCGATCTGCGGCTTCCCGTTCTCGTCGCGGTAGCGAATCGAGAGACGGCGGGCCTGGAAGGTGGTGCAGTTCGACGTCGAGGTGAGTTCCCGGTAGGTGTTCTGCGTGGGAACCCATGCCTCACAGTCGAACTTGCGCGACGCCGACGACCCGAGGTCGCCACCGGCGACATCGATGACGCGGTACGGCACGTCGATCGCGGCCAGCATGTCCTTCTCCCAGCCCAGCAGCCGCCGGTGCTCGGCCTCGGCGTCCTCGGGCTTGCAGTAGATGAAGCCCTCGACCTTGTCGAACTGGTGCACGCGGATGATTCCGCGGGTGTCCTTGCCGTAGCTGCCGGCCTCCCGGCGGAAGCACGTCGACCAGCCGGCGTACCGCTTCGGGCCGTCGGACAGGTCGAGGATCTCGTCCATGTGGTAGCCGGCGAGCGGCACCTCCGAGGTCCCGACGAGGTACAGGTCGTCGTCCTTGTCGAGGTGGTAGACCTCGTCGGCGTGCGAGCCGAGGAAGCCGGTCCCCTCCATGACCTCGGGACGCACCAGAACGGGCGGGACCATAAGCGTGAAGCCGTTGGCCGCCGCCTTCTGCGCGGCCATGTTGAGCAGGCCCAACTGCAGGAAGGCGCCCTGCCCGGTGAGGAAGTAGAACCGCGAGCCCGACACCTTGGCGCCGCGCTCCATGTCGAGCAGGCCGAGTGACTCGCCCAGTTCGAGGTGATCCTTCGGGTTCTCGATCTCGCGGGGTTCACCCACGTGCTCGAGGACCACGTAATCGTCCTCGCCGCCGGCGGGTGCCTCCGGGGCGACGATGTTGGAGATCGCACGATGGGCCTCGGCGGCGGCCTCGTCGGCCGCGGACTGGCGCGCAACCGCGGCCTTCACCTGCTCGGCGAGCTCCTTGCCCTTGGCGAGCAGCGCCTGCTTCTCGTCGCCCTGCGCCTTGCCGACCTGTTTGCCGAGAGCCTTCTGCTCGGATCGCAACGTGTCGGCGTCGACGATGGCCGCACGACGGGCCGCATCGGCATCGAGCAGAGCATCCACCAGGCCGGGGTCCTCGCCGCGCGTGCGCTGCGAAGTACGGACCAGATCCGGGTCGTCACGAACAATCTTCAGGTCGATCACGCCTTCAAACCCTACTTGAGCGTGCGATGCGAATCCGATCACGCTATCGACGAGACGCCCGCCGGGGCCGGGCCGTCAGCTCCAGAGCGCCCGCAGATCGTCCCGGCCGAACATCGCGGCGGCATCGGCCGCCGAGGGGGTGCCGGCCTGTGGATCGGCCCCGGCGTCGACGAGCACCCGGACCACGTCGTCGAATCCCTTGAACACCGCCCCGGCCAGTGGGGTCTGTCCCCGGTCGTTGGCGAGGTCGGGATCGGCGCCGCGGGACAGCAGAGCCGAGACCGCCGACGCATGCCCGTGATAGGCCGCGAGCATGAGCAGCGAGTCGCCGGACTGTTTGCGCAGGTTCACCGGTACGCCGGCGTCGACGTAGCCGCCCAGCGTGGCAGCGTCGCCGGAACGGGCCATGTCGAACAGCCGGGTGGCCAGTTCGACGACCTCCGGGTCGGGTGACGGACCCGGGCCGGGCGCGGACTGAGGGGAATCGGCGGACACTCCCGCGAGTGTAGGCAGCGTCCGTCGCGTGACCCTCGTCCCCGCATCGGCTGATGCGGGTGTGCCTGGTCGGATCGACCAGGCATGATGGATCCCGATGAACGAGCCCGACCCTGGCCGCGACAAGCCCGGCCCCGACGCCCGCGACCTCACCGACGACGACTTCACCGCCGTCGACCCGGTCGAACGGCACGACGAGCCGGTCGCCGGACGACCCGCCCGACGCGCCCCGCGCAACCCCGTCTTCGTGGTTCTCGCCGCGATCGTCGTCGGCGCACTCGCCGCGGGCGGTATCGCCTTCGCGATGGGTGTCTTCGACGACTCCGGCAGCGTCGGCGGCAGCGACATCGGTGAGGGCGAACGACTCGTCCAGAACGCTTTCACCCGGTCGGTCGCCGGGGACTGCCTCGATTGGCCGGCGGGGAACCCCGGTCAGCCGACAGCGGTCGACTGTGCACAGAAGCACCGCTTCGAGGTGGCCGGCGGCATCGACACCTCCCTCATCCCCGGCGTCGAGTTCGGTGAGGACGCACTGTGGCCGGGACCCGAGCGCTTCGCCGCCATCCGCGACGAACAGTGCCCGGTCGCCGTCGATCAGTACCTCGAGGGTCGGCTGGATCCGCAGGGACGCTTCTCGGTCGGCATGATGTACCCGTCGCAGGCCCAGTGGGACAAGGGCGCCCGCCAGTTGCGATGCGGAATCCAGGAGAACGGCGCCGACGGTCAGCCCGCGCAGTTCTCCGGGCGCGTCGCCGACCAGAACCAGTCCTACGTTTGGCCCGAGGGAACCTGCATCGGCATCGACCCCGAGAACCGCACCCCCACCGGTTTCCCGGTGAACTGCGCCGAACCGCACGCCTTCCAGACGACCGGCATCGTCGACCTCGCGATCCGCTTCGGCGACCGGATGTCGAACAAGCCGTGGCCGGCGACCGGCGCCCAGAACAACTACCTCTCGTCGATCTGCCCGAAGCAGGCGGAACGTTTCGTCGGCGGCGCGCCCGCCCTCGACGCGACCACGCTGAACGTGCAGTGGTCGGTCCTCAGCGAGCCGAGCTGGCTGGCCGGGAGCCGCAAAGTGGTCTGCTACCTCGGTCTCCCCGACAAGCGGGGCGGATTCGCGACCCTCGTCGGCGACGCCAAGGGCGGCGCACTGCTGATCAACGGGAAGGCGCCCGTCCCGCCGCCCGCGGCCCCGCCCGGCCGCGCGCTGCCCACGCCGGTGCCGCTTCCCCCGGGCATCGCGCCGAACCCCGACGAAGCCCCCGCCCCGGCGGGCTGACGCATGGCCGTTCCCATGTCCGACGACGAGTTCGACGGGCTGGTCTCCGACGCACTGGACACCATCCCGTCGGAGCTCACCGGCGCGATGAACAACGTGGTGATCCTCGTCGAGCCGCACAACCCGGAGGAACCCGGCATCCTCGGGCTCTACCAGGGCGTCGCGCTGACCCTGCGCGATCACGAATACGGCGGGTTCCTGCCGGACACGATCACCATCTACCGGGACCCGATCCTGGCGATGTGCAGCTCCCGCGACGAGGTGGTGCGCGAGGTCGCGGTCACCGTCATGCACGAGATCGCCCACCACTTCGGCATCGACGACGCCTGGCTGCACGCCAACGGGTGGGGCTAGGGACCCACCGAATCCCGGCCCACACCGCATGTTTCATCTCCCGCGGAATGCGGAATACCGAGGCACCGATGTCCAGCCCACATCCAGGAGTCCCGCATGTCCACTGATGCCATCGTCATCTTGAAAGACGACCACAAGGAGATCCGCAAGCTGTTCCGCGACTTCAAGTCCCAGGGTCCGAACGCCACCAAGACCAAGGGCAAGATCGTCGACCAGATCATCGAGGCCCTGACCGTGCACACCTACATCGAGAACGAATGCATGTACCCCGAGATCCGTAAGCGTGTCCCCGATCTCGAGGACGACATCCTGGAGTCCTACGAGGAGCACCACGTCGCCGACGTGCTCGTCGTCGAGCTGGCCGCGTTGAAACCGGACTCCGAGCGGTTCGACGCCAAGACCACCGTGCTCATCGAGAACGTGGAACACCACATCGAAGAGGAAGAGGACGAGTGGTTCCCCAAGGTGCGGGAGGCGCTCGGGCGCAAGGACCTTCAGGAGATCGGCGAAGAGATGTTGCGTCTCAAGGAGAAGGCCCCGCGTCGTCCGTCGCAGCCGTCGGCACTGAAGAAGACGGTCGACGCGATCCTCAAGTAGGGAGCAGGGCTAGCCCATCGGGTCGTCCACCAGCGGCTCGTCGACTCGCTCGAACGGCGCGGTCTTCGCGCCCCAGCGATGGCAGACCCAGACGCCGTCGACGTACTCAAGTTCGATCGAACCGGTGTTCCCGAGGTGCGTCGCCGCGGCGAAGCGGGAGTCGATGCCGGCCAGGCGCGCCGCGATGAGGCGGATCGCCGCACCGTGGCTGACCAGGAACACGTCCCGCGGGTCGGTTCCCGTCAGGTATGAACGCGCGAGGTCTTCGACGGTCGGGATGTAGCGCTCGTAGACCATCGCGAGCGACTCACCGCCGGGGATGCGCACGTCGAGGTCGCCGGCGTGCCACTTCTCCATGACGTCGTGGAAGACGTCGTGGGCCTCGCGGTCGGTGCGGTCCTCGAGCTCGCCGGCCTGGACCTCGTGCACGCCCTCGACGGACTCGGTGGCGACCTCCCACACCGAGCCGATCAACTCCGCGGTCTGCCGGGCACGCCTGGCCTCCGAGCTGACCAGCACGGCCTCCTGCTCCGGACGGTTCTCGAGTCCGAACCGGACGCCTTGTCGCGCACCGAAATCGGTGAGCGCCGCGCCCGGGAGCGCGGTGTCGAGGCGGCGCATGACGTTCGCGGTGGTCTCGCCGTGACGGACCAGATGCAGGCGCGCCATCACACCTCCCCCTGTCGCATCGCATCGATCCAGGCCAGCGACTCGGCGTGGTCGGGCGGCGTCGTCCCGGTGGTCCGCACCGCGGGCCACGAACCGAGATAGACGACCCGCTCGCACCGACGATGGAGTGCCGCAAGGGCTTCGGCGACCGCCGCGTCGTCGATGTGGCCCACGGCGTCGAGGAAGAACCGGTAGCGACCGGCGATGGCCCGGCCCTCCGCCTCGTCGCGCTGCGGCCGGGATTCGATACGCGTGAGATCGATTCCGCGGGAGGCGAACTCGTTCATGGCGGCCATCAGGCTGCCGGGCTCGTTGGGCAGGTCGAGGATCACCGACGTGCGGTCGGTGCCGGTACGCCGCGTGGGTACCGCGGGACGACCGAGGACGAGGAACCGCGTGGTGGCCTCCCGCGCGTCGCAGACACCGTCGGCGATGACCGTCAGATCCGACAGGCCCGCCGCGAGACCGGTCGTGACGGCGGCGTCGGCCTTGCCGGACGCGACGTCCATGGCGGCAGCGGCATTCGACCCGGACGTGATGAACTCGGCGTTCGGGAAGAGCTTCGCCACCGACTGCCGCACCTGGGCGGCCGCCACCGGGTATGCGGCGATGGTTCGGACGTCCTCCGGGGCGAGGGGTGTGGCCGCGGCGATCGCGAACGCGATGTCGACCACGGTCTCGGCGAACGCCTGCACACGTGCACCGGCGCCCGACCTCGTCGGCGGCACGAGGGCGTCCATCGTCGCCGGCACCGATCCCTCGAGCGAGCTCTCGATGGGCACACAGCCGTAGTCGGCCTCGCCACTACGGATCATCGCGATGGTGGCAGCCGGACTCGAGGCATCCACCTTGGTGACGTCACCCGAGAGGTCGAGACCCCCGAGGGCGGGGTCGTGGGCGGCGAGAACCGCGTCGAGTGCCATCTCGGTGAAGGTTCCGGGCGGGCCGAAGTAGGCGATCACAGGCACCACACGAGCCTAGTGGACGCGGGCGACCACTCCGGGCCGGGCGCTCCCCGGGGGACGAGAAGCCCAAGGACCCATTGACGAAGAGGGCTCATGTATTTAGGTTAGGGTTACCTTCCAAGGCTCCACCGCAGCCTCCCGCGCCGACCGGAGAGACAGACATGACGCGTACGACGACCGACCGACCGACGGATGCCGAGATGATCCAGACGGCTTGCCGCCGGGTGGGCTCGGCCATCCTCGCCATCGAGGGCGCCGACACGACACCGATCCACGTCGTCCACCTCTTCGAATCCCAGGCCTTCGTGCTCGTCCCCACCCACGGTGAGGCGATGGCCGCCGTGGACGACGCCGAGGGGACGCCCGCGATGCTCGAGGTCACCGACTGGGCACCCGTCGACCTGCGTGAACGGGTCCGATCGGTCATCTGGCTCAACGGCACCCTGCACGCGGTCCCCCGCGACCTCGAACGCGACCTGGCCATCGAGATCGCGGGCGAGCACCCCGACGACGGCCTCCTCGACATCGGCCACGGGGCGTCGATGCTGCGCCTCCAGGTCGGTTCCGCGGTGATCGCGTCCGGCGCCGGTGCATCGTCGGTCTCGGCCGCCGAACTGGCCGACGCCGACCCCGACCCGTTCTGGGAATGCGAGGCGGGTTGGCTGGAACACCTCGACCTCGACCATGCCGATCTCGTCGGCCAGCTCGCACGCAAGGTGCCCACCGACCTGCGCCAGGGCCGTGTACGCCCGCTCGGCCTCGACCGGTTCGGCATCCGCTTCCGCATCGAGGGCGTCGACGGCGACTCCGACGTGCGCGTGCCCTTCCCCCGCCCGGTGTCGGACGTCGTCGAACTGTCCCGAGCGCTGCGCAACCTCGCGGGCTGCCCGTTCATGAACTCCATGCCCGACTGACTTCGCTCGTACCCCGGGGAGCGAGGGGTCCTAGGCTGACCGGCATGTCCCTGCGCGAGTACCTGCGGCCGTCACCCCACGGCATCCCGGTCGTCACCGACCGTGTCGAGCGTCGCGGTCTGATCGCCGAACTCGTCATCGTCGGCGTCCTGACGTTCGCCTTCTCCGCGGTGTCGGCTGCGCTCGCACTCCTCGAGGCCCAACTCGCCGGGGGCATCGGCGAGACGACGGTCGCCCTCAACCCGAGCCGCTCCGACCTCGCCCTCATCGACGCCGCGCGTCAGGTGATGAGCGTCCTGAGACTCTTCGCCATCGGCGCGCTCGGCGTCTACCTGCTGTGGCGGAGCGGGCTCGGACTGTCGCGAGTCGGCCTCGGACGCTTCACGCCCCGACGCGACGTCCCCACCGGACTCGTCCTCGCCGCCGTCATCGGGATACCCGGGCTGGTGCTGGTCGCGGTGGCCCGCGCATTCGGCCTCAACGCGAGCCTCGTCCCCAGCCAGGCCGACACCTGGTGGGAATGGCCGGTGCTCATCCTCATCGCGATCGGGAACGCGGCCGCCGAGGAGATCGTGGTGGTCGCCTACTTCATCACCCGGCTCCGGCAACTCGGCGTCTCGGACACCCGGTCGCTCGCCGCGAGCGCCGTCCTGCGCGGTGGCTACCACCTCTATCAGGGGTTCGGCGCCGGCCTCGGGAACGTGGTGATGGGCGTCGTCTACGGCCGGTTCTACCAGGTCACCGGTCGTGCGTGGCCGCTTGTCGTGGCGCACGGCGTCATCGACGTCGTCGCCTTCATCGGCTATGCGCTGCTACGCGACCACCTGTCCTGGGTCGGCTGACGCCGGGACAGATCACCCGCGAGCCTTCGAGTGCTTGCCCCCGGATCCGGTGGCCCGGGCCAGCCCGAAGAGCGCCAGCCCGACGACCATCAGGATGCCGGCGCGCAGCCAGGTCTCCGCGCTCTGCTGCGTCAGCAGGACGATGCACGTCCCGATCGCCAGCACCGGCACGATCGTCCACGCCCGGAAATGATCGGTGTCGGCCCGCTCGCGCCGAAGCACCAGGACCGCGATGTTGGTGCTGAGGAAGACGAACAGCAACAGCAGCACGACGGTCTCGGCGAGTGCCGCCACCGAACCGGTCGCCGACAGGACCATCGCGATCGCCGTCGTGGCGATGATCGATGCCCACGGGGTGCGACGACCGGGCAGGACCTTCGCCAGCGCGGCGGGCAGCAGTCCGTCGCGGGCCATCCCGAAAGTCAGACGGGACGCCATGATCATCGTGAGCAGCGCGCCGTTGGCCACGGCGATCAGAGCGATCAGCGAGAACAGCCGATCGGGTACGCCGGCATCGGCGATCGAGACCACCTCGAGCAGCGGACCGGAGGAGCCGGCGAGCTGGTCCGGCGACACCACCACCGAGACCGCGAGGCCTACCATCACGTACACGATGCCCGCGGTGATCAGCGCGCCGAACAGCGCCTTCGGGTAGACCCGTCGCACGTCGCGAACCTCCTCGGCGACGTTGGCCGACGTCTCGAACCCCACGAAGGAGTAGTAGGCGAGCAAGGCCCCGCTGAGCACCGCGAGCGCGGGCGTCGCCGAACTGTCGAACTCGAGCACGCGATGCGCTTCGCCGTCTCCCCGCCCGAGGACGATCCCGGCCAGGACGACGACGAGCACCAGACCCGACACCTCGATCACGGTCATCACGACGTTGGCCCGCACCGACTCGCTGATGCCACGGGCGTTGAGTGCCGCGATCGCGAACAGGAAGACGAGCGCGGCGGCGGTGGTCGGCACGTCCAGGAAGGACTTGAGGTAGTCCCCGGCGAACGCCAGCGCGAGACCGGCTGCGCTGGTCACCCCGGCGGCCAGCATGCAGAACCCCACCAGGAACGAGACCAGCGACGACCGGTAGGCGTGCTGCGCGAAGACCGCGGCGCCGCCGGCGTGCGGATACTTGGTGACGAGTTCCGCATACGACCCCGCCGTCAACAGCGCCATCACGAGGGCCACCACGAGCGGCACCCAGATGGCACCGCCCACCTCGCCGGCGATCTCCCCCACGAGCGCATAGATCCCGGCGCCGAGCACGTCGCCGAGGATGAACAGGAACAGCAACTTGCCGGTGATCGCGCGCCGGAGCGGACTGCGCTGGTCATCACCCGTTTCGGTGTCGGGCCGTGCGGCCACATCGTCGGTCATGGCGTCCCGGATACCCCGACGCGTGCCGATCGAGTCCTGTGATCTGCGTCGGATCCGTGGCGGCCGGCCGTGCATGCGTACATTGGTTGGGATGAACGAGCAGGACCCGCCGATCATTCGGCGCGGTCGTCCGGGGCCTCAGGTACCGCCCGGGCGGCCGGCGGGAGGCACACCGCCACGTCAGGGACCACCGCCCGGTGCACCTGGACGCCCTCACCCGCAGGGTCCGGCTCCCGCCGCACATCCCCAGGCGATGCCGCGGATTCCGGCGCAGGGTCCTCCACCGAGGCGGTCGGCCGTTCCCGCCGGCGCGGGCCCCGGACAGTACGCGCCCACCCAGAAACCCGAACCGATCCCGGTGGGCGACCGGTCGCGCGACCACCGGTCGCCGCGCAGCGACCGGCGCGTCGATCACGGTCGGTCGTCGACGAGACCGCCCGCTCCGCCGGCGGGCACCCCGCCCGCCCCCACGCCGCCACGCCGTCGCCGCCGCCGTTCGGTGCGGGTCGGCAAGATCGTGCTGATCCTGCTGCTCGTGTTCGTGCTCGGCAGCATCGGACTGCTCTTCTACTACGACTCGAGACTCGACCGCATCGACGCGCTGCCCGCCTACGCCGGCCGGCCGTCGGACACGCCCGGCACCAACTGGCTCATCGTCGGCACCGACAATCGATCCGACCTCTCCGACGCGCAGCGCACCAATCTGTCCACCGGTGACGCCGACGGCTCCCGCACCGACACGATCATGCTGGTCCACAATCCACCCGGAACCGGGAAGGCGACGGTCGTCAGCATCCCGCGCGACCTCTTCGTCGAGATCCCCGGCCACGGCAGCCTGAAAGTCAACGCGTCGTACAACATCGGCGGACCGGCGTTGCTGGTGCAGACCGTCGAGAACCTGACCGGCATCCACATCGACCACTACGCCGAGATCGGCTTCGGCGGCTTCGACACGCTCGTGGACGCGGTCGGCGGTGTCGACATGTGCATCGATCAGCCGCTCAACGACCCGCTGGCCGGACTCAGACTGTCCAAGGGCTGTCATCACCTGAACGGCCGCCAGGCACTGGGGCTCGTACGGACGCGCGCGTTCCCCCGCGCCGACCTCGAACGCGTGATCAATCAACGGAAGTTCCTGGCCGCATTGGTCTCCCGCGCCACGAGCCCGGCCGTGTTGCTCAACCCGTTCCGGCTGTTCGGCTTCATCGGCGGTGCGATCGACTCGCTCACCGTCGACGAGCGCGATCACATCCGGAACCTCGCCTCGCTGATGTTCGCCCTCCGTGACCCGGTGACGACCACCACACCCACGGGTGAAAGCGTTTACACCGATGACGGTCTGGCACTGCCGGTCACCGAGACGACCGAGGAGTTCTTCGGCCGTCTGCGTGCAGGTCAGCCCATCCCCGACGAGTTGCTCGTCGACGCCGGGTGACGAGGTGGCGAGCCTGCCCAAAGACAGGTCAGACTAGCCTTAGTTAGCCTGAACTTGCTGGTAGAAGCCACTTTTCGGCACCTACCATGGGCACATGACCGAATTCACCAAGTTCCATCAGCTGCTGCACGACCAGATCGGCAACGAGTTCTACGCCTCGCAGCAGTACATCGCGGTCGCCACGTACTACGACAACCACGACATGCCACAGCTGGCCAAGCTCTTCTACCGCCAGGCAGTCGAGGAACGCACCCACGCGATGATGATCGTGCAGTACTTCCTCGACCGGGACATGGACGTCGAGATCCCCGGTATCCCGGCCCCCAACAACAAGTTCGAGGATTACAAGGCCCCGATCAATCTGGCCCTCGAGCAGGAGAAGACGGTCACCCAGCAGGTCGTCGACCTCGCGAAGTCCGCACGGGACACCGGGGACTACCTCGGCGAGCAGTTCGTGCAGCGGTTCATCAAGGAGCAGGTCGAGGAGGTCGCCATCATGACGACCCTGCAGACCATCGCCGAGCGCTGCAAGGGCAACCTGTTCGACCTGGAGAACTTCGTCGAGCGAGAGTTCAACGGTCCCGCGGCCGACGACCCGACCGCACCTCCCGTCGCCGGCGGCAACATCTAGGCACCACCGGGCAGACATGAACTCGGCGGCGCGACTTCACTCGAAGTCGCGCCGCCGAGGTATTTCTCAGCCTCTGTCTAGCGCAGCGTCACCTGGCGGCCGCGGATGCCGTCGCGCGAGCTCCGCTCGGCGATCGTCAGCTCCGAGGTGTCGGCGAGCGCCTCGCCCAGCCACTGATCGAGCTGATTGAGACCCGCCTGCCACTCCTCGTGGTGCATCTCGTTGTCGAGGTCGAACACCGGGACCAGCAGGCCGTGGGTGCGGAACGACCCGGCGAAGCGCGAACCCTCACCCATCGTCAGTCGGCCGGCCGCGTGGAGCCGGGCCATGGCCGCCATCAGGTCGTCCTCCGGTTCCGGACGGATCCACCGCAGGTGGGCCCGCTCCCCGGCGTCGACCCACCACGGGGCGCCCGAACCGCTGTCGACGACGAGGCGTGCGGTCGGCAGCACGGAATCGTTGGCGCGCTCGAACATCGGCGCGATCTCCGCGGGCACCTCGGTGCCTTCCGGGAACCACCACGAGAAGTCCTGGTGCACGGTGATGTCCAGGGTCGCGTCGGTCTTCAGCACCTCGTCGAGCGAGGGGGATTCGTCGGCGGACTCCAGATCGAACTCGCCACCCGCATCGGCGTGAGCGGCCCACGCGATGGCCGCGGCCAGCTCGACGGCCGGCGCCTGACGATCCGGCTCGGTCTGCAGACCGACCAAACCCTCTGTGGCGCCGTCTGATTCACGCGTGAGCGCGGGACCGGCACCGGGCAGGATCGTCACGACGAAGACGTCGTTGCGCGACTCGGCGGGCTCGACCAGTTCGAGTCGTGCGGTCGCCGACGCGACGAACGTCCGCAGCGCGACGAAGTCGCATTCGGCGGCCAACCCTGCGAAGGGACGCGGCGGCGGTGCCATCGACGCCGCCTGCCGAGCCTTACGAGCGGCCACCCGCTCGGCGCGATTGCTACCCGGACGGGGTCCACTGCCCCGCTTGCTCTTCTTGCCCATCGGTCCACTCTCTCATGAGCAGGCCTCAGCCCCCAGATGGCCGGGTTAGCGAGGAGACCGGTCAGTCGACGGTCACCAGCCAATCGCGCACCCTGGCCGGATGGTTCGTGGCCAGCCAGCGCACGCCCAGGTCGGCGCAGAGCTGGACGTCCACGAGTTCGTCGACGGTCCAGCAGTAGGTCACGCGCCCGGCCGCGGCGGCCCGGTCGACGAGGTCCGGGTACTGCCTCAACGTCATCACCGACGGTCCGATCCCCGTCGCGCCGACGGCGGTCGCCGCGCTTCCGCCGAGCACGCGGGCGGTGTCGCCCAGCAGGATGGTCGGGAGCATCGGGGCATGGCGGCGGATACGCCAGACCCCGGCGGAGGAGAACGAGATGACCACCGCGCGACTGTGATCGGCCGACGGCGGCGTCGCCACCCCGAACTCGTGCAGGATCTCGAGGAGCTTCTGCTCGACGAGACTGCCGAATCGCACGGGATGTTTGGTCTCGATGAACAACCGGACCGGCCGCCGCCAGTCCAGGGTGAGCGTGAGCAGCTCACGCAGGGTCAGGATCGATGCGGGGTCGCCGGCGGAATGCCAACTCCCGAAGTCGAGTTCGCGGAGCTGGTCCAGGGTCATCTCGCTGACGATGCCGGACCCGTTCGACGTGCGGTCGACGGTACGGTCGTGCACGCAGACGAGCTCGTGGTCGGCGGTCAGCCGGACGTCGCACTCGAGTCCGTCCGCGCCCTGCGCGAGGGCGAGTTCGTACGCGGCCAGCGTGTGTTCCGGACGGTCCCCGGAGGCACCGCGGTGTGCGACCACCGCCGGCTTTCCCGAACGCGACACCTTCTCGACCGCACCCACGTTCACACCTGCGTTCATCCGACCGCCACCCACCTTCTCTTCGGGACCGGAACCGCCGTGACGGCGTCGAACAGCACCGGCACGCGGCGCGTCAACCAGAAGGCGAAGGCCGCCGAGACGGCTGCGCTGATGATCACCATGGCCAGTGCGTTGGCCCCGGTCTGCACCGAGTCCGAACCCCACGCGACGGCACGTGCGATCAGTGCCAGTACCGCGGTGACGTTGACGATCACCCACGCGACCCACAGCCGGCGGACCCGGCGTCCGACGCGTTCCGCGTCAAGGGACGGGTCATGGGCCACGCGCCGGGCCGCGACCTCGCCCAGCACCAGTGGCGCGCCGATCAGGTTGACCAGCGGCACTCCCACCAGCACCCCGACCCACACCGGCCGTCTCGGGTCGAGCAGGCGGGCGTCCTCATAGGTCCCGGCCCGCAGGTCCATCACCCAGCGCATGAACGCGAGGGTCGCCCAGACGTAGGCGAGGAAGGCGGCGACACCTCCGAAGATGATCAGCCAGTCGGAGACCACGATCAGCGGGGCGGGCAGCGGCTGGATGCGGTTGACGGCCAGTAGGAGGTAGCGCACCAGATGGATGACCGCGGAGGCCGCGAGCGCGGTCCCGGCCACGACGAGCACGAACAGCAGGCGTGCCCGCGAGGTCTCGATCCGGTCGTGGGTCGCGTCCGGCTTCACCGGTTCGTCGCGCAAACCCCATGTAGGGATGTACACGTACCGCGGGATGAGCCGCGGGCCGCGCGAACCCGACGGCCCGCGACGGACGGGAATGGCCTCGGGAGGACGCCGAGCGACCCACCGGACGTTGCGACCCCGGTAGAAACGGCCGGTCGGCACGGGAGCGCGGCGTGTCGGGGCGGGTGCCGCGGGACGTGTCGGCGCGGGCGCCGCCGGATGTGTCGGCGCGGGCGCCGCCGGATGTGCCGTCGCCGCCATCGCATGCGCGACATCGTCGACGACGCTCAGCGGGCCACCGCAGCGAGGACAGTGCTCCCGCCCGGGACGGTGCGGCGCCTGGATGCGGCACCGCGGACAGAGGTCGATCATCGGACGGCGTCGCCCCCACCGTTGCCCTGGCCGTTCCCGCCGCCGAATTCGACGGGCTTGCCATGCTCCTGCCAGGCGAGCATCCCGCCGCGGACGCAGATGCCGTCGTATCCCACCTGTGCGAGGTACTGCAGAACCCGCATCGACCGGCCGCTCGAACGACACACCACATAGAGGTCCGCATCCGGGTCGATCTCGCCGAGCCGGCCGGGGATCTCGGCCATCGGGATGTGGACGGCGCCGCGGATGTACCCGTTCGCCCATTCGTCGGGTTCACGGACGTCGAGGATCACCGCCTCGGCCGTTCCGGTGAAGTCGTCCGGCAAATCGGTCACCGGCACCTGCGTGATGTCGCCCATGGTCACGATTTCCATGGTGGCACAGTCATGGCACAAGGCGTGTCAGGTCATCTTGACGGACGTTTCCGGCGGCGCGATGAACATCGCATTCAGCATCACGCAGATTGCGTAAATGCGGCCTATGCTGATCATCATAGTTTTATCCACATGCCCTGACCGGACACCTGTCCGGTCTCCCCATCTCACCGTCAACCTGGGGATGAGACTGTGGAAACTGTGGAAAAACCCTGGCCAACCGGCCTGTCGATGTGACTGGTGTCACTAGTTCGACCCAATGTGCGCGCAGGAAATTCACCAAACTGCAGGGGTCGACCGGTGGTGCATTTTCTTTCCATGCACACACCTGTGGATAACGTGGGGACAAACCCTTGGGGAAAACCCCCGATCTGGGTCTGGTATTACCCCTCAGTCACGGTGTACAAACGCGGTCCGCACCGCCGGGGCGCGGTCGAAGGCGGCGAGTACACCCGTCGTGACGCTCTCGGCGAGACCCGACACCGACATCTGGTTGCCGACCAGACGTGCCAGCAGAGGCTTGGGCGCCTCGATGACCGTGATCTCGGCGTCGGGGTAGCGCTCGGCCACCACCGAACGCATCACGCCGATGCCGTCGACCAGACCGAGTTCGGCGGCGCGGTGCCCTACCCACACATCGCCGTTGAACAGCTCCTCGTCGGATGCCGTCAGCTTCTTGCCACGACGCTGACGCACCCACGCGATGAAAGCCTCGTGCAGCTGCCCTTGGAGACCCTTGAGCCATTCGACGTCCTCGGGCACCTCCGGCGAGAAGGTGTCGAGCCGGGCCTTGTTCTCCCCCGTCGTGTAGAGACGACGCTGCACGCCGAACCGGTCGAGCAGTGCCGAGAAGCCGAAACCCGAGGACACCACCCCGATGGAACCGACGATCGAGGTGTGCGCGGCGTAGATCTCGTCCGCCGCACAGGCCATCCAGTAGCCGCCGGACGCCGCGACGTCCTCACAGAACGCCAGGACCGGCACGCCCTTCTCCGCGGACAGCTGTCGAATGCGCTCGGCGATGTACTCCGACTGGGCGGGCGAACCTCCGGGCGAATTGATCACGACCACCACGGCCTTGAGCCGATCGGTGTCGAACGCCCGCTTCAGTACCGGTTCGACCGTGTCGGTCGTCAGACCGTGCCTGCCCATGCCGGCGCCGCCGATCGGGCCGTCGAGTCGAACCACCGCGACGTGCTCGGCACGCGATCTCGCGAACTTCTTACCCACCGCCGCCAGCGGTCCTGCAGTCATCTGCCCGAGTCTAGTGGCGGATCACCACAGCAGGTTTCCGGCGGGCACGCCCGCGTTGTCTCCGGGGTGCAAGCGGCACTCGCGCCGTAGACTCTCCCGCGTGCAGGTCAGGTGGCTCAGCGCATTCCTCGATTTCCCCGCCGACGAGTTCGGCGGCGAGGTGACGTTCTGGCGCGCGATCTCGGGCAGCACCGTCTCGCCGCCGCGCGGCGAACACCGAGAATTCGCCTCCCTCGAACCGTTCCACGGCGATCCGCACCTGCGTGTGCAGCGGGTCGACGAGGGCCCGGGCGGGGTCCACCTCGACATCCACACCGACGATCCGCACGCGGCAGCCGAGGAGGCCGTCGGCCTCGGGGCGACCCTGATCCGCAATGCCGACACCCACCTGGTCCTCCGTTCACCGGCGGGCTTCGTGTTCTGCCTGGTGCCGTGGGAGGGCGAGACCACCCGGTCGCGACCGATCCGGTGGCCCGGCGATGCCATCAGCATCATCGACCAGTTGTGCATCGACATCCCGGCCCCTGACTTCGATGCGGAGGTCGAGTTCTGGACGAACCTGACCGGTTGGCCGCTCAATCCGCCCGGCACCCGACCCGAACTCGTCGCGCTGCGTCGAGATCCGTCGATCACGATCGGAATCCTGTTGCAGCGCAGGGAGTCCGGGACGACCGACGACTCGACACCCGCGACCGGACACCTCGACCTCGCGACGAATTCGGTACCCGACGAGGTGGCGCGTCACGAGGGATGGGGCGCCCGCGCGGTCGGCCAGTATCCGAAGTGGACGACGATGGTCGACCCGATGGGGCGGCGGTACTGCATCACCTCACGCAATCCACGTACCGGGGCCTGAGGAACTCGCGCAACCTCTCGACCTCGGCGTCGATCTCACGCTCCTCGGCCTTCGTGACCTCGCGCAGCATCTCGACGCGTACCCCGTCTTCACCGTCGGCATGCCATGTGCCGGCGAGGAATCCGTCGGCGAAGACGAAACCGGGTGAGCGGCCGTTGGGTGTCACGGTCCGGCGGAACAACTCCGGGTCGGCGACGCGGACGCGGTCGGCCGAGACCCCGATGACGTGATCGAAGGGCGCCACGAGGCGGGCCGGCGCGGGTGTGTCCGGGTCGGTGAAACCGAGTCCGTCGAGGTCGTAGAGGATCTCGCCGTGCGGGCCGACCAGTCGGACGAGTTCCCAATCGGCTTCGAGCTTTTCGACGAGCGGCCGCAACCCGGTGAGCCCGGACCACGTCTGGATGGCCTTGACGGTGGCGGGACCGAAGCCGCGGAGGTACAGGCGGATCAGGTCCGCGCGCGCATCGTCACCCTCGACCGCCGGCTCGCCCGGGCCGACCCATTCGTCGAACAACCGGTAGGTCGGTGCCGCGCGTCCCCGCCAGAGACCACGCGGCGGCACCTGGACCAGAGGCAGCCCGCACCGGGCGATCCCGGTGAGTGTGGACGGGTTCTCCCCCGGATGACGAACAGCCAGCTGCTTTCCCAGGTCGGCACCACTGAGTTCACCGCCGGCGAGAAGTCGGGCGGCGTCGGCGAGAACCTGCGACGGATCCGCATCCACGAGTCGCGGCATGTGCGCCTCGGTGAGTTCGCGCCGCAGAATCTGTTCGGCGAGGGGGCGGATCCACCGGGCGTCCTCGGCATCGATGAGGAACACCGTGGACCGCAGCAACGCGATTCGCACGACCTCCCGCTCCGTGAGGAGGTCGTCGAGTTCGGACGAGTCGAATCCCTCGACGCGCGACCACAATCCGAAGAAGGCGGCGCGCGGGTCCTGGGACTGCATCCCCACGCACCGGTCCAACACCTCGATGGCGTCCTCGTCGACGCGGTCGAGTAGGTGCTGGCGGGACAGCAGGGTCCGGTTCCACTGCCTCAGGGTGATCGTCTCGCCGGTCACCTCAAGCGGGGTAGCTGATTCCGGTCGCCGCATGGCAGCGATAGCCGTGCGGGTTTTTGGCCAGATACTGCTGGTGGTAGTCCTCCGCGTAGTAGAAACGCCCGTCGCCGGCGGCCTGGAGCGGCTTGATCTCGGTCGCGATCCGCCCCTCTCCGGCCGCGTCGAGCGCGGACTGGAACTTGGCCGCGGACTGCGCGACGATCGCGGCGTCGTCGTCGGAAAGGGTGTACACCGCCGACCGATACTGGGTGCCGATGTCGTTGCCCTGTCGCATCTCCTGCGTGGGATCGTGGGACTCCCAGAAGATCTTGAGGATGCCCTCGAGGTCGATGACCGCCGGATCGAAGACGACGAGTGCCGACTCGGTGTGGCCGGTCCGCGCGGTGCAGGTCTCCTCGTACGTCGGGTTCGGCGTGTGGCCGCCGGCGTAGCCGACCGCGGTGGTGTACACACCCGGGACCTGCCAGAAGATCTCCTCGATCCCCCAGAAACAGCCGCCCGCCAGGATCACCGCGGACAGCCGGCCGTCGAAGGCACCGATGCCGCCGTTGGCGTACGAGCCGTCGGTCTCCGGTCGTCCGCGCATCGGGGTGTGCAGGACCAGATGGTCGCCGGGAACAGCGATCTCGGTGTCGCGCCCAGGTAGTGCGGAATCGGCCGCGATGAGTTCCTGCTTGTGCGAACTGGCAGCAAAGAGCTGGTCAAGCCAAGACATGCGGCAAGTCTACGCGCGCCGCCGACCCTGTCCGAATTCTCCGAGTTGAGTCAACCGTCCCAGTCTGACTTTGATGGCGATCACATCCTGATTTATGATACCCGTCACTGTCGGTCGACGGTCCGCCGGACCCCGAGACGCCGATGGTGAAGCCGATCCGCTGACGAGGGGCGACAATGGCGACGCACGCGACCGGAGACTTCCGGAGCGCAGGCCGGACTCCCCGCGGCGCCCCGCGCGTCAACTACGACGTGGCGAGAAGCTGCCGCGCGATCGGGTTGAGCATCGTCGCCCTGCTCGCCGTCTTCGTCGCACTCATGCTGATCTGAGCGGATTCGGACATCTCGCCCGCGCACCACGGTGCCGCCGCGGCACGGTTGACCTTCAACCGCACTTGATATTTCTTGTGGCCTCTTTGTTGCAATCACCCATGGTGTGCGGAAGGGTGGAAGCATCCGCGTGGCGCCGACCCGGTCGGCGCACCCACGTGTGAAACAGGGAAACGAAAGCACCTCAGAGAGGAACATCGTGGCTGAATACACCTTGCCGGATCTGGATTACGACTACGCGGCACTGGAGCCGCACATCTCCGGCAGGATCATGGAGCTCCACCACAGCAAGCACCACGCGACCTACGTCAAGGGCGCCAACGACACCCTGGAGAAGCTGGCCGCGGCCCGCGAGGACGACAGCATCGCCGGCAAGGTCTACGGGCTCTCGGCCACGCTGTCCTTCCACCTGGGCGGCCACACCAACCACTCGATCTTCTGGAAGAACCTGTCGCCCAACGGCGGTGGCGAGCCCGAGGGCGACCTCGCCGCGGCGATCACCGAGCAGTTCGGTGGCTTCGACAAGTTCAAGGCCCACTTCACCGCCGCCGCCACCACCCTGCAGGGTTCGGGCTGGGCGATCCTGGGCTACGACACCATCGGCGGCAAGCTGGTCATCCTGCAGCTGACCGATCAGAGCGGCAACATCCCCGCCGCGATCATCCCGGTCGTCATGCTCGACATGTGGGAGCACGCCTTCTACCTCGACTACCAGAACGTCAAGCCGGACTACGTCAAGGCTTGGTGGAACGTGGTCAACTGGGCCGACGCCGGTGAGCGTTACGGTCGCGCGAAGACCCAGGGCAGCGGACTCGTCGTGCCTGCCTGATCCTGGTTCGCCAGACATCAACGGCGCCGGTCACCTTCGGGTGGCCGGCGCCGTTTCGCCCTTCGAGGCTCGCTTCGCTCGCACCTCAGGGAGCGGGGTCTAGAGAATCAGCGTCACCGCGATGGCGACACCACACGCGACACCGATCACGATGAGCGCCAACAGATCTGCTCGTCCCGGCCGTGCCGGATGAGCCGTGAGCCGGCCGGTGCCACCGCGCGCGGTGATCGCCTCGGCCATCTCCGCGCTGCGGCGGAGGGCCGACGACATGGCCGCGGTGATGAGATCCATGATCCCCATCTCCGCCGACGGGTGGTCGCTGCGCCCCTTCGCCGTCGGGCGCAGCTTGTGAGCCGCGCGCAACATGCGCAACTCCTCGATCAACAGCGGAAGACCCCTGAGACACAACGCGATCGCGACCGCCCATTCGTCAACCGGTAGCCGGAGGCGACGCAGTGGGCGCATCAGCCGCGCCAGCGCGGGCGCGACGTCGGCCATCGGGGTGGTCCAGATGACGAGGATCGAACTCGCCACGAGGACGAGCGCGAGCGTGACGGCACGCAGGAAGATCAGCGCCCCGTGCAGGCCGGCGAAGGAGACGTTGAACGCGACGCCGATACCGATCAGGCCCCAGAACCACCAGGGCGGACGCGGAATGGCGCCCAACGGGATCCCGGCGACCAGAGCGGTGAGGACGACGATCGCGGCCACCATCCCCAGTGCCGGCCAGGACGGCAGCACCCAGGTCATGACGCCGAGGATCAGCACGATCACCAGCTTGGTTCCCGCCCACAGCCGGTGGACGAAGGAATCGCCGGGGACCTGCCGCAACGGGACCGTGCGCATCGTCATGGGGCACCTCCGTCCCAGCCGGACGGCTGATCGGCGTTCTGATGGGTGTCGGGCAGCAACCGTCCGTCGACGAGCCGAACCCGGCGGGTGCACACAGAGTCCAGCGATTCGAAGTCGTGCGAGATGATCACGATTGTCATGCCCTCGGCGCGCAGACGGGCAAGCAGCGCGACGATCTCCTCGCGGGCCAACGGATCGAGACCGGCGAGGGGCTCGTCGAGCACGAGCATGTCGGGGTGGCGCGCGATGAGTCCGGCCAGCACGACGCGACGCATCTGGCCGCCCGACAGGGAATCGACCTTGGTGGCCGCCATCTGCCGTGGCAACCCGACGAGTTCGAGGACACGGGCGACCTCTGCGGTGCCGACCTTCTCGCCACCAGCCGCCATGATCTCGTCGGCAACCGTGACCTTCTGTAGCTGCAGACGTGCGTGCTGGAACCCGAGTCCGATCGCGCCGACGTGCTCACTGACGGGCTCTCCGGCGTCGAAACCGGCTGCCGGAGTGAATTTTCCGGCTGTGCCGAGCAGGTGGCAGGTGCCGGTTCGCGGTGACAGGAGTCCCGTCATGATCCACGCGAGGGTCGTCTTGCCCGACCCGTTGCCGCCGACGATGAGCAACCCCTCGCCGCGGTACACGGTCAGGGTGATGTCGGTGAGGGCGACGACCTCCCAGGGCGATCCGGGCAGGTGCGCGTAGCCCACGTGATCGAGCACCAGCAGCGGCCCACCGATGTGTGGTCCGGGCGCCGCGAGAGACGCCGCCGACACGGTCGGCGAGGGATGGTCGAGGTCGGCGTGCGGGTCCGGCATCCAGTGCGGCGGATGAGGAACCACGCGACCGGCCTCGAGGTGGATGACACGGTCGGCGGCCGCGGCCTCGCTGCCGCGGTGGGTGATCAGCACGACCGCGATCCCGCGTCGGGCAGGCAACGACGCAAGCAGGTGGAGGAGTTGCCCGCGCCCCTCCGGGTCGACCATCGAGGTGACCTCGTCGGCGATGAGCAGTTGCGGATCCCGGGCGAGGGCCGCGGCGATGGCGAGGCGCTGTTGCTGCCCACCGGACAGATCGGTGGTCTCGCGGTCGCCGAGACCACTCAGCCCGACCTCGGCGAGGAGCGCTTCGACGTCCACGTCGGCATCCGGCGGCAGACCCCACACCACGTCGTCGGCGACTCGCGACCCGAGCATCTGGATCTCCGGCCGCTGCAGGACCAGCGCGGTGCCGCCGTGGACGCCGAGCCCGGCCAGGCCCGGACGGTGGACGACGCCGCTGGTCGGGGCGCGACCGGCCAGGATCTTCGCCAGCGTCGACTTGCCCGAGCCGTTGGCGCCGACGACGGCGACGAACTCGCCGGGGTCGATGCGCAGGTCGATGTCGTGGAGGACCGGCCTCGCCTCCGGGCTGTACGCGAAACCGACGCCTTCGGCAGTGACCGGGAGCGGCGCGACCTCGGTCGCCGTGGATCCCGGACCGTCGGAGGTGAGCGTGTCCTCGCTGGGCACGTCGCGCAGCCGGGCGATGACCCCGCCGAGGATCCACCAGGCCGCGAGGAGTGAGATCGCGGTGCCCACTGTCCCGGAGATCCAGATCCACGCCCACCAATGACTGGCGATGCTGCGGCTCATCGCGTCGAGGGCGTCGCCCACGCCGTCGGTGGGCCCCCAACCGTGCAGCCATTTGGCGACGCCGTGGATGGAGTTGGTCATCGCCTCGATGGTCAGTTCGCGCAGGGGCACCAGCACGAGGAGCACCAGCACGGAGACACCGCCGAGGATCGGCGAGGCCACGAGGGTGGCCAGTCCGAGTGCTCCGACCCCACGACCACGGCGTTTGATGTCCCCGACGATCCCGCCGACCAGTGCCGAACCGAGGACGGTGGCCATCGCACCCGTACCCGCCATGGCGAAGGCGACCGCCGTCGTCGCCACCGTGGCGGTGAGAAGTGCCCGCGGCCGCGTGCGGGCTGCGATGAGGGCAAGAGGAACCGGCGCGAGCAGACCGGCCGCCTGCGCCAGCGGGATGACCGAGGCGATGACCACCGCGGCAACAGTCAGGCCACCGAAGATCGCGACGGACGCGAACTCCATGGGCCGCAGCGCAGGCGAGTTCTTCACCGGTCCAGTGTGCCTGGTGTCCATCCCTGCCCCGGGCGCGGCCATCGGCGACGGCACCTGGCCGTCGGTCGATCGCATGTAAACGAACCGTCACAAGACGGTGGTTCGGGTTGTCCGTTTCGCGCCCGCGGTGGATTCTTTTCACACCGGTGGTCTTCGACGGACCTGGGTCCCGATGACCAGGTCCCCCACCCGAATCGGAGGGAGGACACGATGCAGCCGATTCCGATCGGACTCACCCCGTTCCAGCACGAAGGCAAGCTGAACGGCATCCTCATCTCCGGTCGCTGGCCGGAATCCACCCTCGAATGGACCCAGACCCTCGTCGGCTCGGTGCGGATCGCTTGCCGGCCGGGTTTCCTCCCGACGACGACGATCTTCGGCGTCGTCGAGCAGCGCCCGGCTCAGGGCGGCGACAACACGGTCGGGATGATGGTCGCGATCGGGAACGTCATCGACGACAGCTTCGTCGAAGCGGGCAGGTTCCTGAACAATCCCCCGGCGCTGGTCATGCTGCACCCGCCGTCGCAGACACGTCCGTCACTTCCGGAATGCTCGGAGGTCGCGTCCGGCTGCGTCCTGCTGCCCGGACTCCCTGAACTCGGACTCGAGCATCGAGCCGGGTGGGCGGAGGCGGAGGCCGACGGGACGGTGGTGAATCTCCGCAACGAGGTCGGCATCGACCCCAATGCCGATCCCGATACCGCCGTGCTCGCCATGCTTCTCGCAGCTTAGGCACCCCGAGGCACCCCGAAGGTTCTCCGGCAGGGCTCCCGCACGCCGGTTTCCGGGTCCCCGAACAATTCTTTTTGTGCCCCCGACCTGCACAGATGCGGGTTACTGATGAGTTGCATTCGCCAGTTAGGTTTCACTAACCTGGCGTTCGTGATTGCTGCCCTGCTCCTGAGTTTCGGCGTGATCTTCGTCGCCGAACTGGGCGACAAATCACAGCTGATGGCCATGACGTACGCCCTGCGTTACCGCTGGTGGGTCGTCATCCTCGCCATCACCGTCGCCACCACCGCGGTCCATGCCGTCTCGGTGTTCTTCGGTCATTTCCTCGGAATGTCTCTGCCCACCGATCTGATGTCGGTCCTGGCCGGCCTCGCCATGCTCGCCTTCGGACTGTGGACCATCTACGGCGACCGCCTCGACAACGAGGAGCGGAACCGTGCGAGCCGGGTCGGTGCGTCGGTGTTCCTCGCCGTGATGTCGGCCTTCTTCCTCGCCGAACTCGGCGACAAGACGATGCTGGCCACCATCACGATCGCCACCGACCACGATTGGCTCGGCGTGTGGATCGGTTCGACGGTCGGCATGGTCGCCGCGGATGCCCTGGCGATCGGCGTGGGCGTACTTCTCGGCAAGCACCTCCCCGAACGCGTCATCGCGATCGGTGCGGCCGTGCTGTTCTTCGGTTTCGCGGTGTGGCTCACCGTGTCCGGTCTCGTCGGTGCGTCGACCCCGATGATCGCTGCGACGATCACCGCCGCGGTCGTCATCACCGGTGTGGGCGCGTTCCTCATCCAGCGCGACCGGCGGCTCCGCGGCGCCGACGACGAGAACGCCGAACCAGCCACTCCCGAGCGTTCGCTCGGTCGTCACGAGGGCTGAGCGCGGGGGCTCCACAACCTCTGACTATCGTGAACGTGCACCCTGCGCCGGTGCACGTCGTCCACTTCATCGGGACACGGGTCCGGCGGCAATCGGTACCGCGAAAGGACTATCAACCCATGGACGTTTCAGGCGCTTCCGTTCTGGTCACCGGCGGGGCATCGGGCCTCGGCGCAGCCACCGCCCGTCGCTTCGCCGCCGCAGGCGCTCAGGTCTTCGGCCTCGACCTGCAGGACTCGATCGACAAGGCGGCCCCCACCGACGGCGTCACCCTGATCCCCGCCGACGTCACCGACGAAGCACAGGTCCAGGGCGCGATCGACACCATCGCCGAGTCGGGCGCACCGCTGCGCGTCGCCGTCAACTGCGCAGGCGTCGGCTGGGCCGCACGCATCCTCGGCAAGGACGGCCCGCACGACCTCGGCCTGTTCCGCAAGGTCATCGACATCAACCTGGTCGGCACCTTCAACGTCATGCGGCTGGCCGCCAACCGCATGTCGGAGGAATCCACGATCGACGGTGACGGCCAGCGCGGCGTCATCATCAACACCGCATCGGTGGCGGCCTTCGAGGGCCAGATCGGTCAGATCGCCTACGCCGCGTCGAAGGGTGGCGTCCACGCGATGACCATCTCGGCTGCACGCGACCTCGCCCGCATCGGCGTGCGCGTCTGCACCATCGCCCCCGGCACC
Organism: Gordonia amicalis NBRC 100051 = JCM 11271; assembly: GCF_000332995.1. Lineage (GTDB taxonomy): Bacteria > Actinomycetota > Actinomycetes > Mycobacteriales > Mycobacteriaceae > Gordonia > Gordonia amicalis. The sequence continues at coordinate 56,162 of NZ_BANS01000034.1, forward strand.
ATCAGCACCCCGATGCTCGCGGGCGTCACCCCCGAGTTCCAGAAGACCCTGGCCGAGGCGATCCCGTTCCCGCAGCGTCTCGGCGAGCCCGACGAGTACGCACAGCTCGCCGAGTTCATCGTCGAGCACAACTACCTCAACGGCGAGACCATCCGGATGGACGGCGCGATCCGGATGGCTCCGCGCTAGTCCGGAGGCGTTGCACTAGGCGGCTGGCTCCGGGTGACCACCTGCGGGAACGTGGGTGGCCTCCGGGAGCCCAAGCGCAGTGGACAACCTGATCAGCGGTGCGGCATCCGCTTCCAGACCCTCGCCGTCGGCGGGGACGAGGTCGCGGACCGCGCCGCTGGTTTTTTCTGCGGCCGCGGACGACGTCATCCCGTCGACGGCCGCGCGCAGCATCCTGGCCTGGACCCCGACCTCCGCGTAGTCGAACGCCACCGACAGGTGCGGGCTGATCTGGGTCAGCGCGTCTCGGGTCTCGACGACCCGCCGGTGCAGTCGCGTCGTCGGCGACAGCGTGCCGGGATCAGGAAGGACGACTTCGGGTACCGCGTCGGTGACCAGGCGCCACAGGGGCAGGAGTTCGATGTCGAGTCGTCGGCGACGCCGGTTCGCGAGGAAGGTCTGCACCCGCGCGTAGACCATGGGGTAGCTGATCCCGGCGAGGAAGACGACGATTCCCAGGATCGCGACGACACGGTTGGTCGTCACCAGCCACGGTGAGCGCACCACGTCGGTCGCCGACACGATGACGAACACGATCTGTCCCACGGCGCTGAGCGCCAGGAGTCCCAGCCCGCCGATCAGCAGACCCAGTGAGACACGCAGATAGCCGTCGGCCGTGGCGTAGAACTTGCGGACGCTGTTGACGCACGCGGCGAATCCGTAGGTGAGATATACGCTGGCGATCAGTATGAAGAGGGCGAAACCCCAGTTCTGCACCGTCCACTCACTGATGGTCGCGGTACGGATCTCGACCGGGATGACCAGCATCGTGACCTGTAGCCCGACGAGTGAAGCGACGAGGGGCAGGGCCTCCCACCCGGCGCGGCGCTCGCGGCTCACGCGATCCGGGAAGAAGAACACGACGACGAGTGCCGCCACCCCGATCGCCAGAAGTGCGTAGAACGCCACCCGCGACAGACCCGGGAAGCCGTTGTCGTCGAGAGCGACCGACACCGACTCGTCGACGACGACGAACGCCAGCGTCAGCGAGGCGACCGCCACCATCATCGCGAGCGGCTGGAGCCCCCAGCCGGCACGCCGGATCTGATCCAGGCGCCAGCAGAAGGCGAAGGCGAAAACGGTCGCGGCGATCGCGTTGACCACCCCGACGCCGACGTCGATGTTCTGGGAGAAGGCAGTGAACGTCACTGCGCTTTCACCCGCACTGATCACAACCACCCGCGGTGACCGCCCAGGAGTCGCTGAAGTCCGCGTAGTTCATCGTGTGCCGCCGTGCTGCCGACGCCGGTGCCGGCTTCCTCTGCCCACGCCAGGTTCATCGACGCGAGCATCTCCGCTTCCCACTCGCGATCGTCCGAGTAGCAGGTACGACGGAGCGCTGCGGCGGACTCGTCGCGGGTGAGCACTGCCAGACCTTCGGCCGACACCTCGCCGAGGATCTGATGGCCGGCGATGAGATGACCGAACTCGTGGATGACGATCTGGTCCCGGTGGAGTCTGGACGTGTTCGCCTGATGGAAGAAGTAGTCCGCGTCGGCCGCGGCCAGCCAGATGCCGTTGGGAACCCCGGTCGGCAGAGGGTGGGCGACCAGGCGAATCGGACGTCCCCGACGCTCGCCGTACCGATCACACAGCTGTGTGACGTCGAGAGGGAGATCGAGATCGAGCCCCTTCAACGAGGTGCGACACAGCGCCCGCAATGCGCGTTCTGATCGACGCATGCCGTCAATCGAACCATGAGCTCGCACAACGAGGCGATTCGTGTCCACGAAACCAAGGGCCTCTTCGTTTTCCCAGTTCACACGGCGTCCGAACTCTCCAGGCCGACACCCCAACGGCCCGTGATCGTCAGTGACACTCGTGATCGGTGAGAACCCGGATATGCGGATCCTCCAGACGCTCAGTCCTCGCCCGAGTCTCCCACCACCCGCAGACGCGAGTCGGCCGACGGCTTCTCGTCGCTGAGCCCTGCCGCGATGACGTCCGGCGGATCCTTCGGCAGACCCTGCTGCTCGCGCAGGACCTTGATCAGTTCGTTCACCACGGTGACCGAATCGCTCGAGAGCCCCGCCAGACGGAATGCCGCCAACTGAACGTTGGTGTCCGCCTGCAGCCGCATGAGATCGATCTCGTCGCGAGTGCGCTGCGCGGCCCGATCCTCGAGGAAGTAATGCACGTCGACACCGAATGCGGCCGCGATTCCCTCGACGGTTCGGAACGACGGGGACTTCGCTTTCCCCGATCGCAGCTGACTCAGATACGACTCGCCGAGACGGAATCCCCGCTCCGTCGACCTCGCCGCGATCGCCTTGGCACTGTATGCCCTCCCGTTCGGACCGGGAACGGTCCGAAACAGCTCCTCGAGTCGCCGGGCGAACAGCCCCGGATCGAGTGCATCCGATTCCTTCGTTCTCGAACGATCGGAGTCGGTGCGTCCGGTGTCGCCCATAGGCTTCTCCGCCCCTCCTGCAGTCATGACCATCTTCTCCGAGACGCAAAACTTGAATTTGCAAACATTAAAGCCCGCTGTACACGGCCATCGCAATGACCGGTACGGTCAGAAGGTACCGGAACGCCGCCGACGATGCGTATCACCTGTGGTGATGATGTAACGAACGTTAGTGTGTCGTTCTTCACATTCTTGGGGGTCACACGTTGCCGACACGCTCACGGCAGATGAATGTTTGTCCTCGCTGCGGTCCACATGACCCATTGACGCCGGCTGTCACACCCGCGAACTTCTCCACCGACTGTACGCCCGGGCGACCACGATGACCCATCGCCTGCCGACGCCCCGGCGCGACCGCCGACGGCGCCGCTCCCTCGCATCCCTGCTCGCCGCCATCGCGGTGATCGCGCTCGTCGCGCTTGCGCCCGGCGTCGCGTCGACCAGCCCGGTCGGGTCGGGAGGCACCGAATCGGACTCGGCGGGATCGGACTCGGCGGGCCAGGACTCGGCGGGCCAGGACTCGGTCGGATCCGGGAGTACCGGCGCGGGCGGCTTCGGCACCGACACCACCGATGACACCGACAACACCGCCGACGCGGTTGATGACGCAGCGGATGGTGACGCCGACTCGTCGCCGTCCGGCAATCGGGGACCCGGAGGTTCCTGGCATCACGGTGACGGGCATGGGCACGGCCACCACGGCACGGACCGACCCCTTCGGGAACCGGCACCTCCACCAGCCCGAACACCTCAACCGACCCGAGCACCTCCACCAGCCCGAGCACCTCAACCGACCCGAGCACCTCAACCGAGACCTCGTCGACGACCAGCGCGGAGACCGAGACCTCCACAACCGGGGTCTGGGTACCGTTTCCGCCGGTGACCGGTCGGCCGAACGTGCCGGCCCCGACCCTGCCGCCGGTCGTGTCGAACCCTCCGCGCTCCGGCGAGGGGAACCTTCCCGCCCCCGCTCAGGTCCCGACCGTTCCCGCGCCCAGCGGATCACCCGCGCCGACCGCACCTGCCGCCTCGGTTCCGGGACCTCCCCCGGCGCCTGGTGCGCCCGCAACCGGCGGGTCCGCAGCGGAGTCCCGCGCCGAATCCGGCGCTTCCGACGCTTCTGCCGCCGACGAGTCAACCGTCCTCATGGCGAGCCCGCAGGGTCCGTCCGGTCCTCAGGCCCTGCCCGGCGCATCGCCCGACACCGTCCTGACCGGCGTGAAGAAGTTCCTGATCGGTGTCGCCCCCGGTGGATTGTTGCTGCTCGGGGCGGTCGCGCTGTTCGGCAGCGGATCGTTCCTGGACTCGCTGCGGTCACTGCGCTCCTGACGCCGCCCGGTCCTCGGTTCCGAGATCTCAGTACCGGGCGAGCAGGTCCCGCTCGTGCGGGATCTCGTCGACGGCACGTCCGGAGATCCACTCGCGGAGCACCTTCGTGGCCCGGACGTCGTCCTCGTTGTACTCGAGCAGCCGCTGCCGCTGACCGACGTCGGGACGTCCGCCGCCGAGCGCGACCGCGGCGCGATACCACTCCATCGACGCCTCACCGCTGGCGTCGTCGTCGCGCCAGGCGAATCCGGCAACGGGAGCGACGCGCTTCAACCCTTTTCCGCGGGGACAGATGAAGTTGTCGCCGACCGCCTCGTAGATGTCGACCCACTCCTCGGATGCGATGAACGCCTCCACCTCCCGCCGGGTCGGGATGCCGGGTTTGCCGGCGAATCGGTCGGCCGAACCCAGCAGCCAGCGATTCTCGGCCTGCTGTGAGTAGCAGTACGCCGCGAACGTCTTCCCGGTCTCGCGGGCGGCCATCCGTTCGGCGGTCAGCCACGCCCAGAACTCCGCGAACGACCTCGCCTCGTCGCGCGTGGGCAGCGGGTCCCAGGTGACGAACGGCCGGTAGACCACCGGTTCGTCGGGCGCCGTGGTGTCGGTACGCAGCGTGCCCCACAGGTAGGCGCCGTGTTCGCCGAAGCTCTCCATGTCGACGTCGACCTCGATGTCGGCGCGATGCACCCGCGGGGTGTCGCGGCGCCGGACGAGTTCGGTTCCGGTCAGCCAGGCGATCGCACCGATCACCGCATCGTCGAAACGTGCACTGCCCGGCCAGTTCTCCGGCGGGGCCCCGCGTTGTGCGGCGAGCTGGTCGATCGTGGTGATGCCCGCCTCGACGAGTGCGGTCCCCTGATTACCCGTGGCGACGAGCGAGACGTCGCGGCGGGCCTCGAGTTCCGGACCGCACTTCACCCACCAGGGGCACGAGCGGCACTCGGCGACGCGTCGTGGTTCGGTCGGCACCTGCTGCGCGGCGACGGCCCGACGCCGGTCCAGGACCTCGGTGTAATCGTCGAGCATGCCACCGGTGTCGTGCACGACGATGCAGTCGGCGTCGACGCCGATCACGCCACCGCGCAGGTCGCCGGTCTGCGACGACGGGGCGCGACCGATCTCGACCAGCATCGCGGTCAGCTGGGCGAGGCGCAGGTTGTCGCGACGGTTGGGCCGTGCGGTGCGGTACGGGTCGGGCGTGGGCGCCCACCCCCACAACGGGCTGGTGACCAGCGACGGCGGACGGCCCGGGTCGGGGGCGGACTTCAGGGGCTGGGTGATCCGGTGGTTGACGACGATGACGGGGACATAGCCGTCGCCCACTCTCACCAGGAGTTCGGCATGACCGCGTCGCCCGTGTTCGATGTCGGTGGGCAGCGCCGCATTCCAGATCCACGCGACGTTCGCGTCGCACGCCTTCAGGGTGGCCGCGACCCGCTCCGCCGCCCTGGACTCCGCGTCGATCACCACGAACGCGCCGGGCTGATCACTGTGGATGCCGCGGAGGAGTTCGCGAACCGCGGCCCGATGATCGGCCGCGGCCTCCTTGCGTCGCTGCACGCCGGGCGGGTCGGGTTCGGAGCCGGGACGCCCCTCGTGACCGAAGTCGAGGGCGACCCGGTGCTCGCAACCCGCGAGATCGCGCGGCGACAACACCACAGAGGCCACGCCATCCCTTTCTCGGCTCGAGCGGTCGGACGCGTGGCCCCACCGGACCACGTGTCATGCTTGTACTTGTTACCACGCCCGCAGCGGTCCACTCGGCAGCAGCGAAAGGTCATTCGATGGGTTTGTTCTCCTCCGACGGTAGGTCGCGGGCTCAACGCCGCGCAGAGGCCAAGGCTCTCAAGGCAAAAGCCAAGATCGAGGCGAAGTTCGACGCCAAGCACCGGCGGAAGGAACAGAAAGCTCGTCGCAAGACCGAGCACAAGTACCTCCAGAAGGACCTCAAGGCCGAACGCAAGACCGCCCGGCAGTTGGCGAAGGCTCAGGAGAAGGTGGTCAAGGCCGAGACCAAGAAGGTGAGTGCCGAGGCCAAGGCGGCCGCGGACGCCAAGATCCTCAGCCCGGCCAGCGTCAAGCGCTACCTCACGGTCGCGCGCCTCGTGGCCCCCATCGCGGTCCCCATCGCCTACCGCGCCGCGGTCGCCGGTCGTGCGCAGATCTCGGCGCTGCAGGCCGGCCGCGCAGGCGTTTCGCCAGAAGTGTTGCGTCAGTTCAGCGGCCACGGCGCGGCGCTGTCCGCGCGGATCGCGACGACACGGACCGCGCTGGAGAAGGTCGTCGCGCAGGACACCAGCGCCGATGCCAAGGACTTCGTCGCCGCGATGACCCAGCGCCTCGACAACCTCGACATCGCGGTCGCCACCGCCGAGACCATGTCCGCCGCACAGCGCCGGACGGCCCACCAGTCCATCGACGGCGAACTGGTTGCCATTGACGCCGACATCCTCGCGCGGTTGGGCGTTCGTTCCTGACGCTGGCCGAGGCGGTGGCCTTCGACCCTCGCCGGAGGCGGGTGCGCACCCACTAGGATGGGTTCCACGCGTCGCGTGGGGGATCTTCCTTGTGCGTACGCTCGGAGGACACACGCAAGGGAGCGCCGTATGACCGAGCAGGAGCCGAACGTCACGCCGTCCGACGGCGACGCGAACAACGACGAGCCGACCCTGTTTCCCATGACTCCCCCGGAGGCCGACTCCGGGGCTGCCGAATCGTCACCGGCCCCGGCCGAGAAGGCGCCCCCGAAGAAGCCCGCACCCAAGAAGACGCCGGCCAAGAAGGCGGCGCCGGAGCGAGCCGCAGCCGAGTCCGGTGGCGACAGACTGCCATCGAAGAAGGCCGCCAAGAAGGCCCCCGCGAAGAAGACCCCGGCGGCCAAGAAGGCCTCGGGTGCCGGTCCCGCCAAGAAGTCACCTGCGAAGAAGGCGCCGGCCAAGAAGGCACCTGCGAAGAAGGCGCCGGCCAAGAAGGCACCACCGAGGTCGGCACCCCCCGTCGCCGATGTGCCTGCCGCCGCCCCGACCGCGCCTCCTGCTCCGCCGGTCACCTCCACACCGCCTCCGACGTCCGTCCCGGCGCACCCGCCGGTCGATGTCGTCGCCGAATCCGATGCTGCCCGGGCCACTTTCGCGCAGTTGCGGTCCGGCGCGCCCACCGAACCGCCGACGACCAACCTCACCCCCGCCTACGCGGGACTGGCGGCGGTCGTGGCGATGCTGGTGTTCGTCATCCTGCGCCGCGTCCTGCGCTGATCGCCCCCGCGGCGGCGGCACAGTCAAAGCCGCTACCGCGGCGGCAGAGTCAAGCCGCTACCGCGGCGGCGGCGAGACCTCCACGCCACCCGACTCGTGCTCGGGTCCGGCGTTGGGATGGTCGGCGGGCAGCCGGCCTCGGAAGCGCGCGGCTTCGCTGACGGCGGGCTCTCCACCCTTCGAGTGCGGCGGCCGGTGGTACGGACCCGGCTTCGGGCGCGGTTTGCCACCGGGAAGTGCCAGACGCGCGATCGTCCGGTGCACCTGGCCCCACTGTTGACCGAACGGTCCTGTGTTGTAAGGCAATCCGTAGCGCTCGCAGATGTCCTTCACCTTGGGGGCGACCTCCGAGTACCGGGTACTCGGCATGTCCGGGTACAGGTGGTGCTCCACCTGGTAGCCGAGGTTGCCGCTGATGATGTGGAACAGGGGGCTGCCGTCGATGTTGACCGCACCGACGAGCTGCCGGACATACCAGCCGCCCCGCGTCTCGTTCTCGACCTCTTCCTGGCTGAATGTGTACGTCTGGTCCGGGAAGTGGCCGCAGAAGATGATCGCGTGCGCCCACACGTTCCGGATGATGTTCGCGGTGAAGTTCGCGGCCAGGGTGCGCAGGAATGTGCTCTCCGCACCCGGGAGCACCTGGTCGGCGAATTTCGCGGCCGCACGCGCCCGCCGGCCACCTCGTCGTCGGATCACTTTGCCGATCCGCGAGGTCGACGGCTGCCGGATGGCGCCGCCCGTCGCTGCCTGGCTTAGCAGGAATGCGCCCGCGCTGATCGCCGGCCAGCCGAGGTAGTCCTTCACGATCTGGCGGCGCATCTTGCCCGCGATGCCCTTGAGATCCTCGGCCAGTTCGGACATCGGCTTCTCACCACGCCGGATCGCCTCGAGATCGAGATCGTGCAGTGCGACGCCCCACTCGAAGAACGCCGTGAGCAGGACGTTGTAGAACGGCTGCAGCAGATAGACCGGATGCCACTTCTGGTTCGGATCGATCCTCATGATCTCGTAGCCGAGATCCTTGTCCTTGCCACGGATGTTGGTGAAGGTGTGGTGGATGTAGTTGTGGGAGTGCTTCCATGCCTCGGCAGTGGACGCGGTGTCCCAGTCCCACACCGACGAGTGGATGTAGGGGTCGTTCATCCAATCCCACTGCCCGTGCATCACGTTGTGGCCGATCTCCATGTTCTCGAGGATCTTGGCCATACCGAGGCATGCGGTACCCGCGACCCAGGCGCCCCGCGAGCGCGAGTTGAGCAACACGATGCGCCCGAGGGCGGCGAGTTGCCGCTGGGTGGCGATGACGGTCTTGATGTAGCGACGATCGCGGTCCCCGAGGTCGCTGTAGACCTCGTCGTGGATGGCGTCGAACTCCTCGGCCAGTCGATCGATGGTTTCTTGATCGAGGTGCGCCAACGGGCTGGTCACGCGCTGTCCGGAATCGGTGGTTGTCATGTACTTCGGTCCTCCCGGTCAGAGGTCAGAGGTCTGGCGTCTGGGGTCTGACCTTGGTCAGAGTTCGACGTCGACGTCTCCCTCGGCGGTGTTCACACAGATGCGGATGCTCTGCCCTTCCGGCGAGCTCACCTCGCCGGTGCGCAGATCGCGGATGTTCCCCTGTTTGAGAACCCCGGTGCAGGTGTGGCAGATACCGATCCGGCAGCCGAACTTCAGCTCCAGACCGTTCTCCTCCCCCGCGACGAGGATCGGCATACCCGGCTCACAGGTGACCTCGGTGTCACTGCGGGTGAACCGGACGGTGCCGCCCTCACCCTCACCTGCATTCCCACCGATGATCGGCTGGAAACGTTCGAGGTGGATTCGGTCCCCGACGCCTTCGGCTTCCCAGTGTTCGACGAGACTGTCGAGCAACTCTCGCGGACCCGAACACATCGCCTCTCGCTCGCGCCAGTCCGGGCAGAGTTCGTCGAGGTCGGTGGCTTTGATCCGCCCGTCCCGACCGGTGATGCGCAACGTCAGGTCGAACCCGTCGTGCCGTTCGTCCATCGACTCGAGATCGGCCCGGAACATCACCTGGTCGTCACTGTGCGCCGAGTGGATGGCCACCACGTCGTCGACCCGATCGCGATGATCGAGGTCGCGCAGCATGCTCATGATCGGGGTGATGCCGCTGCCGGCGCTGATGAACAACATCTTCTCCGGCAGCGGATCGGGCAGTGTGAACACGCCTTCGATCTCGCCGAGCCGGACGATCTCACCCGGCCGGATGCCATGGACGAGGTAGGGCGAGACCTTTCCCTCCTCGACCAGCTTCGGCGTCACGCTGATCAGGCCGTCGCGCGGATGCGGGTCGGAGGTCAACGAGTAAGCGCGCCAATGGAACACCCCGTCGATGACCACCCCGAGACGCACATACTGTCCCGGTTGATGCCCCGGCCACTCATAGCCCGGTTTGATCCACACCGTGGCCGCGTCCGCACCTTCGGGTCGTACCTCGACGACCCGGCCGCGGAGTTCCCGAGTGGTCCAGAGCGGGTTGATCAGCTCCAGGTAGTCGTCGGGGTACAGGGGATTGAACAGGTGCCGGATTGCGCCGAGAAACCCTCGTCGCCACGGCGACACCCGGGGAGTCGCGCCGCGTTCAGCCATGGGATGGGGTGGGTCGGGAATCGATCAGTGTCACGAGACCTCACAAGGGGTCGTCGGTCGTCTCTTGTGCCTACGCGCTGCTGCAGAGTCACCGTTCGAGCTGTCTGCTCCGACCATACGGCGTCGGGCATCACCGAAGGGGCGGGTCGCTCGGATCCGGTCTGTGCTGGATTGTCGGTCACCAAAGGTGCAGGTCGCTGCGATGTCGGTTGTTCACTTGGGCAACATTCCGGATGCGAACAGTGACGGAGGGTTATACCCCGTCGCGCACGGCGGCAGTGTTCGCCCGGGACATGATCGCCGCCGCGACATGGTCGGGCCTGGATTCCGGCAGCCAATGGTCGGCGCCGGGAAGGACCAGAAAGTCGTACGGCGCATCGACCCACCCCGAGCAGAGCCGGGCGCCGGCCCCGCCCAGAGCCGGGTCGCGGTCGCCCCAGACGTATGTCGTGGGCACCTTCACCCGCGCGGGTGCCGACCGCTTGTCCGGCAGTAACATCGCCCGATACCAACCCAACGCTCCGGGCAGCGCGCCGTACTCCGCGATCTCGGCGGCGACCCGCGAGGCGAATGGTTCCGGAAGCCCCATCTGCACTCCGAAATCCGGCCGCGAGGTCATCAGCCGGCCGAGTACCTTCTCGGGCAGGGCCGGGATCTGGAACACCAGCATGTACCAGGAACGAAGAATCTGACCGCGCGGCATCGCCTGCATGAACGCCCCCGGATGCGGAACCGACAGCGCGGTCAGCGTTCGCACTCGATCGGGGTGATGAGCCGCGAGTGTCCACGCCACCGCCGCGCCCCAGTCATGTCCGACGATGTGCGCGTCACCGACATCCGCGGCGTCGAGCATGGCCACGATGTCTGCCACCAGCTCGGCCTGCATGTAGTCGCGCCGCCTGGTGGGTCGAGCCCCCGGCGAGTAGCCGCGCTGATCCGGGGCGATAGTGCGAAAACCTCTGCCGTGCAGGAGCGGAGCGACGAGATCCCACGAACCGGCACGCTGCGGGAAGCCGTGCAGCAAGACGATCGGCTCCCCCTCGAGCGGACCGGCGTCGATCACGTCGAAGGTGTACGGACCGCGCTGGAAGGTCGTCAACCGCGTCGTTCGCACGTGTCAGCCCGCCCAGCGCACCCGCAGGATCCGATCCGACCCGTCCCCGTCGCTCGTGGTCAAGACCAGCGAACCATCGGGCGCCACGGCCGCACCGCGCAACCGGCCGTGGGCATTCTCCAGCGCCTCGGTCTTCGAGACCACGCGGCGTCCGTCCTCGGAGAGCTTGAGGAAGACCAGCCGCTGCCCCTTCAGTGCGGTCACCACCAGCCCGCCGCTGTAGGGTCCCCAACCGCTGTCCGGCAGGAACGCGAGGCCCGGGGTCGCGATCGTCGGCGCGCCCGAACTCCACACCGGACCGATGGCGCCGGGGACCCGTACGGCGTCGGTCATGGGCACCGACTCGTCGTAGATCAGGGGGGTGCGGTCCGGGCGGTAACCGTAGTTGCCTCCCGCGACGATGAGGTTCAGCTCGTCGTCCCGACTCGTGCCCTGTTCGATCCCATAGACCCGACCGCTGCCCGGAGCGACCGCGACGCCCTGCACGTTCCGATGACCGAGGCTGTACACCGGGCTTCGCGGATCCGGATTCCCCGGCGCCGGCCTCCCGTCGAGGCCGATGTGCAAGACCTTGCCGCCCAGCGACTTCCGGTCCTGCGCTACCGACGGGATACCGGAGTCACCGGTACCGACCCAGATACTGTCGGCGGTCACGGCCAGGCCACAACCGGCACGACTGCCCGAGGAGTTGACCGGGATACCGCTGAGCAGGGTCCGTTCCCGAAGCATCCGCGTCCAGTCCGCGCTGACGCGCCAGGAGACCACCCTCGTGGTCTGGCCCGTCTGCGGCGCCGGAATGGGCGCACCGGCAAGCGGTTCGGGCACGGCGAACGCGCCCGGCACCGTGTACTCCGCCTGACAGGAGTAGACGCGCCGGTTGTCGGAGAAGCGAGGATCGAGGGCGAGTCCCATCAGGCCGGCCTCGTTGACCTCGAAGATCTTCGACAGGTCGGCGTTGACGTTCACCCGCTGTCCGCCGGGGCGCACCGCGACGAATCGTCCCGCGCGTTCACCGGTGAGCACCGTTCCGTCGGGCGCGACGACCGCACCCCACGGTATGGTCAGTCCGCCGGCGACAGTCGTGACCTGCAGCGGCGCGGCGGCATGGGCCGCAGCGCCGGCGACGAACATCCCGGCGACCGCGGCCGCCGACGCGGTGATCGCCACGAGCCCGCGGGCCGATGTTCGGATGAGTGTCCTGCGTTCACGACGTATCGGGGTCATAGGAGTCACGGTAACCACGACCCGGTGCCGGGTCGTGGCGAAACGGCGAGATCGAGATCTAGCGGCCGGGTAGGTACTTCAGCGCGCGGACCGCCGTCGGCGTGATCGCCCGGTAGATGTTCTTGGGCACCAACGGGGCGCGGTCGATGCCGATGAACCGCTGCTCGGCGATCGTCTGCGCCTCGGTGTACTTGAGCAGACCGTCTTCGCCGTGGCGTCGGCCCACACCGGAGATGCCCATGCCACCCATCGGTGCGGCGGTCGACGCCCAGGCGGCGGCGTAGCCCTCGTTGATGTTGACGGTGCCGGCCCGCAGTCGTTCGGCGACGGCCTGCGCCTCGGCGCTGCTGCCCGCGAAAACGCTTGCGTTGAGCCCGTATTCGGTGTCGTTGGCGAGCTTGACGGCCTCATCCGTCGAGTCGACCGGATAGATCGAGACGACCGGCCCGAAGGTCTCGTTGCCGTAGCAGACCATGTCGTCGGTGACGTCGGTGAGCACCGTCGGCTCGAAGAAGAACGGGCCGAGGTCGGGGCGGCGCTTGCCGCCGGCGAGGACCTTCGCACCCTTGGCGACTGCGTCCTGCACGTGTGCCTCGGCGGTGTCGATCTGCGCCGCCGATGCGAGCGAGCCCATGTCGGCGGTGAAATCGTAAGTGCCCGAGAGCTTCATCATCGAGACAAATGCGGCGAACCGCTCAGCGAACTCGTCCGCGATCTGCTTGTCGACGTAGATCCGCTCGATGGAGATGCACAGCTGGCCGGAGTTGGAGAACGCCGCGCGTGCAGCTCCCTGCACGGCGTTCGCGATGTCGGCGTTCGCGGTGACGACCATGGGGTTCTTGCCGCCCAGCTCGGCGGAGAACCCGATGAGTCGCCGGCCTGCCTGTTCGGCGAGGGTTGCCCCGGTCGCCGACGAGCCGGTGAACATCACGTAGTCGGTCGAGGCCATGATCGCCTGCCCGACGACGCCGCCGGGTCCCGGCACCACGGCGTACAGCTCACGCGGAAGACCCGCCTGGTACAGCAACTCCGCGAGCGCGAGAGCACAGTAGGGCGTCTGGCTGTCGGGCTTGATGACCACACCGTTGCCGGCGACGAGGGCCGCGACCGCATCGGACACGGCCAGCGTCAGCGGGTAGTTCCACGGACTGATGACGCCGATGACCCCCTTGGGCAGATGACGCACCCGGACACTGGTGGCGCCGGGCAGCATGCCCTTGACCTTGCGATCGGCGAGCAGCTTCGGGCCGTTGGTCGCGTAGTGACGCGCGGTGATCGCGACGTCGAGCACTTCTTCCTGCGCGTAGATCCGGGCTTTGCCGGTCTCGGCCTGCGCGATGTCCATCAGCGCCTCGGCGTTGCGATAGACCAGAGCGGAGAACTTGTCGATGACCTGGGCACGCTCGGCCGGGGTCCGGGCGGCCCATCCCTGCTGGGCCTGCCGGGCACGGTCGACCGCGGTCTCGAGATCCTCGGCCGTCGCGACCGGGATGGTGGCCATCTCGGTGCCGCTGAACGCCTCCAGCACCGGCCGGGTGGGACGGCTCGCGGCGTCGTCGATCGCGACGAGAGCACCGAGACGGGCGAAATAATCGGCGGTGGGCTTCGGCATGTCGGGCTCCTCGGTGAAGTGCTGGCTCTGGGCGGTTGGTGGGTGTTCGGTCGAGATCCGGACGATCAGCTGTCGGGGGCGACCAGCACGATGCCGTCGTCGTCGGAGTAGACGATGTCGCCCGGGTTGAAGGTCTCGCCGCCGATGGTCAGCGGAACGTCCCGCTCGCCGGCGCCGGTCTTCGTGGACTTGCGCGGGTTGGTGCCCAGCGCCTTGACGCCGATCGCCATCCCGCCGATGGTCTTGGCGTCGCGGATGGCGCCGTTGGCGATGATGCCCACCCAGCCGTTGGAACGGCCGAGCTCGGCGATGATGTCACCGACCAGCGCGGTGTGCACCGACGCATCACCGTCGATCACGAGCACGCCGCCCGGGTTGGACTCGCTCAGGATGGATTTGAGCAGGGCGTTGTCCTGGAAACACTTAACCGTGGTGACGCGTCCGACGAATTCGCGGTTGCCGCCGTACTGCGTGAACTGGGTGTCGCAACTACGGACATCGGCCCCGATCTCGTCCACGAGATCGGCCGTCGGGGTGAAGGTCAGCTCGCTCATGCCGACCAGTTTAGGTGTTACCGCAAGTAGCTGGTTACTCGAGGGTAGGTTCGGTTCGAACCCCTCCACCCAGACCGTCGATGATCTCCGCGACGTCGTCCGGGCGTTCGGAGACCAGGAAGTGCTTCGCGCCGGGCAGCACGACGATCTCGTCTGCCGAAAGAGTGTCCGCGTAGCGCCGTTGCTTCCATTCCCAGAAGAGCCGCCATCCGGGGATCGTCGACGACGCCACCACCACCTCGACCGGTACGTCCGGCATCGGATTGCTGCGGCGTAGACCCCGCAGGGTCCTGTTCATCGCGCCGAAGGCCGCGTTCTCGACGAGCATCGCGAGCAGGAACGGCGGTTGCCCGAAGACCCGCTTGCTCCATCTCCGTTGCTGTTCACCGAGCCCCTCCGGAGGTGCCGGCACGACCCGCTTCCACACCTGCAGGCTCGGCCATCGTCGGATGCCGACGCGGCTGGTCACCGCCCGCGCCACTCCGACCGCCCGGTGCGCGTTGCCGACCCGGAAGGACAACGGGACCAAGCGCCAGGGGAAGAGCACATACGAGCCGTCGAGCACCACCACGGCCGCGGTGCGGCCGGGGTGCTGCCGGGCGAACGCCTCCACGTACAGCGACGCGAGTGAATGGCCCACCACGACAACGGGTTCGTCGATCCCACGGGCATCGAGTACCGCGACCATCCGCTCGATCTCGCCGAGAAGCGTCGGATGGTGCCGACGGTCGACCGGACTCGACAACCCGTAGCCCGGCCGGTCGTACCGGATCACCCGCCACGACGGCGTCAGGCGGGCGACGAGCGGGTCGAGGTCGAACCAGTTGCTGCCCAACGCCGCCATCAACAGCAACGGAGGTCCCGATCCCTCGTCGAGCACATGCAGGCGGTGCCCGCCGACGGTGACGTACTCCCCCGGAGCTGTGTCATCGCCGGGGTCCGGCGTCGTCTCGTGCACCTGACCAGTGTGCCCGAGGTTTCGACGCGGTGGCTCGCTCCGCTCGCTACCGGCTCAACCAGCAGCAGCCCACGCCGGTTGAGCCGACACCGAGCAACGCGAGGCGTCGCGTCGAAACCCACCGAGCCCCCTCCCCGCCGGTTGAGCCGACACCGAGCGAAGCGAGGCGTCGCGTCGAAACCCCGCACACCCAGCAGAGGCAGGTTTCGACACGGTGGCTCGCTACGCTCGCTACCGGCTCAACCAGCAACAACGCGGTTGCTAGCCCTCCGCTCACTACCGGCT
>NZ_BANS01000033.1 GCF_000332995.1 Gordonia amicalis NBRC 100051 = JCM 11271
ATGTGCCGCAACTGCCACAAGCTGATCGACGCGTTCGAAAATCTGGAAATCTACTCTGTGGATTCGCTGGTTGAGATCAAACGTAGGCATGAGGAGGCTGGCGTGGCCGCCGGTGCGATAGACGCATCCTCGCAGGTAATTACTGCGCTGCAGTGGACGGTTGCTGTCTACGAGGCCGGGGCAACCCACATGGACTTCCGTAACGCCGTATTCAAAGTGGGGGGTGAGGGGGGCCACCCACTAGGGGGCGGGGGTTAGGGTGGTGTCCTGACGATTGTTGGGATCGGCAGCCTCCCAAACGATATAGCGGCCGAGATGACGATTGACCTTGCAGGCGGGCCGGGGAGTTATCCCGGAGGCGGCGGAGGCGGCGGCGGGGTTCTCAAGTTCGAGGGAAGAACCGTAGAAACTGACGACATCGCTGCTGGGCTGAAGATCCCGGTGTTCTTTCCAGCGAACAGTGTTGCCGTCGCGGATGGGCTCGTGCATCTGCTCGGTGGAGGTTGGGAGTACTACAGAGTTCCCGAACTGCCGTTCGCAACGATCATAGACGCTGCGCTGGTTGTCGAGTTCGGCACGACACAGCCTAACTCGATGCTGAGCTTCGATGTCTCCGTGCTGGACCCCGGAGAACACAGACGACACCTCAGTAGGATTGATGTGGAAGTGCCCGAACCCACGGGATCGCTCAACAGGGTATGTCGTTCCGTTCGCGCGTCCATTGAGTTTGAGGTTCCCGGAGTGCACGAGTTGGTTGTCACGTCAGGCGAGATCCGACTTTGTGTGTACTCGTTCGAAGTTCGTATCCAGTGAGACCCGTGGCCATCGCCAAAACTACTGCATGACAACCTAGTTCGTTATCGACGCGTGTAGGGTTAAGGCCGAGTCGTCGTCGGAGGCGACCGGCTCAGCACCTCTTCCGCTCAACCCCGCTGCGCGGTGCGTAGCAACTCCCTATCGGCTTTGTAGTCCGCGTCGTAGAACACGCGATCCCTGGGTAGGGAGAGACCCCTGACAACGTCTTCTACGAATGCACGTTGTTCACCCGCGATCGAGACAGCCAGGTCGTACTTGTAGTCATAGTCCGTCGGATGGCACCGCTGCCTGTTCAGTCACGCACAGATGATGCCAGACAAACCCGACATCAACAGCAAACGACACAGGTGCGGCCCCTACGCGGCCCGAAATCATCCGTACGAACCATGAAAGCCCGCCCAAGTCGCTCTGACCAGGGCTTTCGCTGAGCCGATGACGGGAATCGAACCCGCGTATTCAGCTTGGGAAGCTGATGTTCTGCCATTGAACTACATCGGCGTGCGAGCGCTGGGCTCGCGATCGAAAGCCTAGCAAACCGGCGTCGGGGTCTTCGCGAGCGGCGCGAAAAACCTTCCCGGATGGGGTTGCGCACCTGCGAGGACGCACGTACACTCGAACATAGTTTCGAGTAAAGCCATGATGACGGGGGTTTAATCATGGCTTTCGGCGAGCCATCTGCATCACAACCACTTCTTCTCGACCAGTACGAGCGTCTACACGCGCTGCTGGACGAGATCAGTGAGACGGCGTCCACGGACTGTTCCGATACAGACCTGCTCAAGGTCGCGATGGAGCACGAACGCGCCGAGCGTCGCATGCTCACGTCGTTCGCCGCCCACATCATCGACATCGACGAACGCTCCGCATACCGGAAAGCCGGCTGCCAGACCGTCACCAACTTCGTCACCAGCGTGCTCAACCGCAGCGGAGAGGCCAATCGGCTGCTGAACCGCGTGTGGGCGATCGGGAAATTCCCCGACATGCAGGGTGAGGTACTCGACCCGCGATTCCCGGAGACCGCCAAAGGTGTTGCCGAAGGCGAGATCTCGGGGAGGAACGTCGACGTCATCATCGAGGTGATGAAGAAGATCCCGGCCGCCGTGGACGCGGCCGACCGCGAAGCCGCCGAGGCGACGCTCGCGCACTATGCGCGCGACTACGATCCGTCCTCGCTACGTGAGCTCGGCGGGCGGATACTCGCCCACCTCGACCCCGACGGGACACTGACAGACGACCGCGACCGCGCCCGAATGCGCGGCATGCGCCTCGGTCCGCAGGACGCACAGCTGATGTCCAAGCTGACCGCCAACCTCGACCCAAAGACCCGGGCCATGCTCGACGTCGTACTGGCGGTCTGGGCAGCGCCGGGCATGAACAACCCCGACGACCCGGAGTCACCGGTCGGAGCTCCCGGCAGTGCTGATCCCGATGCCCTCGCGGCCGCTGCCGAACGCGACAACCGGTCGGCCGAGAAACGCAATCACGACGCCTTCTCCGCGCTGCTCCGATACGCGCTCGACAGCGGCGCGCTCGGCGGTTCCCACCACGGGCTGCCACCGCACCTCATCGTCACGATCACCGAATCGGCCCTCCGCGAGCGGGCCGGGGCTCCCGCGCGCACCGCAACGGGCACCCTGCTTCCGATCAAGGACGCCGTCGAACTCGCCTCAGAGTCGCAGCAGTACCTCGAGGTGTTCCGCGACCACACCAGCGAGGTCCTCTACCTCGGACGAGCCAAGCGCCTGGGATCCCGGGCCCAGCGGATCGCCGCGGTGGGTCGCGATGGTGGCTGTACGTGTCCACGCTGCACGCGGTCGTCCTTCGACTCCGAACTCCACCACGTGGCCGAATGGACAGCCGACGACGGTCCTACCGACATCGACAACATGACCACCGCCTGCGGACCGCACAACCGTGCCGTCGGCCCCGGCGACGACCAGTGGGCCACCACGATCGCCACCGATGGGGTCGACGCAGGTCGCGTCCTCTGGCACCCGCCGACGTCGCACCCGGATCAGACTCCGCGGGTAAACCGCGCTCATCGCACGGACGAGGTCCTCAACCGGATGCGAGCCGACGCCCGTCGACGCCGGTCGGGTGGCCACGGCGAGGGAGAAGGGTCCCGGACGGCCGATACCGGCGCAGACCCACCCTGACCGTTCGATAACCTCGACACGTGCTGCTCTCCGACCGCGACATCCGCTCCGAGATCGCTGACGGGCGCCTCGCCATCGATCCATTCGATCCTGCGCTCGTCCAGCCCTCCAGCGTCGACGTCCGGCTCGACAGTCTGTTCCGCGTGTTCAACAACACCCGGTACACCCACATCGACCCGGCCCAACGCCAAGACGAACTGACCACCCTCGTCGAACCGACCGAGGGTGAGCCCTTCGTGCTGCACCCGGGTGAGTTCGTGCTGGGTTCCACCCTCGAGGTGTGCACCCTGCCCGACGACCTCGCCGGACGCCTCGAAGGCAAGTCGTCGCTCGGACGCCTCGGCCTCCTGACCCACTCGACTGCCGGCTTCATCGACCCCGGCTTCTCGGGGCACATCACCCTGGAACTCTCCAACGTGGCCAACCTGCCGATCACGCTGTGGCCGGGCATGAAGATCGGCCAGCTGTGCCTCATCCGACTCAGCAGCCCAGCCGAGCACCCCTACGGCAGCGCGAAGGTCGGCTCGAAGTACCAGGGACAACGCGGACCCACCCCGTCGAAGGCGTACCTGAACTTCCTCAAGAACGACTGAGAAGTTCACCCGACCGATCACCACACGCAACGCCGCGGTTGGTTCACGGCACACCCGCCTGGGTAATCGTTGCGATCATGAAGCTCACGGTGATCGGATGCGGATACCTCGGCGCGACGCACGCGGCCTGTATGGCCGAGCTCGGACACGACGTCGTGGGCATCGACATCGACCCGCGGAAGGTCGAACGCCTGCAGGCCGGTGACGTCCCGTTCTTCGAACCCGGGCTCTCCGACATCCTTCGCCGCAACCTCGACGCCGGACGGCTCCGATTCACCACCGACCACTCGATCGCCGCCGACCACGCCTCGGTCCACTTCATCGGCGTCGGCACCCCGCAGGAAGACCGCGGACACCGCGCCGACCTGTCCCACGTCCACGCGGCCGTCGACACACTCGTTCCCACACTTCGCGGCCAGCACGTCCTGATCGGCAAGTCCACCGTCCCGGTCGGCACGTGTGAGCAACTGTCGCAACGGATCTCGCTACTCTCGGCGCCGGGCGCCGACGTCGAGCTGTCGTGGAGCCCCGAGTTCTTGAGGGAGGGTTTCGCCGTCGAAGACACCCTGTCGCCCGACCGGCTGGTCCTCGGTGCCGGACGGCTCGTCGACGACCCGCAGGCGGCACCGGCGGTGTCGCTGGCCGGCGAGGTGGTCCGAGACATCTATCGCGAAGTACTCGAAACCGGTGTGCCGTGATCGAGACCGACTGGGCCACTGCTGAACTCGTCAAAGTATCCGCCAATGCCTTTCTCGCCACCAAGATCTCGTTCATCAACGCGATGAGTGAACTGTGCGAGATCGCCGGTGCCGACGTCGGTACGCTCGCCGACGCCATGGGCCACGATCCCCGGATCGGCCGGCGATTCCTCAACGCGGGACTGGGCTTCGGCGGCGGCTGCCTACCCAAGGACATCCGAGCGCTGACCGCCCGCGCCGACGAGATGGGCGCCCCTCGCGCGGTAGGATTCCTGCGCGAGGTCGACGCCATCAACATGCGTCGGCGCAGCGCCGCCGCCGAACTCGTCGCCGAGGCGCTCGGCGGAGAAGCGTTGGGCCGCAATGTCGCCGTACTCGGTTCCTCCTTCAAACCCGAGAGCGACGACGTCCGCGACTCTCCCGCGCTCGCCGTTGCGGGCCGTCTCGCGCTGGACGGGGCGTCGGTCACCGTCTTCGACCCGCAGGCAATGGGCAATTCGCGCCGGGTGCAGCCGACACTGGGCTACGCGGCGTCGGCGCGCGAGGCCTGCGATCGCGCCGATGTCGTCGTCATCGCCACCGAATGGGCGGAGTTCGTCCACATGTCACCCGACGAGCTCGCGCCCGTGGTCCGCCACAAGCGCATTGTCGACACCCGTCGTTGCCTCGACCCACAGGCCTGGCGGGACGCCGGGTGGGACTACCGGGCGCTGGGCGGTCCGGTGCCGGCGCGAAAAATTGGGACAACAAGTTCGTTCACGCAGGTGAACGGGGCTTCGTCGAAAGCGGTTCCCCGAGTGGACGTGTTAGGTTAACCCCGCGATTGACGGGGGGACCTTCGCGCCGTGGGGGCGTGTAGGGCGAGGTGCACACAAGTGCAGGAATTGATCAGATGACCGACACGGTGTTCGATGCGGCCATGGGGCCGGCCTCTGCGTCTGCAGAGGTCTCGGTTCATCCCGCCGTGCTCGACGACGTGCGGGCCACACTCCGTCAGCGCGGGCTCGACGCCCCTGAGGTGGTGCTGCTGGGTCTCGACGGGAACGGTTGCGTATCCGTCGGGCGGTTCGACACCTCCCGGGGCACGGTCGCCGACACCTATTCCGACGTGGCCCTGTCTGTCGGTGCGCTCGACCGCGCCATCGCCGACCACCTGATCAGGATCGGGCGCGTCGAGTCACCGACATCGCCGGAATGGCATGACGAACTGTTCGATCTCATCGCCCGCGGACGCGAACGCCTGCAGGATTCCGACGGCACATTCCTGATGGGACGCCGACACATTCGGCTGTTCCGCCTGGCACGCCGGGATGTCGAGGAGGCGGGCGGCGCGCTGATCGCACGCGGTGAGGAACTGGCACGCGCAGCAGTGGCCGGTGCGCAGGCCCCTGCAGTCGTCATCACCGACGGTCTGAGCGTGTGGCCCGGCCTGCGCGACGGGATCGCCAAAGCCGTACAGGTACCGGTCGTCGACGCTGCGCCCAGTCCGCTGACGGCCACGGTGCCGGCTGTACCGCTCAGCGGCCCGCGGGAAGCGCACATACCGGATGCGGCTAGCGGCACCCCCGACGCCGAGGCAGCGACGTCCGCCGACCCCGACACCGACGGAACCGCGACCGCCGCCGATGCAGACCACAGCGCCGATGCAGACAACAGCGCCGCCGCAGACGACAGCGTCGATACAGACAACAGCGCTGCCGCGCACACCAGCCAGAGCACCGACAACATATCGACCGAGCCGGAAGCCGTGGACGGCGATCGAGACGAGACGCAGCCGTATGCGGACGCGGTGGAGGCCGAGAACGCCGACGAGTCACAGGCTGCGCGTGCCGGTGCCGACCCCGACAACGAGCCCGAGGTCGAAGATGGTGTCGGTGCCATCGTCGAACTCGACGCAGAACCAGTCGTCGACACGGCGCCGAACCTTGTGGCCGACGAGGTAACCGAGCCGCCGATCGGGAGTCCTGGTCGCTCAGGCGATTTCCCGGTCGTCGATGCTGACCGCATATCCAGTGAGCAGCCTTCACGTCCGGTAGATCCTGCGCCCGCAACGGCATTCGGTGCCACAGCGACCTCTGCCTTCGGAACTCCACCCGCGCAAGACCCCGCGCCGGTTCGAGAGCACGTGAACATGCCGCCGGCCTTCGAGGACGAGGCACGCCTGATTGACCCGGGTCCGCAGGTCGTCGGCACCGCCCCGATGATCCCAACCCATCGCACGTTCCCTGCGCGGGAACAGCATTCGCCCTACGGCCGACCTGCTCCGGTGCCGTCCCGTTCGCGACGCACGGTCCTGGCAGGCCTGGCGCTGGTATGCGCGCTCGCCATCACCGCGGTCGCGGTCGCACTGGCCACGGGGAACGATGACTCCTCGCAGGCGCCCGTTGCTGCTCCCACCACGCCCACAACTACGGCGCCCACCACCACGGCGCCGACCGGCCAGGAGTACGCCGACCCGGCCATCTTCGCCGAGGCGCGTCAGCCCGCGCAGGGCTACACGCCACCGCCACCGCCGGTGGTGACCAACGAGCAGGGGCCGGCACCGCGACCACGATCCCGCGCACCGCGTCCGCAGCGCGGCGTGACGATCCCGAATCCGATCCCCGGACTGCCGCCGATCGTCCTGCCGTGATCAGTCGGCGGGGCTCGGCGCCAGGCCTCGCGCGACGAACGCCAGGACCCTCTCGTAGTTCGCCGCGCCGTCGACCTGTGGCGGGTGCGTGCCGGCGAGTTCCAGGCTGACTGCACCGTGAACCGCTGACCAGGCCTGCATGGCGAGATCGGCGGGATCGCCGGCCATCACGACGCCGGCCACCTGTCCGTACCGGATGACGTCGACGAGTACGTCGAATGCATGCGCCGCCACCTCGAGATCCGGCGTGCAGCGCGTGGAGAACATCAGGCCGTAGAGGACGGGGTTCGACACGGCGAACTCGCGGTAGCCGCGACCGGAGTTCCGCAAGCGGGCGACCGGGTCGTCGTCGGTGGCTCCCACTGCTCGTGCGAATTCGACGAAACCATCGGTGACCAGCGCATCCAATAGTCCATCGCGGCCGTCGAAGTGGTTGTAGACGCCCATCGGCGCGACCTTCGCCTCAGCCGCGGCCGCCCGTACGGTGAGCCCGGCTTCGCCGTCGCGCTCGAGGATCGCACGACCTGCGCGCAGCAGTGCCGACCGGACGTCGGCGGCGGAGGTTCGGGTGCGCTGCTTTGCGGTGGGCATATTGACAATCTACTAGCACGGTGTTCTTCTTGAATAGAACAGTATTCTATAACTGTAGGACGAGGTTCTACTCCGTCTGAACTTCATCAGCTCACGGAACAGGAGAATGCCGATGCGTACAGGACGTATGGGCTCACGCTGGTGGGCGCTCGGCGCCCTCAGCTTTGCCGAACTGCTGGTCATGATCGACAACACGATCGTCAACGTCGCTCTGCCGACGCTGGCCCGCGACCTCGACGCCGGGATCTCCGGCCTGCAATGGATCGTCGACGCTTACACGCTCGTGTTCGCCGGCCTGCTCTTGACCGGTGGCTATCTGGGTGACCGGTTCGGCCACCGGCGGATGCTCCTCGCCGGCGTCGTCGGCTTCATGGCGGTCTCGATCCTGGCGGCGTCGTCGCAGAACCTGGGCCAGCTCATCGCGTCGCGCGGCGGCCTGGGACTCTTTGCCGCACTGGTGTTCCCGGCGACGCTGGCGATCATCACGACGATCTTCGTCGACGCCAGGGAGCGGGCGACGGCCGTCGGTATCTGGGCGGCCGTCTCCGGTGTGGCCGTCGCCATCGGTCCCGTCTTGGGTGGCTGGTTGCTCGAGCACTTCTCGTGGACCTCGGTCTTCTGGGTCAACGTCCCATTCGGGCTGGCCGCGCTGGCGGTGATCCTCGCGGTCGTCCCCGGTACCCGACCGTTGGCGGTGCCGCGATTCGACGCCATCGGTGTGGGCTTGTCGGTTGCCGGTCTGGGGCTTCTCACCTACACGCTGATCGAGGCGCCGCACGTCGGTTGGGGTGAGGTCCGAGCCGTCCTCGGAATCGTTGCGGCCCTGTCGATCCTGTCCGTGTTCGTGGTGACGCAGCTACGCATCGCCCATCCCATCCTCGATGTGCGACTGTTCGCCAACCGGCACTTCGCCACCGCGGCCGGGATGATCAGCGTGGCGTTCTTCGCACTGTTCGGGTTCATCTTCCTGATCACCCAGTTCTTCCAGGCGGTCAAGGGATACGGTCCGCTGGCCGCCGGTGTGCGAACCCTGCCGTTCGCCATCGTGATGGCGGTGCTGTCGCCGGTGGCGATGGCCCTGTCCCACCGGTTCGGTGCACGCTTCGTCGCCGTGGCGGGTGCATTCCTGATGTCCGGCGGCTTCGCGCTCGTCGAGATCTCCTCGCGCGCTTCGGGTTACTGGGAGCTCATCGTCTGGTCGATGTCGCTGATGGCTGCCGGCCTGGCCTTCATCTCGGGCCCGTGTACGCAGCTCATCATGGATGCGCTGCGGCCGGAACAGGCCGGTGCCGGCAGCGCCGTCAACGACACCACCCGCGAGATCGGCGGCACCCTCGGGGTTGCGGTGCTCGGCTCGATCCTGACCTCGGCCTACGTCGCGGCATCGGGGATCGGCTGTCGGACAGCGGATTGCCTCGAGAGGTGGTCGCAACCGCGGAACAGTCGGTGATGGCCGGGGTCGAGGTCGCCGGCCGGGTGCCCGCCGCGATGAGCGAGACGGTCCGGGTCGCGGTCCAGCAGGTGTTCATGGACGGTCTGCACAACGCGGTGTGGGCGGCGGTGGCGATCACGGCCGCAGCCGGTGTGACAGCGGCGTTCCTGCTGCGCGGCACGGTCGCCGGACGGCACGCGGTGCCGCGTCCTCAGGAAGCCGGGGACACCTCACAGGTCGAGCGTGAGGTTCCCGCCGGCACTGCGTGATACGCAGGTCAGCATGGTCCCGGCCTCCCGCTCGGGCTCGGTCAGGATGTTGTCACGGTGATCGATGTCGCCGGACAACGTCCTGACCTTGCATGTGCCACAGAAACCCTGCTGACACGAGTAGGGCACCGACGGCATCACTCGCCGGAGCGCGGCGAGCGCCGACTCGTCGGCGGCCACCGGAATCCGTTCGCCCGTGGACGCCAGCGTCACCGTGAACGGTGTGCCGTCCTCGACCGGCGGCGGGCTGAAGCGCTCGTAGTGCAGTTCGATGTCCGCGCGGTCGGCCAGGTGGCGGCGGAGGTTCTCCAGCATCGGGACCGGTCCGCAGCAGTACATGGCGAGGCCGGCGTCCGAATCCGGGACCGGACCGACCAGTTCCGACATCGTCGGGAGTCCGTGCCGATCGTCGGTGCGGATGGTGATGCGGTCGCCGAACCTCGCCACCTCGTCGAGGAAGGGGATCGAGTCGGCCGAGCGGCCGGTGTAGATCATCGACCAGTCCAGGCCGAAGCGCTCGGCGACGGCCAGCATCGGCAGGATCGGCGTGATGCCGATCCCGGCGGCGATGAAGCGAATCCGGCGAGCGGGCGATCCGTGGCCGGGTACGGCCAGGGGGAAAGCGTTGCGCGGTCCCTTGATCGACATCACGTCGCCGATCTCCAAAGCGTCGTGGACCTCGATGGAACCGCCACCGCCGTCCGGGATGCGCCGCACCGCGATGCGGTAGTGCTCACGGTCGGCGGTGTCGCCGCACAACGAGTACTCGCGCATGCGGCCGGACGGGAGCAGCACGTCGATGTGGGCCCCCGCACGCCACGGCGGCAGCACCCCGCCGTCCGCGGCCGTGAGGGTCAGCGCGATGACGTTCTCGTCATGTGCGACGACCTCGCGGTCCACGATGCGGACCCGGGTGATTCCGTCGTTGACCGGCGCCGGCCTCAGCGGGGACAGCGGCCGCCAAGCCGGCCACCACGCCCGCATGAACGCGGTCCCGACGGTGAGGATCGGATCGCGGCGCCACCGCCCGTACAGATGCGGCGGTGGCTGGGTGAGACTCGTCGAATGCGGATGTGCGCGTTGGTTCATCGGAGTCCCTCAGGCGGCGTTGCGTGCGGCCGGTGACTTGGCGAGGTATGCGACCGCCTGGGCGGTGCTGCCGATCTGTACGGGGCGGAAGCCGGGCCGGAAGTAACTGAACGTGGAGAAGACGATGCTCCGAAGCGGGGGCAGGACGTTGGCGCGCACGCCGCGGTGGAACTGCCACTTCTTCTGGATGTAGGACACCGACGTGTCCTGCTTCATGATGAACCGGTAGCCGCGCTGTATCAGGAACAGCAGCATCGGGAGGACGGCGAGCATCGCGCGCCCGCGGCGGAGGTAACTGTCGCCGAAATAGGCTGCGACGTCGTGCACGACGGCTCGATGTTCCACTTCCTCCGCGCCGTGCCACATGAACAGATCGGCCATCGTCGGATGCGCGCCGGTCTCGATCCAGTTGTTGTTCAGTGCGAAATCGCCGAGCACGGCGGTGTAGTGCTCGAGGGCGGCGATCAGCCACAACCGCTCGATGAGGTGCTTGTGCCGCGCTTGCGGCGGGCCGCTCGTCGCCGGTCCGAGAACTCTGCGGAAGACCCACTCCATCTGCAGCTGGTACGGACGTGGATCGATGCCGTGGTGATCGAGGAACTCCCACAGCACATGGTCGTGAGCTTCGGCGTGCATCGCCTCCTGTCCGATGAAACCCCGCATGCGAGAGGCGAGTTCCTCATCGGCCACCAGCGGCAGCGCCTCGTTGTAGGTCTGCACGAACCATCGTTCCCCCTCCGGGAGAAGAAGATTCAGCACGCTGATGAAGTTGGACGCCACCAGGTGGCCGGGAATCCAGTGCAGGGGCACGTCGTCCCAGTCGAATGCCACGTTGCGGGCATGCAGTTCGACCGGGCCGGGATCGGCTTGATCAGCACTCGCCTGATCGGTGTGGCTCAGGTCCGGACGCGGGCGTTCGACGGTGCTCATCCGGTCACCTTCTGTCGGGCGCCGATGCGCGACAGCCACGGCGCGAAACGGTAGATGCGATAACCGACCTTCGCCTCGGGCGTCACCGGGACGACTGCCTTGTTGTGCTCGATGGCCGAGACGATCTCGACGGCCACCCGATCCGGGGTGAAACCTCGGCGCTGGTAGAAGCGGTTCAGCCGATCTCGTTGTGCCTGTTCGGTATCGGCGTCCAGTCCGGCGATCGGCGACGACGACACGATGTTGGTGTCGACGATGCCCGGGCAGATGGCGCTGACACCGATGCGGTGCTCAGCGAGTTCGGCGCGCAGCGACTCCGAGAACAGCAGGACCCCCGCCTTCGACGCCGAGTACAATCCGAGGCTGCGCGACGGCGTGAACGCGGCGGCCGAGGAGACGTTGACGATGTGCCCGCCCACTCCGCGGTCCACCATCTGACGGCCGAACTCGCGGCTCCCGGTGATGACCCCGCGCAGGTTGACGTCGAAGAGTCGATCGACCTGCTCGTCGGTTGCGGCGAGAGCCCCACCGGCCAAGCCGATCCCGGCGTTGTTGATCACGATGTCGGGGACCCCGTGATTCTCCCGGACCGTCGCGGCGAAGGACGCGAACGCGTCGGTGTCGGACACGTCGAGGAGGTAGGCGTGCGCCACCGCGCCGGCGAACTTGCAGGCCTGCGCCGTCTCGGCGGCGGTGTCGAGATTCCGGTCGGCGAGCACGAGTTCGCACCCGCGCTCGGCGAGGAGCAGTGCGGTCTCCCGACCGATGCCGCTGCCCGCGCCGGTGATCACGACCAGCTTCCCGGCCAGGGGTTTCGGTTCGGCGAACACCCGCGACCGTTCGACGGTCGGCGGCGCCACGTTGTCGGTCTGCGCAGCAAGGAAATCCAGGATCGTGTCGGTCAGGTAGCCCGGATGGGTGTACGGCAGCCAGTGGCCCGTCGGGGTGTCGCGCCGCCACAGCTTGGCCGCGTAGGCCGGGGTGTTGTCGTAGATGGCCGGACGCAGGGCGATGTCGCGTTCGTTGACCACCTGCAGCACCGGCACCGCGGTCGAACGGGGCTCCGGGCGGGCCAGTTTCTGGCGGATGTTGGCGCGATAGAGCGCGAGTCCGGTGATCATGTCGCGGCGCAGTGTCTCGGCGACGACGACGTTCTCCGGTGGGGTGCCCTCGATGGTGTGCAGGAACTGCTTCCACGCCCGCGGACTGCCGAGCGCGGTCAGCAGGGCGTTCGGCAGCAGCGGCAGCTGGAACAGTCCCGTGTAGGCCGACGAGAGTGACTGTGTCGCAATGGTTCGCACGCGGCGGGGTGTCGGGCGGGTCAGTCCTTCGCGTAACAGCTGACCGAGGTGGTCGAGGTTGGGTCCGGAGACCGAGACGAAGGATGCGATGCGGGTGTGCGACCTCGGTCGGCTGACGGCCTCCCAGGCCTGGACCGAACCCCAGTCGTGACCGACGACGTGCACGGGAGCGTCGGGACTCACCGCTTCGGCGACGGCGAAGAGGTCGTCGGCGAGCTCGGCCAGCCGGTACGCACCGACCTCGCCGGGACGGTCGCTCTCGCCGAATCCGCGGCAGTCATAGGCGACCACGTGATACTTCTCGGCCAGCCGAGGTGCGATGTGGGTCCAGGGATGGTGGGTGTCGGGCCAGCCGTGCACCAACAGGACCGTCGGATTCTCCGGGTCCCCGAGTTCGAAGGTCGCGAGGGTGACGCCGTCGCCGGTCACCGTTCCCCGTCGCCAGTCGGGACGCACCTGCACTGCATGTTCGGACATCCGTGTCACCTCGCTGTAGACCACGATTGGAGGTACACGTTACCAACGGTACACAAATGTCTAGACCCTGGAGGAAACAAAGAGGCCCGGTCAGAAGACCGGGCCCTTCGAGACGGCGCTCCGCAAGCTCCGCACCTCCTCAGGGAGCGAGGAGCCGAGTCCGCTCCGCAAGCTCCGCACCTCCTCAGGGAGCGAGGAACGGAGCCGGCGTGCGGGGCTACTGTCGGTACGACGACAGGAAGTTGCCGATCCGCTCGACGGCCTCCTTGAGGTCCCGCGACCACGGCAGCGTGACGATGCGGAAGTGGTTGTGGTCCTCGAGGTTGAACCCGGTGCCCTGCACGACGAGGATCTTCTCCTGCAGCAGCAGGTCCTGGACGAACAGTTCGTCGTTGTGGATCTCGTGCACCTCGGGGTCGAGGCGCGGGAAGGCGTACAGGGCCCCCTTGGGCTTCACGCAGCTGACACCAGGGATCTCGTTGAGCTTCTCCCAGGTGACGTTGCGCTGCTCGTAGAGGCGACCGCCCGGGGAGACGAGCGCGTCGATGGACTGGTACCCACCCAGCGCCACCTGGATCGCGTGCTGGCCGGGCACATTCGCACACAGGCGGGTCGATGCGAGGATGCCCATGCCCTCGAGGAAGCCCGTGGCATGGTCCTTCGGGCCGGTGAAGACGACCCAACCGGCGCGGTAACCGCATACGCGGTACGCCTTGGACAGGCCGTTGAAGGTGAGGCACAACAGATCCGGCGCCAGCGAGGCGACGTTGATGTGCTCGGCGTCGTCGTAGAGGATCTTGTCGTAGATCTCGTCGGCGAGGATCAGCAACGAGTGTTCACGCGCCAGTTCGACGAGCTGCTGCAGGATTTCGCGTGAGTAGACCGCGCCCGTCGGGTTGTTGGGGTTGATGATGACGATCGCCTTGGTGCGGTCGGTGATCTTCGACGCGATGTCGGCGATGTCGGGGTTCCAGCCGTTTTCCTCGTCGCAGCGGTAGTGCACCGGACGGCCGCCGGACAGCGAGGTCATCGCCGTCCACAGCGGGTAGTCGGGGGCCGGGATGAGCACCTCGTCGCCGTCGTTGAGCAGCGCCTGCATCGTCATCGTGATGAGCTCGGAGACACCGTTGCCCAGGATGACGTCGTCGACGTCGAAGTAGGGGAAGTCGGGGATGAGCTCGTACCGTGTCACGACGGCGCGTCTCGCGGACAGCACGCCTGCCGATTCGGAGTAGCCCTGCGAGTACGGCAGTGCATGGATCATGTCGCGCATGATCACGTCGGGTGCCTCGAACCCGAAGATCGCCGGGTTCCCGATGTTCAGCTTGAGGATGCGATGGCCCTCTGCCTCGAGCCGCTGCGCGTGCTCGTGTACGGGACCGCGGATCTCGTAGCACACGTTCTGCAGCTTGAGCGACTGCTCGAGCGGCTTGAGGTTCTGGTTCAGATGCGACACATGGGGCCTACTCACGAGTTCAATTGTCGCAGCCGCGTGCAAATCGGTTTCCGCCAGTGCGGCGCGGTAGTGGCCCCGCCTACGAAAACGGGCTCCGACCGTGGTGGTCGGAGCCCGTTTCGCGGTATCGCTGGTGACTACTGGTGGCCGGGCCGCTTCTTGCCCGCGGCGATGCCGAAGCCCTTGGCCTTCGACGCCCCCGTCTCGGCGATGGTGCGGGCATCGCCCGAGCCGTTGCTCGACGGAGCCGGGACCTCGGCCCCGTTCGTCTCGGCCGGGGCTTCCGCTGCCGGTGCCTCGGCTGCCGGGGTCGCCTCGGTCTCCTCGGCAGGAGCCTCGGCGTCCGGAGCCGCCGCAGCCGGTGCCTCGGCTGCCGGTGCTTCCGCGGCCGGCTTGGGGGCGGCCTTGCCGATCCCGCCCGGACGCTTCTTGCCAGCGGCCATACCGAAGCCCTTCGCCTTGGCCGGCTTCTCCTCGGTCGCGGCAGCGGTGCCCGTTGCCGCGGTTGCCGTGGCCGACTCGGTGTCGACGGTCGGAGCCGCGTCGGGTGCCGACTCGGCCTCGGCGACCTTGCTCTCGGCAGGCGCGGTCACTCCGGCGTCGGCAGCTGCCGCGTTCGGGGTGGCCGTCCTCTGACCGGGACGCTTGCCGGCGGCCATACCGAAGCCCTTGGCCTTGGCAGGCTTGGCCTCGGCAGGCTTCTCAGCCGCGGGCGCCTCGGCCTTCACGGCCTCCGACGACTCGGCCTCGGCGGGAGCGGGAGCGGCCGACGCGGCAGGCTTGCTCGCCGCACCCGGACGCTTCGCGCCGCCCTTCATGCCGAAGCCCTTCGACGCGGGCTTCTTCTCGGCCGGCGCGGCCGTCGTCTCGGCGGTTGCCTCTGCCGTCGTCTCGGCGGGTGCCGCCTCGGCAGCCGGTGCCGCGGCCGCAGCACCCGGCTTCTTGCCGCCCTTCATTCCGAAGCCCTTCGACGCGGGCTTCTTCTCGGCGGGCGCCTCGGCAGGTGCGGCGGCCGGTGCTTCGGTCTTGGCCGCGGCACCGGGCTTCTTGCCGCCCTTCATGCCCAGGCCGACCTTCGGCTTCGGAGCCGCCTCGGTGGTGGCCGTCGCAGCTGCGGCGGCGGCCGCAGGAACCTTCTCGGGCTCCGGTTCCGGCTCGGGTTCCGGGGCGCTCGGACGCGGTCCGAGGAAGCGACCGCCGAGCTTGACCTCGGTCTGGCCGCGCTTGACCGAGTCGAGCAGCAGCTGCGCGACGTCGACGACCTCGACCTTGCCCTCGGACTCGGTGCCGCTGGTCCGTGCGGTCACACCGTCGGTCAGCATCACGCGACAGAACGGGCAACCGGTGGCGACCTTCTTGACCTGGTCACCCGTGGTGTCACCGAGGGTGTCCAGCGCCTCGTCGACCCGGTCGAGGTTGATGCGCTTGCCGATCTGCTCTTCCATCCACATGCGGGCACCACCGGCGCCACAGCACATGGACCGTTCGCCGTGACGCGGCATCTCGGTGAGGGTCGATCCGGCGGCACCCATCAGCTCGCGCGGGGCGTCGTAGACCTTGTTGTGGCGGCCAAGGTAACAGGGGTCGTGGTAGGTGACGCCCTCGCCGAGCGGGGCGACCGGCACGAGCCGCTTCTCGCGGACCAGTCGGTTCAGCAGCTGCGTGTGGTGGACGACCTCGTACTTGGCGCCCAGCTGCGGGTACTCGTTGCCCAGGGCGTTGAAGCAGTGCGCACAGGTGACGACGACCTTCTTGCGCTGCTCGGGCGCGGTCGAGAAGACCTCGCCGAGCATCTCGATGTTCTGCTGCGCGAGCATCTGGAAGAGGAACTCGTTGCCGGCGCGTCGTGCGGAGTCACCGGTACAGGTCTCGCCCTCGCCGAGAACCATGAAGTTCACCGCGGCCATGTCGAGAAGCTCGGCGACCGCCTTGGTGGTCTTCTTCGCGCGGTCCTCGTAGGCGCCGGCGCAGCCGACCCAGAACAGGTACTCGAAGCCCTCGAACGACTCGACGTCCTTGCCGAAGACGGGGATGTCGATGTCCATCTCGTCGATCCAGGCGGTACGCGCGGAGGCGTTCTGGCCCCACGGGTTGCCCTTGTTCTCGAGGTTCTTGAACATGCCGGCCAGCTCGGTGGGGAAGTCCGACTCGATCAGGACCTGGTAGCGACGCATGTCGAGGATGTGGTCGACGTGCTCGATGTCGACCGGGCACTGCTCGACGCAGGCACCACAGGTGGTGCAGCTCCACAGGGTCTCGGTGTCGATGACCGCACCCAGCGCCTCGGGATCGAATTCGCCGTCCGCGGACTCGAGACCCTCGCCGCCGCCGAGCCTGCCCTTCGACTCGCCGACGAGCTTGCGGGATGCCTCGGCACGAGCGGCCTCGGGGATCGCGTTGAGCTTGTCCTCGAGGACGTTGCCGTCGGCGTCGACCAGGCCGACCTCGTCCCCGCCCATGTCCTTGCGGCCACCGGCCATCAGGTACGGGGCCTTGGCGTTGCCGTGGTCGCGCAGCGACATGATGAGCAGCTTCGGAGACAGCGGCTTGCCGGTGTTCCAGGCCGGACACTGCGACTGACAGCGGCCACATTCGGTACAGGTGGAGAAGTCGAGCCAGCCCTTCCAGGAGAAGTCCTCGATCTTGCCCGCACCGAAGGCGTCGACGTCGGGGTCGGCGGTCTCCATGTCGAGGACCTTGCCCTGGCTCATCATCGGCTTGGCGGCACCGAGGGCGACGCCGCCGTCGGCCTCACGCTTGAAGTAGATGTTGAAGAACGCCGAGAAGCGGTGCCAGGCGACGCCCCAGTCGGTGTTCAGGCCGACGACGGCCAGCCACACCATGCCGCTCATCAGCTTGATGACCGCGAAGATCGACACCAGGGTCGGCGACTCGGGCAGGATCTTGGCGACCTGCATGGTGAAGAAATCGGAGTACGCGTTCGAGTGGTGGTACGTCGCGATCTTCGATGCCTTCACCAGGATCATGCCCAGGCCCTCGAGCAGGACGACGGCCTCGACGAAGTAGGCCGCGCCGAAGCGTGATCCGGAGAACCGCGACAGCCGCTCGGGTACGCGCGGGTGGTTCATCTGGCGGATGACGATCAGCACCATGATGCCGACCACGGTGCCGATGCCCAGCAGTTCGTCCCAGAGGTGCCACGCGAAGGTGTCACCGAAGAGGGGCCAGTGGAACTCCGGGTTGATCGACTGACCGTAGGCCTCGAACCACAGCAGGGCGCCGCCCATGAAGCCGATCATCACCAGCCAGTGCGCCCAGCCCACCGTCCGGAACTTCACCATGCGGGTGTGGGCGATGAATTCCTTGATCATCGTTCCCAGACGCGGGCCTATCGGCCAGAAGCGGGAACTGTCGACCTTCTGGCCGAGTTTGATGGTGCGGAACATCCGCACCACGCCGCCGAGGAACAAGTACCAACAGAAGAGGCTGATCACCGCTGCTGTGGTGCCGATGGCAATCGTCGTGGCTGTCACGGGCGCGTACCGGCCTTTCGTCTAGGTCGTCCGCCACAGAGGAAGCGCACAGAGTGCGCAGGGCTCTCCCACAGGGCGGTGTACTACAGGTAACCGTAATTCGTCGCGCCGTCGGCGCGCTGCCAAGGTTGACCTAATTTCGCTGGTCTATCTCACATCGAATGGTACTCGCGAGTAACTTACTGTCGAGTCAGGGTGTCGAGGATCCCATTTGGCCCCCGCGGTCACTCCGCGTCAGCCGACCCGGGCCACCTTCTCCAGCTCCTCGAGGGCTGTGTCGAGGTGGGTGAGCAGCCGCTGCAGGCTCGGGACCTGCGCACGAGCGCCGATCAGGCCGAAGTTGACGTGGTCGGCCGAACTGGTCACGGTGATGTTCAACGCCAGGCCCTCCATCGCGATCGAGACCGGGTAGACGCCGTCGAGCCGGGCGCCGTTCCAGTAGAGCTGCTCCGACGGCCCGGGCACGTTGCTGATGATGATGTTGAACTGCGGCGGAACGTATTGGACGAAGCCGGGAACGGTCGCGAAGGCGAGCGGCGCGAAATTGGCCGCGCCGAGAGCGAGTGCCTGCAGTGGCTTCAGACTACGGACGACGTTCTTGGCCTGGCGAGCCGACGCGACGAGTGCGTCGAGCCGGCGTTCGGGATCGGGTTGATCGGTGGCCAGGTCGACCATGATCGCGGTGACGGCGTTGCCGTCGCTGTCCCCGTCGGTGTGCATCGACACGGGCACGGCGGCGATCAGGGAGGAATCGGGCAGGGCATCCTGATCGATCAGGTACGAGCGCAGCGCACCCGAGCACATCGCGGCGATGACGTCGTTGAGCGTGATGTCCAGGGCGTCGGCGACCGCACGTAGGCGCTCCATCTCCCACTGCTGGGCGGCGAAGCGGCGGGCGCTGCCGATCGCCACGTCGAGGATGGTTCGCGGGGCGCGAGGCACCGGCGGCACGAAGTCCGGCTCCCGTAGGCCGGCGATGGCCACCTTCGCGGCCGCGGGTACGAGCCCGGCCACCTGCAGTCCGACGTCGGCGATTCCGGAGATCCGCGACCGCAGCGTCGGTGCCGGTCGCGGACGCTTCTTCCCGGCGAGGGCGGGGTCCCAGGGTGCCGATCCGGATCGGTCATCGGGGTCCGGCGAGAGCATGCGCTGCAGTAGGCGAAGCGCTGACACCCCGTCGACGATGGAATGGTGGATCTTGCTGTAGAGCGCGATGCGGCCGTCCTCGAGGCCCTCGATGACGTGGATCTCCCACATCGGCCGGAACCGGTCGAGCAGGGTGCCGTGGTTCAGCGACACGTAGCGCAGCAACTCGCGGATGCGGCCCGGGCGCGGCAGCACCGCACGGCGGACGTGGTAGTCGAAGTCGATCTCGTCGTCGTAGGTCCAGGCGAGGTTGCCGAGGATCGTGACCGGGGACGCCGGCCGCTTGCGGAACAGCGGATGGACCTCGCGACAGGAGGAGAAGGCTGCGATGACCTCCTCGGCGAGGTCGGCCGACGACTGACCCTCCCGCGGCACGAACAACTGCAACCCGCCCACGTGCATGGGCTGCTCGCGCGTCTCGGCCAGCAGGAATATCGACGAGGTCACCGGCATGTACTGCATTCACACTCTCTTCCACGGTTGTCGGTTTACGCATCGGGCTGAGCGCGGCAGATGTATCCAGTATCGGTCCGTCACCACCGGAGGGGCGTCGAATGGTCATCTTGGGTGAGATGTGTTCGTGCACCTAGGTTGTACGGGTGAGGTCAGCAGCTCGTCTCGTCATGCCGGTGTTGCTGGTGGTCGTCGAGCTGTGGATCACCGTCTCGGCGACGTGGATGTACGTCGTGTCTGCGGATCGGATTCTCGACGCCGGTCAGGTGCCGTCCGGTTCCACGCTCCTGGTGCTCGGTTCCCTCGTCGAGGACGGTTCTCCAGGGGACTACGTGCGCGGCCGGCTGGACACGGCGTCGGAGCTGCATCGCGACGGTCGTGCCATACGAATCATCAATTCCGGCAACGGTTCTCCCGAGGCGGGTGATGAACCCGCGGTGATGCGGGAGTACCTCGAAGCCGCGGGTGTACCGGCGCAGGTGATCCTCGACGACCCGTCGGGGTTCGACACCGCGGCGAGCTGCCGCCGCGCGCGGGAGGTGTTCGGTGTGCGGCGCCTGATCATCGTGACCCAGGACTTCCACCTGAGGCGTGCCATCGCGCTGTGTCGCGGCGAAGGGGTGGACGCCCGTGGTGTTGTCGCTGAATGTGATTGTCCGTCATGGACATTGGTGCGCAATCACATTCGCGAGACGGTGTTCGCGGGTCCGCGTGCGCTGCTGACGGCGATCGGCTGAGTTGAACCACCGCGGCTGGGGTCGACGACGCTTCGTAGGTTAGGCTGCGCATGCTGGCGGGCGACAGGGTCGACCGCATGACCTCCACAGAAGGGTGGAACAGGTGGAAGCCAAGAGATGGGCCCGACGAGTGATCGCGATCGGCGCAGCGGCGATCGTTGCGGCCGGACTGCTCGCCGCCTGTGGAGGTGGCGACACATCGGGAGACGACGAGACCCTGGTCCTGTACTCGGGTCGTTCGGAGTCGCTGGTCGGTCCGCTCGTCGAGCGCATCGGGGGCACGATCCCGGTGACAGCCGGGTACGACAAGAAGGCCGCCCAGATTCTCGAGGAAGGCGACCGGTCGCCGGCCGACCTGTTCTTCGCGCAGGATGCCGGTGAGCTGGGTGCTCTTGCCGACGCCGGTCTGCTCGAGCCGCTGCCCGCCGACATCGCCGCGAACATCCCGGAGGCCTATCGGTCCGAGACGGGTACCTGGGTGTCCACCTCCGCACGTTCGCGTGTGCTGATCTACGACCCGCGCCAGCTGCCCGCGGCCCAGCTGCCTGCCGGCATCGACGGCCTGCTCGCACCGGAGATGCGCGGAAAGGTTGGCTATGCGCCGACCAATGCTTCCTTCAAGTCCTTCGTGACGGCTCTGCGACTGACCCGCGGTGACGCGGGTGCGCGGGACTGGCTCTCCGCATTTCTGGCGAACGACCCCAAGTCCTTCGACGGCAACGGCCCGATCGTCGAGGCTGTGAACAGCGGTCAGCTCGCCGCGGGCCTCACCAATCACTACTACTGGGTTCAGGAAGTGCAGGAGAAGGGGATCGAGAACGTGCCCGGTCGACTCCACTTCTTCTCCGACGGCGACCCCGGCGCGCTGGTGAATGTCGCGGCTATCGGTGTGCTGAAGACGGCATCCGACAAGGAGCAGGCTTTCGAGTTCATCCGGCAGCTGCTGACGCCCGAAACCCAGACGTACTTCGCGACCGAGGTCGGCGAATATCCGGTGATCGGCAACGAGCCGCTTCCGGTCCCGGGGCTGCCGACCCTGGACCAGCTGTCGCCGCCGCAGATCACGCTCGACGAGCTCGCCGACGTCGCGGGGACCGACAAACTGCTGAACGAGGTCGGCGCTGTCTGATCTGTTGACCCGCATCCGAATTCGTCCCGGCCAGAGAACGCGGTCGGGACGAATTCTGTTGGGGTCGGTCAGTGTCGTGATCGCGTTGCTGCTGATCACCCCTGCGGTTTACCTCGTGATCCGGGTTGTGGGGATCGGCATCGATGAGGCGGTCGCGCTTCTGTTCCGGCCCCGCACGGGGCAACTGCTCTGGCGCACGGCGCAACTCGCGGTCATCGTGACGTGTGCGTCGATCGTGGTGGGTGTGGGGTTGGCGTGGTGCGTGGCCCACGGCATCCGCCGCGGACGAGCGGTGGTCATCGCGCTCCTGGCTGCACCACTCGCGATCCCGTCCTACGTCTCGGGGTTCGTGTGGGTCCGACTGTTCCCCGGATTCGAAGGGTTGTGGGCCGCGGCGCTGGTGTTGACCCTGGCCTGCTATCCCCTCGTCATGCTGCCCGTCATGGCGGTGATCTCCGGGACCGGACGGGCGGACGAGGACGCCGCTCGCACCCTCGGGTGCGGACCGGCCGGAGCGTTCCTGCGTGTCACGCTCCCACGCATCCGTCCCGTCGTGATTGCCGGCGGGCTGCTGGTCGCGCTCTACGCGATCAGTGATTTCGGCGGTCCTGCCATCGTGCGCTTCGAGCCGTTCACGGTGGGGATCTACAACGCCTACAACGGAACCCTGGACCGATCGGTCGCCGCCTTGTACGGTCTCGTGCTCGCCTTGATCGCCGTGGTGCTCGCAGTGGCCGAACGCCGCATGCGCCGCGACGTCGACTCCGGGTCCACGCCGCTGCGAGCGCGACAGGTCCAGGACCGACCGGTGGCCTGGGGTGTCGTCACGTCCGTCGTCATGGTGGGCGTCTGTGTGCCCGTCGTCGGGTTGTGCACGGAGATCAGCGAATCCCAGCGACTCGGCTTCGACGATCTCGGCGACCTGCTCGCCTGGGTCGGGCCGTATGCGGGCACCACGATGGAGTTGTCGGTCCAGGCCGCGATGGTGATCGTGCTCCTGGCCCTGCCGTTGGCGTTCTTCGTATCCCGGCCGCGCACACGGACCGGTGACGCCGTCGAGGTGGTGTCTTACCTCGGATACACGCTGCCCGGCGTGACGGTCGCCCTGTCCATGGTGTTCCTGGGCACCCGGCTCCTGCCCGATTACTACCTGACCGCGGCGATGCTCATCGTGACCTACGCGGTCCTCTTCCTACCTGTGTGCCTGGGGCCGGTCCGCTCCGGCGTCGATGCGATCCCGCCGCAGATGGCGGAGGTGTCGCGGACCCTCCGAGCGGGACCGGTGGCCACCGCAGTCCGCGTCCAGCTGCCACTGCTCGCGCCGGCCGTCCTGGCCGGCGCGGCGCTGGCATTCCTCTCGGTGGCCAAGGAACTGCCCGCCACCTTGATGCTGGCGCCGATCGGCACCAGGACCCTCGCGACCGACATGTGGAGTCTCAACAACGACATGAACTACGGGCGTGCGGCAGTCCTGGGTCTGGTTCTCATCGTCGTCGCCTCGATACCCACCGCGGCACTGTCCGCGCTGTTCGGAAAGGCCGGTGGTCGGTGAGTGACACGTCAGTGAATGACGCAGTGCGAGTGGAGGACATCTCGGTCGTCTTCGGCGACACGACGGTCCTCGACGGCGTGTCGCTCGAGGTGCCGGCAGGTTCGATCACCGCGGTGATCGGGCCGTCGGGATGCGGCAAGACGACGTTGCTGCGGACGATCGCCGGTCTGGAGCCCATTCGGTCGGGGCGCATCGAGATCGGCGGAACCGAGGTCGCCGCGGTCCGAACGGACGGGACACGTCGTGTCGATGTGCCCACCGAGAAGCGCAGCTTCGGCCTTGTGCCGCAGGAGGGTGCACTCTTCGGGAACCTGAGCGTGGCGGGGAACATCGGGTTCGGGCTGGGGCCGTGGTGGCGCCGGACCCCTGGCCGTGCACCGCGGATCACCGAGTTGCTCGACGTCGTCGGGCTCAGCGAGTTGCGTGCGCGCCGTCCCAGCGAGCTCTCCGGCGGCCAGCGGCAGCGGGTGGCATTGGCACGGGCGCTCGCCCCCCGCCCGGCGGTGATCGGTCTCGACGAGCCGTTCTCCGCCCTCGATGCGCAGCTGCGCACGCGCCTGCGCCGTCATGTCCGCGACACCATTCTGGCCGAGGGCGCCAGTGGCCTACTCGTCACACACGACCGTGAAGAGGCGATGTCGATGGCCGACCGCATCGTCGTGCTGATGGCCGGGCGGGTACGGCAGGTGGGTCCCCCGGAAGGGATCTACCTCGAACCGGTCGACGTCGAGGTCGCGCGTATGTTCGGCGAGGTGTCGGAACTCCCCGGCGAGGCTCGCGGCGACCACGTGCAGTGTGGTGCCGGCGTGCTGCGGTTGCGTCAACCGGCGTGTGGGCCGGGCACGGTGCTGCTGCGGCCGGGGGATCTGGAGATCGTGACCGGCACCGGCAACGGAGACAGCACGGAAGGTTCCGACGGCGCCGACCGCGGTCACGGGAGAGTGCTCGCGGTCACGCCGTGCGGTGATCACATCGAGGTCGGGCTGTCGGTGTTGCCGGTTGCCGATGGTGATGAGCACGGCGCGGCGGCTGACCTCACCGTCCGCGCCGAACCGGAATGGGCAGGCGCCCCGGGAGATCGGATCACCTACCGGCAGCGGCGTCCGGTGCACTTCCGTCCCAGCGCCTGAGCACCTGACCCGCGGTCCGCGTGAGGCCGCTTCACCACCACCCGGTCGTCTTCTGCAGATCCGCTTCCATCGCCGGGATGAGGCTGCGCACGAAGGTCGCGGACAGATGGTGGAAGTCGTGCCACATCAAGATGTTCCCGACGACCGCCGGGCAGTAGGTGTCGTCGCACATCGCGTCGGTGTAGTCCAGGAACGTCATGTTCGGGAACTCGTCGGCCAGAGTGGCGGCCGGGTCGGTCGGCGCCATGGCCTGTGCGCGCGAGACGCCGCAGACCTCGGGCTTGCGACCGCTGGCGAGGCACTCCGGCGGCTTGAGCTGGCCGGTCGACCACGGGTTGTCGCGGATGCCGATGACCTTCTGACCGCGATCGCGGAACTGGGCGAAGATCTCCTTGTAGTCCTTGGGCACGCTGTCGCCCCTGGCGGATCCCTCGGGCGGACGAGTCGAGGTGGTGAACACGTAGTCCGGCTTGTCCACGGCGAGGCGGTCCATCACCCGTCGGGACCAGTCGTTGCACTGGTAGTACTTCTGGCCGAACCAGGTGAAGACGTGCTCGGTGGTGAGCGCACAGCCCACCTTGAGGTACGTCGTGACGCGGAAGTTGTGCCGTTTGCCGATCTCGTTGAGCGCGGTGATCCACTGCTCGGCGTGTGAACCGCCCACCAGGGCGATGGTGCGGGTGGCGGTCACGTCGCCGTAGTACCCGACCTTGATCGTCGGGTCCTTCCAGCCGCTGATGATGGAGTCGTAGGAGGTGATCGGCCAGTCCATGTCGACCACGTCCGGACTCGGCTGGGCGGTCACCTTCGGGACCGGCGCACCGTCGAGGAAGGCGCGACCGCCGGGGTAGAGGCGAGGGTCGAGGTTCTCGGTGTCGAGGGTTGCGTTCGCGGCGTCGCGCTGCCAGGTCACCGCGGCGCTGCCGGCGGCAACGCTGATGACCAACAGAACCGCGAGGAGAGTTCGGCGGTAGCCGCGCGAGTTCTGGAATCCCGGCTTGGTCGGCTTTCCGGGCGTCGTCTTCTCGACGGTCGCAGGCTTGCCGACGGTCGTGGCCTTGTCGGTCTTCGTGCGCCGGAACGACCCGGAACGCAGCGGTGCCTCGACGTACTTGGTGGTCAGCCAGGCGATCAGCACGGAGACGCCCAGGATTCCGGTGCCCTCGAGCCAGGACACCTCATCCTGGTAGCGCCAGGCCATGTAGAAGATCAGCAGCGGCCAGTGCCACAGGTAGAGCGCATAGGCGATGGAACCGAGCCAGACCAGCTGAGGATGCGCGAGCCCGCGACTCACCGGGGCCTGTCCCGCGGCCGGGCGGGCGGTGGCCGGAGAGCCGGCCCAGATCAGGATGAGCGTCGCGCCCACGGGCACGAGCGCCCACGCCGCGGGGTACTCCTGGACTCCGGCGATCCACCAGCCGCAGGTGATGATCAGACCGAGCGCGACGATGCTCAGCAGGTTCCGCATCCGGGCGGACAGCGCGAGCTTCGGCATCCACACCGCGAGCAGACCGCCGGCGAGCGGCTCCCAGAGGCGGGCGACGGTGTCGTAGTAGGTGAACGGCTGGTTGATGCCGTGGCGGTAGTTGGCCCACGCGAAGGACACCAGCGCGACGCCCAGCAGCGCCGACCCGACGACGCCGCGCACGACCTGAGGCCGGCGGAAGAAGGCGATCCGGCCAGACAGCGCGCGCAACACACCACCGAGAGCGAGCGCGCACAGCAGCGTGAGCAGGAAGAACTGACCCTGCATCGACATCGACCAGAGGTGCTGCATCGGGCTGTTCGCGGAGTCGGCGGCCGCATAGTCCTGTGACTCGAAGGCGAGATGCCAGTTCTGGTTGTACAGGGCGCTGGCCTGCAGTTCGGCACCCAGCGGCCCCCACCGCGTGGTGGGCATGACCAGCGCGATCATCGCCGCGACGAACGCCAGGACCAGGAGCAGTGCGGGCAGCAACCGGCGGACGAGGCGCCAGAAGCGCGGCCACGGATTGATCGCGGCGCCCCAGGACGCCGAGACCGGCTGGGTCGCGAGGACGTGCTTGAGTAGCGACGCGACGAAGAAATAGCCGGACAGCGTCAGGAAGACGTCGACGCCGCCGGAGACCCGGCCGAACCAGACGTGGAAGACCGCGACCAGCGCGATCGCGATGCCGCGCAGGCCGTCGAGGTCGAGCCGATAGCCCGAGGTGTTACCGGTCGCGGCGTCCTCGTTGGGCGTCGCGACGACCGGGGTCACTTCGGGAACGGGCGTGCGCACAGAGGGCGATGGTACTTGCCGGCGGCCCGGCCACGCCGCCCCTGCGGCGGGTGTCGGCGGACGCACAGGTGGTTCGCAGGTTGGCGATTTGCCGCGACGACCTCGGAATACGGCCGTACGCTCGGAGGACCCCCGCAAACCGCAGTGTGAGGAGTTGCATGCTGTTCTTCTCGATGGGCCTCTCGCTCGACGGTTTCGTCGCCGACCGTGACGGCGACTTCAACTGGTCGGTGCCGAACGACGAACTCTTCGAATTCCACACCGACCGGATACGCGAACTCGGGGCGGAGATCCTCGGACGCCGGTTGTACGAGACGATGCGGGTCTGGGAAACCGACCCGGCGATGCGCCACGACGAGGCGAGCATCGCCTTCGCCGACCTGTGGACGGCACTTCCCAAGGTGGTGTTCAGCCGCACGCTCGACAGCGTCGAGGGCAACGCCAGACTTGCCCGACGTCCATTGGCGGACGAGATCGCCGAGGTCGTCGGCTCGACCGACGGTGATGTCGAGATCGGCGGTGCCGACCTGGCGTCGCAGGCCTTCGAGCAGGGCCTCGTCGACGAACTCCGCGTCTTCCGCTACCCGGTCGTGGTCGGCGGCGGTACGGCGTTCTTCCCGCCGGTCACCGCGAGGGTCGACCTCGATCTCGTCGAGACGCGGGTGTTCGGCGATCAGGTGATCTACGAGAGACATCGGGTGAATCGCAAGTAGCCCCGCCCCTCCCTCCGGTGGCCGAGCAGCGCCGACCACACATTCGTTCGTGCTGCGTCTAAACCTTCAGCCGCGACGATCCCCCCGGCACCCTGTCTCCCAGTCATCGACGCAGTCAGCGCATGCAACCGATCAGGGGAGAAACACATGACGACACGACGATCCGCCGCGATCATCGTGGCGGGCCTCCGTTCCTGCACAAGGATGTCGGCGCGACCTGGTCGTTCATCGTGTTCGCCAAGCCGTCGGGTGCATGGGCCCCGCGCATCGACGACGTCCACGACGCGGTGACCGCCCGCCGGACGATTGCCGGGATCTTCCAGGAGTTCTTCCCCGAGGACGCTCCCGTCATCGAGCAGCTCGACGTCATCGAGTCCGATCCGGTGTCGTGGCTGAAGGGTGCGGTCACCCCGACCGTGCGTCAGGCCGTGGCAACCACCACGAGCGGACATCCGGTCGCGGCCATCGGCGACACCGCCATCGCCGTCGACCCGGTCGCCGGCCAGGGGGCGCAGAACACGGTCATCCAGGTTGCCGAGCTGGTGAAGGCCGCCCGTGCGCACGACGGTGAGTTCACCGCGGACTGGCTGGCGGAAGAGTTCGAGAAGCACTGGGAGCGTCGCGGCCACGCCGCCGTCGAGGTCACCCGCCTCTTCCTGGGCGATCCCGATTACGCGACGCACGCGGAGTTGTCGTTTCCGGCAGCCGCAGTCAGTCCGGCCATCGCTCAGGCGCTGTTCGGCCTGCTCTCCGACCCCAATCCGCTGCTCGGTCTGCGGACCCGCGAGGATGTCGAGGGCTTCATCACTGCGGTGGCAGAGCCGCATGATCAGGTCCTCGCCCGCTTCGCGCCGGCCGGACGGTTCAGCAGCGCCGCACCGGCGGCCGTGACGGTCTGACGTCCCGATTCCGTTGCGCTGACCACCAGTCGATCCGCACCCCGATCGCGTTCCCGGACGCAGTCGGGGTGCGGTCGCGTGTGACACCCGGCCCGGATATGTCACATGAGATGTGATACGAACAACAGCGTCTGTTGTGCCGGAACGCAGAGGGGGAGCACGTGAAGACGGGTTGGACCTTGACCGACGCGCCGCCACAGACCGGGCGGGTGGCCGTGGTCACCGGCGCCAACGGAGGGATCGGCCGGGAAGC
Organism: Gordonia amicalis NBRC 100051 = JCM 11271; assembly: GCF_000332995.1. GTDB lineage: Bacteria > Actinomycetota > Actinomycetes > Mycobacteriales > Mycobacteriaceae > Gordonia > Gordonia amicalis. Next base: position 28,207 of record NZ_BANS01000033.1, read on the forward strand.
CGCGCGCGGGCTCGCCACCCTCGGCGCCACCGTCGTGCTGGCCTGCCGCAACCCCGAGACCTCGGCCGTCGCGCGCGATGACATCGTCGCAGAGGTCCCGGGTGCCGAGTTGGAGATCGTCGACCTCGACCTCGCCAGTCTCGACTCCGTCCGCGCGGCCGCCGAGGAGATCGGGCGACGCCACCCCCGCATCGACGTACTGGTGAACAACGCCGGCGTCATGCGCGCGCAGCGCGACCTGACCCCCGACGGTTTCGAGATGGACTTCGGTACCAACTTCCTCGGTCATTACGCGCTCACCGGGTTGCTGATGGACCGGCTCCTCGCGACCGACGCCGCGCGGATCGTCACCGTCGGCAGTCACGCGCACCGCGCCGGCAACATCGACTTCTCCGACCTGCCGATGGATCGCACGTTCACCAGCGCCGGTGCGTACTCACGCGCCAAGCTCGCCCAGATGCTGTTCGCACTCGAACTCGACCGTCGGCTGAGAACAGCAGGGGTCCAAGCGATCTCACTCGCCGCCCATCCCGGTGGCACGAGGACCGGCGTGATGCGCGAGCAGAACAAGTTCCTGCAGTGGGCCTATCACGCACCGTCGCTGCGGTGGCTCACCGATCGGTTCATCATGGACCCGCCCGAGGGAGCATTGCCCATCCTGCGCGCAGCGACCGACCCGAAGGTCTCGGGAGGCCAGTATTACGGCCCCACCGGAAGTTTCGGTCTCGCCGGTCCGCCGGTACTGGTCGAACCGTCGCCGAAAGCGAAGGACCGCGCGGTCGCGGAGCAGTTGTGGGACATCGGCGCGGAGCTCACCGGCATCAGTATCGACCTCGGCTGAAGGGGATTCCCGAAGAAGTCTCGAGGGAGGGATTCTCGAGGGTGGGTTCGCCGAGGTCGACACCGACCCCGCACCGACTCACAACTTGAAGCGGCCGGCGAAGCTCCGAAGCGGAAGGTCGGCACTGGTCACGATCCCGGGCGGGGCCGCGACCACCGACCGGATCGAGTTGAGTGCGGGCAGGCCGGTGACGGTCATGCCGATCGACGCAAAGTTCTCCGGCTTGGACAGGTCGAAACCCTTGCGCGGGAAGATCATGTGTTTGGAGTAGATGTTGGGGTCGCCGGTGACCTGGGTGATGTAGCAGGCCTGGATGTTCCACGACGGGTCGGTGTGCGGCGTCATCTGCCATTCCAGGTGGGACTCGACGCGGGGCACACCGTCGACCATGCCCTGGTACTTGATGCAGCTGCCGCCCAGTGACCCGGCCGGGAGCTGATACCAGCCGAGGTCGACGTCCTTGGTGCAGGCGCCCAGTTCGTAGGAGAACGTGACCTCGTCGAGTTCGAGATCGAAGGCGTCGGCCATGAGATACACCGAGTCGGCGAAGACGGCGGTGTACTTGTACAACGAGTCCGGGATGCTCGGGTCGTCGACGGGCAGGCCGTAGCCGACCGCCTTCCACGTGTCGACCGAGTGATGGCAGGAGACGTCCACCGACTCGGTGACCGTGACGTTCTCGATCTCGGCGACGTCGGCGGTGTGCACGATGCCGAGGATCTGGGCCAGGCCGGGGTTCATCCCGGTCCCGTAGAAGGTCGCGCCGCCCTTCGCGCAGGCCTCGGCGATGACCTCGCTGACCTTGCGCCCGGAGTGGTGCGGATGGTTGGTGTCCCGGTGGAAGCCGGTGATCCAGTCGGCGGTGGTCACGATGTTGATCCCGGCCTCGAGGACCTGAACGTACAGATCCTCGTCGGGGAACACGCCGTGGAACGTGAGCACGTCGGGCCGTGCCGCGATGATCTCCTCGACCGTCCCGGTCGCGATCACCCCGACCGGCCCGATGCCGACGATCTCACCGGCGTCCCGGCCGATCTTGTCCGGTGTATAGCAGTGCAGGCCAACCAGTTCCAGGTCGGGATGATGGCGAATGCGATCGATCATCTCGGTGCCCAGATTGCCGGTGGCGACCTGGAAGACCCGGACTCGCTCGGGTGTGGTCATCGGTGAGATCCTTTCGGGGCGGCGGCGCGGAGGGCGTCGAGTTCGGATCGGCGCACGCGGACGAACTCGTCGGCGGTGGCGCCGCCGTCGGGGTAGAACTGCCGTGCCCACTGTCGCAGGGCGGTGAAACCGTCGAACTCCTTGCGCGAGAGGGCAGGTGGATCGGAATAGCGCTGATGAGCCCAGATGTCGATGTCGGCGGCGAACTGTTCGATCACCAGGTCGGCCAACGTCTGTCCGTATCTGGTGATCTCGCCGGTCTCCTCGCCGGGCTTGCGTCCTATCCAGACGGTGAACCGCACGTCCGAGGTGTGCTCGTCGACCGGGGTCACCGCGGGCATCGTGCGGTTGTCGACCATGCCCCAGCTCTTGGTCACCGAGCATCCGAGCCCGGCATTGACGGATTCGACACCGCTGGTGGCGCTTTCGAGGGTTGCACCTTCCTCGAATGCGATGGTGAAGTCGACGAAGGACACCGGGCCGGAGAAGTCGTGCCGGGTGAAGTCCGGCATGAACGGCGTCTTGTGGACGAACTTGAAATGGGCGAAGTCGACGCCGTTTTCCATGATGTACTGCGGGTGGATCTCGAGCCCCGGCCGGAACAGCGTCGCCGCGGGAACCGGCGGATAGTAGTCGGCGGCGGTGGTCTCCCCGCCGTTGTCACTGTCGAAGTCGGTGAAGATGTCGGGAACGTCGAAGTACGGTGGCCGCCCGTCGACGTCGTGCCAGATCCACACCGCCTCATTGCGTTCGACGACCGGGTAGCTTCGGATGCGCCGGCCTCTGTTCGGGTGGTTCTCGTACGGGATGCAGACATTGCGGCCCTCGTGGTTCCACTCCCACCCGTGGAAGGGGCACACCAGGTTCTCGCCCTCCACGTGGCCGCCGTGACCGAGGTGGGCGCCGAGGTGCTCGCAGTAGGCGTCGAAGACGGAGATCTGTCCCGACCGCGATCGCCACGCGACCATCTCACGTCCGAAGTACTTCATCGTGCGCACGGCGCCGACGGCGATCTCCGTCGACCGTGCGACCTGAAACCACCCGGTGGGCGTCATCGACAGCGGCGTTCTCGCCATGGAGTCACGGTAGGACCGGCGGGCCCAGAATGCAAGAGGGTTCTGTGAAAAATCTCAGACACTGTGTTTGCGTGGTGGTTTGAGTGCCGTCCGGTTTGGTTACTCGTGTGTCCAACAATTCTTCGAACGAAGTGTTGGAACATTCGGCACCGGTTGTATCATCAGCTGGTGCTGTGACGCGGGTTACAGCAGTGACGCCGGGAGGCCGAGATGAACGCAGGTGGCGCGTTGGGCGTTGCACGATTGGCCGCGGCCGGAGCGGTGTTGACCGGTTTGGTCCGACCGGCCGAGGCTCGCCGCCGGCTGCGCAGCCGCCAGTACGAGAACGCGCTGTTCAACTCGCGCGAGCCCGAGCGCACCTCGTGGGCCCTCACCGACGACGGTGCCCGGCTCCGGGTCCACCACTACGGTTCGGCGGATGCGCCGGTGCTGGTGCTGATCCACGGGTGGTCGTGCTGCATCGAATACTGGAACCCGCAGATCAACGCCCTCGCCGAGCGCTACCACGTCATCGCCTACGACCAGCGCGGCCACGGTGAGAGCACCTGGGGCAAGCGCAAATTCGACGCCGATGTCCTGGCCGACGACCTGCAGACGGTGGTCGAGCAGGCCGTGCCGGACTCGTCGAAAGCTGTCTTCGTCGGCCACAGCATGGGTGGCATCACCGTGCAGGCCTGGGCTCACCGTCATCAAGACAGGGTCGAAGAGCGTGCTGCCGCATTGGTTCTCGCAAACACGACGTGGGGCGGGATAGCCGCCGAGACCCGCGTTCTGCCACTGCTCAACAACCCGCTCAAGGCTCCGCTCTGGCTCGGCCAGGCCGCTCTGGCCATACCGTTCCCGTTTCCCGGAGGCCGGGTCGCGCGGAGTCTTGTCCGGACCCGCATACTCAACGGTCGTGCGGCGACCATCGATCATGCCGCGTTCGTGCTCGCGATGACCCGCTCCTGCAGCCCCGCGGCACGGGCGAAGGCTGCGGTCGCGCTCGTCGAACTGGCCCTCGGTCCGGTGGGGGCCGAGGCGATCACGGTACCCACCACGGTCATCGGCGGCCGCCACGACCTGCTGCTTCCCCATGCGATGACACAGCGCATCGCGCACACGCTCTCGATCCGCGGATATCTCGACCAGCTCGTCGTGTTCGACACCGGCCATGCCTCCAACATCGAGGCCGCCGAGGACTTCACCGCCGAGATCCACCGGGTCATGTACTCGGTCTCGACTTCTCCAGAAGTGGAGGGCGCCGCGAGCTGAGTCATCCCGGAGTCACTCCCCGGTTCGCCGATACGGAGACGTCATGACCGACTACGGACAACCGTTGCGCTTCGGGTTCTTTCCGAGTCCGCGTGCCGACCGGGCCGACGACCTGCTGCGGCTCGTCGGCACCGCCGAGGACGCGGGTCTCGACCTCGTCAGCGTGCAGGACCATCCCTACCAGCGACGCTTCCTCGACACCTGGACGCTGTTGTCCGTCATCGGCGCGCGCACGACGTCGATCAGGTTGTCGCCCAACGTCGCCAACCTGCCACTGCGTCCGCCGGTGATGCTGGCCAAGGCGGCGGCGAGCCTCGACATCCTGACCGGGGGCCGCGTCGAACTCGGTCTGGGTGCCGGGGCATTCTGGGACGGTGTGGTCGCCGCGGGCGGGCCCCGCCGGTCGCCGGGCGAGGCGGTCGACGCGCTGGCCGAGGCGATCACCGTGATGCGGGCCTTCTGGTCCGGTGGCACAGTCGATCTCGACGGTGAGTTCTATCCCGTCCGCGGTCTGCACGCCGGACCCGCTCCGGCTCACGACATCCCGATCTGGCTCGGCGCGTTGGGTCCCCGGATGTTGAGACTGACCGGAGAAGTCGCCGACGCCTGGGTGCCCAGCCTGCAGTTCGTCCCGCCGGATCAGATCGCCGAGAAATCGATGGTCATCGACGATGCGGCCCGTGCGGCCGGTCGTGACCCCGGGGGGATCACCCGGATCTACAACATCGCGGGTACTTTCGGTTCCGGCGACGGACCACTCGCCGGCACCCCTGCGCAGTGGGCCGAGCAGCTCACCGATCTCACGGTCACCCTCGGGATGAGCACATACATCCTGGCCACCGATGATCCTGACGATCTGGCCAGGTTCGCGAACGAGGTGGCGCCGGCCGTCCGTGAACTCGTCGCCGCCGAACGTCAGGGCTGAACGCCCGAGCGGCTACCATCGGCGATCATGGCACCCGTCGACGCCCGCACCCCGACCGGTACGCCGGTGCGCGGTGCGCGGCGTGCGAATCGTCGTGGGCAGGCGACCCGCGACGCGATGCTCGACGCCGCGATCAGCTCGCTGGCCTCCGGCGACCCGTCGTCGGTGTCCGGCAACCGGATAGCCAAGGACATCGGGGCCACGTGGGGTGCGATCAAGTACCAGTTCAACGACATCGACGGTCTCTGGGCGGCCGTGCTGCATCGGACTGCCGAACAACGCGGCGACCTCCCGGTCAGTGTGAAACCCGAAGCGCCACTGGCGGAACGGGTGGAGGCGATCATCGACCTCATGTACGAGGGGCTGACTGCCCCCGAGTCGCGTGCCATCGAGACGCTGCGGGCCGCCCTTCCGCGGGATCCTGACGAACTGCGGCGGCTGTTCCCCAAGACCGCCGCCGAGTTCGCCTCGTGGGGGCCGTCGTGGACCGACTCCTGTCAGCGGGCCTTCGCCGATCTCGACGTCGATCCCGACCGGGTTCGCGAGGTCGCGGCATTCCTGCCGGGTGCAATGCGCGGTCTGGTGTCGGAGAAGCAGCTCGGTAGCTTCCAGGACCAGGTACTGGCGCGCCGTGGCCTCGCCGGCGCGATCGTGGCGCTGCTCCAACGCTGAGTCGCCCCGGCTGCCTCAGTCCGGACGGCCCGGTCCGGTGAACCGGGCGACTTCCTCCGGACCGATCACGGCCCACACGGTCTTGCCGCTTCCTCGAGGTGTGTAGCTCCAGTGGCGGCTCAGAGACGTGAGCACGCTCAGTCCGGAAGCGATCGGCGTGCCCCCGTCCGCGTCCTCGACTCTCACCGGCAGGTCCGGACTGTCATCGCTCACGGCCACGATCAACCGGTCGGAGTGGTGGACCTCGATCGAGATGTCGGGGTCGGAAGATGTGTGCGCCAGGACGTTCCGCACCAGGATGGTGGCCAGCACGAGTGCCAGGGAAACGAAGTCGGGGTCCCATTTCTCGACGGCGTCGGCGACGGCGACCCGCGCAGCGGCTATCGGCGAGCCGGCGTCACGCGGGATCGTGGCACGGGTTCGGTGCGTGACGCGGGTACCGAGGTCCTCTGTCATGCGCTCGAGGGCGGTGTCCATCGACGAGTAGGCGGGGACCGACCGGGTGACGCCTCCCCGGCGCAGTTCGGACATGCGGATCGGATCGGCGACCACCGCCATGCGCACGCCCGGCCATCCGCGGACGAGCCACGCCGCACTGGAGAGCACCGTCCAGGCCGACGGCGCAGGCACCTCCAGATCGCGGACATCGACGACGAGGCATCCCGTGGCTTCGGTTGCCGCGTCGACGAGGGCGTTGCGAACGCTCAGGTATGTGGTGGAGTCGAGGACGCCGGAAACGGCCAGCACCGTGGTCGGGTCGGGGTGGGACGTCCTCGCGGGTAGGTCGTCGGAGCTCATCGCTTCCTCGTGGTGGTGTTCTCCAGAACTGAGGAGAGTGCGGGTGGCCGTGACCGGATACCCATGAGGGTGGCGTTGTATTCACGGATCGGCCGAACGCTGTGAGGTGTCTTTTCAACCGGCATGATTCTAAAACCGCCCACGCTGGCAGGTCGGCATCCATCTGTATACAACTAAATGCAGTTGTCCGGCAGTTCTGCTGCGAACCCGAAGGAGTCCCGTGGGGATGGAAACGACGACCATCGAATCGGTCGAGGTGAAGGCCGCCGTCGCGAGCCTGCGCGAGGGGCCCCCTTCGTCTACGGCCTCACCAACTATGTCGCCGCCAACCTGAGTGCCAACGTGCTCCTCGCCCTGGGTGCCGGTCCGGCGATCGGATCCGCTCCCGGGTGGACGGCCTCGTTCCCCGCCGGAGCGGGCGCGGTGTGGATCAACGGCGCCGCCCTGATGTCGTCGGTGACCCCGAAAGCGCTGGTGGAAGCTGCCGCAACCGCCCACGAGTCCGGCACGCCGTGGGTTCTCGACCCCGTCGCGATCGGGGCGGGAGCAGCCGAGTACGACGCGATACTCGGATCGCTGCTCGAGTACCGTCCGTCGATCATCCGCGGTAACGCCAGCGAGATCGCCGCCCTGGCCGGCGGTGCCGGTGGCAGCGGCGTCGACTCGACCCTCGACTCGTCGGAGGTGATCGAAACGGTCAAGGACCTGGCCCCGCGGCTCGACGCGGTGATCGCGGTGTCGGGTGAGGTCGACTACCTGTGCGACTCCTCGGGTCGGGCAACCGCCGTCCCCGGCGGTGACGCCAGGATGCCGCAGGTGACCGGTACCGGATGCAGTCTCGGTGCCCTGAGCGCCGCCTTCTGTGCGGTCGTCGACCCGTTCACGGCCGCCGTGGCCGCGCACGCATCGTTCGCCGCGGCGGGGGAGCGGGCCGGTGAGCGTGCCACCGGAACGGGATCGTTCGCCGTCGCCTTCCTCGACGAGCTCTCCAACCTCTGACACGCTGCGCGTCACTGCGCGTCGCCGTTCCACCTGATCACTCGCAAAGGAGCGAATGAGATGCCCAGCAAGAAGATTCATCTGGCCGCGTTCATGAATGCCGGCCCGCAGGGGACGGTGGGCTGGCGGCACCCCGACGCCGGGGACGACTTCCTCACCGCGGAGCACTACCTGCACATCGCCCGGGTTCTGGAGGCCGCCTGCTTCGACATGGCGTTCGTGCCGGACGCCCTCGCCGTCCCCCGCAGCCTCGGCGGCTCGTTCGAGCCGGCGGTCAGATTCGGTTCCGGCACAACACGTCTGGACCCGATGACGGTCATCACTCTGATGAGTTCGGTCACCACGCGGCTCGGTGTCGCAGCGACGATGTCGACCGGCTACCAGGAGCCCTACAACCTCGCCCGGAGCATGGGGACCCTCGATCACTTGAGCGGCGGGCGCGCCGGCTGGAATGTCGTCACCAGTTTCCAGGATGCGGAGGCGCAGAACTTCGGCCAGGACAAGCTTCCCGACCGCGAGGAGCGTTACGCGCGAGCCGAGGAGTTCCTCGAGGTCACCACCCGTCTGTGGGACTCCTGGTCGGACGACGCACTGATCCGCGACAAGGTCTCGGGTCGGTTCGGTCATCCCGACCAGGTGGAGGCCATCGACCACCGGGGCAGGTTCTTCCAGGTGCAGGGGCCGCTCGGTGTTCCCCGTCCGCCGCAGGGATATCCGGTCATCGTGCAGGCGGGTGCGTCGCCGACGGGACGCGACTTCGCTTCTCGTTGGGCCGATGTGGTCTTCTGCAGCCACGAGTCGCTCGAGAGCGCCGTCGACTTCTGTCAGGACATGAAGAAGCGGGCGGCCGCGCACGGACGGGATCCGGAGCAACTCAAGATCCTGCCGGCGGCCACCACCGTCGTCGGGATCGACTACCGCGACGCGATGGCGAAGCACGAGGCGTTCTTCGATCTCGTCGACCACGAGGCGGGCCTGTCGCGGCTGGCTTACCACTGCAACGTCGACCTCACGAAGTACGACCTCGACGGTCCTCTCCCTTCTCTCGAAGTGGTTGGCGTGGAAGGCCATTACCGGGAGGTCGTCGAGTTCGCCGAGCGTGAGAGGCTGTCCATCCGCGAGATCGGCCGCTGGTACGGCGCCCGCACGGAGGGCAACATGATCGGGTCCGCCGCCGACATCGCCGACACGATGGAACAGTGGATCGACGCCGGCGCCGCCGACGGTTTCATGATCCAGGCGACGCATGTCCCGGCAGCCTTCGAGGACTTCGCCACGCACGTCGTCCCGGAACTGCAGCGTCGCGGACTGTTCCGCACCGAGTACGAGGGAAACACGCTCCGGGAGAACCTGGGACTGGCCCGGCCCGGACGCGGCGAATGGCGTCACCGAGCGAAGGGGGCGACCGCCGTGACTGCGCACGGAGCGGGCGCGTGACCGGGGCCGGCTCACTCGTCTCGGCGGAAGAGCTTTCCGAGCATCTGGATTCGGCGATCATCCTCGACGCGAGCGTGAAGCGTTTCGTCGACGACGACGGGCAGACGGTCTTCGCGCCGGGCGACGAGGTCTTCCGGGAGGCGCACATCCCGGGTGCGTGTTTCGCCGACCTCTTCGCGGCCTTCTCGGATCCCGACTCGCCGGTGGCCTTCACCCGTCCCACTGCCGATCAGATGGCCGCCACCGCAGAACGCCTCGGCTTCACGCAGACGGACCACATCGTGGTCTACGACCAGCTGAGCGGCGCATACGCGGCCAGGGTGTGGCTCGTCCTGCGGTCGTACGGATTCGACCGCGCCCGGGTGCTCGACGGTGGTTTCGCCCGCTGGACGGGCCTGGGTCTCCCGGTCGCCACCGGCGACGAACGGCACGGGGCTTCCCGCGAGCCGGCCGGCGTCGAGGTACACGACATCAGCGGGACGCGACCGGCGTTCGCCGACCTGACCGAGGTGTACGAGGTGGCGTGCGACGAACAGTCGTCGACGACTCTCGTCTGCGCGTTGCGAGAACCCGACTACACCGGGGAATCCGGCGGTGAGCGGCCCGGTCACATCCCGGGAAGCCTGAATGTGCCGTTCCCTGACCTGCTCGACGACGACGGAACCTTCTCGGCCGAGAGGACCCGGAGTGCTTTGCGGGCGCGGGGAATCGACGCGGAGTCGGACGTGATCGTCTACTGCGGCGGTGGGATCAACGCGGCGGGTGCCGCCCTGGCCTTCGTCGAGGCGGGTCTCCCGCTCCCCCGCGTCTACGACGGATCGCTGAGCGAGTGGCGGATGCAACCGGATCTCCCGCTCGTGACCGGCGGACGTCCCCGGTGAGGTCGGCCGTGGTGGATACCCTCTGCAAAGATGATCCAGGGTCCGTCCTGCCCGCCCTGCACGACCCGAGGGAAGGTGACCACCGATGAAGAGCGCTCGCGACGCGGTCTACGAGGCGCTGCACGAGCGGCTGACGCACGGGCACTACCAGGCCGACGCCACGCTGATCCCGCAGGCGCTCAGCGAGGAGTTCGGTGTCTCGCGGACTCCCGTGCGAGAAGCGTTGGGATTGCTGGAGCGCAAGGGTCTGCTGGTCGCGGCCTCACGGGGATTCGTCCTACGAATCCGTAGCGACGAGGAGATGCTCGAGATCTTCGAGGTGCGCGCCATCCTGGAGTCCGGTGCGGCGGCAGCCGCGGCCGAACGTCACACGCCCGTCGACATCGCCCGCCTCCAGGAGGCGATGGCGCTGAGCTCGAGTCACACCGAGCCCGCCGACATCCGGCAGGCGCTCAACATCTTCCACGACTGCGTGGTGCGAGCCGCGCACAACCAGACCATCTACGACATGGAGCGTGACCTGCGCGACCAGATCAAGGTCAGCGCACCATGGTTCACCCCGACCGGACGCGACAGTTTCGAGAGTTCGGTCGGCGAGCACGAGCAGATCCTCGAGGCGATCATCGAGGGCTCGGCCGAGAAAGCGCGGCTACTCATGCTCGAGCACCTCAATCACGATCGGGACGTGCGTATCTCGCAGCTCGTGTCGCGGACCATGGGGGCCGCCGGCACCACCGCGCCCTGATCCGGAAGATCCGGCACCGGCAGGCTGATCAGGTGAGGGCTTCGTCGATTCTTCGTGCCGCTCCGCGTCACATACGACGTGCCACGAAGCGTGCGGCGTCGAGCGTCATGCCGTTCACCGCATAGAGACTGTGGATGGCATTCGGGTAACCGACGCGAGCGCCGTCGCAGATGGTGTCACCTTCGACGCAGTATCGGGCGGTCTTGCCGCGGTACGGGGTGGAGACCCGGACCGGGGGTGCGCCGATGTCGTCGATGAAGCGGTCCGACGGAGCTCCGAAGAAGACGATCGCCGCGACATTGCGCGAGAGCGACGCAGGCAGCGGTGGCGGCACAAAACGGTCGTAGGCGGCGTACCGAGCGGGGAGGTCGAGACCGGCGTGCACCGCATATCCGGCGACGACGGCGCCCTGGGAGTAGCCGCCCAGAACGACCTTGGTGCCCGGGCAGTTGGCTGCGAGGTACTTCACGCGGTTCTGCGTGGTGCGCACACCGTCGGCGACGGTCCGGGCGAACTTCAAGCGGTTGCGGAACTGGTCGCTCGCCGGATACGGGACGCCGTAGGCGGCGACCGACTTGCCGGGGAGCTGACTCCGGACGGCCTCGACGAAGGACAGTCCGGTCACCCCCAGTGGAGGGGCGGGTTCGACGGTGCCGCGGGCGAACACCACCTCGGCGTCGGAACACCCCGGCCGGGCCTCGGCCGCCGTACTGCCTGCGATCACCGACCCCGTGACGGCAGCGATCATGGATACGGCGATGATGCCCAACCGCGTGATCATGCCGGACTTTCGCCTGGTCATTCGGGAGTCCATGTGCCCGTTCGAGTCTTCCTTGGTCGATTCACCTTGCGTCATCTGTCGGATCCTCCGTCGTCCTTCGTCTCCGCAGGGTCGTCGGCTTCGCCCTCGGCTTGATCGGTTTGCGTCGTGGTGGAAGTCAGCATGTCGGGATCGGCGTCCGGGTCGTGCTGACTCTCGGGGGCGGCCGGTCGGATGGATGGTTCATCGGTCATTCGTCCTGACTCTCATGTCGGATGACATGACGGTCGAAGAATTTTTTGTCGCAACTTTTCGACGTTCCCCCACCACAGATGCGCGAAACCCGATTTAGAGTCTGCTCATGAGGAGTCGTCATGTCAGCACGGTGATCGGCGCGTCAGCCGACGATGTGTACGAATTCGTTTCCGAACCCGACAATCTCCCCGAATGGGCCGCGGGGTTGGCGACCTCGGAGGTCGTCCGACGCGGTGACGACCTCGTGGCCGAGTCGCCGATGGGCACCGTGACGGTCCGCTTCGTTCCGCGGAACACCCTCGGGGTCGTCGACCACGACGTGATCCTCCCGAACGGCGCCACCGTGCACAATCCGCTGCGCGTGCTGCCCCATCCCGAGGGCGCGGAGGTGGTGTTCACCGTGCGGCAGTTGTCCATGTCCGACGAGGAGTTCGACCGGGACACCCTCATGGTCGAAGAGGATCTGGCCCGCCTCAAGGCGCTGTTCGAGACGCGGCCCACCAGAATGCGCTCATCCTGAGCGGAGAATGATCCGGGCAGTTCGGGCATCGTCGAATACGGTGTTGCGCTGCCCTGTTCGCCCGGCAGGGCGTGTTTCGGCGGATTCGTACGGATTTATCGATGCTGAATTGCTGTCTGACTACATCAAGGATTCGATTCACTTCGGTTATTCGAATGTGATTCGGCCGTGATGGTCGGTGCCTTGAAACGGGGGGCGTCGTGAACAAGGTCTTACGGGGGTCGGTCTGCGCGGCGGTGGCAGTGGTCGTCGCGCTCGGTTCGCTCGTCGGTGGCGGTTCGGCCTCCGCCGAATCCCTCGCGCGGTATCTGAACCTGCCGCTGGTGAATCGTGATGCGTCGCAGGGGCCGGGCGGCGTGCACCCGGCATTGCCGACCGATCCCGGCACTCTCCATCGATTGGTCGAGCAGGCCCGCGATCGCGGGCTCGCCCCGTCGTCGTATGAGGCGTTGCTGTTCCCGTACTGGCTCGTCGAGACCACGACACGTGCCGGCATCGACCTCGCATCGTGGAACCCGCGCGACGGCGTCGGCGCCAATCACCAGAACCTGTTGAAGTCCTACCGCTATTACGAGGACCTGCAACTCGCACACCGTGAACTGCAGTGGGCCGGCATGGGTGGTCTGGTCGGCGGCGACTTCGGTGGCGGCCTCCTCGATTACAAGGACGCCACCGAGATCTTCGAGTTCAGCCGCCTGCAGCCCGTCGCGCACGCGATCGTGGCTCGCGCCAACGAACTCGCGGGACCGCAGGCGGTCAACAGCCTGCCCGGTGGTCTCCGCGCCCTGGCTCGCGTGGGCGCGAAGATCACCGCCGACGACCTCCGGCAGGTCCAGGGGCAGATCCTGGTGATGCAGAAGAACATCTTCTCCGACCTGATGCCGATGCACCGGGCCTACGTCGTCGGCGGTCTGCCGGCACTCCGGGAGATGCACGAGGCGGGCATCTTCGACGACGAGATCATGCGCGCCTGGGAGGGTATCGCCTCCAAGGCTCCCGCCGCGGTCGCCGCCGGTAACGCACGGTTGCTGCAGCGCGAGCAGGGGGAGGTCATCAAGAAGCAGTGGGATGCGACCCGCAACTACAAGGGCGAGGTCGGCGAGGCCATGACCTACGGCAGCACCGTGGCCGCCGCGCCATCGGTCGCCGGAGTGATCCCGCCGCGCTCCTTCCGCCCGATGACGGTCGAGGGCCGCGCGCCCGATGGTCGTCGGGCGACAGTGACTCTGCCGTTGCCGGAGTGGAATTGGTCGGTCTACGAGGACCGGTGGATCTACATCACCGATCAGCTGCTGCCGAAGTACCGGGCACAGGTCGAGTACAGCTGGCCGGAACTGAGCGCGGCCATGAGGGCTCCGTACTTCGAGCAGATGGAAACGCACCGTCCCACCCGTAACCTGCTGCCGCTGATGCAGTCGGTTCTGACCTCGATCAAGGTGACCTACCAGTGATCTCGCCCTTCTCTCGTGCATCCCGACGGATAACACTCGCGGCAGTCCTGGCCCTGGTCGTCTCCGGCATCGGACTGGTCGGACCGGCCACCGCCGCACCGAACCGGACGCCCGGCCTCGACGAGGTGCTGAACGGTTTCGTCGTCGGCGCGCTGCGCGACGGTCGTCTCGCCAGCCCGCAGGAGGTCATCGACCCGCTCGTCGCCGGCGATCCGTTCTACGCCGAGCCGCGCCTGTCCGGTGACGAAAAGCCCGGCGACGTACTGAAAGCCAAGAAGGTCGCGGTCCAGTTCATGGGTGTGCGTCCCGGCAAGCTCGACGCCTACAAGCTGATGTACGTGACCCGGGGGCTGCACGACGAGCCCGAGATCTCGACCGGGCTCCTGATGATCCCGCGCGACGGGCGCTCCGACGCCACTCGGCCGTTGATCGGATACCAGCTGGCCAACGACAGCGTCGGCGCCTACTGCCATCCCTCCACGATGTGGACCGGCGGCGATCCGATGGACGGCGCGTCGTGGTCTGCGCTGGGCCCGCTGGCGCAGTTCTTCGGCAAGGGTTACGCGGTCATGATGAGCGATGTCGGCAACGACGGTGATCCCAAGCCGCACGGCGTCTTCGCCGGGAAGTTCGCCGGCAAGGCGCTGCTCGACGGGCTGCGAGCTGCACTGCGCCACAAGGACAACGGCCTCCCGGCCGCGTCGCCCCTCGGCGTGTTCGGCATCGCCGGCGGCGGCGTCGGCGCGGCCTTCGCCGCGGAGAACGCGAAAAAGTATGCGCCCGAACTGGATATCAAGGGCGTCGTCCTCGAGGGCATGGTCGTCGACCAGAAGAACTTCATCGCCACCGCCGACGGCTCGGTCGGTTCGGCCTTCGTCCTCGCGACGCTGCTCGGTCTCGAGCCGCGCTACCCGGAGATGAAGCTCGACGAGAAGCTCACCCCGACGGGCAAGGCCATCGCCGACGTGTTCCGCACCCAGTGCCAGACCCCGGCGTATTTCACGATGCCGTTCGTGCCGATGAGCGCGCTGTTCAAGTCCGGGGAGAATCCCGCCGAGATCGCCGACTTCCAGGCGGTGTACGACGACAACAAGCTGGGCCGCAAGTCGCCTGACGCCCCGGTGCTGATCGCCTCGTGCGTGGCCGACGACTCACCGATGTCGCTGGTCCCGGCCGCGGACTCGCGGAAGCTCGCCGCCGACTACCGCCGCGGCGGCACCAAGGTCGACTACCAGACCACCGACTGCAGCATGGTCCGGTTCCTCACCAACCTCTACGGCTGGGGCACGGATCTGTTCGGCATGCAGACCGTGGATTGGCTGGCGGAGAAGCTGGCGGGAGTAGCCGGTGAAGGGCTACTTGCCCTCGACGCTGTACGCACCCTCCGCAGCGCCGACGGCGATCTTCTCCCATTCGCCTGTGCTGAGGCCGAATACGTCCAGCAGGTAGGCGGATACGGCGTCGGCAACCAGTTCGACCCGCCGCGGGTCCTCGTCGGTGGTCTCGTGAACCGCTTCTCCGGCAATCCCTCCCAGGGTGTGCTCGCCGTCGTCGATGTAGAGCAGCCGCTTGGGTCCCGGGCTGAGGTGGTAGGCGTCGGTGAGCCACTCCGGGCCGCGGGTCGACAACGCCGAGTCATCTTTTCCGCCCGCGATGACCAGAGCCGGCGTGGACATCCGGCTGAAGTCCGGTCGCATGAACGGCAGGTGTTCGCGCGCGAAGTCGGTGAGGCTGTCGCCCGTTCCCGCGGTCGCGATGAGAGCTCCGGCACGTACTGACGAATGTGAGAAGTCTTCGCCGACACCACCACCATCGACGTCGAGGACGCGCGCTCCGAGAAGTGTGCCGACGGTCTGCCCGCCCCAGGAATGTCCGACGGCTGCAAGCTTCGATGTGTCGGCCCGGGTGTCGAGGTCATGACCGGCGGTCGAGAGGATGACGTCGAGATGATCGATGACCGCGTGAACGTCGCTGATCCGGATGCGCCAGATGTCGATGAACCGCGGGTCGTCGAATCCGATTCCGTGGCGCCGGGAGTCGAGGTGTGTGGGGTTAACGACCACGAATCCCGCAGCGGCCCAACGGTCCACGAGCGGTTCGTAACCGTCCATGGACCACGCGTTGCCGTGCGAGAACACAATGAGCGGAAGGTTGTCCCCGTCGACCGGTGCGGTGACCTTCACGGCAAGAGGGACCGGGCGGTCGGTGGTGGGCACGATGACCGGCTTGACGGCGACGATTCGACGTTCGAGCAGGGGAGTGGACATGATGGCTTCTCTCGCGAAAGGGTTGCGATAATCTTGACGGAACACTGTTCCGCCAACGTAGCGGAACAGTGTTCCGCGAGCAAGGGGTGAACTGTGTCGGAGTCGAAAACCGCACGTCAACTGGGTGCAGAACGAAGCCGTGAGGCGCTGCTGGATGCGGCTGCGGCGGCCTTCGTCGAAACCGGGGTGCAAGCGCCGGTCCGCGACATCGCCAAGCGTGCCGGTGTGGGTGTCGGCACTGTGTATCGGCACTTCCCGACGCGCGCCGACCTGGTGACCGCGGTGTACCGCCATCAGGTCGAGGAGTGCGTCGCACTGGCCGAGACGTTGATCGCCGACGACGTGCCTCCGACGGATGCGTTGTGTCGCTGGACCTCGGCGTTCACCGACTTCCTGGTCACCAAACACGGGTTGAGCGATGCTCTGAGTTCGGACGATCCGAGCCTGAACAACCTGCACGCGTTGATCTTCGACAGTCTCGTTCCGGCGTTCGCGTCGCTCGTCGAGCGGGCACAAGAGTCGGGTGAGGTCAGCAAGGACGTCAGCCCCGTGACGTTCCTGCGTGCGATCGGCAACCTCTGCATCGTTGGACCCGGCTACACCGAAGCGGATGCCAAGGCGATGGTCGGGTTGCTGTTGGCGGGTTCGGGCGCCACGACCGCCCCTGCTCCCTGAGTCGCCAGGAGCGCAACCCTGCGATGAGATCGCGCGTCTGCGCGAGTCGAACCCGGTGACGCATGAGTTCGAGGAGGATCGATGAGTCGGACACATTTGTTGTTCATCCACGGTGCTGGTGGGTTCACCGACGACCGGCCGATCGCCGCCGGCCTGGGCACAGCGCTCGATGTGCCCGTCGACATGCCCGAGTTCTCCTCCGACGACATGTCCCTGCAGGCGTGGGCCGACCCACTACGCGCATGGCTGTCGACGATGGATGCCGACGACCTGCTCGTGGCCCACTCGTTCGGGGCGTCGGTGCTGCTGCACCTGCTGGCGGAGCCGGCGTATGCCGGACCGAGACGCGCTGTCCTCCTGGCGATGCCGAACTGGGGGCCGGACGGGTGGGCCATGGAGGAGTACGACTTCGCCGGACCGCCACCGCGCCATGCCGCACTGTCCCTGCACCACTGCGTCGACGACGAAGAAGTCCCGATCGGCCACCTGGACCTCAACGCCTCGCTGCTTCCCGACGCCCAGCTCCATCGTCACGAGACCGGCGGTCACCAGTTCGTCGGACTGGTCGACGACATCGCGGCCGACGCGCGTCGCTGACGGCGACGGTTGCGCGTCAACGTTCTGACCATGACCCTGGGGAGACGGCGACCCCGGTCTCGGGAAGGCAGACATGATCGCGAACCGTTCGGCGGAAGAACCGGTCGGCATTCGCGCTGCGTCGTCGGCGGGCCGGTGGCTGATCGTCGCCGCGGTCCTGGGGTCGGGCGTCGCGGCAGCGGCTGTCGTGCCGGGCAGCCTTGCACTCATCAACGCGGAGATCGCGCCGTCGGATCGCGGTGCGGCCGTGGGTCTGTGGGCCGGGCTGTCGGGCGCGACCAGTGCGCTGGGACCGTTCGTCGGCGGATGGCTGGTCGACGCGGCGTCGTGGCGCTGGACCTTTTTCCTGAGTGTGCCGCTGGCGGTGGGTGCGCTGGTCATCTCCATTCGGCATGTGCCCGAGTCCCGCGATCCGTCCGCGCCGCGCCGGCTCGACGTCGCGGGCGCCGTGACGATGACGCTCGGTCTCGCGGGCGTCATCTACGCGCTGATCGAGGGCCCGTCGAGCGGCTGGTCCGCCGGTACGACGACCGCCGGTCTCGCGGGTGTGGCGGCTCTCGTCGCGTTCGTCGTCATCGAGACGCGGGTGCGATCGCCGTTGTTGCCGCTGAGGCTGTTTCGATCGTCGCAGTTCACCGGCGCCAACCTGACGACGCTGCTGGTGTACGCGGCCCTGGGCGGCGCACTGTTCCTGCTCGCCCTGCAACTGCAGCAGAGCCTCGGATACTCGGCGTTCGAAGCCGGCGCGGCGATGTTCCCGAGCACGTTCATCATGCTGTTTGGTTCTCCGCTGGTGGGCAGGCTGGCCCAGACCACCGGGCCGCGGCTACCGATGACCGTCGGTCCGCTGATCGCCGCGGGTGGCTTCGCGCTGATGTCGCGGGTACAGCCGGGCACCGAGTATCTGGCGTACGTGCTCCCCGGCGTCCTCCTCTTCGGGCTCGGGATGACGGTGACCGTCGCGCCCCTCACGTCGGCTGCCCTCGGTGCGGTCGACGATGCGCTGGCCGGGACCGCGTCGGGCGTGAACAACGCGGTGGCCCGCGTGGCCGGTCTGTTGGCGGTGGCGGTGTTGCCCGCGGTGGCCGGGATCGACGCCGGACCCGGCGAGCCTCTCGGTGACGGCTTCCGGACGGCGATGTACATCTGTGCAGCGGGTTGCGCCGTCGGAGGGCTCGTCGCGGCTCTGACGATCAGCTCGGGCGCCGGCTTCCGGCCGCAGGTCCGGGCCGGGATGGACACCGCTTGCCAGGATGCGTGCACCCGTCGCCGCTAGTCGGAGCGCTTCCCGGTTCCGGCCGCGATCGCCCACACCACCAGGACCGGCTGGAAGAACAGGCGCGTGAGCCGCTTCTGGTCGGTGTCGAGGCCGAAGGCGTCGATGTGCTCGACGTACTGATGGATGTTGCCGGGGAATACCGCGACGAAGAACGCCGCCACGATCCACGAGACGATCTTGCGATGACGCGGCAGCGCGATGAGGGCTGCGCCCAATGCGTTCTCCACCCCACCCGAGGCCAGGACCACGAAGTCCTTGCTGAACGGCACCCAGTCGGGGACCTGTGCCTGGAACTCGTCGCGTTGTGCGCTCAGGTGACCGATGCCGGCGATCGCCAGGATTGCTCCGAGCGCGATCCGGGCGATCGCGCGTCCCAGCGGCTGGCGGGTGCTGGTGGGGGACAGGACCGACATGCAGGCTCCTCGGATGTAGATGTGTTCGTTGCGTTCCCCGTGGTTCGTGGCCGAGGCGGCAGTCGGACTGCCCCGGAGCGAGACTCGTCGATTCGACCCGCTGACTCCGACTTCAAATTTAGTCGCGCTATCAACTAATGTGTGGTACATATGTGACCCCGGACACCGTCGTCCGGGGTATTTGTCCGCACGGAGGTCAGCCCATGCCCCTCGACTCGATGTCGGTTCGCCGACACCCGTCCATCGACCGCTTGTTCGCCACGCGACTAGGGGATCGGTCATGACGCTGAAGTCGGTGTGGGATGCGCTGAAGGCTTCCGCGGGAGTGGTCGTCACGGCGGCGGCGTTCGCCATTGGGCTGGCGGTACTGGTCGTGGCGCAGGTCGTCGTCTTCGCGGCCCGCGTGGCCGTCGACCTCCCGGGCTGAACCACCCCTGTCCGCCGATCGATCAGGAATCGAGAAGCGTGAGCAGTTCAACGCGCCATAGCGTCGAAGCATGACGAACATCAACGCACTCACCCTCGACGTTCCGGACATCAGCGCTGCGGAGGTCTTCTACGACAAGGCTTTCGGACTCGGCGATCGACTGCGGTTCCAGGCCGCTGCATCGCCAAGCCGAGGCTTTCGCGGTTTCGTGATCTCGCTCGTGGTCGCCGACCCGACGGTCGCCGATTCCCTCCTCGAACCGGCGCTCGACGCCGGCGCCACCGTGCTCAAGCCCGCCAAGAAGTCCTTCTGGGGCTACGGCGGCGTGATCCAGACGCCCGACGGCGCGATCTGGAAGGTCGCCAGCTCGTCGAAGAAGCCGACCGGTGCACCGGCCCGGGAGTTCGACGACCTGGTCCTGCTTCTCGGCGTCGACGACGTCGCAGCCACCAAGCAGTTCTACGTGGACCGGGGGTTCACGGTCGGCAAGAGCTACGGCCGCAAGTACGTCGAGTTCGAGAGCGGCCCGGACTCGGTGAAGCTCGCTCTCTACGGCCGCAAGGCCGCAGCGAAGGATGCCGGCGTCGACGCTGCGGGTTCCGGGCCGCACCGGTTGGTCATCGGCAGTGACGCCGGGCGGTTCACCGATCCGGATGGGTTCAGTTGGGAATGACTCTCCGTTCGCCCCTGGCATAAACCACGCGGGAACAAACTTCCAGCCACCTCAGTTGAGTCGATCAGACTTAACTCTGGAGGTTTCATGTCGCAGACATATTCACTGCCGGTCCTCTTCGTCCCGGACGTCGTCGTCCTGCCCGGCATGGTCGTGCCGATCCCGCTCGATGATGCAGCGCAGGCCACCGTCGACGCCGCCCGGGCGAGCGAACCCGGAAAACTGCTGGTCGCCCCACGCCTGGACGACCGGTATCCCACCTACGGGGTGATCTCCTCGATCGTGCAGGTCGGGCGTATCCCCGGCGGTGGACTGGCCGCCGTCGTCAAGGGTGAGCTGCGGGCTCAGATCGGGACCGGAACACCCGGCCACGGCGCGGCGCTGTGGGTCGATGTGACCGAGGTCGAGGACTCCGAGGTCACCGACGAGGTCCGGACTCTGGCCGGCGAGTACAAGAAGCTCGTCCTGGCGATGCTGCAGCGCCGCGAGGCGTGGCAGCTCATCGATGCGGTCAACAAGATGACCGACCCGTCGGACCTCGCCGACACCTCGGGCTACGCATCCTGGCTCACCGACGAGCAGAAGCGCGAACTCCTCGAAACACCCGACACGGCCGCGCGCCTGCGCCTGCTGATCGAGTGGACCGGCGACCATCTCGCCGAGTCCGAGGTCAGCGAGAAGATCGCCGAGGACGTCCGTGCGGGAATGGACAAGCAGGAGAAGGAGTTCCTCCTTCGTCAGCAGCTCGCCGCCATCCGGAAGGAACTCGGCGAGGACGAACCCGAGGGCGCCGACGACTACCGGTCGCGCATCGACGACGCCGACCTGCCCGAGAAGGTGCGCGAAGCCGCACTCCGGGAGGTGGGCAAGCTCGAACGCGCCAGCGACCAGTCGCCGGAGACCGGGTGGATCCGCACCTGGCTCGACACCGTCCTCGACCTGCCGTGGAACACCCGCACCGAGGATTCCACGGACATCAAGGGGGCCCGCGAGATCCTGGATGCCGACCACCACGGCCTCGACGACGTGAAGGACCGCATCGTCGAGTACCTCGCGGTGCGAGCTCGACGTGCCGAACGCGGCCTGCAGGTCGTCGGCGGACGTGGATCGGGTGCCGTCATGGTGCTGGCCGGTCCGCCCGGCGTCGGCAAGACGTCGCTGGGCGAGAGTGTCGCCCGGGCGCTGGGCCGCAAGTTCGTGCGCGTCGCCCTCGGCGGTGTGCGCGACGAGTCGGAGATCCGCGGGCACCGGCGTACCTACGTCGGTGCGTTGCCCGGCCGTATCGTGCGTGCCATCGGCGAGGCGGGATCGATGAATCCCGTTGTGCTGCTGGACGAGATCGACAAGGTCGGCTCGGACTACCGGGGTGACCCGGCCGCGGCGCTGCTCGAGGTCCTCGACCCCGCGCAGAACCACACCTTCCGCGACCACTACCTGGACCTCGATTTCGACCTGTCCGACGTCCTGTTCCTCGCGACCGCCAACGTCATCGAGAACATCCCGTCGGCTCTGCTCGACCGCATGGAACTGGTCACCCTCGACGGCTACACCGAGGACGACAAGGTTGCCATCGCCCGCGACTATCTGCTGCCGAGGCAGGCCGAGCGTGCGGCACTCACCACCGACGAGGTGACCGTCACCGACGCGGCGCTCCGCGAGATCGCGGCGAACTACACCCGGGAACCCGGTGTGCGACAGTTCGAACGGCTTCTCGCGAAGGCGCTGCGCAAGGCGGCGACCAACCTCGCGCAAGGTAAGGCGAGCGCACCGGTCACCATCGACGAGCCGGACCTGCGCGACTACCTCGGCCGTCCCCGGTTCACCCCGGAATCGGCCGAACGAACCGCAGTCCCCGGTGTCGCAACGGGTCTCGCCGTCACGGGGATGGGTGGTGATGTCCTCTTCATCGAGGTCAACGCCACCGACGGCGACCCCGGACTGAAGCTGACCGGCCAGCTCGGCGACGTGATGAAGGAGTCGGCACAGATCGCGCTGTCGTATGTGCGGGCGCACGCGGAGCAGCTCGGCGTCGACCCGGAGTTGCTCAACAAGACCATCCACGTGCACGTTCCGGCCGGAGCGGTGCCCAAGGACGGTCCGAGTGCGGGCGTCACCATGGTCACCGCCCTGGTGTCGATGGCGACGGGTCGACGGGTGCGTGCCGAGGTCGGCATGACCGGTGAGGTCACGCTGAACGGGCGCGTCCTGCCGATCGGCGGCGTCAAGCAGAAGCTGCTCGCCGCGCAACGCAACGGGCTGAAGACCGTCTTCATCCCGCAGCGCAACGAACCCGACCTCGACGACGTGCCGGCCGAGGTCCTCGACGCCCTCGACGTGCGTCCGATGACCGATGTCGCCGAGATCGTCGCGCAGGCACTGGAACCCGCAGCGGGGAAACAGGTCAGCGCGGCCTGACATACACGAGCGGGGCATCGTCCGATTTCAACCGGGCGGTGCCCCGCTGTCGTGTCATCGCAATCCCACAGCGCGTGCGATCCGCTCCAAGGCGCTGTACACAATCCAGGCGAGACTGGTCATGGCAGCAGCAGGCACGAGCCACAACGCGCCGACCGCGGCGATGAGGCTGGCGGCCCACTGCCGCCCCCACAGGGGTGCGGCGACGAAGATCATCAGCAGTGCCACCACGAGCGACCACGCCGGTGACGACACCGGCCACGGCCAGTCGAACAGGAGCGCACCGACGGAGCCGACCGTCGCAGTGATCCCGACGACGCTGAGCAACAGCCACAACACGATGCTCCAGCGTCGGTAACCGCCTGCAACCCAACGGGTGCGGAGTGCCACTGCGGACCACATGAGCCAGCGCTTCAGCCAGGGGACCCCGGATGTCCGCATCATCTCCCGGAAGAAGCGGTCGGAGAGCGTGTCACTCTTCAGCGCGCCGGAGTTGACCGCGTCGCTGATGAGCTCGTCATGGATCATCGCGGCGAGCGTGTGCCGCCCGTACGAGTCCTCGAACCACCGCATGAAGCGCGGGACCGACGCCAGATCCGTGGGATTGTCCTCACGTGGGACGAAAGTCCGCGCGTCGTCAACTGCCGCGCGTGCCTGAGCGTCACTCATCCCGCTGCGGACCAGTCGCGTCGACAGGTCCTTCTCGACATCCGGGTCCGAGTAGCGAAAGGTGTTGAGTACGACGAACTGCCGATCGTCGACCTGGATCACCTGGACGCTGCCCTTACCCGTGGGATCGTCGACTACGAAGCCCGAATGTGGCGCCACCCGCCACGGCACCCACCGGACATCCGTCTCGGCCTCTGCCGACGTGGCATCGCCCATCTCGACCTCCCGAGTCCGACACCGCGACGGTAACCCCGCTCGAGGATGTGCGGGCGAGAAATCGGCTCGTCGGATACACAAGTGCAACCGGTCGTCGTCCTGCCCTCAGGACACCGGGTGTGACGTCCACTCGGCGACGACGTCGGTGTAGAACGCCATCCGTTCGCGCAAGGCGCCGGGGTCGATCCCGAATTCCTCGGGACCGTAACGATGTCTGCCCTTGCCGTGCCGCGGTTGCTCGGCGTTGTGCGCGATGAGCATCGACGAGATGTCGGGGGGTTCGACATCGGCCGCGGCATAGACCCGGCCGACGGTCTCCTTGGGTCGGGACACCAGGTCCTGGTAGTCGATGTCGAGGACGGTCGCCGACGCGGCGGCGGGTGAGTCGCGAAATTCGAGTGCCCGCCGGAACCACAACTCGGACTGCTCGATCTGGAACCGTCCGACGTCGTGCCCGTCGACGCCATCGCTGTAGGTGGAACGGTACGTCGCGAACAGGCTCGCCCCCGAGGCCACGGTTTCTACGATGTCGCGGTGCAGCTGCACGATGCAGACGCCGGGATAGGTCTGTGCGAGGTGGGTCAGTTCCGGGGTGTGGGCCGGCGCCTTGAGCAGCCAGCGGCGTCGGGAACCGTCGTCGAGGATCTGCAGCATCGTGCGGTGCGCCGCGTACTCGCCGGCGAAGTCCTGGCCGGCCAGCCAGCGCGAGTAGCTGTCGAGGCGCATCGTCGAGCTGAACGCCCAGTTGCGCATGGTCGTGCCCATTCCGAGCACGCACTCTTCGGGCAGTGCCGGCCCGGAATCGTGGACCGCGGCCATCGCCGGATTCAGCATGTGTAGTGGATTGGGCTCGGCGGCCTGGGTTTCGATCAGCTGCTCGCGCTCGTACGTCGACAGCTGTGCAACCCGCCAGGGGGCGTACAACTCCACCGGGCGTGGCGCGCGGAGACGGGGATCGCGGGCCATCAGCCGATACAGGAACGTCGTTCCGGTGCGCCAGCCCCCGATGATCACGATCGGCGGGAGCACATCACGCTCACTCACCGAGGGGTTCTCCCGCAGGGTCTTGTCGAAGATGGAGCGCGCCCGCAGCTTTCCGATCACCGCGTCCTGTGCATTCCGGACGCCGACGGCGTTCAACCGTCCGTCCTCGCCGGCCGATTCCAGGTACTGCTCCAGGCCGGGACGCCACTGCGCCGGCTCGCCCAGACCCTCGACCCCGTGCTTCGCGGTGGCCCGTTCGACGATCGCGTCGACCGCGCCGACGCCCAGCCGATATCGATCGGGTCGTGCAGCGCGATCGGCTTCCGCTGCCGCGTAGATGTTCTCGGCGACCGCTGTGCGCGGTGGCGGCGTCCAGGCGACCATCATTCACCTCGCAGTTCGTGGAGCTGCACCATCCGCGCCGAGGGCAGGGGAGGGGTGTCCGTCGGTTGGAGAAAACGCATGACGACGATGCCGAAGTCCCGTCCCTCGGAATCGATCCAGTCTCCGACACCGGGATCTTCGGCCGCGACGACGAAACGGTAGCGACCGTCGACCACC
The DNA here is from genome assembly GCF_000332995.1 of Gordonia amicalis NBRC 100051 = JCM 11271. GTDB lineage: Bacteria > Actinomycetota > Actinomycetes > Mycobacteriales > Mycobacteriaceae > Gordonia > Gordonia amicalis. The sequence continues at coordinate 53,161 of NZ_BANS01000033.1, forward strand.
GTGGCGGTGGCACCGGTGTACGACACCGGCCGGTACCGGAAGTCGAGGGAGTTCAGGAATCGGCTGTAGGCCAGGATGTTCCAGTACCGGCACTCGACGGTGTCGCCCTCGAGGAGCAGTGCCTGATCCGGTTGGAGCTGCCATCCGCCGCGGACGTAGTGGATGCCCGGTTCGGTGAACACCGCGCCCCCGGCCATCTCCGACCAGTGCCGCAGGGTGTTGGGCGGATCGAGATCGTCCTTCGTCGAGATCTCGAAGATCGTCGGCAGCATGGACGTCGTGGCCGCCAACGTGCCCAGCGCAGAAGTGAACCTGTCCGGATCGATCGACGGCGGAACCGGCGGTTCGACCACCGGTTCGATACTGCACCAGCCCAATTCGTTGTGTGCGACATCGTCGTGGAAGAACCTGACCCAGATCGCCCCGGAGCGTTCCGGGAGGTCCAGCCAGTCCCCGGCACCCGGCGCGGTACCGCCGACCAGGATCTCGAAGCCGCCGTCGTCGTCGAATCCGATGGCGTCGCTGTCGATGCGGGCTGTCGCCTCCGAGCCGATGCCGCCGGTCCGCTTGTAGACGGTCACCGACAGATACGACGCATCCCCGCGGTTCCCGCGGATGCGGTAGGTGCGGTCACCCCGGACCTCGGTGACCCAGTACCGGAAGTCGGGATTGTCCATCAGGAACTTGTGGCGCCACCCGTTGAACGGCACGAGTTCGGGACGTTCACGGTCGATCTCCAAGCGCGACAACTGATTCGACAGCGCGCGGACCAGTGCACGGAAACCGTCCGCCTGCTCGGCCGGATCGAGGTCGGCGGTGTCGGCCGCGAGCTTGTCGCCGGCGGTCCGGAGTGCGTCGATCAGGCCGTTCCACGCGGCGACCTCCGGCCGCGCGTCGCCGCTCACGGGAGTCGGACCCGGTCGTCGTGCCGGTAGTGAGGGCCCACGTCGTCGACGAGGATGCCCGGCTCGGCCTCGACCACCGCCGGGACGGCATCGAGCACGGCCCGCACCGACGCCGTCGTGATCGGGTTGGTGTGCCCGGACCCGATGCCGAACTCGAGTTGTGTCCGCATCTCGGCCGGTTCGCCGCTGATGACCAGTGTGTACGCGATCGGGCTGGTGAACCCGCCGAACGGCAGGTCGTCGCCCCGGTACACGAGTTCGGCGCCGGGAGCGGAGCGAGCGGGCCGAGTGGGTACCGAAGCGAGATACCAGCATTCCTCGTTCGTGAAGAAGTGGTCGTCGCCGAGGTAGCCGCGATGAGTCAGATGCAGGGCCGCCGCGGTGCCCTTCCTGATGGTCGTCGCGCCGACCTGGGCGTCACGTTCGGCGGGCAGTCCGCGCAGCGAGGTCTCGACCCTGACCTCGGCACTGTCCGCGCCGTACAACGCGTGCGCGACGTTGCCGGTGAGGTCGCCGTAGTAGATGTCGCCGCCGCGTGCGACCGGGGATTCGGCACTGAGGGAGTCCGGGTCGGCGCCGAAACCCAGTGCTTCCAGGCCGCCCCACATGGATCCGGCCCGGGAGAAGTCGACGGCCTCCACCGATCGCACATGACTCACCGACGACATCGCCTTGGCCATCGTCATCGCGACGCGTTCGACGATGAACGTCGGATGGACACCGGTCCCGTGCAGGGTGGCGCCGCCGGTGCGGCACGCCTCGAGCATGCGCTGCGGGGACTTGCGGAAGGGGCTGAGCCAGTTCGGCATCGACACGTTGTGATAGGCGGCGGTCGCCACGACGTTCTTCCCGGACTCGAGCAGATCGATGACGTCGTCGTCGAGCCCCTTGATCACCGCGGCCGGTGCCGGGGTGAGGACGACGCAGTCCACGTCGAGCTCTTTGAAGGCCTCGCGATCTCTGGTGGCGGCGATCCCGATCGGATCGGTGCGCACCAGCTCTCCGATGTCCTTGCCGTCCTTCTTCGGGTTGTGCACCAGCGCACCGACGACCTCGAACGCCGGGTCGGCGACCGCGGCGCGGATGACCGCGCCGCCGACTTCGCCGGGACCCCACACGGCGATCCGATAGGGACGTGTGGGAGCGGAGCCGGGTTCGGCGGTCGCCGGTCGGGGCAGCGTCATGTGCGGGTCCTCGGAGTCGTCGAAGTGGAATCGCTTGCTTCCTGTTGAAATCTGCACGGTGGTGGCCGGTGTGTCAAGGACCACACGGCTTGAGCGAAATCCGCTCAACTTTTCCCGGTGGCGCGGGAACAAACCCCGTGGGACCCCCGTTACACACTTCGAGAAACCTGAGCGATCCAGACTCAAGTAGGTTTGACTCACGGCTCCGGATTCAGTAGGACATGAGTCGGACGCACTGAAGTCCACCTCGCGCAGGGTTCGGACATCATCCCCGCGTCTCCGGCCGCGGGGGGCACAAGGACTTGGGTGCACACCCACAAACTAGGAGGAAGCCAAACATGTCTCGTGCTGTTGGAATCGACCTCGGCACCACCAACTCCGTGGTTGCGGTGCTCGAGGGTGGCGAAGCTTCGGTCATCGCCAACGCCGAGGGCTCGCGGACCACGCCGTCCGTGGTCGCCTTCGCTCGTAACGGAGAAGTACTCGTCGGTCAGCCGGCCAAGAACCAGGCGGTCACCAATGTCGACCGCACCATCCGCTCGGTCAAGCGCCACATGGGTGAGGGCAACTGGACGATCGAGATCGACGACAAGAAGTACACCCCGCAGGAGATCAGCGCGCGCACGCTCATGAAGCTCAAGCGCGACGCCGAGGCGTACCTCGGTGAAGACGTCACCGACGCCGTGATCACCGTGCCCGCATACTTCAACGACGCCCAGCGTCAGGCCACCAAGGAAGCCGGCCAGATCGCCGGCCTCAACGTGCTCCGCATCGTCAACGAGCCCACCGCGGCCGCGCTGGCGTACGGACTCGACAAGGGTGAGAAGGAACAGACCATCCTGGTCTTCGACCTCGGTGGCGGCACCTTCGACGTCTCGCTGCTCGAGATCGGCGACGGAGTGGTCGAGGTCCGCGCGACCTCCGGTGACAACCACCTGGGTGGTGACGACTGGGATCAGCGCGTCGTCGACTGGCTTGTCGAGAAGTTCAAGTCCACCTCGGGCATCGACCTGACCAAGGACAAGATGGCTCTGCAGCGTCTGCGTGAGGCTGCCGAGAAGGCGAAGATCGAGCTGTCGAGTTCGCAGAGCACCTCGATCAACCTGCCCTACATCACCGTCGACGCCGACAAGAACCCGCTGTTCCTCGACGAACAGCTCTCGCGCAGCGAGTTCCAGAAGATCACCTCTGATCTGCTCGAGCGCACCCGCGCACCGTTCCAGGCCGTCATCAAGGATGCGGGCATCTCCGTCGGCGACATCGACCATGTCGTGCTCGTCGGTGGCTCGACCCGTATGCCGGCCGTCACCGACCTGGTGAAGGAACTCACCGGTGGCCGCGAGCCCAACAAGGGTGTCAACCCGGACGAGGTCGTCGCCGTCGGCGCCGCCCTGCAGGCCGGTGTTCTCCGCGGTGAGGTCAAGGACGTGCTGCTGCTCGACGTCACCCCGCTGTCCCTCGGCATCGAGACCAAGGGTGGCGTGATGCACAAGCTGATCGAGCGCAACACCACCATCCCGACCAAGCGGTCGGAGACCTACACGACGGCCGAGGACAACCAGCCGTCGGTGCAGATCCAGGTGTACCAGGGTGAGCGCGAGATCGCCTCGCACAACAAGCTGCTCGGCAGCTTCGAGCTGGGCGGCATCGCTCCTGCGCCGCAGGGTGTCCCGCAGATCGAGGTGACCTTCGACATCGACGCCAACGGCATCGTGCACGTCACCGCGAAGGACAAGGGCACCGGCAAGGAGAACTCGATCCGCATCCAGGAGGGTTCCGGCCTGAGCAAGGACGAGATCGACCGCATGATCAAGGACGCGGAGGCTCACGCCGACGAGGATCGCAAGCGTCGCGAGGAGGCCGAGACCCGCAACCAGGCGGAGTCGCTGGTCCACCAGACCGAGAAGTTCCTCAAGGACAACGAGGACAAGGTCCCGGCCGACGTGAAGGAAAAGGTCGAGGCTGCGGTCGCCGACGCGAAGGAAGCGCTGAAGGGCACCGACTCGGCCGCGATCAAGACCGCGATCGAGAAGCTGTCGGAGGAGTCGCAGGCTCTCGGCCAGGCGATCTACGCCAACGCCGCTGCGGAATCCCCCAACGGTGAAGCCGGCGCAGCCGCCGACACCGAGTCCGATGTCGTCGACGCCGAGGTCGTGGACGACGCCGACGCCAAGGAGAACAAGTGACCGCAGGATCCCATTCGACGAATGGGTCCGGCGAGGAGCCGGTGACGGTGACCGACCGTCGTCGCATCGACCCGGAAACGGGTGAGGTGCGCGACGAGCCGGCCGCCGGCCCCGGCCCGGCCGGCCCCGGCCCGGCCGACGCCGAACCCGTCGTGGACGAGTCCGACAACGAACAGCCGGCCGATGCGACGTCGCCAGATGCGCGGGTCGCCGAACTGACGGCGGATCTGCAGCGGGAACGTGCGCAGTTCGCCAACTTCCGGCGACGTGCGGCCGAGGAGAAGCAGGGATCGGTTGCCTACGGCAAGCAGATCCTGATCGACAAGCTCCTGCCGGTTCTCGACGACCTCGACCGTGCCCGTGAGCATGGCGATCTCGAGAGCGGTCCGCTGCGGGCCGTCGCCGACAAACTGGCCGGTGTGCTGAACACCGAGGGCCTCGAGGCCTTCGGTGCCGCGGGTGACGAGTTCAACCCTGAACTCCACGAGGCGGTTCAGCACGACGGCACCGGCGACCACCCCGTCATCGGCGCGGTGTATCGCTGCGGTTACCGGCTGGGCGAGAAGGTGATCCGTACCGCCATGGTGACGGTCACCGATCCCGAGCCCGCCGGCGACCCGACCGGTGCACAATAGATCGACCGTCTGTGGCCCTGGGGTGCGAGGAGCGAGAGCACGCGCCTCGCACCTCAGGGCTCTCTGGCGAGAGTACGAACACAAACTGAAACACCTATCCAGACAACAAAAAGACTTTTGAGGAGGTGACGTCTGGTGGCTCCACAACGTGAGTGGTTGGAACACGACTTCTACAAGGACCTGGGCGTTGCTTCTGACGCTTCGGCTGAAGAGATCAAGAAGGCCTATCGCAAGCTCGCACGCGAGCTGCATCCGGATGCCAATCCCGGCGATTCCGCGGCCGAAGAGCGCTTCAAGCGGGTGTCCGAAGCCCACAGCGTGCTCAGTGATCCCGAGAAGCGCAAAGAGTACGACGAGACCCGGGCCATGTTCGCCGGCGGACGATTCCGCGGAGGCGGCAACGGATTCCCGGGTGGCTTCCCCGGCGGCGGTACGACCTACACGACCGGTGGCAACGACTTCGATCTCGGTGACCTGTTCGGCGGTGCCCAGACCGGCGGGGGAGGCGCCGGCGGTTTCGGGGACCTGTTCGAGGGTCTCTTCAACCGTGGCGGCGGAACCCAGCGCACGTCGACGGCCAGCCGTCCACGTCGCGGTAAGGATCTCGAGACCGAGACCACGCTGTCCTTCAAGGACGCGGCCCTCGGTACGACGGTCCCGCTGCGGGTGACCAGCCCGTCCCCGTGTACGACCTGCCACGGTTCGGGTGCCAAGCCGGGCACCAGCCCGCGAGTGTGCCCCAACTGCAACGGTTCCGGTTTCGTCAGCCGAAACCAGGGCGCGTTCGGGTTCAGTGAACCCTGCCAGGACTGCCAGGGCACCGGTTCGCGGATCGACGACCCGTGCGGCGACTGCTCCGGCAGCGGCGTGAAGAATCGGACGCGCACCATCAACGTGCGCATTCCGGCGGGAGTCGAAGACGGTCAACGGATTCGGCTTGCCGGACAGGGTGAGGCCGGACGCCGCGGAGCGCCGTCGGGCGACCTGTACGTCGTCGTGCACGTGACCCCGCACAAGCAGTTCACGCGCAGCGGCAACGACCTTCGCGTGCAGTTGCCGGTGCGGATCTCCGAACTCGTTCTCGGCGCGACGGTCTCGGTACCGACCCTCGAGGGTTCGGTCGGGGTCAAGATCCCACCGAACACGACCGACGGCCGGACGCTCCGCGTGCGTGGCCGCGGCGTCCCCAAGCGGTCCGGCGGAGCAGGCGACCTGCTCGTCACCGTCAAGGTCGCGGTGCCGGACAAGCTCGACGACGCCGCGATCGAGGCGATGCGTGCCTACGATCAGGCCGAGCGGGCAAGCGGATTCGATCCTCGGGCGAACTGGGGGAGATGAGTGATGGCCGGCCACAAGAACTTCGACGCCGATGGCGCGACCTTCATGATCTCGGTGGCCGCCGAGCTCGCCGGATTGCACGCCCAGACCCTGCGCACCTATGACCGTCTGGGTCTGGTCACCCCGCAGCGGACGAGTGGGGGCGGACGCCGTTACTCCTCCCGCGACGTCGAACTCCTGCGAGAGATCCAGCGTCTCTCGCAGGAAGAAGGCGTCAATCTCGCAGGTATCAAACGGATCATCGATCTGAGCAATCAGGTCGAGGCGCTCCAGCAGCGTATCCGTGAGCTCTCCGACGAGGTTGCCGCGTCGCGGAACCGTCGCGGCGGCGAGTTGGTCCCGGTGCCCCGGACCAATGCGCTGGTCGTGTGGCAGCCGCGGCGCAAGCGTTCCGTCGACTGAGCGAACCGACCGGCAGGGCCCGCGTACGTTGGATGTATGGCATCCGACACCGTTACCACCGTTGACACGGGCCCGCACCGCGTCTCCCGGCGCATCGTCGTCGATGCGCCGGTCGCCGACGTCTTCGCCCTCGTCGTCAACCCGCACCGGCATCACGAACTCGACGGTTCGGGCACGGTGCGCGACACACCCGTCAAGGGGCCGGAGAAGCTCACCCCCGGCGCGCGATTCAGTGTGGGGATGAAGCAGTTCGGCGTCCCGTACACCATCACGTCCACCGCGACCGACGTCGAGACCGACAAGGTCGTCGAATGGAAGCACCCCATGGGCCATCGCTGGCGCTGGGAACTGGTGTCCACGTCGCCGACGACCACACAGGTCACGGAGACCTTCGATTACTCGACGCTCAAGATCCCGAAGATCATGGAACTGATCGGGTACGACAAGAAGAACGGTCACGGCATCGAGGGCACGCTGCGCGCGCTCGCGAAGCGATTCGGCTGACCTTGCCGCCCTCTTGCCGACACGGTGTCGGTAAGATGGCGGCGACCATCAGACCCGAGTCCAGGAGTCGACGAATGTTCGTGATCACCAACCGCATCGATGTCACCGAGAATGCCGAGGCATTCGAGAAAGCGTTCTCGGAGTCGATGCGCAGCACGCTGAAGGGCGTCCCGGGCCTGCAGCGCGCGACACTGATGCGCCCGGAGGCCGACGGCCTGCCTTACGTGTCCACGATGGAATTCGACGCCAGGGAGGACTTCCTGGCGTGGCTGAAGTCGGACTCGTTCCGTGCGTCGCACTCCGACAAGCAGGCGCCGGGGATGCAGGCTCCCTCGGCCGTCGAACAGCACACCCTGATCGAGACATTCACCGCCTGATCACTTCGTCGCCGCCGGGCGACGACCACCACACGAAGGGCGCCACATGGAGTTCGAGGACGAGGCGTCGTCATCCGGCGACGAACCGGCGGTTGTCCTCGGAGTCGTCGCCGCGCCCGGACAGCCGATCGGTCTCGCGCGCAAACTCGTCGACGCGGATCTGATCGAGCACGTGCAGACGACCTTCCCCGGAGCCCGATGGCAGGTCGAGGTCGTGGAGGTGTCCGTGGTGCAGCCGCCCGCGACCGACGCCCAGATCGTCGACGCCGCGAGAGACCTTCTCCTCGAACGGGAATGGGACCTCGTGGTCTGCCTGACCGACCTGCCGCTACACGTGGGACGCCGCCCCGTCGTCGCCCATGCCAACGCGGTGCACGGCGTTGCGGTCCTGTCGGTTCCCGCGCTCGGTCCGACCGGCCTGCGTCAGCGGACGCGCGGGACGGTGGTCGGTCTCCTCGCTCAGCTCCTCGGCGCCGACGCGGACGATCTCCGAGAGCATCAGAAGTCGCCGTCTCGCTCCCCGCTACGGCACCGCGTCCGCCAGCTCGGCACCGACACCGACGAGGAGAGCACCGCCTTCACCGCCCGGGTGCTGACCGGCAACCTCCGACTCCTCACCGGCATGGTCCGCGCCAATCGGCCGTGGCGCCTCGCGCTCGGGCTGACCCGTGCGCTCACGGGCGCCATCGCCGCAGGCGTGTTCGCACTGGTGACCGCCGACATCTGGCTGCTGGCCGACACCTTCGGATGGGTCCGGCTCACCGGCGTCGCCGTCGGCTCGATCGTCGCCATCACCGCCACCCTGATCATCGGCGCCGACCTGTGGGAGCGGGGATCGTCGCGGCAGTCGCGCGAACAGATCGTCCTGTTCAACACCGTCACGGTCATCACCGTCGTGCTGGGCGTCGCGGCGTTCTATGCGGCTCTGTTCGTACTCGCGACCGCCGGCGCACTGTGCCTGGTGGTCCCGCAGGTCTTCGGCGATGCACTCGGCCACGATCCCGGGATCACCGACTACCTGGAGGTCGCGTGGCTGACGTGTTCGCTCGCCACGGTCGGCGGTGCGCTCGGTGCGGGGCTGGAGACCGACGAGGCGGTGCGCGACGCCGCATACACCCAGCATCCGGCCGAGTCGGTCTGGCGAGGTACTCCGCGACGGTCCGGCTGCCACGGATCGCGTAACAGCCGCTAGGCTTCATGGGCAAACGTCGATGTGGAGGTGACGATGACCCAAGATCCGGCGGGTGGGGGACTGCCCGGATCCGTGGTTCTCGGGATATCCGTCGTCGACGACCAGATCGCGTCCGTCGTGCGGGACGCCGACGGGCACATCCTGGCGAGCAATCTCGTCGACCTGCCGGATTCCTCGGCCCCCGCGGTCGAGGCCGCGATCATCGTACTCGTCGATTCGGTTCCGGTCGTGGTGGACCAGATCGGTGTCTCCGCCTCTCGCGAGGACGTCCGCAAGCACCTGGCGCAAGCCTTCGCCTCGGACGCCGCAGGCGAATCCTGGCATCGCCGCGTCGTCGTCACCGGATACGCCTCGGCGCTCGCCGAGATCGCCTGCACCCACGCCACCCGAGGCGGCGTCGTGGCCGTCGTGGACCTCGATCGCGATGCCGCCCCGGCGGCCGGTACCACTGTGGCTACGGTCGACACGACGTCGGGTGCGGTCCTCGGGACCGCCGACTTCACCACCGACCGGCTCGCGCCCGTCACCGATCCCGACGGGGCGTCCGCTCTGGCGACGGCGGTCACCAAGCTCCCGCGCGGTCGCGACATCACCTCCATCATCGTGGTGGGACCCGGCGCGGAGATGCCCGGCATCGCTCCCGCCTTCGAGTACGCGGCGCAGCGACCCGTCACGGTCGCCGCAAACCCCCCGCTCGCGTCGGCCATCGGCGCGGCCGACGCCGCCCTGGTGGCGCTGTCGGCCCCGGCGGGGGCCACGCGGGTGTCGACGGGGCGACGCTGGTGGTTCGTCGGCGCCGCGATCGGCGCCGCGGTGTTCCTCGGCGCCGTCGGGCTGACCTTGATCCTGGCCGCCGAGAGGGCCACCCCCGAAGCTGTTCCGGTGACGGTCACCGAGACCCCTGCGGCGGTGACCGTCACCGCAGACGCGACGACGGTCACCGAGACCGAGACCGAGACGCCGCAGGCCCGCACCACGACAGTCACCAGCACGCCGCGTCCGGTCACCCGGACGACCACGGTGACCGAAGAGGTGTCGGCTGCCACGATCACCGAGACGGAGACGACCACCATCGAGGTGCCGGCGCCGGGAGAATCAGCGCCCCGGGGTCAGTAGACGGGGTCGTGCTGGATGCGGCTCGCCCGCACCCCGGCGATGATCAGCTGTCGCCGGGTCGCCTCGATCATCTGCGCCGACCCCGCGATCAGCACCTGATGGTTTTCCCAGTTCCCGGCGCCGACAACCACGTCGGCGAGGGTGCCGATGCGGTGTTCGATCCCGAGTTCGGCCGGCGTCGCCACCGCCCTGATCCACCACGGGTCGCGTTCTTCCTCCGAGACCGCGGTGACCTGCAACCAAGGATTGGTGGCGGCGATCCGCCGCAGCACACTGAGGTCGTAGAGTTCGCCGGGATGGCGCATGCCGTAGAAGATGTGGGTCGGCGGCGAGTCCGCGCGCTTGGACATCTCGATGAGCAGCGCACGCAGCGGGGCGAGACCGGTACCGCCGGCGACCATCAGCACGGGCTGATCCCGGTCGACGTGCAACGTGCCGTGACTCTGGGACAGCGTCCAGACATCCCCGACGCTGGTCTCGCTGACGATCGCCGAACTGACCGCCCCACCTTGGATCGCCCGTACGTGGAACTCCAGCTCACCGGCCGGATTCGGGGGGATCGACGGCGAGAAGTTGCGCCACTGCTTCGGCCACTGCGGGATGTGGACCTCGAGGTACTGGCCGGCGATGAATGTCAGTGGCGCGTGCGCGATGAGTCGTACGACGGCGAGGTCGCGGCTGATGCGGTACTTCTCGACGACCTCTGCCGTCCACCGCGCCGGATGGGTGGCGGTTTCGGCCGCCCCACGCATCACGCCGGTGACGAGCATCATCGCCTGGGAGACCGTCTGCTGGGCCTCGGAGTCCCAGTACCCCTCCATCAGACTGGCGAACTCGCCCATGAGCGCCGAGTACATCACGTGGTAGTGCTCGGGTTCGACGCCGAACTTGCGATGGTCGCGACCGAGCTGGGCGAGGAACTCGACGAGGTCGGCGTGGCCGGATTCTGCCGGGATGGCTTCGAGGACGTGGTCGATCACGCGATGGAAGGCGATCTGCTGTGCGGCCATCGAGACGCCGAACAGGTCCCGGAGGTCGGGGTCGATCGCGAACATCCGGGTGAAGACGTTGGTCGCGAACCGGTCGGGCTGCCGGTTCACCGCTGTTCGCAGCTGATGCAACGTGTGGCGTGAGTGGCTCGCCATTCTCTCTGGACAACCTCCGTCGGCGTTCGTCCCCGCCTCTTCCAAGAGACCCAACACTAGCCTCTCGACCCGACAGAATTCAGGATCCGCCATCGTATGTCGGACTGTGATCCGGTATGGCAAGGTACCAGCATGACGTCCCTCGACGGTGTCCTCCCGGCCATCGTCGACGCGCATGTGCAGCACTGGAATCCGCGGCGCACTCCCTGGGCCGCAACCCGTTCGTCGCGCCTGTACGGGTTCGTCCCCCGATTGGGGGACCGGGTGTTTCCGCTCGTCGCCTCGCGCGCCGACCGCGAGTTCGTGCTGACACCGCGAACGGTCGCGCGTCCCTACGGGCCGCGGCAGTACGCCACCGATGCCGCACTCGTGCCGACGGTCGTCGGTGTGCCCATCGACACCGTCGTGCACGTCGAGTCGCACTGGCGCAAGGCGTTTCCGGCCGGGGAACAGGCGTCCGCCCACAGCACCGCGGTGGAGGAGACGCGCTATCTGGAGGACCTCCCGTTCGGTCAGGCGGGGGCTCCCCGTCTCGGAGCGATCGTCGCCCACGGTGATCCACGGGACCACGACTTCGCCGAGACACTCGACCAGCAGCTCATCGTCTCACCGCGGGTCCGAGGCGTCCGGCTGGTGGCGACGCGTCACCCCGATCCACGCGTCCGCGACGGTGGCGACGCCGACAACATCCTGTCGTCGACCGCCTTCCTCGACGGCTTCGCCGAGCTCGCGGGGCGCAAGCTCGTCTTCGAGGCGGCGGTCTACTCCCATCAGCTCTACGACGTCATCGTGCTGGCGAGGGAGTATCCGGACACGACCATCGTGCTCGATCATTTCGGGATGCCGGCCGGGGTTTTCGGCCCGATCGGGACTCGCACGGGCGCGACGGCCGCCGCGCGCGCGGACATCTGGCGGCTATGGCGGGAACGGATCACCACCCTGGCGTCGTATCGCAATGTGGTGGTGAAACTCTCCGGTCTCGCGATGCCGGTCCTCGGCTACGGCCACGAACGGTGGGGCAACATCGGCGGGCAGACGACACTCGCCGAGATGATCTGTCCGTTCGTCGAACACGTCGTGAACCACTTCGGTACCGATCGCGTCATGTTCGGGTCCAATTACCCGATCGACCGGCCCAACGCCGCGATCGACGTACTCGTCGGAGCCCTCGTCGACTGCGCGTCGCCATGGGGAGACGAGGCCTTGCGACGGATCTTCCGCGACACCGCGGTCCGGGTCTACAAGCTCGACGACGCGTGACGTGTCGGATCTCGTCACAGGTGACGCGGACGCCCCCACCTTCGTGAGCGGGTCGGTTCGGGCACGGGCACGTCGCGCATGAGGCGGACCAGTATGTCGACCAGTTCGGTACACGTCGGATAGCGGTCCTGCGGCGACTTGGCGAGCGCCTTGGCGAAGATGGAGTTCATCGCCGACGGGAGCCACGGCCGGCGTCGGGTGAGGCGGGGCGGCTCGTCGTTGATGTGTGCGTAGGTGATCGCGAACGACGTGTGTCGCGGGTACGGCGGTTCGCCGGTGAACATCTCGACGAGGCTGCATGCGAAGGAGTAGTTGTCGCTGGCCGGCGAGAGACGTTGTGCCTGAAGCAGTTCCGGTGAGGCGTACCCGATGGAACCCTGCACCCGCCCGTTCCGGGCGAGTGGCCTCGTGTCGTCGAGGAACTGGGCGATCCCGAAATCGGAGAGATAGGCGTCCACCGGTGCGGGGGTGTCGCCGTCGGGGCTGACCGGCCGGGAGAGCAGGATGTTGGCGGGTTTGACGTCGCGGTGGAGGATCTCCTGGCGGTGGGCGTGGTCGAGGGCATCGGCGATCTGTGCGGCGACCCGCAGGATCGTGTCGACGTGGGGTTCGTCGGTGCGACCGGGCACGAGTGCAGTGGCTGACGGGCCGGGCGCGTACTGCATCGCCAGCCACATCGACGGCAGGTGGTGGGGGCCGAGAGACCCGGGCGGCGCGGCGATCTCGCCGTGCGCGCGAATCCGCACGATGTGCGGGTGGTCGAGCAGCGAGGCGATCCCGGACTCCCGCTCGAACCGTTCGCGGACCCGGCCGTGGTCGGCGGCGTTCGGGTGCAGCACCTTGAGCGCGACGGGCCCGTTGCCGTCGTCGCGATGGGCACGGAAGACGTCGGCACTCGCACCCCCGCCGAGGAACTCGTCGATGGTGAAGCCGGCCACGCATTCGCCAACCTCGAACACCTTGTCAGCGTAAGGCGACGACGACCGGTCGGAGCGGTGCGACGATCGGGGTGTCGGGACCCGGGCTCGCGGTCAGGACGTCGGCGTCAGGCGGAAGATCGGGAACCTTCGGCCCTGTGCGGTCTCGGTGTACTTGACGAACTGATCGGTGAACGAGGTGAACTTCGCCCAGGCCTCATCCCAGTCGTCGTCGGTGATCTCGGTGACCTGCGTGTCGTGACGCTCGATGCCGTCGGCGGCGGGGGCCTCGACGGCAACCGAGTCGGGGTGGGCCCGCAGGTTGTGCACCCACGCCGGCGTCGTCGGGGAACCCGCGAAGGACCCGATGACGAGCCAGGAGCCGTCGTCGGCGAGACCGAACAGCGGGCTGATCCGCGGCTCGCCGGATCTGGCGCCGACGGTGTGCAGCAGGACGAGGTTCTTGCCGAACCCTGCGGTCTCGACATGTCCGTTGTTGGTGCGGAACTCGTTGATGATGGTGGTGTTGAAGTCGTTCACGATCTCATTGATACGCCTTCCTGGCGACGACCTGCCGGTGTGTCAAAGTGAAACCGCGGTCCGGGCGGCGAAGAATACGCTGAACGTATGAGTGCCGATACGAGGTCGTTGGCCGCCGCGCTGCCCGATGGGATGGTGATCACCGACCCCGACATCCTTGCCGGGTATCGCCAGGACCGTGCCCTGGACCCGACCGCGGGCACCCCGCTCGCACTCGTCCGCCCGACCTCGACCGAAGACGTTCAGACGACGGTTCATTGGTGTCACGAGAACCGGGTGCCGATCATCACGAGGGGTGCCGGCACCAGCCTCTCGGGTGGCTCGACCGCGGTGGACGGCACCATCATGCTCTCCACCGAGAAGATGCGCGAGATCGCTGTGGACCCGGCGACGCGGACCGCGGTCGTGCAGCCCGGGCTGTTCAACTCGGAGGTCAAGGCCGCCGCGGCGGCCGAGGGTCTCTGGTACCCGCCGGACCCGTCGTCGTTCGAGATCTGCTCGATCGGCGGCAACGTCGCCACCAACGCCGGCGGACTGTGCTGCGTGAAGTACGGGGTGACCACCGACTACGTCCTCGGCCTGCAGGTGGTGCTGGCCGACGGCCGTGCGGTGCGAGTTGGCGGCAAACAGCTCAAGGACTCGGCAGGCCTCCCGCTGACCAAACTCTTCGTCGGCAGCGAGGGACTCCTCGGGATCATCACGGAGGTGACCCTGCGCCTGCTGCCACCCCAGGGACCGGCGAGCACGGTCGTCGGGATCTTCGACTCGGTCCACGACGCGAGCCGTGCCGTCCTCGCCGTCACCGGCGAGATCCGTCCGGCGATGCTCGAATTCATGGATTCGGTAGCCATCAACGCGGTCGAGGACATGCTGCGCATAGGGCTCGACCGCGACGCCGGCGCGCTGCTCGTCGCCCAGTCCGACGCACCCGGGGCGGCCGGCGCCCAGGAGGTCGAACTCATCCGGAACGCCTTCGAGACGAACGGCGCCGGTGAGGTCTTCGCCACCGACGATCCCACCGAGGGTGAGGCGTTCACCGCCGCCCGGCGCGCGGCCATCCCGGCCGTGGAGAAGCTCGGGTCGCTTCTCCTCGAGGACGTCGGCGTGCCGTTGCCGTCGTTGCCCGATCTCATCGACGGCGTCGCCAAGATCGCCGCGGACAATCAGGTGATGATCTCGGTGATCGCGCACGCCGGCGATGGAAACACCCACCCGTTGATCGTCTTCGACCCGACCGACGCCGCCGAGGCCGGCCGTGCGCAGACTGCGTTCGGTCAGATCATGGACCTCGCCATCGAACTCGGTGGCACCATCACCGGCGAGCACGGCGTGGGGCGCCTCAAGAAGGGCTGGCTGCCCGACCAGGTGGGACCGGACGTGATTGAGCTGACCGCGCTCATCAAGAACGCCCTCGACCCGGAGGGGCTGCTCAATCCGGGCGTGATCCTGTAGACGTGGTCAGCACGACGGCATAGCTGCCGCGGCGGTTCGCCTTGGCCGAGAACAGGGCATCGTCGGCGAGGGCGAGGTCGCGTCGAATCCGTGCGGTTGCATCCTCGTCGGACATCTGGTCGCGGGGCAGCGGACCCACCGCGATACCGAGACTCACGGTCGCCCACTCGCCGTCTTCGGTATCGATCGGTTGACCCCGGATGTCTTCGGCGACGGCACGCGCCGCGGCTTCGTCGAGCCGCATCGCGATCGCGAACTCGTCCCCACCGAGCCGGGCGACGACCGCCGGCTCGTCCACTGCTCCCTGGAGGATCTCGGCGACCTGCTGCAGTACGAGATCACCCACGCCGTGGCCGTGGTCGTCGTTGATCCGTTTGAAGCGGTCGACGTCGGCGATGAGGAGTGCGAACCGATCCCCTTGCCCCCGGCGCAACAGCGTGGACGTCGCCAGGACGAATCCGCGGCGATTCAGCAATCCGGTGAGCGGATCGGTGTTGGCCATCCGCAGCTGATGTTTCAGGGTTCGCTGGAGATCGGAGGTGTAACCGTGGTGGAGGGTGACGGTCCCGTTCACGGCGACGAGCAGCGCGAGCGTCGCGGAGAACGCGGTGACCGGCGGAACGCCGTCGTGCCACGCGAGAATGCCGAGAGTGCACGTCACCGCGCTCGAAAAGGCCATGTGGAGATACACGACGTGTGCCCGCACGAAATGTGCGCTGTAAGAACCCACCACGGCGAACAGCGCCGAGAAGTACAACGCGAGACGTGGGTCGGCGATGACGAACAGACACACCGCCACTCCGATGTCCGCGTAGGCGACGAATACGTTGTTGAATCCTCGGACGTGTGATTTCTTGGTCCACCACATCTCGCCCAGATGAACTCGGCTCACGGCGATCGCGGTGGGAACGGTGGTGGCGGCAGCGGTGCCGAGGATCAGCGACCGCCATACCGACCCCTGCGAACCACTCGGTGTGAAGAGCCCGAGTGCCCCCACGACGCCGAAGATCAGTACCAGCCCGGCGATGGTGTAGCGGATGTGACGTTCGCGCAGCCGTAATTGCCGAAGGACGTGATGCGTTTCGTCGTAGAGCTGCCCGCCTCGTGCGATCTCAGCGGTGAGCGAGTCGCCACCGAGCCCGCTCAACGGTCTGGATCTCGGCGAACGGCCGACCGTTTCTTCCACCTGATCGAGCTCCGGAAATGAGGGTGTGGCGAACAATGCGAAGTCTAGAGGGGCGTTAACGATACTTCATCAGGGCGAGAAATATTCGCGGGCGCCCGGTCGCAGAAGCGAAAGCAGGGAGATATGAGTGGGAAGCACCTGCCGAGGTCCTCCCGTCCCCTCCGCGGGGGGACCTCAGCAGGTAGCCCAAACGCGACTGACATCTGAATACGACGCCATGCAAAAATGAGCATATTGGGTCAAAGGTCAACCTACAATCACATCAATCTGGATAACTGACAGGAGAAGGTTGATGAATGGTTCTGGGGACGCCGGACTCCGCGATATCGGCCTGCGTCGACTCCGAATGTTTGTTGTCGTCATGGAAGCTCCGAGCCTTCGCGTCGCGGCCGACACCCTGTTCATCAGCCAGCAGGCGTTGTCGTCGGCGATCCGTGAACTCGAGCGGCAGTTGGGTGTCGAGCTGTTCTCCCGGTCGCGCCGCAGCCTGACGCCGACGCCGGCCGGGGAGGCGCTCTACCGCGGCGCGGTGCCGCTGCTGGCCGGTGGCGAACAGCTGGCCACCCAGGTCAGGCGCGTCAATTCCGGGTCGCCGGCACCGTTCGTCATCGGCCACGCACCAGACCTCGCGTCGTCGGAGGTCTTCCGCATCATCGAACCCGTCGTCCTCGCCGACCCCTCGATACCGATCACGGTGCGCCCGGTGTTCGCCGACTTCATGCGAGACGAGTTGCTGTCGGGCTCGATCGATCTGGCACTGGGCCGCGGTGTGGCGGCGCCCCCGGACATGGCGACGACGATCGCGACCCAGCACGAACTCCGGCTCGCGGTGCGCAGCGATCACCCGCTCGCCGCGCACGCGCACGTCGACATGGCCGACCTCGCCGACTACGAGATCGTCGTGTGGGGCCCCGAGCACGAATACGAGTACACCGACATCCTCGTCGGACTGTGTCGGCGTGCGGGATTCGAACCGCGGATCATCCTGTCGACGCTCCTGGGTACGCCACCGCACACCGCGGTGATCGCACACCCGAAAGCCTGCGCGTTCGTCACCAACGAACCCGGCTGGATCTATGCGAACTCCATCCGCATCATCGAGTTCACCGATCCGCCGCTCGCCCCCGTACGGGCGATGTGGCTGCCCAACACCGCGTCGACGCTACGCCGACAGATCCTGGCCGCGGCGGAAGGTGTTGTGTGAAAGCGGAATCGGTGGACCTCAGTGACGCTCCAGGATCGCGGCGAGGTCGGTACCGTCGGGAAGCGCGCCGTACTCGAAGCTGCGATCGGGACCCAGCCGGCTGGCGATGAAGGCGTCGGCGACGGCGGACGGACTGTGCCGCACCAGCAGTGACGCCTCGAGCGCCAGGGCCATCGCCTCGACGGTCGACCGGGCCCTGCGCTGGGCGTCGGCCGGGCCGAGGCGCGACAGTTCGCCGAGCTGGTCGCGGAGCCGGTCCAGGTGGGCGTCGAGAGTGCGGTCGGCGCCGCGGGCGAGTGACACCTCGGCATCGAAGGCGGCCACCGACTCCGGTTCGCGGGTCATCGCGCGCAGGACGTCGAGGGCGATGACGTTTCCGGAGCCCTCCCACACGGCCATCACCGGCTGTTCGCGGTAGCGCATGGCGAGCGGGAAGTCCTCGGTGTATCCGTTGCCGCCCAGGCATTCCAGCGCCTCGTAGGCGTGGTGGGGTCCGCGCTTGCAGATCCAGTACTTGGCGACGGCGGTCGCGAGCCGGCGGAAGGCCCGTTCCTGGGGATCGGCATCCTCGTCATGGGCGCGTGCCAGCCGGATCGCGGTGGTGGTCGCGGCCTCCGACTCCAGTGCGAGATCGGCCAATACGGCGGTCATGGCCGGCTGGTCGGCCAGCGTCGCACCGAAGGCGGCACGGTGGCGGGCATGCCACACGGCCTCGGCGACCGCCTGCCGCATGCCGGCCGCCGAACCGAGGACGCAGTCTAGCCGCGTCTGTGCGACCATCTCGATGATCGTGCGCACGCCACGTCCCGGTTCGCCGACCATCACGGCGACGGTGCCGTCGAGTTCGATCTCGCTCGAGGCGTTCGACTTGTTGCCGAGCTTGTCCTTGAGGCGCTGGATGCGGAAGACGTTGCGGGTCCCGTCGGGCAGGATCCGGGGGAGCAGGAAGCACGAAAGTCCTTCGCCGCCTGCGCCTTGCGCTTGGGCGAGGACGAGGAATGCGTCGGACATCGGCGCCGAACAGAACCACTTGTGCCCGGTGAGGAGGTACTCGGCGCCCGGTCCGCCGGTCCCGGCGGGAACGGCGACCGTGGTGTTGGCGCGGACGTCGGAGCCACCTTGCTTCTCCGTCATCGACATCCCGAATATCGCCGACTCCTTGGTGGCGCTCAGATCGGGGGAGTAGCTGCGGGACAATGCCTTCGGTACCCAGTTCGCGGCGACGTCGGGCTGGAGTTCGAGCGAGGGGATGACCGCATGGGTCATCGACACCGGGCAGGCGTGGCCTGGTTCGATCTGCCCGAACAGCATGAAGGCCGCCGCGCGGACGACGTGCGACCCGGGCTGCGGGTCGGCCCAGCAACGGGTGTGGGCACCGTGCGCGATGGAGGCGGAGATGATCCGGTGATATGCCGGGTGGTACTCGACCTCGTCGATGCGGTGGCCCCAGCGATCGAACGTCCGCAGTATGGGGGTGACGGTGTTGGCGAGATGGGCGTCGTGCTTGAAGGATTCGCTGCCGACGAGCGCACCGATCTCGCGGAGCTCGGCGTCGCCCCAGGCGCCGTCGTGGCGGGCGACCGCCTCGGTCAGGACGGTGTCGAGTTCGTATTCGTTGACGTCCACCCGCGGCGCGGACTGGTTGAACACCTCGTGGGTGAGGTGCGGCTGCGGATGGATGTGCGTTGCGGACTGGGACATCATGCCTCCTGGGATGTGGGTACGAGTGGCCGATCCAGAACCCGGTCCGGGATCTGCAGGTTCGTGAAGATCACCGCGACCGCGTCCTCGAGCCGATAGCCGAAATCGGCTCCGGTGGCGGCCTTCTGGACCGCGAGACCGAAGATCGCGGACCAGAACGCCTTTGCCTCGACGTCGATCCCCGCGCGCAACTTCCAGCCGGTGCGCACAAGTGTCGACATCAGCGCCTGTTCGCCGCGTTCGTGCAGCGTGCGCAGGGTGTCGGTGATGTGCTCTCGCAGGTCGGTCCGGCGCGCCGTCAGCAGCATGGCGGTGGTGAACAATTCGACGTCCCGCGCGCAGGGGCCGAGCAAGGTGCCGACGAGCGTGTTGGTGTAGTCGCGGACGGTTGTCGTTCCGGCAGCGGCCTCCTCGGCTCGACGACCGGCACGCAGCACGCCGACGCAGGCGACCTCGACGAACAGCTGCTCCTTGGAACCGAAGTAGTACGTCACCTGGTTCGGGTAGGCGTCGGCGCGCTGACAGATCTGGGCGACCGATGCCGTGTCCCCCTGTTCGGCGAAGACCTCGGCAGCGGCACGCAGCAGGGTCTGGCGGGTCGCCTTGCCCGCTTCCCGGCTAGCGCGTCCGAAAGTCGCCACAGAATCCTGCCTGATCGAGGTCAATGTTTGTATGACAAACAATAAAGGCCTTCAACCGCGTCCGCAACAGTCCGGCGATGCATGCGTTCTGGCATACCTACTCGCGCCTACTTCTGCCTGTCGCGGATATCTAACTTCGAGATCGACGTCTGAGTGCCCCTGCATCTCACATGCGTAAGGAAGTTGGTAGGGGCTGACGGTCGCTGCAGTCGGCGTGGTGAGGCCGACTCGGGCAGACTGTACGGCGCACTCGATGCGACCCGGGTGGCTTCT
>NZ_BANS01000032.1 GCF_000332995.1 Gordonia amicalis NBRC 100051 = JCM 11271
CTCCGTCGATGCGGCGCAGAACCTCACGGTCGCGCTCCGGCATAGCCTCACTTATGCGCCGAAGTTCGTCGCGGTCGATCCGGCGGCGTCGCTTGTCCGGTTGCAGGACTCGGGCGCTCTCCGTCGACATCGTCGGCGGAGTATTCGTCCCCTGAGCGCGTACAGATTCACGACTGACCTGAGATGTCGGCGAAACGGCGGATGAGCCGGCCGGAATGGCGGGTGGAATGCCCTGTCCTGGGGTGTAACTAGTCATGACGTACCCCCTTCCGTGTCGGATCGCTTGGTGCGACCGAAGGATTCACGGACGGTGCGGCGTTCGGTCAGTGACAGCAAATCGGCTTCGACCTCGCTGAGCGGCTGGCCGTAGCGCTCGCGGGAGCGCCGTCGGATTGATGCGGCTGACCGGACAGGGTCGGGCATCTTCGTGGTGGTGACACTCACCCACGGGCCAGGCGTGTTCTGGTGCAGGATCTGGGCGTACGCCTGGAAGGCCGGGAGCGTCTCGAAGTCGGCGGGTTCGAGCTGACCGCTGGTGAGACTGGCGAACTCGCGGGCGTCAGGGTGACTTAGCTGGAAGGGCGATGCGCGTTCTGGCGTTTGCAGTAACGGCTTCGCGAATCGACTTGGGAAGTTGACCGAGGTGCTGGTGCGCCAGGGTGTAGCCGATGCCGAGCCCGCATGCTTGCGCCAGTGCGTCACCGATGTCGCCTGGGAGCCGAAGGTAGTCTTGGACTTCGTCGATCAAGATGGTGACCGGGTGCCGAGACTGCGGTGACTGAGCGGCTCGAGCGAGGGTCGCGGTCCACAGTTGCGAGACGATCAGGGACCCGAGCAGTGCGGCAGCTTCGGGGCCGATCTTGCCCTTCTCCAGACTGACCAGCAGGATGCGGCGCTTAGTGAACACGTCGGACAGATCGAATTTGGGACGGCGCTGGCCGAGGATGCCCCGCAGGCCGGGACGGAGCAGGATCGGTCGCACTCGGCGCAGCAGCGGCGCGGTGGCCTGAGCCTGCTCGTTGTCGCTGAGGCTCTCCCACCATGCCCAGAACCCACCGAGCCCCATCGGGTCCTCGCGGGCCACTCGACCGACGATCGAACGCCGAAAGCCGGGATTGGTGAGTAGCAGCGGCAACATGGCGATCGAGGCGTCACCACGTCGGGCGAGCGTCAGGAGGCTGGCGTGTAGGACATCTTGCGTGCGTGGTCCCCACGCGTCGGCCCACAGCGAGTGGAAGACGCCGAGGATGGTGTCGGCCGCGAGGTCTGGATCGGTCGCACCGACCAGGCCGTTAATGCCGATGGGCGCCGGGTCGGTGGCGTCGACGACGGCGATGTCGTCGAGACGTGATTCGTCGGCACGCTGCAATATGTCGTCGATCAGGTCGCCCTTGGGGTCGATCACGACAAGTCCGCGTCCTGCCGCAATATCTGCCAGCGCAAATTGGCCGAGCAGGTTTGATTTACCCACGCCGGTCGGGCCGGTGATGGCGATGCCGGACAGCGAGTCACGAACCGAGATAGCAATTGGTCGCTCCGGCCGTGCGGTCGATACCCCGACGGCGCGGCCCTCCTTCGGCGTGCTGGCGGAGGTGGGAAGTAGCTTCGGATGTCGCGACGGCACTCCGGGAAGCGGCGCGGCGTCGCGGTGCGCGATGGGCCACGCGGTCAGCGCCACGACCTCACTGACGCTCAGCGTCGTCGTCCAGAACCACGGTGCACGCGCGCGGTCGAATGACGTAGTGGCCATACGGCTGGCAGTGAGCTGGGCGGACGGGGCGTTGAGTCCGCGAATTGCGGCGATGACGCGTTCCGCCAGGTGTCGGGCTCGGTCGTCGTCTGCGGCTGTTGCCGCGACGCGGATGGCGCAGCCGAACCGGAACTCGCGGAGCTTGGCGACGGCGAGCGTGCGGTCTCCGCCGCGGAGCTGCTGAGGCGGCAGCTGGGGGGTCTTGCGCGGTCCGAGTATCACCTGGAGGTAGACGCTTTCATGCCGACCGGCGACCGCCAGCGCACCGAGGACTCCCCGCGTCACCGATTCAGTGGATTCATGTGCGAGTGAGCCCTCGATCGCAGACCGTGACCGGACGCGGACCTTCGTGGCCACATCGGCGCGCGGCCCGGCTGGGAGGGGATGTGGCTCGTCGACGACGAGGCCGGGAAGATGGGTGCGCAACACCTCGATCACCTGGTGGCGGTGGCGCACCGGCATCCCGATCCGCCACCGCACGTGTCGATTGCTGCCGAACGTCTCGATGACGATCTGCGGCTGCCCGCTGAGTCCTGCCAGAGCGACCACGGCGGCGTGGGCGGCCTCGATCGATAGCGGAGCGGGGATCGACAAGGTGACAAAGACCAGCCGGGTGGCCTCATTCATGGTCGGTCTCCTGGCGCTCCGCGCGTCGTTCGACCTGTTCCTGTGCTTCTTTCTCGGCCTGTGCGACGGCAATAGCAACTACCGTGCGGGCGATCCGTCCCAGGTCGGGGTCGGATCGAAGTTGGCCGCGAATCCGTAGCTGCCGATTTCTCCCACGCTTTAGCGGTTGCGATGTGCGCGAGTGTTTTTTGGACATAGTGAATACACCCTCCTTTCGGTGGTTAGCTGATAAATTTGAATGGCGATTGGTGTGCTGCATTTATGCAGCGGCCATGGCCTTACTATGAGCTGCACGAATGCAGCAGTCAATATGCCCGGCGCATTCCACAACACCGGCTGGAACTCGTTCGGACCTGAATTACCAGCGGCGAAAATGTCGATAAATGAGCGTGAAAGATCCGCCGATAATCGCAACGGTTGCGATGGTGATGCAGAGCGGTACCCAGATCGCTTGCAGGATGTAGATCGCACCGTAGAGCGCCATGGCGCTGACGAATACAGCGAGACAGGCGTTGAGCAGCCGGCCCCCGAGCCCACCGGGATCGCCACTCACGACGACCCCCGGCGGATCTCACGCAGGATGCCCTGCTCGAACCCGTAGCGCTGACACTCCAGATCGAACAGTTCCTGATCGGCCGGAAACCGACGGGCCACCGCGTTGATAATCACCTGGCCGAGTGTGTCGGCCTTCAGGAAGGCGTACTCCAGGCTGTGCGGGCCGAATCCCTCTCGCTCCAGTTCGGACAGGTGCCACAAGGCCAGCTCATACTCATCAGGGAGCGAGAAGCTGAGGCCGCGTTCGACATGCGTCACGTCGTGCACGAATCGCCAGGCGAAGTTGGCGTCGGGTGACGTCAGGATCACCGAGGCCGAGTTCTCCGACGACACCGGCAACGACTCGCCCGACTCCACAGAACGGGCGTGCGCGGCGCACAGGTCCGGATACGTTGACGGCGCGTCCGGCTGTGGCGTCCATGCGAAGCCGCACTCCCGAGCTATAGCCTTCGCGGTAGTGCACACCCAGCGAGTCAGGCTCCGCCTAGCCTGATCGATCTGCTCTGTCGAGATGTAGTCGGACTGAACTCCGAGCGTTACGACCTCGAGATCAGCTGTCGTCATGGCTGGCCTCCTCGCCCGACGCACTGTGCGCACTGGCAGAAGATGCCGTGCGGTGCGGCCGCTTCGGTCATCTGCTGGATTGCGGACGAGGTGAGACGGTTCATCCGCGCCTCGGCTTGGCGGCGCTCTCGCCTGACGCGGGCAATCTCGATCTGGCGGTCGGACTCGTCGCAGATGTCGATGAGGAATCCGACGAGATACAGCGTCGCTAGGATCGCGGCTGCGGCCACCAGAATGATCACGAACGTGGTCATCGCCGGTTCACCGCCCGACCCGTGTCAGCGACGATCTGGCCGATACCGACGGCGGTCATGGTCTTGATGAAGTCGAGATCGCCGGACGCTGCCGGTGCCGCCAGTGCGAGCTGTTGCTGCATCTGTGACACCAGTGCGACCTGCTGCATGGCGTACGCGCCAGCTCGAGCGACGGCATCGATCCGTGCCTGCTGAACCTCACCGGCCGCCGCTACACGAGCGGTACTCACCTCGGTCGAGTGATTGATGGCCGCGAGGTCGCGGGCAACCTGGCGCGACAGTGCTCGGCCACCCAACCAGGTATTGCTGACGCCTGTAGCCGAAGTTGTGAAACGGTCAATCTCAGTCATGCTGTCTCCGTTCGGGTTTGGGGCAAATCCGCTGACCACCCTCTACCTCTAGGTTTGCGCAAAACGCGCCGTACTTTTCGGCTGAGAACTGGGCAGTTGCCGGGCAAAATGGGGTCATGCCGGAATCGAGCCTTCGTGATCGCCTCGTCGTTGACTTGAAGGTCGTGCGGCGGCGTGGATTGCACAGGCTGGTGGACTACATCGACGACGTGCCCGCACTACGCGAAGTGGCCGTGCAGACCACCGGTGCAGACAACGCGGAGCATGTCGAGAACCTGCTCCGCAGCGTGTACAAGATGCGGAGTGAAGGAGCGCAGGGAACGGCAATCGGCATCTTGCTTGGGCTTGAGCAGGGACGCAGAGGAGCCAATCCGACGGTTCTCCGCGAAGCCGCAGCCACGCGATTGGGCTATCACTCGGTCGACACGTTTCGGAAACAGCCCGAAGCGAACGCGCTGCTTACCTTTGCGAGTTTGATTGAGACATATAGCCTCGAGTATCAAAATTCGTCACAACCTGAGGATTACAAAATCAATATCGCGTTGAATGCGATTAAGGAGCTCACACTGACTGAATACGCCGAGTTGATTCGGCGACTACAGGCGTGGTTCAAGGAAAACGGTCGTGGGTTCTACGACACCTAGGGCTGCGCTCAGTGCCTGGCCAGGCAGTGTCCTCCGAGTGACGGAATGAGGCTGATCACGCCGTGTCCGCTCCGTGGTGTCCGACTGGTTTGACATGCTATCCGTGCGGCGGCGAACCACTCAGTGATTCTTCGCACATTTGTTCGAACTAGTGGTAAAATGGCATCAGATGCCTGGAAGAAGCGAAGGTAGACCAGCTGTGGCACTCAAGAAGTCGGACCTCTACTCATCCCTGTGGGCAAGTTGCGACCAGCTTCGAGGCGGCATGGATGCCTCGCAGTACAAGGATTACATCCTGACCTTGCTGTTCGTGAAGTACGTCTCCGACAAGGCGAAGGCTGATTCGGCCAGCCTGATCGACGTGCCAGAAGGCGGATCGTTCGACGACATGCTGGCCGCGAAGAACGACAAGGAGATTGGCGACAAGTTCAACAAGATTATCGCCAAGCTCGCCGACGCCAACGATCTGCGTAACGTCATCGATCTAGCCGACTTCAACGACGAGGAGAAGCTTGGCAAGGGCAAGGAGATGGTGGATCGCCTCTCCAAGCTTGTCACGATCTTCAATGACCTCGATTTCCGAGGCTCACGTGCTGAGGGTGACGACCTGCTCGGTGACGCCTACGAGTACCTCATGCGCCACTTCGCCACAGAGTCCGGCAAGAGCAAAGGCCAGTTCTATACCCCAGCCGAAGTGTCGCGCATCCTCGCCAAGGTCGTCGGCATCGGTGCAAGCACCCGACAGGATCAGACGGTCTACGACCCGGCCTGTGGGTCCGGCTCGCTCCTGCTCAAGGCAGCAGCCGAGGCACCGCGAGGCATGTCGATCTACGGCCAGGAGAAGGACAACGCCACCTGGGCACTGTCCAAGATGAACATGATCCTGCACGGTAACGAGATTGCCGAAATCTACAAGGGCGACACCATCACGAGTCCGCAGACGGTCGCGGGTAGTCACCTCAAGACCTTCGACTTCGTGGTCATGAACCCGCCGTTCTCGGTGAAATCATGGAACAACGGCCTCGAACACGACTACAACCGCTTCGAGTACGGCCGCCCGCCAGAGAAGAACGGCGACTACGCGTTCCTGCTCCACGCACTGACATCACTCAAGAGCGCCGGCAAGGGGGCGATCATCCTCCCGCATGGTGTCCTGTTCCGCGGCCACGCCGAAGCTGGCATCCGTAAGCGCCTACTGCAGCACGGGTTCATCAAGGGCATCATCGGCTTGCCCGCCAACCTGTTTTATGGCACGGGCATCCCCGCCTGCATCGTGATCCTCGATAAGGAAAACGCGGTCGGACGTACCGGTGTGTTCATGATCGACGCGTCCAAAGGCTTCATCAAGGACGGCAACAAAAACCGCCTCCGGAGCCAAGACATCCACAAAATCGTCGACACCTTCAACAACCAACGGGAGGACGATCGCTACTCGCGCATGGTGCCGATGAGCGAGATCGCTGATCCGAAGAACGACTACAACCTCAACATTCCGCGCTACATCGACTCCTCTGAGCCAGAAGACCTACAGGACCTGCACGCACACCTCCACGGCGGCATCCCAGATCGCGACCTTGACCTACTCGATGACTACTGGAAGGCATTCCCGCAGCTCCGCGCGCAGCTTTTCCGGCCGAATCGCCCTGGCTACTGGGATCTGACCATCGACGTCAGCGCCGTGCAGCAGGCCATCCTCGACGCCCCCGGCTTCCACAAGCTGCGTGACGAGGCCAGAGGCATCGTCGACGACTGGTTCGCTTCGCATCGCGACGCATTGGCCGGCATCACCGCCGACACGAAACCGAATGAACTCATCACTACCATCGGCGACGACCTACTGGCACGCTTCAAATCGATGCCACTGCTCGACGAGTACGACGTTTACGAGCAGCTCATGAACTACTGGCACGACACGATGCACGACGACGTCTACCTAATCATGGCCGACGGCTGGCTGAACGCCGCCAAGCCGCGCAAGACCATCGAGGACAAGGAGCGCAAGCTCTCCGAAACCCCCGATCTTGTTGTCGGCTCCGGTCGCAGCGCAACCAAGTACAAGATGGACCTCATCCCGCCAGCGCTCATCGTGGCCCGCTACTTTTCCGACGAGCAGGCCAAGGTCGATGAACTCACCGCTGCCGCCGAAGAAACCACCCGCGCCGTCGATGAGTATGTCGAGGAACATACTGTCGAAGACGGACTCCTCGCCGACGCCATGGAAGACGACAAGATCACCAAGGCGCTCGTCGCCGCGCGACTGAAGGCCATCAAGACCAGCGGCGATCCCGCCGAAATCAAGGCACTCCAGCACGCCACCAGGCTGTACAACGCCGAAGCTGCAGCCAAGAAGGCCGTCAAGGACGCACAAGGCGACCTCGACCTCGCCACGCTCAAGAAGTACGGCAACCTCACCGAGAAGGACGTCAAGACACTTGTTCTCGGCGACAAGTGGCGGGAGACAGTTGTGCGCCGTGTTGCCGCTGAGGCCGAATCACTGACGCTTCACCTGGTCGCACGTATCCGGCAACTCGGAGAGAGATACGACGACACTGTAAATCGGCTAGATATCGAGCTAGAAAGACTAGATGCCAAAATCATTGGGCACCTTGCAGCCATGGGGGTTCAGGCGTGATGACTTCAGCCTGGCGGCAGGTGGGCCTTGGTGATGCTGTCGAATTCCTTGATTCAAAACGTCGACCCGTTAGGGTCGGAGATCGCGCCAAGATGCGAGGGTCGATTCCATACTACGGAGCATCGGGAGTTGTCGATCATGTAAACCAGTATCTATTCGATGAGGATCTCATCCTCCTCGGTGAAGACGGGGAGAATATCCTCAGTCGAGTGGTTCCATTAGCTTTCAAGGTCTCCGGTAAATGCTGGGTTAATAACCATGCCCACGTACTGCGTCCGCGTAGCGACTTCGATATCGACTTCTTAACGGCGTACCTGGAAAGCCTCGACTACTCGGGATTGAATACGGGAACGGCTCAACCAAAACTCAATAAACAGTCGTGCCTGTCCGTCCAGGTTGCAAAACCTCCCCTGGAAGAGCAGAGACGTATTGCCGAGGCACTGTCGGATACCGACGGTCAAATCACCGCTCTCGAACGCCTCATTACCAAGAAGCAGGCGATCAAGCGGGGCATGATGCAGCAACTCCTCACCGGCCGCACCCGCCTGCCAGGATTCGCTGACGAGTGGACTGACATTCGACTGGGCGACCACGTGAGCTACGTGAAAACTGTTGCACTCTCGCGAGCTCAACTTGACGCGAAGTCGCCACTAAAGTATCTCCACTATGGCGACATTCATACTCGGTCTTCTGTACTGCTTGACGCGGTAGCGGAAGAGATGCCGCGTGCAAGCGCCCTCCTTGCTGGACGTGCAGGTCAATTACGATGCGGTGACCTCGTATTTGCGGACGCTTCGGAGGATCCGGCAGGAGTCGGCAAGTCGGTCGAGATCGTGGACGTTCCCAGTGGTGGCGTTGTTCCGGGTCTCCACACAATCGCCGCACGTTTCGATAAGTCCGTGCTTGCCGACGGGTTTAAGGCATACTTGCAGTTCATTCCAGCATT
Source organism: Gordonia amicalis NBRC 100051 = JCM 11271 (assembly GCF_000332995.1). Lineage (GTDB taxonomy): Bacteria > Actinomycetota > Actinomycetes > Mycobacteriales > Mycobacteriaceae > Gordonia > Gordonia amicalis. Next base: position 8,323 of record NZ_BANS01000032.1, read on the forward strand.
TCGTGAGCAGTTGCTACGTCTAGCAGCCGGAACGAAGGTGCTCGCAACTACTCGATCGTATATTTCGAGCGTCATTTTGACGCTCCCCGACGTTACTGAGCAGAAGGCAATCGCCGAGGTACTGCATGACTCCGAGCGAGAGATCGACGCCCTCCGCATTCGGCTCTCCAAAGCTCGCGACATGAAGACCGGCATGATGCAGCAGCTCCTGACCGGCCGCACCCGGCTGCCTGTCGAGGTCTCGTCATGAGTGATGTGGGTCAGATCGAGCGCAAAGCGCAGGATCGCGTAGTCAGACTGTTCCGCGAACAGCTCGGCTATGAGTATCTTGGCAACTGGGAAGGCCGCGCTGGAAACTCGAACATCGAGCGGCAGTTGTTGATCCAGAATCTTAAGGCTCGTGATTACGACGACAATCTGATTAACCGCGCCGTCGAGAAGCTCGATAAGGCTGCCGCTGTGGGCGCTGGTCACGACCTGTACGAAGCCAACAAGGATGTCTATAGCCTGCTTCGCTACGGGGTAAAGGTACAGCCGGGCGCCGGTGAGAGGTCTGAGACAGTCTGGCTCGTCGACTGGGCCACGCCTGAGGCGAACCATTTCGCCCTCGCCGAAGAGGTCACGATCACCGGGGAGCACACCAAGCGCCCCGACATCGTGCTCTACGTCAACGGTCTCGCGCTGGGCACGCTCGAACTCAAGCGGTCGAAAGTCGCAGTCTCCGAGGGCATTCGGCAGACAATTGGCAACCAAGACAAGCAGTTCATCCGCTCATTCTTCTCAACCGTCCAGTTCGTCTTCGCCGGCAATGACGTCGAGGGACTGCGCTACGGCGTGATCGACACGCCCGAGAAGTACTGGCTGGAGTGGAAGGAGCCCTCTGACGTCGAGGACCCGCTCGATCGAGCGCTACTGCAACTGTGCAGCAAGGATCGGTTCCTGGAACTCGTTCACGACTTCATCGTCTTCGATGCGGGTGTCAAGAAAGGTCCGCGCCACAACCAATACTTCGGCGTGAGGGCTGCGCAGGAGCGTATCGCCAAGCGCGAGGGCGGCATCATCTGGCACACCCAGGGCTCGGGTAAGAGCCTAACGATGGTGTGGCTGGCCAAGTGGATTCGGGAGCATCAGGACGATGCGAGGGTTCTGCTGATCACCGACCGCACCGAGTTGGACGACCAGATCGAGGGCGTCTTCAACGGTGTCAGTGAGCAGATCTATCGCACCAAGAGCGGCTCAGACCTGATCGGGACTCTCAACACCTCCGAGGAATGGCTGATCTGCTCGCTGGTGCACAAGTTCCGCGGCGCAGATACAGACGCCTCGGACGACGACGCGACCACAGACTTCATCAAAGAGCTGAATGCCAAGCTACCGAAGGACTTCAAGGCCAAGGGCAACATCTTCGTCTTTGTCGATGAGGCGCACCGCACCCAGTCGGGCAAGATGCACACCGCCATGAAGGAACTGCTCCCGGGCGCGATGTTCATCGGCTTCACCGGCACGCCACTACTGAAGGCAGACAAGGCCACCAGTATCGAGACCTTCGGCTCGTTCATCCACACCTACAAGTTCGACGACGCAGTAAAAGACGGCGTGGTACTCGATTTGCAGTACGAGGCTCGCAACATCGATCAAGACCTCACGTCGCCCGACAAGGTCGACAAGTGGTTCGAAGCCAAGACCAAAGGTATGACCGACCTGTCGAAGGCCGAGCTCAAGAAGCGCTGGGGCACAATGCAAAAGGTTGTATCTAGCGAGCCGCGTGCTCGTCAGATCGTTGACGACATCCTGATGGACATGGAGACTAAGCCCCGCCTGATGGACAAGCGTGGCAACGCCATGCTAGTCGGTTCGTCGATCTACCAGGCGTGCAAGTTCTATGAGCTGTTCAACGCCACCGACCTCAAAGGCAAGTGCGCGATCGTCACCAGCTACATCCCGAACGCCAGCGACATCTCTAAAGAAGACTCCGGCGAAGGCAAGACCGAGAAGCTACGCCAGTATGACATCTACCGTCGCATGCTGGCTGACTACTTCGGTGAGTCCGAAGACGCTGCGATGGGCAAAGTCGAGCAGTTCGAAAAAGAAGTCAAAGAACAGTTCGTCAAGCACCCTGGTCAGATGCGCCTGCTGATCGTGGTCGACAAGCTCCTGACAGGCTTCGACGCACCGAGCGCCACCTATCTCTACATCGACAAGAAGATGCGCGACCACGGCCTGTTCCAAGCGATTTGCCGCGTCAACCGCCTCGACGGCGAAGACAAAGACTACGGCTACATCGTCGACTACCAGGACCTCTTCAACTCACTCGAAGATGCCATCACCGACTACACGTCTGGTGCGCTGGACGGCTACGAGAAGAAGGACATCGACGGCCTGCTGAGCGACCGCATCGAGAAGTCGCGCGACGACCTCGACGATGCCCTTGAGCGCATCCGGGCACTCGTCGAGCCCGTGGCACCGCCGAAGGGCACCTTGCAGTATCAGCAGTACTTCTGTGCCAAGGACCAGGGCGACGCCGAGCAGCTTAAAGCCAACGAGCCGAAGCGCGTCGAGCTGTACAAAGCGGTGTCGGCGGTGTCCCGTGCCTACAGCAACCTCGCCAACGAGATGGCCGACGCCGGCTATAGCGAGGCCGAGGCTGCCGCGATCAAGACGGAGATCGCGCACTACGTCGACGTGCGTGCCGAGGTGAAGCTGGGCGCAGGCGAAGACATTGACTTCAAGCAGTACGAAGCTGGTATGCGCTACCTACTCGACACCTACATCCGGGCCGATGCCAGCGAAGTCGTATCCGAGTTCGAAAACACTGGCTTGGTCGATTTGATCGTCAAGCTCGGCGCAGGGGCAATCGACAAGCTGCCGCCAGGCATCAAGAAGGATCCCGAGGCGGTCGCTGAGACGATCACCAACAACATGCGCAAGGTGATCATCGACGAGCACGCCATGAACCCGAAGTACTACGACAAGATGAGCGAGCTACTCGACGCCATCATCGAACAGCGCCGCCAACAGGCCATCGATTACCAGGCGTACCTGGCAAAACTGCTGGAAGCCGCCAAGAAGCTTGGCACCGGTGAAGGTACCGGACACGACTACCCAGATTGGGTCAACGACGGCGCACGCAAGGCGCTCGTCGACTTCACCTGGCCCGACGTCGAGATCGCGCGCAGCCTGGATGAAGCTGTGCGGACGACGAAGCCCGATGCCTGGGTCGGTAACCCGCTCAAGGAGAAAGTCGTCAAGCGTGCGCTGCGCCGTACCCTGCCCAACGACTACGACGATGACAAGCTCGATGAGGTATTCAACCTAGTGAAGGCTCAAGATGAGTACCGCTAGCGCCTACCTCAGCATCCGAGGCATCGATGTCGACGTGATCTACAAAGACATCAAGAACCTGCACATCGGCGTCTACCCGCCGCTTGGTCGTGTCCGCGTCGCAGCACCGAAACGGCTCGACGACGACCAGGTGCGCCTCGCCGTAATTCAGAGACTTCCGTGGATCAAGCGCCAGCGTGAGCAGCTCAAAGCAGCACCGCGCCAGAGTGAGCGTGAGATGACGACCGGTGAGAGCCACTACGTATGGGGTGTTCGTAAGCGTCTGAAGGTTGTTGAGCGGCCCGGTCGTGCTCACTTCGAGCCAGATGGTGATCGACTCGTCCTCTACGTGCCACCTGGGACGGATGCCGAAAAGCGGCGCAGCTACCTCGACCAGTGGTACCGCGAACAGCTGCGACATGCCCTACCCGATGTGATCACCACCTGGGAGGGCAAGCTCGGCGTGACCGTCCCCAAGTGGTCGATTCGACGCATGAAGACCAAGTGGGGGTCATGCAACCGCGAAACCAGGCACATCTGGTTCAATGTCGAACTCGCCAAGAAGCACCCCGACTGCCTCGAATACATCGTCGTCCATGAAATGACGCACTACTTCGAGCGGAACCACGGGGAGCGGTTCACGACGCTGATGGATCAGCATCTGCCGGATTGGCGAAGTCGCCGAGATCAACTAAACGCTGCACCGCTTGGTGCGGAGGAGTGGGAATAGGTGCCAGTGACTGATCCATTGCCGGGTGCTCGTTGGGTGCGGGCGGCGCTTCAGGTAAATCCGTACGAATACAAAGGCAAGAATCAGCCATCGACGTCTTTTAGTTCGGAGGCTGATTACAACAATGCGCTGCTCGACGAATGTGAAGCGCTCGGGATCGGATTGATCGCAGTCACTGATCACTGGTGCGCTGAGAGCGCAGCGGGGCTAATTGTGGCTGCGGCCGAGCGTGGAATTGTTGCTCTCCCTGGATTCGAAGCCAACTCGTCAGAGGGGGTTCATATTCTGGTCATATTCGACGCCGGGACAAGTTGGGCAGAGATCAATGCTGCCATCGGAGTATGTGGATCGAAGCCCGGAACAGGGTCCGGCCCTGGATCGTGTAGTTACAAACATATTCTTGAGAAGATGGCGGAGCTGGGGGCGCTGGTTGTGCCCGCACACGCCAACGCAGATCCGAGTGGCCTCTTGTGCAGGATGAGTGGCCAATCTCTGGAGCAAATGATACTGCACCCGGAACTGAATGCTATCGGAATAAGTCCTGACCTTGCTGACGCAGTAAATCAAAACAAGATCACTTCAAATCAAAAGCCGTTCGAGCGAAAACATCGATTGGCGATCCTTCATGCTGACGATGTAATGGGTCCTTCTGATCTCAAGAAGCTTGGCGCGACGAGCTGGTACAAGATGAGCACGGATTCGCTGGAGAGCTTGAAGCACGCAATCCGGACACCCGAGACTCGGGTGAAGCTCAACGACCCCACGGCAGTTCCTCGCACGCTACTACGGGAGATCTCCTGGACGGGCGGATTTCTCGACGGGGTTACACTTCCGCTGTCGGAGGATTTGACTACGTTCATTGGTGGACGTGGTACGGGCAAGTCGACGGCGATCGAGAGTCTTCGATTTGCGCTCGGAATCGATCCGATTGGAAAGAAGGTTTCTGACGATTTCGAACTAATCGTACGAGATGTATTGAAATCGGGGACCATTGTTCGGGTTGTTGTCGAAACATCGGTGCCGACGCCGCAGAGGTACACCATCGAGCGGGTTGTGAACGAGCCGTCTGTTGTCAAGGATGCGAGCGGGACCGCCACTAATCAGAGGCCTCAGGACGTACTTCCGATAGTCGAAATCTATGGCCAACATGAGCTTGCCGAACTTGCGACGGATTCTGAACGTGTTGCCACAATGCTGCAGCGCTTTACCGGGTCAGATGGCCCTGATGAAGCGCATCAGAAGACACTGGCCGATCTTGCGGAAAATCGCGAGAAGCTGAACAAAGCTGACAACTCGAAGATGTTGCTCGAGGAGGAGTTGTCAGCGATGACGCGTCTCGAGGAGCAAGTTCGCCAGTACGACTCGACTGACGTGCCTACTAAGCTTGCTGATCAACAGAGGCTTGCCCATGATGAGGCGGTATTCACGGAGGCGTCGTCGCGACTTGGTGACATCCGAGCTGTCGTGGACACCATTGCTGACCCGCAGCTGGAAAACGGTCTAAATGCTCCGTATGAGGGAATTAACGACTCATCCCATAAGGCGATTTTGGATCGCGCAACAGCGGCAACATCGGAGCTTGCGTCGAAGCTTGCTGCGCTCGCGGCGCAGACTAAAATTGCGGTGAATGATGCTGAAGAAGCTGTACTGAAGGCGAAGGAAGACTGGATCAAGGCAGCTGCCGGGAAGCGCGAGGAGTACCAGGAGGTGCTTCGAGTCCTTCATGAGCAAGGTTTGGAGCCAGACAAGTTCGTCACTACGAAACAGAACCTTCAGACACTGAAGGCAAAAGTTCCACGACGGGAACAGATCGATGCGAGTATTCGTGATCTTAAGGCTGAGCGAGTTGTATTGCTGGGTGAGCTCCATGATCATGAGCAACGACAGAGGGAGCGACTCCGTGAGGCCGTTCGCTCCGCGAACAAAGCCACCGCAGGAGTCGTGATAGTGCAACCGGTACCGACACAACACCGGGATCACATCAAAGCTGTCGTGAACAAGTCCGTCACCGGTCAGCGCAACAACATCATGGCAGCCATCGATTCCGAAGACTTCTCGCCTAGGTCGTTTGTTGCAGCAGCACGCAAGGGTGCCGAAGATCTGGCCCACTTTGGAGTGAAAGGGGCCCAGGCGCATAGCGTGATCGATGGAGGAGAAGCGCTATTGCGCGAGCTGGAAGAGCTGAGTGTTGGCCTCGCTGTTGATGTGAAGCTAGACGTAGGCTTCGGCAGTGGGACACGTGACTACAAGAGCATGAGTCGGCTCTCGAAAGGTCAGAAGGCGACAGCTCTGCTGCTTCTGCTGCTCACGGGTTCGGAAGCCCCGCTCATCATCGACCAGCCGGAGGACGACCTAGACAACCGGTTCGTATATGACGGTATCGTCACGAATCTTCGGAGTCTAAAGGGCAAACGCCAGATCATCGCGAGTACGCACAATGCGAACGTTCCGGTTCTCGGTGACGCTGAGTTGATTGTGACTCTCGAAGGCGACGGCTATCACGGTTGGCCAGCCGAAGGCGGGATCGGATCACTTGACGACAAGAAGATTCGGTCCTATGCGGAAAACCTACTGGAGGGAGGCCCGGACGCATTCAACGCGCGACAGCACCTCTACGGGTTCTAGAGAGGCTTGGTTAGTATCGAGCACCGCGCGGCCGTAGCTCAGCGCCTTCGGTTCTTAATATGTTCAGGACGGTTGTGCGCCCAATTCCGAGTTCGCTTGCGACCGCCCTGCTCGGCAAGCCTCCCTCATAGAGCCGCACGACATCACGCCGCATCTGCTCGGTGATCCGCGATCGGAGACGTTGGTGTACCGATTGTTCCTGATCAGGGCGATGTTCGGCGGTTCCTGGGGTGTTGGCCTTGGCCCCAGCGAGGACTACGAGAACACCGACCCCCACCCGGGTGATCACATCACCGGGTGGGGGTCGGTGTATTCGGCCCGGTCCGCGTTGGCCGCGAGGACGGTCATTTCATCTGATGCGGCGGAACCTCGTCGTAGCTGACGGCATGGCCGCCGGACCGCTTGTGCCACCAGTACGTCAGCGCCCACAGGACCACGCCGAGCAACAGGAGCCAGCCGGCGATCACATACTGTTCGGGGTCACGGCCGGTGAACGGCAGGGTGAGGTAGCCGCACGTGATCGCGCCGACCACCGCGACGGGTGTGGAGGTCCGGAAGTGCTTGTGCTCCACCTTGTCCCGCCGCAGGACGAGGACCGATACGTTGACCACGGTGAACACCGCCAGCAACAGCAGCGCGGTGGTGCCACCGAGCAGTCCCACGACCGAACTATTCGGATCGGAGCTCACATAGGTGAGTAGTAGCAGGGCGATGACCGTGGTGAAGAGGACGGCCGCGAACGGCGTCCGGCGACCCGGGTGCACGTACGACAGGACCTTGGGCAGCACGCCTCGTTTGGCCATGCCGTAGAGCAACCGGCTGGCCATCATCATGTTGATCAGTGCGGTGTTGGCGACGGCGAACATCGAGATCCACGGCAGCAGGTCCGACATCGGGAAGTCCGGTGCCGCTGCCTGCACGACGTCGACGAGCGGCGTCTCGCTCTCGGCCAGCACGCCCACCGGCACGATCGCCACCGCGCAGATCGCGATGAGGACGTAGACGAGTGCGGTGATGCCGAGGCCGCTCAGCATCACCTTCGGGAAGATACGGGTCGGCTCCTTGCACTCCTCGGCCATGTTGACCGAATCCTCGAAACCGACGAGCGCGAAGAAGGCCAGCGAGGTCGCCGCGGTGACGGCGACGAAGGCGGTCTTGTCATCGGGACTCTCGAAGGCCACCACCGCATCCCAGTGTTCGGCGTTGCCGCCGACGATGAACCAGTACCCGATGAACAGCACGAGCAGCAGACCGGAGAGCTCCACCAGCGTCAGCACCACGTTGGTGCCGACGCCCTCGGCGACGCCGCGGAAGTTGATGAACATGACGAGCAGCAGGAAGCCGATGGCCACCGCGTACAGGGCCGGATTCGTGGCGTCGGGGGTGTCGCCGCTGAACGCGGTCAGCATGTTGACCGCGAAGGCACGAGACGCCGTCGTCGCCGATGTGATGCCCGAGCACATCACCGTGAACAGGACGATGAAGGTGACGAAGTGGATACCGAAGGCCTTGTGCACGTACAGCGCTGCGCCTGCGGCCTCCGGATACTTCGTCACGAGCTCGAGATACGAGAACGCGGTGAGCGTCGCGACGGTGAAGGCGATGAGGAAAGGTAGCCACGCCGCGCCCCCGACCTCGCCGGCCACCTGTCCGGTCAGCGCGTAGATGCCGGTGCCCAGGATGTCGCCGATGATGAACAGGAGCAGCAGCTTCGGACCGAGTACGCGTTTGAGTTCGGGCTGCTGTTCGGCATTCTTGCCGGTCTCCCCGGCATTTGTGCTGGCAGTCATGGGATCACGCTAGCCCTCGGATACCAGGGCCGCCGAGCGAATTGCGCCGGTCACCGCCGATTCGTCGGACGGGCCGATCCGGGGGTGGGAGGGGTCGGGGCGACGGGAGAGGGCGGGGTCGGGGGCGGTGGGAAGTGGGCCCAGCGCGTCTGTGCGAAACTATCGCCCATGAGCAACGGCACCCTGATCCTGATGCGTCACGGCGAGAGCGAATGGAATGCGTCCAACCAGTTCACCGGATGGGTGGACGTGGCGCTCACGGACAAGGGAAAGGCCGAGGCCGAGCGGGCCGGCGAACTGCTCGTCGAGCATGACCTCCTGCCCGACGTCCTGTACACCTCGGTTCTGCGACGCGCGATCTCGACGGCGCAGATCGCCCTCGACCGCGCCGACCGCCACTGGATTCCGGTGGTCCGCGACTGGCGTCTCAACGAGCGTCACTACGGTGCGCTCCAGGGCCTGAACAAGGCCGACACCCTGGAGAAGTACGGCCAGGAGCAGTTCATGCTGTGGCGTCGCAGCTACGACACCCCGCCGCCGGCCATCGAGCCCGACGCGAAGTACAGCCAGGTCGGCGATCCGCGGTACGCCGACCTCGACCAGGTGCCGCTGACCGAGTGCCTCAAGGACGTCGTGGCGCGCATGATCCCGTACTTCACCGAGACGATCGCCGCCGATCTCCGGGCGGGCAAGACCGTGCTCATCGCCGCACACGGCAACTCGCTGCGGGCGCTCGTGAAGTACCTCGACGACATCTCCGACGAGGACATCGCGGGCCTGAACATCCCGACCGGCAACCCGCTGCGCTACGACCTCGACGAGAACCTCAAGCCGCTGAATCCGGGTGGCACCTACCTGGACCCCGAGGCGGCTGCCGCCGGCGCGGCTGCCGTCGCGGCCCAGGGTCAGAAGTAGGCCTTCACGGCGGCGCGCCCGCCGTCCGGGAGGCCGTGCGAGGAGCGTGTAACATAATCGCGATAGCTTCTTTGGTGTGACCCGCGCTACATTAGACGCTATGGCGGATGTGGGCACCCTGCGGATCGATCATTCCCCCGCTCAGGAAAGGTATGAGGCGGTTCTCGTCTCTGATTCCTTCGGCGAGGACGAGGTCGTCGGCTATCTCGACTATGTCTCCGAGTACTACCAGGTCGTGCTGACCCACACCGTGATCCGTGAGCAGTACAGCGGGCATGGCTATGCGGGACAACTCGTTCGGTTCGTCCTCGAGGACATCCGGGCGAGCGGCAAGCAGGTGGTCCCGGTGTGTTCGTACGTTCAGCGTTTCATCGAGCGCCACCCGGAGTTCGCGGACATGGCGGTCCCGGTCCCGCAGTGACCTCGCGCCGGCGGCGGGGTCATCACCCGTCGACGGTCATCCGCGCCGACCGCCACCTCTTCGGCCAACGGCGCGTGAACAGCTGCCGAACAGCTGCGACCTATGTGCGACCGGAGTTGGTTCGGCCGTAAGCTGAGCGGGTGGCCGCCGCAATCTCAGCCGCGACGATCGCGTTCGTACTCGCGCTCATCCTCGGAGTCATGCTGGGCCGTCGACTCGACGCACCCCGGCGGTCCCGACGCCTCGCGCTCCGCTCATCGTCCAGCCGGGGACGTGCACCCGCGGAATTCCAGTGCTCTCCAGACGCTGCCCTGCCGGTTCCGGCCACCGACCGCGCGCTGGTGCCGCGGGCCGTGTCGGCATCCGCCGAGATCCGCGATTCCGACGTCGCGTCGACGACCGCCGACGGCCGCATGACCAAGGCCGGCCTGTTGAGCATGGTGGTCCGCCATTCGTCGACCGCCGTCGCGGTGGTCGACGAGTTCCGGGATGTCGTGATGTTCAACCAGCGGGCCGTCGAACTGGGCATCGTCCGCGAGATGCTGCTCGCCGACCCCGTCTGGGATGCGGTCAAGGACGTCCTCGACTCCCACGTCGATCACCACTTCGAGTTCAACCCGCCCACCTCGACCCTCGGCTTCGTCTCCACCGGCCGCACCCCGCGACCCATCGTCGAACACGTGCGGTGCCTCGCCAAGGTGGTGGCACAGGACGACGAGCGCTACGCCGTGGTCTACGGCCTCGACGACACCGAACACAAGCGTCTGGAGGCCACCCGGCGCGACTTCGTGGCGAACGTGTCGCACGAACTCAAGACGCCGGTCGGAGCCATCGGATTGCTGGCCGAGGCCCTCCTGGAATCAGCCGACGACGTCGAGTCGGTCCGGCACTTCGGGCAACGGGTGGTCGGGGAGACCAAACGCATGGGCAGGCTGGTGAGCGAGCTGCTGGCCCTGTCCCGCCTGCAGGAGGGCGACACCCCCGAGTTCACCCCGGTCGGTGTCGACGAACTGATCGACGACGCCCTCTCGGCGGCGACGCTGACGGCGGAGGCGGCGGCGATCGAACTGCGGTCCGACGACCCGATCGGCGCGACGATCCGCGGCGACCGGCTCCTGCTGCTGACCGCTCTCAACAACCTGATCACCAACGCCATCGCCTATTCGCCTCCGGACACCGTCGTCTCGATCAGCCGCCGCATCATCAAGATCGACGGCCGGCCCATGGTGGCGATCGCCGTGACCGACCGGGGCATCGGCATCGCGCGCGCCGACCAGCAGCGTGTCTTCGAACGGTTCTTCCGCGTCGACCAGGCGAGGTCGCGGATGACCGGTGGTACCGGACTGGGCCTGGCCATCGTCAAACACGTGGCCGCCAATCACGGCGGCACGATCAACCTGTGGAGCGAACCCGGTACGGGCTCCACCTTCACGCTGTGCATCCCCGAGGACCTCTCCGACATGGACTGGTCCACCGAGGATGGGGGGTCCAGGTGAGTCCCCACCATCTGCCGATCCGATCGGCCACCCCTGCGGTGACGACAACGAAGGAATCTGAGAGTTGACCCACGTGCTGATCGTCGAGGACGAGGAATCGCTGGCTGATCCGCTGGCGTTCCTACTGCGCAAGGAAGGGTTCGAGGCCAGCATCGTCAACGACGGTGCGCAGGCGCTGCCGACCTTCGACCGCGTGAGCCCCGACATCGTGCTCCTCGACCTGATGCTGCCCGGGATGTCGGGGACAGAGATCTGCAAGGCCCTACGGGCCCGGTCGAATGTGCCGGTGATCATGGTGACAGCCCGCGACACCGAGATCGACAAGGTCGTCGGCCTGGAACTCGGTGCCGACGACTACGTGACCAAGCCGTACTCGGCACGGGAACTCATCGCCCGCATCCGGGCGGTCCTGCGACGCGGGGGCGACACCGCCGAGGAGGACCTCGATCTCGGTGTCCTCGAGGCGGGCCCGGTCCGGATGGACGTCGAGCGTCATACCGTCGCGGTCAACGGTGAATCGATCACCATGCCGCTCAAGGAATTCGATCTCCTCGAATACCTTCTGCGCAATGCCGGCCGTGTGCTGACGCGCGGGCAGCTGATCGATCGCGTCTGGGGTGCCGACTACGTCGGCGACACCAAGACCCTGGACGTGCACGTGAAGCGCCTGCGCTCCAAGATCGAGCCGGACCCGGCCAACCCGAAACACCTCATCACCGTTCGCGGACTCGGATACAAACTGGAGGCCTGAGCCGGGTGCGCGGGGTGTCCCCGCGCACCCGTGTCACTCCGGCGGCTGCAGCTCGTATTTGACGTCGGTCTCGCGACGCGCGGTCGCGGCTGTTGTTGCCGGGTGAACGGCGATGAGCCCCAACCCGTTCCGGCGCCGGCATGCGGCCGCGAGGGCCTCGTAGGCGGCGGCGCCGATGAGCTCGGTCAGCTCGGGCGCATAGGACTCCCAGACCTGCTTCGCGCCGACGTGTGCGTCGGGCGATCCCGAGCAGTACCACTTGAGATCGTGCCCGCCCTCGCCCCAGCCACGGCGGTCGAACTCGGTGATCGTGGTCTGCAACACCTGGGTGCCGTCGGGACGTTCCACCCAGTCCTGCTCACGGCGCACCGGCAGCTGCCAGCACACGTCGGGCTTGACGGTGAGCGGCTCGAGGCCCTTGCGCAAGGCCATCGAGTGCAGTGCACAACCCACGCCGCCGGCGAAGCCCGGACGGTTCAGGAAGATGCACGCGCCCTTGTGAAGTCGCGTCTTCAGCGCGGGCTCGTCATCGAGGTCACCCTCCTCGAGGTAGCCCTTGGGGCCGAGTGGGTTCTTGCCGGAACCCTTGTTGTGGAACTGCCAGTCCTCGGGGGTGAGCATCGAGACGCCGTGGGCGAGACGTTTGCGGTCGTCGGAGTCGGACAGGTAGGCGCCGTGGCTACAGCAGCCGTCGGTCTCGCGTCCGGGCAGGATGCCCTGGCAGGCCGGGGTGCCGAAGACGCACGTCCAGTGCGACAGCAGCCAGGTCAGGTCGGCTCTGATGTGGTGTTCGGGATCGGCCGGATCGACGAATTCGTACCATTCGCGCGGAAAGTCGAGTTCGACCTCCGGGGCGGGGGTGATTCGTGGCGCGGACGGCGAGATGGCGGTCACGACCACAACGGTAGCCGGGATCGTGCCGCCACGACGCCTGCACTACCGTTGACGCGTGCGCTTAGGAGTTCTGGATGTGGGTAGCAACACTGTCCACCTCCTGGTGGTCGACGCCCATCGGGGCGGTCACCCGACCCCCATGAGTTCGACCAAGGCGGTTCTACGGCTGGCCGAACAGATCGACGACGACGGCCGGATGAGTGACAAGGCCGTGGCGAAGCTGATCGACTCGGTTGAGGAGTTCACCCACATCGCGGCCACCTCCGGATGCGAGCAGATGATGGCCTTCGCGACGTCGGCCGTCCGGGACGCCACCAACTCCGACGATCTGCTCGACGAGGTCGAGAGGTGCACCGGTGTGCGCATCGCGGTCCTGTCCGGCCGTGACGAGGCGCGGCTCACCTCACTTGCCGTCCGCCGCTGGCGCGGGTGGAGCGCGGGACGCATCCTCGCCCTCGACATCGGCGGCGGGTCCCTGGAGATGTCCAACGGCGTCGACGAGGAGCCCGATGTCGCGCTGTCGCTGCCCCTGGGCGCCGGCCGGCTGACGCGTGAGTGGCTGCCGGACGATCCACCGGACCGGCGTCGGATCGGTGTCCTGAGGGACTGGCTCGACGCGGAGTTGCGTGGACCGGCCAAGGAACTCCTCGGGCCCGGTTCACCAGACCTCTGTGTGGGCACCTCGAAGACCTTCCGCAGCCTCGCCCGACTCACCGGGGCCGCGCCGTCGAGCGCGGGACCCCGCGTTCGTCGCGAACTGACCACAGGTGGCCTTCGTCAGCTGATCTCCTTCATCTCCCGGATGACCCGCTCCGACCGCGCCGAGCTCGAAGGCGTCAGCGCCGATCGTGCCGGTCAGCTGGTTGCGGGGGCGCTCGTGGCGGAGGCGGCTATGCGGGCCTTCCAAGTCGATACACTGGAAATCTGTCCGTGGGCTCTGCGGGAGGGCGTCATCCTGCGTCGACTTGACGCGGAACCGGCCGACTCGTTCGAGCCCTCACAGACGACTGGCGCCCGTGGCGGCGTCGGCTGATCCGGTCTGCGATGCCCACGGGTGCGCGGGATGGGGGAGAAGGTCGACGGTGTGGTCCACGAGCGCCGAGAGTTACCCAAGCGGATGCGCTCGACCGGCATCCGGTGACGTTCGAGGACGGAGAGCCACTTCATGTCGAAGGATTCGGAACCCGAATCTCGACCCATTTCGGTATCGGAACTACTCGCCCGGTCGCAGGCGGCCGGCGGTACGACGCCGACCCGGCGTGACGGTCGGGGACGGCGGCGTGCGGGTCGCGACGGCTCGGTCTCGGTTTCCGAACTGACCGGAGAGATCCCGAAGATCAACGACGCGTCCGCACCGCAGGCCGACGAGAAGATCGCGCCCGCAGACAAGGGTGCGTCCGCGGAGGCCCGGGAGGCCGAGGCTCCGACGGTCGAGGCCCCGGAGGCCGAGCCCACCGAGGCGACCACCACCGAGGCCGAGGCCACCGAGACCACCGAGGCCGAGGCCACCGAGACCGCGACCCCGGCTGCGCCCGAATCCGCCGCGCCCGACGCGTCCGAGGCGAAGCCGACCGAGGCGAAGGCCTCGGAGCCGAAGGACACCGGGACCTCCGCCGACAAGACCGCATCCGGGCCCGCGACCCGCGGATGGAGCCCCACGGGCCGGTCGGGGACCGAGACCCCGGGCGGTCCGTTCCCACGGTCGGGGAATCCCGTTGCGCGTCGCGCCGCCGACGACCGCCCGGTCGCCGATCGGCCGCGCCCGGACCGGCCGTTCGCGCCGGGAGGTCGCACCGCCAGCGGGATGCCCGGCTTCGGCGCGACGCCGCCGGCCACCCGTGACTTCAGCTCGGACGCCGTGGCCCGCCGCATGAGTCCGCCGCGCGATTCGGAGCCCGTCGACGAGGAGTCGGCGAACGCGGTCACCGGGATCATCCCGATGGTGGACGGGGCCGATGGCGGCACCGACGAAGGTCTCGTCGTCGTCGAATCCGATGATGTGGTGACCCACGACCTGACCGAGGTCGACTCCGGTTCCGGACCGCGTGAGCGCGGTGACAGCGGGTTCTCCGACGTCATGGACTTCGACGCCTACCGCAACTTCGCCGACGTGGAAGGCGACGCCGGCCCCGGTGCACAGCCGACCGGTACGAGCAGGCTCAAAGGCGCCAAGGCGCTCGGCGGGCTCGCACGCAAGCTCTTCGGCCGGAAGGGGGCCGCCGCTGCCGTCGGTTCCGGGACCCAGGCCGGCACGTCGGCGGCCGAGGACACCGGCACGCGGTCCGTTCCGGGTGGCCGTGCGCGAGCCGCCGCGGCACGGGCACGCCGTGACGACGACAACCCGACCGAGATCATCGAGCCCATCGCGCCCCCGGAAGACGACTCCACGCGCGAGGACACCGCGCGGGACGAGACCCGGCCGGAGGAGACCCGACCCGAGGAAACAGAGGCCTGGCAGGCGTCGGCCCAGTGGTACGACACCGAGGCGTGGTCGGCGCCGGTCGTGGACGAAGAGGACAACCAGCAGGACGAGACGACCCCCGAACCGGCCGAGGGCTCCGAGGCGGTGGTCCTGTCCAAGCACGAGACCGCACGCGTGGAGGAGACCACTGATCTCGACGAGACCCCCGACGTCGTCGCCGACGGGTCGTCGGAGGAGACCGCCGCCATCTCGGCGGGCGCCGCGGACTCCGAGCAGGGCAAGGTCGAGAAGCCCGCGGTCGCCGGCAGCGAGGTCGGCGAACCGGAGGCTGGGGAGGAGCGGTCACCGGCCCTCGCCTGGCTCCTGATCCTCGGTCAGGCAGTCGTGGGTCTGCTGGTCGGCATCGGTCTGTTCTGGGGATTCACCGAGCTGTGGCGCTGGAACCCGTACTTCGCGCTGGTCCTCGCGGTGCTGGTGATCTTCGGGATCGTCACGCTCTCGCACGTCGTGCGGCGCACCAAGGACCTGGCGACGACGCTGCTCGCATTGGGCGTCGGGCTGTTGGTGACCATCGGTCCACTTGTGTTGCTGGCAACGTGACGTCGTCCGAGCCACCCCTTCTCCCCAGACCAGAGATACCCATCGGTCTGTCCACCGCCTCGGTCTACCCGCAGAACACCGAGGCGGCCTTCGCCTACGCGGCGGATCTCGGTTACGACGGGGTCGAGCTGATGGTCTGGGGCGACCCGGTCAGCCAGGACATTCGCCGCGTCGGATATCTGTCGGACCACTACCAGGTCCCGGTGTTGTCGATCCATGCCCCGTGCCTGCTGATCTCACAGCGCGTCTGGGGCCGGGACCCGGTGGTGAAACTGGCCCGATCGGTGCAGGCGGCCGAGGATCTGGGTGCCCCGACCGTGGTGGTGCACCCACCGTTCCGCTGGCAGCGCGGCTATGTGTCGGCCTTCGACGACCTCGTCGGCGAGCTCGAGGACGACAGCGGGGTCGCGATAGCCGTGGAGAACATGTTCCCGATGCGTGCCGACCGTTTCTTCGGATCACGTGAACCATCCGTGCGACGACTCCAGAAGCGGGGCGGTGGGCCCGGTCTCGCCGCGTCCGCATTCGGCAAGTCGATCGATCCCACCGACGACGGATACGCGAACTACACCCTCGACCTCTCGCACACCGCGACGGCCGGGGTGGACGCCCTCGATCTCCTCGATCGCATGGGACGCAACCTCAACCACCTCCATCTCGCCGACGGGCACGGTGCGGCGACCGACGAACACCTCATCCCCGGCGACGGTGGACAACCGTGTGCCGAGGTGTGCCGCCGGATCGCGGCGAGCGACTTCGCCGGTGCCGTGGTGCTGGAGGTCAGCACCGGCAGCGCCCGGACCAAGCCCGAGCGCGGTGCACTCCTGGCCCGTTCGCTAGATTTTGCGCGGCAGCATCTCAAACGGGAGCTGCACCCCGAGAGCGCCGGCCGGCGCAACAACTGACGCCGGAGATCGTCGCGTTGCGGTCTTCGCCGGCGTCGGGGTCGGCACGACGAAAGCGGGGACCATGACCAGCAAGATCACCGAGGTGCAGATCCTGACCGAGGTGGACCGCGGTGGTCCCGACGCCATCACGCTGCGTGCGCACATCGACGAGACCTTCACCATCGGACCCAAGGTGCACGGCGGCACCCTGCAGATGGTCGTGGCGAAGGCGGCGCGCACCGCACTCACCGCCCTCACCCCGTCCGACGACCCGAAAGTCGCGGATGCGTCCGCCGCGATGATCCCGGTCGCCATCGCCAGTGACTACCTGACCGCCCCGGACGCCGCGGACATCGATTTCGCGATCACCGTGCGCAAACGCGGCCGGACCGTGACGGTCCTGCACGTCGACGCGGTCCAGCAGGGTCGTACGGTCGTCTCCTCGTCGGTGACGATGGCGCGTCCCGACTCCGGGACCCCGCACCACTCCGGTCCGAACGTGCTCGACGGCACGCCAGTCGAACCGCCGTCGACCGGCATCCCCCTCGACGGTTCGCCGATCGCCGAGGTCAACCACCTCGGCGCGGCGATCGACCTGGTCCTCGACCCGGAGACGTTCCCGATCGTCCGCGGTGAGACCGGTGAGCCGCTCGTGCGCGGGTGGATCCGTCCGAAGGACGTCGATCCCGACGAATACTTCTCGGTCCTCGTCTGCGACATCTCGCCGCCGGTGGTCATGAATCTCGCGTTGTTCGGTTGGGCGCCGACCGTGCAGCTGACCACCTATGTCCGACGGCATCCGGCGCCCGGGTGGCTGCGCTTCGCCGCGACGAGTACCGAGGTCGGGCCCGGAATGTTCGAGGAGGATCATCTCGTGGTGGACTCGACCGGGACGGTTGTCGCCCAGTCCCGCCAATTGGCACTCATTCCCGCAGGAAGGTAGACATTCGTGACCGAACGCATCGCCATCATCGGTGGAGGCAAGATCGGGGAGGCGCTCCTGGCCGGCCTGATCGGCGCCGGAACCCCGACGAAGGATCTCGTCGTCGCGGAGAAACTCGAATCCCGGGCGTCCGAGATCGCCGACGAGTACGGGGTCCTGGTCACCGACGTGAAGACGGCCGCCGAATCCGCGCACTACGTCTTCCTGGCCATCAAGCCGGACGACGTCGACTCGGTGCTCCACATCCTCGCCTCGGCGGAGGACAACGCCGAGAGCGAACGCGTCACCGTGACCCTGGTGGCCGGCATCCCGCTGGAGCGCTACGAAAGCGCCCTACAGGCCGGTTCGCCGGTCATCCGTGTCATGCCCAACACCCCGATGCTGGTCAACGAGGCCATGTCCGCGGTCGCTGCCGGCCGCTACGTCGGCGAGGAGCAACTCCAGGCGGTCGTCAGACTCCTCAAGACCGTGGGGCGGGTGGCCGTGGTACCGGAGAAGCAGATGGACGCGGTCACCGCCGTGTCCGGGTCCGGACCCGCCTACGTCTTCCTGCTCGCCGAGGCGATGATCGACGCCGGTGTCGGGCTCGGACTCACCCGCGCCCAGGCGTCCGAGATGGCCATCCAGACCATCCGCGGTGCGGGGGTCCTGCTCAGCGATTCGGGTATGTCACCCGTCGACCTGCGGGCCGCGGTGACCTCTCCGGGCGGGACCACCGCCGAGGCGATCCGCGAGTTCGAGGCGAACGGTCTACGGCACGCCGTCTACCAGGCGACTCGCGCGTGCGCGGCCGCCAGCGCACGAGGCGGACGTCGAGTGGAAGTCGAGGGTTTGGCGTCGGGACACGCGGTTTCCGACACCCCATGAGTAGTGGTCGACAGGCAGCTAAACCCCAGCATGTTGGGGTCGAGTCACAGAAATCTCAGGAATCACGGCCCCTCACGTCGCTTTTTTCACATCTGCCACGCTAAGCTGCTTTAAGCACGTGCGTGTCTGATGTCCGCAGGAGGGGAAGCCTGCGGCCGCGACGCGTGCACCGGAGGTATGAGTGATCAATGGCACCTGCAGACACTCCTGGTGACAGGACGGCCTCGGTGAGCAACGCGACCTCTGGGTCGCAGTTCCTCACCGTCGCCGAGGTTGCGTCGCTGATGCGCGTTTCGAAGATGACCGTCTACCGTCTCGTCCACAACGGCGAACTGCCTGCGGTTCGGGTCGGACGCTCGTTCCGTGTGCACGCGAAAGCGGTGCACGACTACCTGGAGACGTCGTACTTCGACGCCGGATAGGTTCGGTCTCGGCTGACGCGCCGATCAGCAGTTTCACACAGCACTCCCGAGGGTGGCCCCGTCGCCGCCCCGGGAGTGTTGTGTCTGGAGCGGCTGTTCGCCTGTGCCGGCAGCCGGTTTCGCGCCGTCATTTCGGACACCGCGATTTCCTGATCCGACACACGGCCCGGTAGGCTCAGTGGTCGCGTACCTGGATGTACCGGTGAGCTCCTCGACCCGGGTCGTCGACGCCAGTCGACGATCACTGACGAAGCCGATCGAGTGCAGGCCAGGGTCGGTCAAGTTCATCAGTGTCAATCGTGAGGAAGCGCCCCGATGGGTTCAGTGATCAAGAAGCGCCGCAAGCGCATGTCGAAGAAGAAGCACCGCAAGCTGCTGCGTCGAACCCGGGTGCAGCGCCGCAAACTCGGCAAATAAGCACTCGCATGGCACCAGGACCCGCCTCGGCGGGTCCTTTTGCTGTTGCAGACCCGCCTCGGCGGGTCCTTTTGCTGTTGCAGACCTGCCTCGGCGGGTCCTTTTGCTGTTGCAGACCCGCCTCGGCGGGTCCTTGTGGTGTCCGGGGCTGTTGCCGCTGGGGTCTTTTGTCACACGAATGATGTGGTTTCGGGGTCGTTCGTCACCGATGACGCCGATCTCCGCCCCTCGGCGGGCTGAAACGGGTTGATGCCGTTAGCCTCGACGCCATGGCCGAATCCTCCGCAGTGCTACCTCGGGTCGTCCTGGTCACGGGAGCGTCGACTTTCCTGGGCGGGTATCTGGTCGCGCGGCTCGCAGCCAACCCACAGATCGAACGTGTGCTGGCCGTCGACTCCCGGGTGCCGCGCAAGGACCTGCTGCGCCGGATGGGGCGGGCGGAGTTCCTGCGCCTGGACATCCGGCGTCCCACGATCGCGAAGGCCCTGGCGTCGTATGGGGTCGACACGGTGGTGCACGCCGCCACGTCGATCGCCGACACCGCGCCGCACTCGGCGGCGATCAAGGAATTCAACGTTCTCGGCGCGATGCAGGTCTGCGCCGCCTGTCAGCGGACGCCGTCGGTGAAGCGTCTCGTGCTGCGGTCCACGGCGATGGTCTACGGGGCCAGTGCACACGACCCGTCGCACTTCTCGGAGGAGACCCGCGCGCGCCGCGAGCCCAAGCGCGGCTATGGCCGCGACCTCCTGGACGTGGAGGGCTACGTGCGCGGTCTCGGGCGCCGGCGCCAGGACATCGACATCACGATCGTGCGTCCGCAGGCGATGTTGGGTCCGCGGATCACCACGCGTATGGGTTCGTATCTGTCGGCGCCGGTGGTGCCGACGGTCCTCGGCTACCAGCCGCGTCTGCAGTTCCTGCACGAGGAGGATGCGCTCGCGGCGATGGAGCATGTCACCCTGGCGGGCAAGCCGGGCACGTTCAATCTCGCGGGCGAGGGCGTGGTGACGCTGACGCAGGCGATCCGTCGGCTCGGGCACATCGAACTACCGGTCCCGAGCGGTCTCCTCGCGCCGATCTCCGGCGTCTTCCAGGATCCGCGTTCGGCGAAGCTGCGTTCGTCGCAGACCGAATTCCTGACCTATGGCCGGGTGCTGGACACCACCAGGATGCGCACCGAACTGGGTTTCGTGCCGCGGTACACGACCATGGAAACCCTCGATGACTTCGTCGAACGCAGCGGCGTGACACCGGTGATCGGGTCCGACGCGTGGCGTGCGTTCGATCAGCGAGTCGTGTCTGCCGCACATCAACTCCAGTGAAATGCGAGACGAGATTTGTACGACGAGTTCCGGTCAAGGTGCGCAACGTCACTGCTACCTCTAGACTGGGTCATCAGACCCACACTGCGCGCAGGGGCAGCCACTCCACCGCGGGCGAGGGTGAGGACTTCGGGAACATGCCGGCGATCACGCGGGGAAGATCGTGGCCGTTCCCAGGTCCCGTTTCATGTCATCGACAACGCGGCGCTGCGTCTGTAGATCCGAAGGAATGGCCTGTGACGGAACGATTGCCAGTAGTTCAGGCAGCCCCGGTTCAAACCGTCGAGCGGGGGTTCGCCGACACACGGACGATCCTAGGAACAGGAACAAGGGGTGAGCGCCTTGGCAGGTAGCGGAGCGACAGATGCACGTACCGCGAAAGTCATACAGCTCTATGCGTCATCGTCGGGACCAGACGCCACCGCGGATCGCCGCGGTGCACGTGATTCCGGCCGTCGCCGACATCCGAGCCAGCAGACGCCCGAGCGGCGTGTGAAACACGGTGTCACGCAGGGAGATTCGACGGGCCTCGGTCATCCCAACACCGATGGATTCGGACGTCCGCCCGCGCGGGTGACCCCGATCAGCAGCGAGATCGCCCTGTCGGACGAGGCGCTCGGTGTCGAACACCGAGGGCCGTCGAAGTCGAGCCCGCTGTTCAGTCTCGGTGGCATTCGGAACGCCGTCGCCGACACCTTGACCTCCACCGCCGGCTTCATCCGCGAGCGGATGACAGGCGAGTACGAGGTCGACGAGTTCGGATTCGATCCCCATTTCACCGAATCGGTGTGGTTTCCGGCAGTTCGGCAGGTCTATGAGAAGTGGTTCCGCGTCGAAGTGACCGGAATCGAGAACCTGCCCCTCGAGGGCGGTGCGCTCCTCGTCGCCAACCACGCCGGCACCATCCCGGTCGACGCGATCATCACCTCGCTCGCCGTCCGCGACAACCATCCCGACCATCGGTACCTGCGTGTCCTCGCCGCCGACATGGCCTTCGACTCGCCGGGCATCAGTGAGGTCGCGCGCCGGATCGGTGCGACGCTCGCCTGCAACAGCGACGCCGACCGGTTGCTGCGTGCCGGGGAGCTCACCGCCGTCTGGCCGGAGGGGTTCAAGGGCATCGGCAAACTCCACAAGGACCGCTACAAGCTGCAGCGGTTCGGCCGGGGCGGCTTCGTGACCACCGCACTGCGCAACGCGGCGCCGATCATCCCGGTGTCGATCGTGGGCTCGGAGGAGATCTATCCGATGCTCGCCGACCTCAAGCCGCTCGCCAAGGTGCTCGGCCTTCCGTACTTCCCGATCACGCCGCTGTTCCCGTTGCTGGGCCCGCTGGGCATGGTGCCGTTGCCGTCGAAGTGGCACATCCACTTCGGCCGCCCGATCGAGACCGGTTCCTACGACGAATCGTCGGCCGACGACCCGATGGTGGTCTTCGACCTCACCGACCATGTCCGCGAGGAGATCCAGCAGACCCTGTTCCGGATGCTGAGCCGGCGGGGGAGTGTCTACTTCGGCTGACGGGATCCCCGTGCGGCTGATACTCATGAGGCATGCGTGCAGTCGTGTGTCGAGCCGGTGAGCTGACCGTCCAAGACGTCCCCATGCCCGTTCCGGAGACCGGACAGGTGCTCCTGCGGGTCCTGCGGGCGGGGATCTGCGGGTCTGACCTCCATGCCCGCGTGCACTGCGACGCGACCGCGGACGTGTCCGACGAGGTCGGCTATGGCGCGTTCATGCGTTCGGACCAGTCGGTGGTGTTGGGCCACGAATTCGCCGGCGAGGTGGTGTCCTACGGGCCCGGATGCCGCAAGCGGTGGGCGCCGGGGACGCCGGTGGTGTCGGTGCCGATGATCCGGCACGGCGACGAGGCGCATCTGACCGGGCTGACGGCGTCGGCTTCGGGCGCCTACGCGCAGTTCGTGCTGGTGTCCGAGGACATGACTTTTGAGATTCCCCACGGCCTGTCGGTCGAACTCGCGGCCCTCACCGAACCCCTGGCCGTCGCCCATCACGCGGTCCGCCGCGGCGAGGTCGGCCGGCGCGACGTGGCCGTGGTGATCGGCTGCGGACCCATCGGGCTCGCGGTCGTCGCGATGCTCAAGGCGTCGGGCGTGCGCACCGTGATCGCGAGCGATCTGTCCGCGGGGCGCCGGGCCCTGGCCGGGCGCGTCGGCGCCGACATCGTCATCGATCCGGCCGTGGAGTCACCGTTCGACCGGTGTGCGCGCGAGGGCAAATACGTCACCGCGGCGCAGGACCTGCTGGGCACCGCCTTCGATGCGATGCACACTCTGCGTCGAATCCCGTTGGCGCCGTGGGACTCCCTGTTCCGAATCGCCGATCGGCTCGGCGCGACGCCGAAGGGGCCGGTGATCTTCGAATGCGTGGGCACTCCGGGCATGATCGAGCACGTCGTGTCGAATGCCCCGTTCCGCTCACGTGTCGTCGTGGTCGGTGTGTGCATGGAACCGGACACGTTCCGCCCGGCGATGGCGCTCAACAAGGAGATCGAGCTGCGGTTCGTGTTCGTCTACGATCCGGCCGAATTCCACGAGACCCTGCAGATGATCGCCGAGGGCAAGGTCGACGTCGGGCCGATGATCACCGCGACCGTCGGGCTCGAGGGGGTGGCGCCGGCGTTCGACGCGCTCGGCGCGGCCGCTCACCATGCGAAGGTGCTGATCGACCCGATGAGTGAGATCGACTCGCTCTGACGAGGTTTCAGAGGGTGAGGTCGAGCGCGGCGCGGACGATCGAGTCGGTGTCGATGCCGTGGAGGCGGTACACGTCCTCGAGCGAGCCGACCTGACCGAATCGCCTGACGCCGAGCGCCGCGCCGGGCACGTTGTTGACACCCGTCAGGAAGGCCAGCGTGTGCGGGTGCCCGTCGAGGACGGTGACCATCGGTGCCGCGCGGCCGGCCGGGAACACCTGGTCGAGAATCCACGACGGTCCGTCGGCGAGTCCGCGGCGGGCCTGCAGTGCCTCGAAGATCAGTCCGGGACTCGTCACGCACACGACGTCGGCGGCCACACCCTGTGCACCCAGTCGGTCGGCGGCGGCGAGGGTCTCGGTGATCACCGCCCCCATCCCGACCAGTGTGACCTGTGGGGATTCGCTCCGGCGCAACAGGTATCCGCCGGCGACCACCTGGCGTCGACGACGTTCGCGGGCCGCCGCGTCGGTGGGGACCGCGGCGAGTCGCTGATCGACCGGGCGGGTGGACAGGCGCAGATAAGACGAGGTCCCGTCCGGACGTCCGAGCTTTCCGATGCACGACAACAGCGTCCATTCGACGTCGACCGCGAAGGCGGGTTCGTAGCTGACGCAGCCGGGTTGCTCCAGGCCGATCGATGGCGTCGTGATCGATTGGTGCGCTCCGCCTTCCGCGGCCAGGGTGACGCCGGACGGCGTGCCCACCAGGATCGACTGCCCGCCGGCGTAGATCCCGTACGACCAGGGCTCGAGGGTGCGTTCCACGAACGGGTCGTAGAGCACGCCGATCGGGAACAGCGGTTCGCCCCAACGACTCCAGGTGGCGCCGAGCTCGCCGATCAGGCCCGCCAGATTCGTCTCGGCGATACCGAGTTCCATGTGCTGGCCGGTCGGGCGTTCCCGCCAGTGCATGATCGTCTCCGCGTCGTCGGCGAACCAGTCGCGCCGCTCGTCCGGCGACCACACCCCGACCTTGTTCAACCAGCCGGCCAGGTTGGTCGTCGAACTGACGTCGGGGCTCACCGTGACCACCCGGGCCGACGCCTCGGGAGCCTCGCGGGACAGGGCCAACAGCGTACGGCCCAGTGCCGCTTGCGTCGTCGACGTTCCCGACGGTGTCTTTCCGGTGTCGACCGGAACGGCGGGCGGTGTGGTGAGCGGAACGGGCCGGCGCCGGAGTCGCTCGGCCACCTGTGCGCACAGCAGGGCCTCGTCGGTGCCCTCGTCGAACCGGCCCCACGGGTGTGCCGGGTCGAGCCCCAGTGATGCCGCCAGCTCGTCGTACTGATCGACGGTGAGCAGTGAGGAATGGTTCTGCGGGTGGCCTTCGATCGGCAGGCCGTTGCCCTTGATGGTGTAGGCGAGGATGACCGTCGGACGGGTGTCGTCGATCTGCGCGTAGGCGCCCATCAGGGCATCGAGGTCGTGTCCGCCGAGATTGCGGATCGCCTTCAGGAGCGTCTCGTCGTCGACGTCGGCGATCAGCGTCGCGACGGCATTCGCGTCGGGACCCGATCCGGGCAGACGTACACGGACCTCGTCGGCGTCGCATCGCAACAGCCGCTGATACTCCGGATTCGGCATGTCGAGGATGCGCGCGCGCAGCGCCGTCCCACCCGGGCGGTCGAACAGTTCCTCCAGCAGCCGGCCGAATTTCACCATGATCACCTGCCATCCGGCGGCGGCGAACATGGCCTCGAGGCGCCCGGCGGCGATGTTGGGGACCACCCGGTCCAGCGACTGGCGGTTGAGGTCGACGATCCAGACGATCTCACCGAGCTCGGCCACCGAGGGGTCGAGGATCGCCTCCCAGACCGCGCCCTCGTCGAGTTCGGCATCACCGACGAGCGAGTACTGCCGGGCGAGCACGGTGGGTGAACGGCGGTCGGCGGCAACCGCATCGGGGCCACCGATCGTCGTGTCGAGATAGCGGCGGGCCACTGCGCCCCAGATCGGTGCGGTCGCACCGATTCCCACCGATCCGGTCGAATAGTCCACTGCATCGGGATCTTTGGTGCGGCTCGGATACGACTGCAGTCCACCGAACTCCCGCAGCGTCGTCAGGTACGACTCGTCGAGCCCACCGAGCAGATAGTTGATGCCGTGCAGGACCGGTGACGCATGCGGTTTCACCGAGACCCGGTCGCCCGGCCGCAACTGGGAGAACCACAGCGAGGTCATGATCGACACCATCGAGGCACACGACGCCTGGTGTCCACCGACCTTGAGTCCAGACGGATTCGGCCGAACCCGGTTGGCGTGGTGGATCATCGACGTCGCGAGCCACAACACGCGCTGCTCGAGCGTGCGGAGCGTGTCGGGTGTCCCGGTCTCGACTGCGCTGCTTCGGAGATCGGTGAGGGTCTCGTCGGTCATGGGGGTCCTCTCCGGGGTGGGGGTCTCTCCGGGTGCGGTCACCGGCGCCGCGACGAGGCTCGGTCAGCGGTGCCGCAGCAATCGTGCGGCGGCCGCGGCACCGCCACCGGCGGCTCCCAGCACGATGGCGGTACCGGCACCGTACTTCGCCGCCTTGCGCGCTGTCCGGAAGTCGTACATCTCCCATCCGCGGACCTTTGCGACGTCGCGCAGGTCGGTGTCGGGATTGATGGCGACGGCCTTGCCCACCAGCGACAGCATCGGGACGTCGTTGTGTGAATCCGAGTAAGCGGTACAGCGTTTGAGGTTCAGGCCCTCGCGGATGGCGAGTGCGCGCACCGCGTGGGCCTTGCCGGGCCCGTGCAGGATGTCGCCGACGAGGCGTCCGGTGAACACGCCGTCGACGCTCTCGGCGACCGTGCCCAGCGCACCCGTGAGTCCGAGTCGGCCGGCGATGGTCTGCGCGAGCTCGACGGGTGTCGCGGTGACCAGCCACACCTGCTGGCCGGCGTCGAGATGTCGCTGTGCGAGAGCGCGTGTGCCGGGCCAGATCTTGTCGGCGATGTAGTCGTCGAAGATCTCCTCGCCGAGTTCGGCGAGCTCGGAGGTCTGCCGGCCGGCGATGAACGACAGCGCCTTGTCCCGGCCCTCGGCGACGTCGCGGGCGTTCTCCTTGCCGGTGATCCGGAACTTCGCCTGGGTCCACGCGAATTCCATGATGTCGCTGTACGTGAAGTACTTCCGTGCGGCGAGACCGCGGGCGAAGTGCACGATCGACGCGCCTTGGACGAGGGTGTTGTCGACGTCGAAGAAGGCGGCCGCGGTCAGGTCCCGCGGGGTCTCGGTGGGCTCGACGTCGGACGGTTCGCGCAGCCGGAGCGAATCGACGGCGGCCTTCGCGCTCGCCTCGCCGGCGAGGGTCTGGCGGAGCTCGTGCGCGGTCTGGCGGAATCGGCCGGTGGCCGCGGAGGCACGCTGCGAGATCCACGTGGTGACCCGGTTGGACTCGTCGTCGGTGAGGTCGTGGAGTTCGGCGTCCTCGTCGAAGTCGTCGTCGAAATCGATGCGCGCGGCCTGCGACTCCCAGTCGTCACCGGTGTCGAGCGGGGTGGCGGCGAAGCTCTCGTCACCCAGGGCATCCGGTCCGGTGGTGTCGTGCGCAGGACCATCTGGTGTGTTGTCGGGTTGCTCGTCTCCCGGGCTCGGGGTCTTGCCCACTGCCCACCTCCCACGCTTGGCGCCAGCACTGCCTGCGCGGACCAGCCTAGCCGGACCGCCCCTCGTCGCCGGTGAGGTGGATGCCCGGCGTCTCAGGTCCTCGGGGAACCGCCGGAAATCGCCTCGAGGCGAGCGTGGCCGGCCCCTCGGAGGCGTCTCACACGGACCAGTCGGACAGCGTGCAGTCGTGTGGGTACGGCCGGGCGTGGGCGATCGGGGTCGCGTCGTGGGCGACAGGCAGCGCTGGGAGGATGGTCGGCATGACCGTCGAACTGCTGACCCGTGAGGGATGCCAGATGTGTGCGACTGCTCGTCGCGATCTGACGCGGATCTGTGGCGAGCTCGGAGTGGAGTTCACCGAGGTCGACGTCGACCGCGCCGCGGCCGACGGCCGCCCCGAGATCCGTGCGGAATTCGGGGACCGGCTGCCGGTGGTGTTGCTCGACGGCGACGAGCACAGCTACTGGGAGGTCGACGAGCCCCGACTACGCGCCGACCTCACCCGTCAGGGCTGAACCGGCCGGTCCGGCGACGATCCGCCATCGCGTAGAAACGATGATGTCTAACACAGCCCGGCGAATCATGAGGGTCCATGTGAAGAGTTTCACAGGGGGTTGTATCCTCGATGGGTCGTGGTGTGTGAAGGGGAGTGGAGGTGAGCGTGGGCGCCGATCGTCAGAAGCCGGGCGACGCCGAGCCTCCCGCGTCCGCACTGCCACCGCCGGCCCCGGAGGTCGCAACGGACATTCCGGCGCCCACAGTGGCCCGGCTGGCCACCTATCTGCACGTCCTGCGCTCGTTCAGTCAGCGCGGCATCCTGGTGGCCTCCAGCGGGGAACTGGCCACCGCGGCCGGCGTGAACCCGGCCATCCTCCGCAAGGACCTCTCCTACGTCGCCGCGAACGGTGTGCGCGGCGTCGGATATGACGTCGGTCGTCTCACCGCACGGATCTCGATGACCTTGCACACGGACAGCATCCACACGGTCGCCCTCGCCGGTGCGGGGCAGCTCGGACGTGCCCTGCTCGCCCACACCGGCTTCGGTCGTGGGTTCCGCGTGGCGGCGATGTTCGACGCCGATCCGGCCCTCGCGGGCACATCGTTCGAGGTCGGCGGGCCGCGGATCGCCCCGCTCACCGAGATCGCGTCGGTCTGCGCCGAGGTCGAGCCCGCGGTGGAGATCGGTGTCGTGGCCACCGCCGACGAGGACGCCCGAAGTGCCTTCGATGCCTTCGTCGGCGCCGGGATCCGGCAGGTGCTCAACGTCACCCCGGTGGCCCTGACGACGGAGGCGGATGTCGTCGTCAGACAAGTTGATCTAGCCTTGGAACTACAGGTGTTGGCGTTCCAGGCATCCCGTGGCACGACACAGGCCCCACGGAACGACCTCAAGATCTCCTCACGCAGCGACGTCGGTGCGCCTCGCGAGGTGAAGGCGGCCGATGGGCGCCGCGGAAACGCAATGGGTGAAGAAACGGTGACAGCGTGAGTGTTCTGTTGTTCGGGGTGTCGCACCGCAGTGCGCCGGTCGAGGTGCTCGAGCGGTTGGCGGTCTCCGACCACGACCGTCCGAAGCTGGTCGACGAGCTGCTCTCGTCACGGGCGATCTCCGAGGCCATGGTCGTGTCGACGTGCAACCGCGTCGAGATCTACGCGGTCGTCGACGCGTTCCACCCGGCTCTCGAGGCGGTCGGCGAGGTCCTCGGCGACCACTCGGGCATGACCGTCAACGACATGACCCGGCACGCCTACGTGCGTTACTCCGAGGCCGCTGTCGAGCACCTCTTCACGGTGGCTGCGGGCCTGGACTCGCTCGTCGTCGGCGAGCAGCAGATCCTCGGCCAGATCCGCAACGCCTACCTGAGCGCGGACGCCAACGACTCGGCCGGACGTGTCCTGCACGAACTGGCCCAGCAGGCGCTGCGGGTGGGCAAGCGGGTGCACACCGAGACCGGCATCGACCGTGCCGGCGCGTCGGTGGTGTCGGTGGCCCTGCATCGCGCCAAGTCGCTGCTGACCGATCCCGCGACCGGGGCGCACCGCCTGCGCACCGCGGTGGTCGTCGGTGCGGGCGCCATGGGTGGTCTCGCGACCGCCCAGCTGGCCCGTGAGGGCGTCACCGAGATGTCCGTGGTGAACCGCACGGTCGAGAATGCGCGCCACCTGGCCGACAACATCGCCGCCAACCACGGCATCACCGTGCACGGCGTGGGCCTCGACCAGTTGCCGGCCGCCATGGCCGCCGCCGACGTCGTGGTGAGCTGTACCGGTTCGGTCGGCTCCGTGGTCAGTGTGGGTGCCGTGCATTCGGCTCTCGCCGAGCGAAACCTCCGCGGGGATACCACGCCGATGGTGATCTGCGACCTCGGGCTGCCACGCAACGTCGATCCGGCCGCGGCCCGCCTGCCCGGTGTGCACGTCGTCGACATCGAGGGTCTGCGCGGCGACTCGGAGACCCAGGCCGCCGAGAACGACACGCTCGCGGCCCGGTCGATCGTCGCCGCCGAGCTCGCCGACTACCTGACCCATCAGCGTCAGGCCGAGGTCACGCCGACCGTCGCAGCGCTCCGTCAGCGCGCCGCCGACGTCGTCGAGGCCGAGATCCTGCGTCTCGAGACCCGGCTCCCGAACCTCGAGAACAATCAGCGCGACGAGGTCGCCAAGACCGTCCGACGCGTCGTCGACAAGCTCCTGCACGCACCGACGGTGCGTGTGAAGCAGCTGGCGTCGACTCCCAACGGTGACCACTACGCGGAGGCGCTGCGCGAATTGTTCGAGCTCAAACCAGGTGCTGCAGAGTCGGTCTCGGCGCCCGATCGGCTGGGGACCACGGACTCGGCCGGCGAGCAGGGTGACCGATGAGCGAAACTCGAACCGCGCCGATCCGGGTCGGTACGCGGGGTTCCCTGCTGGCCACCACCCAGGCCCAGACCATCGCCGACGGGCTGACCGACGCCGGGCACCCGGCCGAGCTGGTGATCATCAAGACCGCCGGTGACGCGTCGGCCGCACCGGTCGCCGAGATCGGCGTCGGGGTCTTCACCACCGCCATCCGCGTCGCACTCCGCAACGACGAGGTCGACGTCGCGGTGCACTCCTACAAGGACCTCCCGACCGCTCCCGAGGACGACCTCACGATCGCGGCCGTCCCGACCCGCGTGGACCCGCGAGATGCGCTGGTCAGCCGGGACGGGCTGGTGCTCGGGGAGCTACCGCCGGGGTCGGTGGTCGGCACCTCGGCGCCCCGCCGGGCGGCACAGCTTAAAGCATTGGGTCTCGGTTTGGAAATCCGCCCCCTAAGAGGCAACCTAGATTCTCGGTTGGGCAAAGTCGCCAGCGGCGAACTCGACGCAGTCGTGGTCGCCCGCGCCGGCCTCGTGCGGATCGGACGGACCGAAGTGGTCTCCGAAGCGCTCGATCCGGTCGTCATGCTGCCGGCTCCGGCGCAGGGTGCTCTCGCTGTGGAGTGCCGCTCAGACGATGCCGAACTGGTGAGAATACTCGCCGAGTTGGACGACCCGTCCACCCGGGCGGCCATCGAGGCCGAACGGTCGGTGCTCGCGGCTCTCGAAGCCGGATGTACCGCACCGGTCGGAGCGATCGCCGAGGTGGTCGAGTCGATCGACGAGGACGGGCGCATCTTCGCCGAACTGTCGCTGCGTGCGGCGGTGGCGGCCGAGGACGGATCCGATGTGATCCGCGCTTCGGTGGTGGGCCCGGTCGATCGGGCCGTCCAACTGGGTAATGATCTCGCCGCCGAACTGCTGGAGCTGGGAGCGGGCGAACTCGTCAACTCTCCCTAGCAGAGAACGAACTGCAGCCCTCCACGCGAGGGCAGGAGAGTGCGAACCCATGAGCCGTACGAAGAAGGCAAATCCCGGACGGATCCTGTTCGTGGGGTCGGGTCCAGGTGATCCCGATCTGCTCACCGTGCGGGCGCGCACCGTGATCATCAATGCGACCACGGCCTACATCGATCCCGATGTGCCGGCTGCCGTGGTGTCGCTGATCGGCAGCGCACACCGCGAAGAACCCGCACCGAACACCCGCCGGTCGGCCAAGAAGGCAGACAAGGCGGACGAGAAAGCCGATACCGACGCCGCCGGCACCGCGTCGTCCGACGGCACCACCGCCGCGGCCGCACCCGAGGCCGGCCAGTCCGACGAGGAGTCGGTGGTTCGTCCGGCGCTGGGCGACCCGACCGAGGTCGCCAAGACCCTCGTGGCCGCCGCTCGCAACGGTGACGACGTGGTCCGCGTCGTCGCCGGCGATCCGCTGACCACCGATTCGGTGCTCGCCGAGGTCAACGCCGTGGCCCGGCACTCGGTCACCTTCGAGGTGCTGCCCGGCCTGCCCGCCGCCTCGGTCGTCCCGAGCTACGCCGGCATGCCGCTGGGTTCGACCCACACCGAGGCCGACGTGCGCGGCGAGGTCGACTGGGCCGCCCTGGCCGCCGCCCCGGGCCCGCTGGTCCTGCACGCCACCTCCGGCCACCTGGCCGAGACGGCGAGCGCGCTGACCGAGCACGGGATGGCGCCGCAGACCCCTGCGGCCATCACCATCAACGGCACCACCTGCGCTCAGCGCACCATCGAGGCCACCCTCGCCACCCTCAACGAGCAGGGCAACGCACTGACCGGACCGCTGGTCGTGACCGTCGGCAAGGTCGTCGGTTCGCGTGGCAAGCTCTCGTGGTGGGAGTCGCGTTCCCTCTACGGCTGGACCGTGTTGGTGCCGCGCACCAAGGATCAGGCCGGTGACATGAGCGACCGCCTCGTCAGCCACGGCGCCATGCCCAAGGAAGTGCCCACGATCGCAGTCGAGCCGCCGCGCAGTCCCGCGCAGATGGAGCGCGCGGTCAAGGGACTCGTCGACGGTCGCTACCAGTGGGTGGTGTTCACCTCCACCAACTCGGTCCGCGCCGTGTGGGAGAAGTTCGCCGAGTTCGGACTCGACGCCCGTGCGTTCTCCGGTGTGAAGATCGCCTGCGTCGGCGAGGCCACCGCGGACAAGGTGCGTTCCTTCGGTATCAACCCCGAACTCGTGCCGTCGGGTGAGCAGAGCTCGCTGGGCCTGCTCGAAGAGTTCCCGCCCTACGACGACGTGTTCGATCCGGTCAACCGAATCCTGTTGCCGCGCGCCGACATCGCCACCGAGACCCTCTCCGAGGGGCTGCGCGACCGCGGCTGGGAGATCGACGACGTGACCGCGTACCGCACCGTGCGCGCCGCACCGCCGCCCGCCGAGACCCGCGAGATGATCAAGACTGGCGGCTTCGACGCGGTCTGCTTCACCTCGAGCTCGACGGTCCGCAACCTCGTCGGCATCGCCGGAAAGCCGCACGCGCGCACCATCGTTGCGTGCATCGGCCCCAAGACCGCCGAGACTGCAACGGAATTCGGTCTGCGCGTGGACGTCCAGCCGGAGAACGCCTCGGTCCTCGAACTGGTCGACGCGCTCGCCGAGCACGCCGCCCGGCTCCGTGCCGAGGGCGCACTGCCCCCGCCGCGCAAGAAGTCCCGTCGATCGCGTTCGTGACCGCCCTGCTCCCTGAGGTGTGAGGAGCGATAGCCGCCGGGCTGAGTGAGCGACGAAGGAGTGAATCGAAGTCGACGAGCCTCGAAGGGCCCGGGAGACGAAGGAGACGACATGCCGCCCGTGATCCGTCCCCGCCGGTTGCGCACCACGCCGGCGATGCGTCGGCTGGTCGCCGAGACCACCCTCGCGCCAAGGCAACTCGTATTGCCGATGTTCGTCGCCGACGGCATCGACGAGCCGAAGCCGATCTCGTCGATGCCCGGCGTCGTGCAGCACACGTTGGACTCGCTGCGCGCC
This sequence comes from Gordonia amicalis NBRC 100051 = JCM 11271, assembly GCF_000332995.1. Taxonomy (GTDB): domain Bacteria; phylum Actinomycetota; class Actinomycetes; order Mycobacteriales; family Mycobacteriaceae; genus Gordonia; species Gordonia amicalis. The sequence continues at coordinate 41,293 of NZ_BANS01000032.1, forward strand.
GCCGCGGCGGAGGCGGTCGAGGCCGGCGTCGGCGGTCTGATGCTGTTCGGCGTGCCCCGTCCGGAGGACAAGGACGCGGCCGGCTCGTGTGCCGACGCCGAGGACGGAGTCCTCAACCGGGCACTGCGCGCGCTGACCGACGACCTCGGTGACTCGACGGTCCTCATGGCCGACACCTGCCTCGACGAGTTCACCGACCACGGGCACTGCGGCGTGCTCGACGGCCGTGGACGCGTCGACAACGACGTGACCCTCGACCGCTACGTGTCGATGTCGCTGGCGCAGGCCCGCGCCGGGGCCCAGCTCCTCGGGCCGAGCGGGATGATGGACGGCCAGGTCGCCACCATCCGCGACGCACTCGACGCCGAGGGCTTCACCGACACCGGGATCCTGGCCTATTCCGCCAAGTACGCGTCGGCCTTCTACGGGCCGTTCCGGGAGGCGGTCGGCTCGTCGTTGCAGGGCGACCGACGCACCTATCAGCAGGACGCGGCCAATCGGATCGAGTCGCTGCGGGAGGTGCGCCTCGATCTCGAGGAGGGCGCCGACATGGTGATGGTCAAGCCCGCGATGAGCTATCTCGACATCGTGCTCGATGTCGCCGAGATGAGCGACGTCCCCGTCGCCGCCTATCAGATCAGCGGTGAGTACGCGATGATCACGGCCGCCGCGGAGCGGGGCTGGATCGACCGCGACGCCGCGATCCTGGAGTCGCTGACCTCGATCCGCCGTGCCGGAGCGTCGGTCATCCTGACCTACTGGGCCACCGAGGTCGCGAACCGGCTGTCCTGACCCTTCCGCACGGGACCTCGCCGGACGTGTGCGCGGGCCGGTGACGCGTCCCACTAGGCTGGTGCCATGTCCGCACCGTTCGACCCGATGCGCGCCTCGTCAGAGTCCGACGCGGAGCTGCGCCCGAGGATCCCGGATTCGATCTCGATCGCCGTCGAACTGTGGGCGGTGGTCGTCGTCGGACAGGTCGTCGCGCTGTTCGCGCAGACGGGCACCTTCGTCGACCTCGTCCGTGATCAGGTCCGCGACAACCCGCCGAACGGCGTCTCCGAGGACCAGCTGCAGTTCATGACGTCGTCGGGTTTCGTCATCGGGATCCTCGTCGCGATGTCGGTGTTCCTGACCGCGATCACCGCGCTGGTCGTGTGGTTCACGCGCAAGGGTTACAACTGGGCCCGCATCGTGCTGGGTGCGATGGGTGTCTACATCGTCGTCAACCTGGTCTTCTCCCTGTTCGGCGACACCGACCCGGCGTGGGCGATGGTGCCCCTGGTCATCAGCGGCGTCGCCGCACTCGGCGCGACCGTGCTGTTGATGCGCGCCGACTCCGAGAAGTACTGCCGGCGCATGGCGGAAGAGCGCAAGCCCCGGCCGGTGCCGCCGCCCGCACCGCCGTATCCGTACGGCCAGAACCCCTACGGCCAGAACCCGTACGGCCAGTACCCCTACGGCCAGAACCCGTCACAGCCGGGGACGCAGCCCGGTGACACACCGTATGGTGACAGTTCACCCGAGGCCGCCGCCCGCGGCGGGTCATCCGAGGCCGGCGGCGCCGGAACACCCGACCTCCGCAAGCCCGAGAGCCCAAACCCCGAGAACACCGACTCCGACAGCGAAGGACCGAAGAAGCAGTGACAAGTCCCGACCCGGCGAAGCGTCCGAAACTCGTCGTCTGGGCCTACCGGTGCTGGGTGGTGTCGGGAGCGCTCCTGGCCCTTCTCGGTGTCCTCGTCGTGGTGCTGTCCGCGGTCGACGACTCCGGGTCGATGGCCTCGGCGATGCTCGGCATACTCGTCCTGCTCGTCGGTGTCGCCTACATCCTGCTCGGCAGCAAGGCGTTCACCGGTGATGCCCGGTGGCGGTCGTCCCTGTCGGCGCTGACGCTCGTCGTCGTTGCCATGCTGCTGTTCCTCAGCGTCGGCCTCGGATCGCCGGTGTTCGCCCTGGCACTGCTGGCCGCCATCATCGGTCTCTTCGGGTCGCTGCTGGCCTACCGGCCGGACTCGGAGACCTGGTACACGGGCAAGGCGCCCGAACCCAAGAAGCAGCGCACACAGCGCAAGAAGAAGCCGTGACCGACGAGGCGCCAGACCCGGTCGACGGAACCGAACCCGGCGAATCCGATCCGGGAACGGATCCGGGTGAGGTCCTGTTCTACGAACCCGGCGGGAGCAGGTGGGTGGTCCTCATCGGTCCCGCGCTCGTCCTCGCGGTCCTCGTCATGGAGATCGTCGGACCTGGACAGGTGCACTGGCCGGTCCTGATCATCTTCCTCGTGATCCTGTTCGGTTTCTCGCTCGTCCAGGTGACCGCGGCGCGACGACACGTCAGCGTCGAACTCACGGAGACGACGCTGCGTCAGGGCGCGGTGACGACCCCGCTCGCCGACATCGAGGAGATCTACCCGCCCAACAACTCGCCGACGCCCGAGGACTGGGAGAGTGCTCCGGCGCTCGGTGAACTCCACGGTGTGTCGCGACGCCGGAAAGGTGTGGGGGTGCGGCTGACCTCCGGGAAACTCGCGCAGGCCTGGGCCCGGGACGTCGAGGTGTTCCGCAGTGAACTCGCGCAGGCCCACGCCGCCGTGCGGATGGGGCTACCGCCCTCTGGCCGGAAAGCGGACGCCGGCGAGCCCGAGTCCGGAAGATCCGAGGAGAAGGATCAGGACACCACCGAGTGACGTCCCTTCCGGCTGTCGCGGTAGGCGCGTCGACGCAGGTCACCCAGCCATGACGGCGCGAACTCGACCCCGTCGGGACGGTGGAGGATCGGATCGAAGTCGATGTCGAGCCCGGTCAGCACGTGGTCGAGTTCGATCCGGGCCAGGGGAACGAATCGCCTGCACCCGGCTTCGAGGATGATCACGACCGGCCGCTTGGTGCGCAGGCACGCGGCGAGATTCTCGACATCCAGACCGGACGGCCCGGTCGGCTCGATGATGCGGGCACGAATCCAGTACAGCTCGCCGTCGTATCGGTAGGGCGTGAGGCTCGAGACGGCGGTCGGGGCCCAGTGCGTGGCCGGGAGCGGGACGGGGAGGCGGCCGGACAGCGGTGCCGGTCCGGCCAGCAACAGGTCCCATGCGCCGGACGCGGCGTGGCCGGTGCCCTTCGCCGGCGTCGGGGCGTCGGCCGGGACGTTCGTCGGGGCCGAGGCGGGGAACCGCACGGCCACGCCGACGATGTCGGGCAGGCCGCCCGGGGTGCCGATTCCCTTCGACAGACGGACCGTGACCGGCCCGGAGCGGAAGGGCAGCGGGTGGTCCCCGGAGACCGACGCCTGGCCCCCGCACAGCAGACCGTCGGGATGGAACACCCGCGCGTGCCGCAGCGCACCGAGCCAGCGGAACGGCGTCGTGATGAGGTCGGGCAGGTCGGTCATGGCACCTCCGTAGATCGGGCGACACCGCCGTCGGCACGGCAGGCCGCGAACGCTCGGGGAGTCCGCGGGCTGCCGCACCGGCGACGGGTCTCTATCCGGTCGGATCGGGATCGACGACGTCCTTGATCTTGCCCATGACACCCTTCTCAGTGCCGAACTTCGGCTTCTGCGGGGTCCCCATGGCGCCATCGTAGGTCGCATAGAGCTTCGGATCCGGCGGCGGGCCGGATTGGCGGTCGCCGAGGGGCTGCGGATCGGCGAGGAACTTGAACTCGTGCTTCCCGTCAGGGGTGGGACCGCTCGCCCAGCCGCCCTTGTCCGAGTCCGCACCGTCCGACAGATGCCACAGCGTGCTCGCGTGCTCGCTGAACTCCTCGTCGAACAGGTCGTCGGGGGCGATGGTGCCCTCGAGGCCGTCCGCCTTGAGTTCCTCGATGGCCTTCAGCCACAGGTTCTGGTGATAGGTGTCGCGGGCCAGGTTGAACCGCAGCATGTCCTTCACGCCCGGGTCGTCGGTCATGTGCCACAGTCGCGCGGTCTGGACGCGACCCTGCGCCTCGGCCGTGACGTTCGCGTGGAAGTCGGCGAGCAGGTTGCCGCTGTGCACGATGTAGCCCGCGTTCCACGGCACGCCGTTGCTGTCGGCGAGGCGCGGGCCGCCACCGGAGAAGACGGCCTGGGTGGGATCGCTGCCGCCGAGGACCGCGGCGACCACAGGATCGCCGAGGGCGTTGGCGGTGGAGTCGGTCACCGGAGCGCCCTCGAGGAGGCGGGCGACCATCGTGGCGATCATCTCCACGTGACCGATCTCCTCGGTCGCGATGTCCATGATCAGGTCTTTGTACTTGCCCTTCATGCGGCAGTTCCAGCCCTGCATGAGGTACTGCATCGTCACGGTCATCTCGCCGAAGGCGCCGCCGAGCAGCTCCTGCAGCTTGCGCGCGTAAACGGGGTCGGGCTTCTCGGGTTTGACGTCGAACTGCATGTAATCGGTGTGGCGGAACATGATTCCCCTGACAGTCGTGTTGGGTGGGCGGCGAGCCAGCGAGAGGCGTCGACGACGACGGGCTTTCTGCGGGCAGTGTTGATCGCAGTGGCCGCGCGAAGCAGCGAACCCCTGTCGGCGACGAGTGTGCTCTGTTCCCAGGACGATTCGCGTCCACGTCCTGGGCCGAGTCGACCCAGCGGCGCAGTGCGAGACCGTCCGGGTCACGTCGCGGCGGGTGTTTTCACAGCGGCGTCGGGAGCAGTGTGCCCGGGTTGTGACAATTCAAACCCGAACATCGAAGAAACCGCGCCCGGCCTGTGCGGGTACAGGCCGGACGCGGTGGGGTCGGATCGATGCAGGGTCGCGCAGGTGGTCGGGTCAGCCGTTCTCGAGCATCGGCGCACGCAGCAGTTCCTCGGGAACGCCGAACGCGTCGACCAGCGAACGTGCGTGCGGGCGCAGTTCCTGACACAGCTCGTTCACGCCGCGCCGGACCGCCTTGGCCCGCTCCACCGAGATGTGCCGGTGCATCATGAACCAGGCCAGGTCGGCTTCGAGCGCGGAGTACACGAACAGGTCGCACACCTTGCCCAACAGTTCTGCAGCAGAACGGGAATCACAGTTCTCGATCGCCTCGACGAACGCTTCGAGCACTACCCGCTCGATGTGCGCGTGCCCGACCTTCAGCAGGTGGTCCTGCGCGTTGTTGAAGACGTCGAAGGCGTCGTTCTCGTCGTCGAGCGCACGTCGCAACCGCTGTGCACACGTGCGCACCAGGTGGTCCTCGCGGTTGCGGAACAACCGGATCTGCGTGCTCCGGTCGGTGAGCGCCGACTTCTCGGTGTCCTCGTCGGAGCTGTCGAGCAGCGTCTGCACCACCTGGCGGACGGCGGTCTTCTCGGCGACCACGTCGCGCGCCATCCCGGCGATGAAACGGACCCATCCGCCCGCCGAAAGGCCCTGCACGTCATCGGAATACGACGACAGCAGTTCCTTGGCGATGAGCTGCATCATGATCGTGTTGTCACCCTCGAAGGTGGTGAACACGTCGATGTCGCCGCGGATGATCGAAAGCTGGTTCTCGTCCAGGTATCCTGCGCCGCCGCAGGCCTCGCGGCTGACGTTGATCGAATGTGAGGCGTGCCAGGTCGCGTAGGCCTTGAGGCCTGCGGCCTGTCCTTCCAACTGGCGTTGCCGGCCGGCGTCGGAATCGTCCGGCGCCACCGACTGGACCTCGTGCAGTTCGGCCACGATCTCGTTCTGGGTGAATGCGATGGCGTACGACTTCGCGATGAGCGGCAACAGCTTTCGCTGGTGGCCCAGGTAGTCCAGAACGGTGATCTCGTCGGTGGCGTCGGGCGCCTCGAACTGCTTGCGGATCAGGCCGTAACGGGTGGCGAGGGTCAATGCCTTGCGGCCCGCGGCACCCGCGGTTGCGGCCACGCTCACGCGCCCACGGATGAGGGTGCCGAGCATCGTGAAGAAGCGACGGTTGGTGTTATCGATCGGCGAGCTGTAGCTGCCGTCCTCGGCCACGTCGGCGTAGCGGTTGAGCAGGTTCTCCGCCGGGACCCGCACGTTGTCGAACATGATGCGGCCGTTGTCGACACCGTCGAGACCGCCCTTGTGGCCGCAGTCGCTGGTGGTGATGCCGGGCAGATCGTTGCCGTCCTCGTCGCGGATCGGCACGACGAAGCAGTGCACGCCCCGTCCCTCGGGCTCCTCGTCGGGACCGCCGGTGATCAACTGGGCGAAGACCGCGGCGAAGCGGGCGTGTTCGGCCGCCCCACCGATGTAGTCCTTGCGCGACGACGGGGTGGGGGAGTGGATGACGAATTCGCGGGTGTCGCGGTCGTAGGTGGCCGTGGTCTCGATGGCCTGCACGTTGGAGCCGTGACCGGTCTCGGTCATCGCGAAGCAGCCCAGGACGTCCATGTTGATGATGCCCGGGACGTACTTGTCGTGGTGGCGCTTGGTGCCCAGGTTCTCCACGGCACCGCCGAACAGCCCCCACTGCACGCCGGCCTTCACCATCAGCGACAGGTCGGCATATCCGAGCATCTCGATGGCGGTGATCGAGGCGCCGATGTCGCCGGTGCCGCCGTGGTCGGACGCGAAGCCGGCCGCAGCAAAGCCCTGCGACGCGAGTTCGCGCATCACCTCGAGGGTGTGGGCACGCGATTCGCCGAGGGTGCGGGAGGAGTCGGGCAGCAGATCGGCTCGGTTGGAGTTCTCGCGGACCGTTTCCCTGGTGGCACGCCAGCGTCCGTCGAGGACGAACCGGAGGTTGTCGACGAGCAACGCCCGTTCGTCGGCCGACAGTTCGTCGTCGGCGGAGACTTCGGCCGGGGCGACCGGATCATCGACGGTTGGTTCCTTGGCGATCGGAGTGGGTCGCGACGGGGTGAGACTCTCAGTGGGAGTTGCCATGGATCCACCGTACGTAGTGCGCAGGGCTCCGTCCCATATTTTGTGGTGCCCGCTACGGGCCCGGTGCGTGCACCAATCCGGTCACGGTGTCGGGCTCGAACCCCCTCTTCGGAGGGTGCAGGCGTTTCGATGTGATCAGTACCCTAGATCGCCGTCGCACGTATGGGCCGTCACAACCTCGGGCCCGGTCACACGGTCGCGAGAAAACGGAGGAACGATGTCGGTCTCCACGCCCGATGCATTTGCGACGGGCGCTGGCCCGTCGACCACGGAATGGGGCGGGGCCAACCGCTCCGAACTGAGCCCGCTGCGCTTCCTGGAACGTTCGGCGGCGGTCTTCCCCGACCGCGCGGCGATCCTCTACGGGCAGCGTCGACTCACCTACGCCGAGTTCGCCGACCACGTGCAGCGCCTCGCTCGCGTCCTCGCCACGAAGATCCACTCGGGGGACCGCGTGGCCTACCTGGCCCCCAACATCCCCGAGATGCTGATCGCGCACTACGCGGTGCCGCTCGCCGGGGGCGTCCTCGTCGCACTCAACTCGCGGCTCGCCGGACCCGAGCTGGTCTACATCCTCCAGCACTCCGGGGCCAAGGCCCTCTACTTCGACGCGGAGTTCCGCGACACCGTCTCCGCGATCATCGGTCAGGTGCCCGAGGTCGAGACGGTCGTCGAGATCGCCGACCCCGAGTTCGGTGTGACCCCCGGTCCCGTCGCCGACGCCGGCATCGACGGCCTCGTCTCCTACGACGACCACCTGACCGCCGCCGACGACCTCGATCCGGCGCCGATCGCCTGGACGGTCGACGACGAGAACGCGATCATCTCGATCAACTACACGTCGGGAACCACCGGTAAACCCAAGGGCGTCATGTACACCCACCGAGGTGCCTACCTGAACTCCTTCGGGGAGACCTTCCACAACCAGTTCACCGGGTCGTCGCGCTACCTGTGGACGTTGCCGATGTTCCACTGCAACGGCTGGTGTACGCCGTGGGCGGTGACCCATGCCGGCGCCACCCACGTCTGCCTGCGGGCCGTCCGCGCGGACGCCATCTGGGACGCCATCGACGATCTCGGCGTCACCCACATGTGTGGTGCGCCGACGGTCTGCACCACCATCGTCGGCTCGCCGCGGGCGCATCTTCTGAACCGTCCGCTGCACATCACCACCGCGGGGGCGCCGCCGTCGCCGACCGTGATCGGTGCCCTCGAGGCGATCGGCGTGACCGTGGTCCACGTGTACGGCCTCACCGAGGTGTACGGCCCGTACACCATCTGTGAGCATCAAGAAGCCTGGAGCGCACTGGAACCCGCCGACCGCGCTGCGAAGCTCGCCCGCCAGGGCGTGGGGATGGTGCAGGCCGAGACGGCCCGCGTGGTGGTGCCCGAGCAGGTGCCGCTGGTCGATGTACCCGCCGACGGCGAGACCATGGGCGAGATCGTGCTGCGCGGCAACAACGTGATGGCCGGATACTTCCGCGACGCGGACGAGACCCGAAAGGCCTTCGCGGGCGGCTGGTTCCACACCGGCGACCTCGGCGTCATGCATCCCGACGGTTACATCCAGCTCCGCGACCGCGCCAAGGACATCATCATCTCGGGCGGTGAGAACATCTCCACCATCGAGGTCGAGCAGGCGCTGGTGAGTCACGACGCCGTCGTCGACGTCGCGGTGATCGGTGTACCGGACGAGAAGTGGGGAGAGCGGCCGCGTGCCTACGTCCTGTTGCAGCCGGGTGCGACGCTGACCGGCGAGGAGCTCATCGAGCACGGTCGTCGACTGCTCGCCGGCTACAAGGTGCCGCGCGACATCATCTTCGCCGACGAACTCCCCCGTACCCCCACCGGCAAGGTCCTGAAGGGCGAGCTGCGTGACCGTGCCCGCGCCGAATGAGGCGTCGCAGCAACCCAATCCGAGTCGAGAACCGGTCACTGCTCGAGACCTCGCGGGCAAACGGTCGCGTCTCGGGCCGCGTCGTGGATTCCGGGCGGACGCCGGCCTCGACGTGAGCCCGCGGCCGACCGGTGCATTCGGGCGCCGGGAACATCGTTCCGCCGGCTACTGATTCGGGTGGTGCGCCCGTGCGGGCGCTCATGTGGTGATACTTGACCCATGTCAGTTGCCGATGTCGACAGCGCGGGTTTCCGCATGCGCGTCGTCGCCGAGTCGATCCGGCTGTTCAGCGAACACGGCTACGAGTCGACGACGGTCGAGCAGATCGCGTCGGCCGCCGGGATGTCCCGTCGCACCTTCTTCCGGCAGTTCGGGTCCAAGGAGGACGTGATCTTCGCCGATCACGAGTCCCTGCTGGGTCAGGTCGACGACACCCTGGCGTCGTACGTCGGGGATCCCTGGTCGGCGGTGTGTGCTGCGGCCGAGGTGGTGTTCCGGCACTTCGAACGGGACCGCGATCTGGCCGTCCGACGCGCCCAGGTGGTGCAGGAGGTCCCGGCGCTGCGTGATCGCGAGCTCGTCACCACCTACCGCTACCAGGGCGCCTTCGAGGAGTTCCTGCGTCGGCGACTGCCCGACGAGCCGCCGGTGCACATCGTGGCCTACGTCGCGGCGATCACCGGCACCCACAACTATCTGCTCCGGCAGATGATCCGCGGTGACGCCGACGCGACCCTCGAACGCCTGCGCCGCGAGCTCGCCCGGATCGCGGTGGCACTCGGTGCCCGAGGCTCGGAGGGCGGTGCCGTGGGCGATCCCGAGTTGCTGCAGCAGCAGGTCACCGTTGTGACCTATCCGGCCGGGACGTCGCCGGACGAGGTGGCCCGTCGTGTGGCCGATGAGCTGCGAAAACCCTGAGCATCTGGGGCAGGTTCGGGACAACGCCGGACCCGGCGAGGAGAATCGATGACGTGGGTGGCATTCCCGCTGTGTCGCGGCGCGTTGACATGGCACTGAGTGCCGTGATGCACTGGTAAGTAACCACCAATTTGGCACCCCGTGCCGTGAGGAGTTGTCATGGGTTTCGGAAATCCCGACTTCGACGTCTTCCAGCTTCCGGAGGAGCACGTCGCTCTGCGTGAGGCGATCCGCGCGCTCTCCGAGAAGGAGATCGAGCCGCACGCCGCCGACGTCGACGAGAACTCGCGCTTCCCGCAGGAGGCCCTCGACGCGCTGAACGCATCGGGCTTCAACGCCATCCACGTCCCCGAGCAGTTCGGCGGCCAGGGCGGCGACTCGATCGCAGCCTGCATCGTCATCGAAGAGGTCGCCCGCGTGTGTGCCTCGTCGTCGCTGATCCCCGCCGTCAACAAGCTCGGCACCATGGGCCTGATCCTCAACGGCTCGGACGAGCTGAAGCAGCAGGTGCTGCCCGGCATCGCCTCCGGCGAGGCCATGGCCTCGTACGCGCTGAGTGAGCGCGAGGCCGGTTCCGACGCCGCCGGCATGAAGACCCGCGCCCGCAAGGACGGCAACAACTGGGTCCTCAACGGCTCCAAGTGCTGGATCACCAACGGCGGCAAGTCGACCTGGTACACCGTCATGGCCGTGACCGACCCGGAGAAGAAGGCCAACGGCATCTCCGCGTTCATGGTCCACAAGGACGACCCCGGCTTCACCGTCGGCCCGCTCGAGAAGAAGCTCGGCATCAAGGGTTCGCCCACCGCGGAGCTGTACTTCGAGGACTGCACCATCCCGCTCGACCGCATCATCGGCGACGAGGGCACCGGCTTCAAGACCGCCCTGCAGACCCTCGACCACACCCGCCCGACCATCGGCGCCCAGGCCGTCGGCATCGCCCAGGGTGCGCTCGACAAGGCCATCGAATACGTCAAGGACCGCAAGCAGTTCGGCAAGCCGATCAGCTCGTTCCAGGGCGTCGAGTTCATGATCGCCGACATGGCGATGAAGGTCGAGGCCGCGCGCCTCATGGTCTACACCTCGGCCGCCCGCGCCGAGCGCGGTGAGAAGAACCTCGGCTTCATCAGCTCGGCGTCGAAGTGCTTCGCCTCCGACGTCGCCATGGAGGTCACCACCGATGCCGTCCAGCTCTTCGGCGGCGCCGGCTACACCCGCGACTTCCCGGTCGAGCGCATGATGCGCGACGCCAAGATCACCCAGATCTACGAGGGCACCAACCAGATCCAGCGCGTCGTCATGAGCCGCGCGCTGCTTCGCTGATCACCCACACCGCTGGTTGAGCCGCGTCGAAACCAACGCGATTCGCCCCGTCGGCTTGTGCCGGCGGGGCGTTTTCGTTCCCGCGGAGCCGTTTCCCTTCCGCTGATTAGATCCGAAAAGCGGAAGGGAAACAGGTTGGGCGGGAGGGAAACCTGCACGCGGAGAGTGGTCGCGGCTTGGCTCACACCGCGGCGAGACTCACGGCCGGGGTGTACTTTTCCCGCCGAATACGACGCGGCGGAATGCGCCGGCGCTTGAGTGCCTTGACCCCCGCCTCGACCATCGCGGGTGGGCCGCAGAGATAGGCGGCGTGATTCCGGCAGGACGGAAGGTCCTCCATCATCGCGTCACCGACGTATCCGGTTCGCCCGGGCCACTGTTCGCGACTCAGGCACGGGATGTACCGGACAGCGGGATAGGTGGTCGCAAGTCCTTCCCAGAAGTCGACGTCATAGAGCTCGGCCCGGGTGCGGACGCCGTGGTAGACGTGGATCTCACGTTCGGGGTCGTCCTGAAGCGCTGCCCGGGCGATGGCCTTCAGCGGAGCCAGGCCGGTCCCGCCGACCAGCAGGACCAACCCGACGCCGGACTCCTCCGGCTCGTAGCAGAAATCGCCCCACGGGCCGGACATTCGTGACCGGGTCGCCGACGTCCAGAGACTCGAAGATCCAGCCCTCCGTCGCCAACCCGCCGGGCTGTCGCCGGATGTGGAACTCGAGCTTGTCGGGTTCGCTCGGCGGATTGGCCATCGAATACGGCCGTGTCTCAACGGTTCCCGGCACCGTCAGCTCGACGTACTGGCCGGCCGTGAACTCCAGCGGCTCGTCGAAGAGTACCGTCACCGACACGGTGTCGTCGGCAATCGAAGTGACGGCACCGACGGTTCCGGCGATGTCGCGCAACACATGTCGTGGTGAGCCCGTTTCTTCGGCCGGCGGGTCGATGACGACGTCGGAGGCGGGCGTGGTCTGGCAGGAGAGCACGAAACCCTGTTCCTGCTCGGCGATCGACAGCACCGTGTCCGGGGCCGGTGGGTGGTCGACGGTTCCGCGCACGACGCGCACCTTGCAGGTGCCGCAGGTTCCCTGGTTGCACGAGTTCGGGACCCACACCCCGTTGCGCAGGAACGCATCGAGCATCTTCTGGTCCGGTCCGCACTGCACCGACGACTTCCCGGCCTCGACCGTGAAGGTGTCTGAGCTGCACATGATGATCACACCTCCCAGGTGGTGTGCAGCGAGGTCGGGCCGCGGAAGCCCCAGCCCCAGAACTCGACGTCGGAGCCGGTGTCGCGCTCGAGGTTGGGGATTGCCTCGAGCAGTTCTTCGAGCCCGATCCGGCAGACCTGATTGGCGAAGTAGATACCCGCACATGCGTGGTTGCCGGCGCCGAATGCCAGGTGCCGCAGCGGGGGTCGGGTGAGGTCGAATTCCGAGGGGGCGTCGTAGACGGCGTGGTCGTGGTTGGCCGAGCCGTAGGACATCAGCACCACTGATCCCTCGGGGAGTTCGACCCCGGCCACCTCCACGTCCTTCGTGCTGATGCGGGCGGTCGCCGACCAGATCGGCGAGGTCCACCGCATGCCCTCCGAGATGGCGCGGGGGATCAGGGCGGGCTCGTCGATGACTCGCTCGAACTGGTCCGGTGGATTGAACAGCCCGACGAGCGTCGAGCCCATCGCGTGCCCGGGCTCCTGCATGGCGCCGAGGAGATAGACGTAGAGGGTCGGGTAGATGTACTCGCGGTCGCGGGTCTGACCTTCGGGCATGCCGTCGTGCAGCCAGTGGGAGATCGCGCTGTCGTCGGGGTTGACGATCCAGTTGTCGAGCAGGGGGTCGACGATGGAGCGGATCTCCTCCTTGGCGGCATCGGCCTCGGCGAATCCCTCGGGGTTGGTGAACGCGCCGTTCTCGTCGACGCCCGCATTGGTGAACGAGTTCGACAGCTTGTGGAACCATTCGCGCAGCTTGTCCGAGCTGACCGAGTGCAGTCCGAGCAGGTCGCCGAGAGCGCGGACGCTGACGGGCTCGCAGTACTGGGCGATGAGTTCGGCACGCCCGGTGTCCTCGAACTCGCTCAGGTAGCGGCGCGCGATCGGGCGGACCAGATCGTCGATCCAGCGGTCGACCTCCTGTGGCTGCAGGGCGGGATCGACCATGGAACGGAGGTCGTCGTGGATCGGTCCGTTGACACCGATGACGGCAGGGTGGCCGAATGTGCGTCCGCCGGCCTTGGTGATGACGGCCTCGAAGTCGGGGCTGGTGGCGATCGAGCGGCAGATGTCGGCCGTGGTGGCACGCAGACCAGTGATTGGGAGGCGGCACACCGGGCCATCGAGCAGGTGTACTTCCCGCATGAGCTGACCGCGCTGTCGTCGCCCGACCACCTCGAGCTGGATCTGCAGACCGTCGACCTGGGCCCGGTCACAATCGGCCGGCTGAACTGGGGAACCGAGGTGTCGATCGCCTGCGACTACCCCGACGCCTACGAGATCAACATCCCCGTCAGTGGCGTCCTGGAGTCACGCGCCGGGTCGGTCCGCACGACGTCGGAGGCCGGGCAGGCCACCGTGTTCGCCGCCGACCGGCCGTCCCTCATCACCCGATGGTCTGCCGACTGCCAGGTCGTCGGGGTGAAGTTCGACGCCGAATACCTCGAGCGTGAGGCCGATCGGGTCCGGGCCGCCCCACTTCGCTCGAGACTTCTCCTCCCGGACCAGATCGACCTCAGCGGGCCCGACGAGAAGTCGTGGTTCGCGCTCGTCCGCGCGCTCACAGCGCAGCTTCGGGAACCGGCCGACCTGCTTGCGAACCCCCTGCTTGCGAACCCCCCTCGTCGGTCCGCAACTCGCCAGTGCGGTCAGCAGCGCGTTTATCCTGGCGGTCTCACCGGAGGAGGCCGGTACCGGCCTGCGACCGCGGATGGTGAAGCGGGTCCTCGACGCGTTGCACGACGATCCGGCTCGCGACTGGCGGCTGGCAGACATGGCCGAGGTCGACGGATCGAGCCTGCGGCGACTGCAGGAGGGTTTCGCCGAGCATGTCGGCGCCACCCCCACGGAGACGCTGCGCGACATTCGTCTGAGTCGGGCACGCGCCGACCTGACGTCGTCGGATGATTCCGGAACTGTCGCCGAAGTCGCTGCGCGGTGGGGATTCTCGAGTGCGAGCAGGTTCGCTGCCGCTTACCGGAAGAGGTATGGGATCGCGCCGTCGGAGCATCGTCGTCGGTGAGCCGGACGCCCAGTTCGGCACGAATCCCGTTCCCGCGGAGCCGTTTCCCTCCCGCTTATTGGATCCGCTGACTGCCAGCCTGGTCGTGAGACAGAAGGTCGGTGTCGGTGGGGAGACGGTACGTCGGTGGGCCGTGCAGCGCAGGTCGATGCCGGCGCCCGCTCCGGGACCACCTCGAAGGAGTCCGCCGAGATCAAGCGACTCAAGGCGGAGAACAAGCTGTTGCGAGAGGACGTTGCCATTCTGAAAGCGGCGACAACTTTCTTCGCGGGGGAACTCGACCCCCGCAACCGACGATCGTGACGTTCATAGATCAGATGCGCGCCAACGGTTTTGCGGTCGAGTCGATCTGCCGGGTTCTGCGCGAGCAGGGCTGCATGATTGCCGCACGAACCTACCGGGCATGGCGCACTCGCGCTCCCGCCACTCGTACCGTCTCCGATGCCCACGTCGTCGATGCGGTGCGCAACGTAGTCTGGCGCACCGATGACGACGGCCGGCGGAAGATGACTCCGGAGGGCCTCTATGGGCGGGTTAAGATGCACGCCCATAGACACCCGACAACACTGCCTGGGGTGTCCTATGGCGCGGTCGATCGAGCGATGAAGGTGTTAGGCCACAATGGAATTCGAAGGCCCAGGGGAGTTCGGACGACGGTCAGGTCCGCCGATGGTGTACGCGCGGAGGATCTGGTGAACCGACAGTTCAGTGCCGCCGAACCGAACCGGGTCTGGGTGACCGATTTCACGTACTGCCGGACATGGGCTGGGTGGGTGTACGTGGTGTTCATCATCGACGTGTTCTCCCGTCGAATCGTGGCGTGGTACGCATCGACATCGAAGACGGTGGAGCTGGTGACGGTCCCGCTTCGGATGGCACTGTGGCAGCGGAAACGAGAGGGACATCCGGTGAAAGCTGCTGAGCTGATACATCATTCAGATGCCGGAAGTCAGTACACATCGGCTACACTGACCGAGCGGTTGCGGCTCGAAGACATCGCCGCGTCGATCGGGTCGGGCGGGGACGCCTACGACAACGCTCTGGCCGAGTCGGTAAGCGGGTTGTACAAGACCGACTGCATCCGGACCACGATCTTCCACTCCAGCCCGTACAAGACCGTCTCCGACGTCGAGTTCGCGACCGCTGGTTGGGTCGACTGGTACAACAACAGCAGGCTGCACTCGAGTATCGGCCAGATCCCCCGACCGAGTTCGAAACGCTCCACTACTCTGGCCTCGGCCCCGAGGACCAGCCCACAATGGAGGCGGCACAAAACCTGGGGTGATTCATCTTGTTGGTGTGCAGCACTTCGGCGAGGTAGTCGGCGACATCGGCCGCGCCGGTGATGTCGTGGCGGGCAGCGATTTGGACCTTCTCGGCGGTGATGCCGATGAGCAGGATGGATTCGGTGGGCACGAATCCGATCAGGCCGGGGATCGCGGCGATGAGGTCGGGGGTGGTGATGATGGGGTGCATGGTCGCTCCTTTGGGTCTGCGGGTTCGCTTTGCTACCGGAGGACTTTGGCTGGAGACCGCGAACACCAACGAGGCAAGCGACAATTGTTTTCGGGGCGCTCGCCCTGTAACCGCCTGCGGCGAAATGAATTTCGCGCCTTGGTGGCGCGGGTGGAAGCCATGGGCTCGGAAGTGCAAAGCGAACCGAGGTCAGGGCTGTTCACCGTGCGGCGTAGCCGCTTCCGATCAGGTGACGGCGCAGCCGGCAGTCTCACTGCCGCACTGACGAACAGCCAGCAAGGCGGCTCGACGCAACCACACCGGCCGCAACCCCGCAGTCGGGGATCTCAATGCGGGAATGCAAACTGACATGCGGAGCGCGGCGAGGCTGCCGTGCGCTGGTGTAGCGACTCAGCTGGCGGCCGCTGCTGTCCCAGCATGAACACGATGACCACGTGCAGCAATTCAAGGTCGTCGGCCGCGTACCGCGGCAGCTTTGGCGTGCTGGGGAGCGTGATATGTCTTGCGTCGTCACGGCGCAGTCGATGATCGCGGGGCACTTGTCCTTGGCTTCATCGACAGGCGGTGTTGTCGTGCGACCATTGGTCGTGGCTGCACTCGTCTAGCCATGCTCTTAGCCGACCCTGGATACGATCTCAGCCGAACTGGATACGACGAGTTTGCCCTAGTCCCAGACACTTTGACGCGGTCTAGACATCGCCTTCCCCGGCAACGATCAACTCGTCCAGACATGCCTGGCATCCTGTCCAGCAGGAACCCTTCGTGCCATCAACTCGGTACTCACCCGGAATGGGAAGGCACGGCACTCGCAATCTCTTGGCGCTTCTCCAGGTCTATGGGCCGATGCGGCGTCAGTCTGTCCGCGTGAAGTTGGTGAAGAAGTCATCGATTGTTGATACGTCGGCATACTGTCGGAAATGAGCGACGTCGACCTTGACGAAGACACCGCTAGAGGTGAAATACGTTTGAGCATCTAGCGATCCAGCGGCCGCAATGTGCAATAGACGATCCGACTCGTGGTCAATCCAGGCAGTGAGGCGCATGGGAGTGTGGAGAGGGACCGGCCGGCGATATTCGACGGTCAGGGTGCGGGTCACCGCGGGGGTCCGCGCGATCCACAGGGTGAAACCCATGATGTCGTCGCAGGCGGCCGAGATCGCGCCACCGTGTGCCAACCCTGGCGCGCCGACGTGTTTCTCGTCGAAGGTGTGATCGGCGTACACCCGCTCGCCGCTCCGGTGGACCTCAAGTTGAAGTCCGTGGGGGTTTTCGCTTCCGCAGCCCATGCACTGGGACGAGTGCGCCGGCAGTCTTGCTTCTGAGGTCATCTTCTGATCGTTGTCCTTACTGAGCCGCCACCTACTCAAACAGGGTGCGGGGGTCGATGAGGTGTGGGAGCTGGTCCCGACACGGTCTTTCTATAAATACTATGGGTAATACTGGCAGTACCTGGTACTGTCCATCACGCGCACCGGCATTG
Organism: Gordonia amicalis NBRC 100051 = JCM 11271; assembly: GCF_000332995.1. Classification (GTDB taxonomy): domain Bacteria; phylum Actinomycetota; class Actinomycetes; order Mycobacteriales; family Mycobacteriaceae; genus Gordonia; species Gordonia amicalis. The sequence continues at coordinate 58,431 of NZ_BANS01000032.1, forward strand.
AGTGGCGCAAACCACGTGTACGAGGGAAGGAGAGGTCCATCACCACTAGGACCGACGCCAACCGTTTCCTGGACGGCGCCGCCACTTTCGGTAGCACCCTCGGCTTGGCTGGCCAGGCCCTGCGGTGGGTAGCGGTAGACATTGCTACGGGACGGTTTCCGTTTCGCGAAGCCGTATCGCAGACCTGGTTCGTTATTGTCGTGACGACTCTGCCCGCGATTCTGGTAGCTGTGCCATTCGGTGTCATCGTGTCGGTACAGGTGGGAAGCCTCACTCAGCAAGTTGGGGCCACGTCAATTGCTGGCGCGGCTGGGGGCCTCGGGATCATTCAACAGGGAGCGCCGATCGTTACCGCCCTTCTACTCGGGGGCGCGGCCGGATCAGCGATTGCCTCTGATTTGGGCGCTCGAACGATTCGCGAAGAAATTGCCGCCATGGAGACACTCGGACTCAACCCCACCAGGCGCGTCGTAGCACCTCGGTTCGTATCTGTGTTGATCACTGCGCCGATGCTCTGCATGCTGATCGTCTTCACCGGGCTGCTGGCGGGCTACGCAATCAGCGTCGATGTCCAAGGCATCACACCCGGCAGCTATGTCGCGTCGTTCGCGTCGTTCGCATCGGTAACCGACATCGTTGTCGCTCTATGCAAATCACTTGTGTTCGGACTTGTCGTGGTGACGATTGCCTGTCACCGCGGGCTGTCGACGAAGGGCGGCCCTAAAGGCGTCGCAACCTCGGTGAATGCCACCGTAGTACTGGGTGTCGTCGCGTGCTTCGTGATCAATGTCTTTATCACGCAACTAACAACCATGTTCGTCCCCCAAACCATTGGATGAGAAACGCCTCGTGACCACCGTTCCCTCCCGGAGGTTCTCCGCCGCCACCCGTCCGGTCGGTGCCGTGATCGCGCCCGTTGCACAAGTACCTGAACGCTTGGGGCACGTCGCGACCTTTGTGATCGCCGCGGTCCTCGGCATCCGCCATGTCATCGCCACCTACCGACGCCAAACCCTGCTCTACATACAAGAATTCGCCTGGGGTAGAGGTGCAGTCTTGGTCGGTGGTGGAACGGCCATCGTCCTCGCCATCCTCGGCATCGCCGTCGGCGCCTCAATCGGTATCCAGGGTTACGCCTCGCTGGACCTCGTAGGGATGGGTTCACTGACTGGATTCATCTCTTCCTACGCCAACACCCGAGAGCTTGCACCAATGATCGCTGCGATCGGGTTCGCAGCGCAAGCCGGCTGCCGGTTGACAGCTGAGATAGGCTCGATGCGCATTTCCGAGGAGATCGACGCTCTCGAGGCTATGGCGGTACGTCCCATTCCCTTCGTCGTCAGCACTCGCGTAGTGGCGTCGATCACGACCGTGATTCCTTTGTACATCATCGCGCTTATTCTCGGATTCGCGGCCGCTAAACTCGTCGTCACACAGGTACACGGCCAATCCGGCGGCACTTATGATTTCTATTTCGACCAGTTCCTCAAACCTCAGGACCTTATCTTCTCGCTCATCAAAGTTCTTGTATTTGTCGTTTCCGTAGTGATTATCCATAGCTATCAGGGCTACTTCGCCACAGGCGGAGCTGAGGGGGTAGGCCGGGCGTCCGGCCGAGCGATCCGCACGAGCCTCATCGTCATCGTCGTGGAGGACATGATTCTGACACTTCTGATGTGGGGACTCGATTCCGGCGTACGGATTTCTGGGTAGGGGGGTTCAGTGGCTGTCTTTCATGATCCGTCCGGGCGCGAACCATCGCACGGGAACCTAGTCCTTCGGGGGGTCGCCCTCTTAATCCTCGGCGCGATAGCTGCCTACTTACTGATAAGTGACGCTAACGGTGACTTCAGCGATCACACGTCGTTGACCATCAACACCGACGCGATAGGCGACGGATTGAAGGGGGGATCGGAGGTGAAGTACCTTGGGTTCACCGTGGGCGAGGTCTCGAGCATCTCGGTTCGAGACCGTGGCGCGACGGTCAGAATCAACTTCACCGGTTCCGGCAACGATCTAGATCTCCGGCAGGGCATGACGGTGAATTACACCTCGGCAAACGCACTGGGACCGACGGCACTGGAGATCGTGGATCCTGGACACGGACCGCCCATCGGTTCCGGCGGGAGTGTCTACGTAAGCAGGTTGCAGTCTGAACAGACCTCGGTGTCAACACTTGTTAGGAAGATCTCCACGCTGGTCGAGGCACTGGACCAGCCCTCATTTGAAGCGGTGGTGAGGTTCATCGTCGAGGATTCGCAGGCAATGGCTGATAGCGGAAAACTCGTATTCCAGATCGCGAAGCTCACGCGGGATGTCCAGAAACGGCCGGTCGGGGAGGACCTAGAAATTGCAGCCAATCTGTCCACCGGAGTCGCCGACTTCATGACGCCGTTCGTCCCTGGCGTCTTGAAGAACGTCGATATCGCTGACTTTTTCGCCACTCAACAAAACATCGATCGCACGAAAAGCAATCTCGGCGACACGGGAAAGGTTCTGTTCGGTGCACTCGGCGGACTGCTCGACAAGAATTACCCGGCCCTGAGTTCGCTGTTAGACGTCGGCCTTGACCTAGCGCGGCCCGTCGCCAGATCCGCCTCGGGGCTCGTTCGCACGGTGTACACGATCCCGCAGATCCTCGATGGCATCGACAAAGCCTTGCCGAAATTCGGCGACCGAGTCCAGCTCCAGCTAGCACTGGTGGTCCAGACCTCACCTGCTCTACAAAGCGCATTGAGAATGGGGGGGCCCACGGGATGACTCTGAGGTCTCTGACACCCACAATCATTAAGATCACCGCGTTCACCGCTGTCATCGGCGTCCTTACATATGTCATCATCGCGATTCTGCAGCCGACCAACGAAGGATCCTCCAGTTCGCAGCGTTCCGCGGTTTTTGCCGACGCTTCCGGACTCAAGCCCCGCGACGGGGTACGACTCGCTGGAGTGAAGGTGGGATATGTAACGGCTGTCGACCTGAAGGGATCAACAGCGATCGTCCGTTTCCAACTGGACGACGGCGTCTCGATTACCCCCGCGACGACTGCCGCCGTCCGTTACCAAAACCTGCTGGGGCAGCGGTATGTGGAGCTCATCAATGCCGGACAAGGCGCCGACCAGGAGTCGATCACACAGGTGGCACTCAACAAGACCGTCCCGTCGTTCGACGTATCGACACTATTCAACAGTTTCAAACCAGTATTCGATACATTGAATACGGCCGAGATCAATGAGCTTCAGTCGAACCTGCTACGGGTCGCCCAGGGGGACGGTCGAGGTATCGCACCAGTCATGAAGCAAGTCGCGAACATCACCGAGTACGGGAACCAGCGTTCAGAGATCATCACCAACATTGTGACGAGCCTGGGACAGGTGTCTGATCAGTTGATGGGGCGCTCCGCCGAACTGGTCGAGTTGATAGACAAATTGGGGTCAATCGTCGATGCGTTCAGCCGCGTGAGCGATCGCCTGAGGGCCTCGCTGCGGGAGGTCAACCGTTCGATGGCGAAGACTGTGCTCTCCGGTGAGCAGATCGAGTCGACCTACGACACCAGCTTCGCGGCCATTTATCAGAGATTGGTGCGGGAGCCAGGGGATACAGAAAGCTTACTGAACGGTGCCGTTCTCCTGAAGCCACTCCTGGACGCCCTGGAAGCTACATCCAAAGCGACACCTTCGTCCTCGGCGGCAGGGTGCGCCCGAGGAGTGCTCGACCTACCGAGAACAGCGCAGATCGCCCTGATGGGTCAACGACTGGTGGTGTGCCAGTGACCCGCTTCTTCGATAAGCGTCCGCATCACCGCCCGCAGCGTCGGCGCGACCTCATCCTGGCGGGAGTCGTTACGATGGTCACGGTGGCCGGCCTCGTCGTGGCGGGTGCTGTGTACATCTCACCGCCCGGACAAACTATCTACAGTGCCAAGTTAGTCAATACCGGCGGATTGGAAGCCGGCGACCAGGTACGTATCGCCGGGATCAGGAAAGGCAAGGTCGCGTCAGTCGACCTGACCGGAACGTTCATCACCGTGCGATTCCGGCTGGATGACTCGATTGCCGTTCGGTCGGACGCGACGGCGAACGTCCGTCTCATCACCCCTATCGGTGGACGTGTATTGGACCTCGACCCAGGTTCAGGCCCGTCGGCCCTCGACGGTGCAATCCCACTGGAGCAGACAAGCAGCACCTACGACATTTCCAGCACGCTTGAGACAACCACACCGGTGTTCCGTGACGTGCGTGGTGTTGATCTACGGCGCACAGCGGCGCTGCTACAGAATGCTTTCTCCGACGGAAACACCAATATCCCTGATGCCCTGCAAAACGCGAGCAGCCTGATGGACCTACTGCAACGTCAGTACGCACAACTCGACAAGACGATGACGTTGTCCGATGAGTACGTCGCCGCCCTCGCAAACCGCAAGCAGGTACTCGTGGACTTCCTCCGCCAGCTCAGCTTCCTTGCCCGCACCCTTGGACCAGACATCGCCAACGTCCAGAACGGATTCGATTATCTGCGCCGTCTTTTCAAGCTACTGACCCGACCGCTTGTCGCGTACCGCGACGGAATAGAACCATCGGTACAACAGTTCAAGACCCTTCTGAACAAGGTGTCGGCCCAGATGCCCGCCTACGCAAACGCGCTGACCCAGGTCGATCAGATCACCAGACGACTGAGCATTTTTCTCGACGCTCCAGAGGTCGGTCCAGCGAGTCCTGAACCGACTGTCCGCATCTGCATCCCGAGTGGTGATCAAAAATGCTGACAGAGCGGATGCGTCAGCATCTGATCCCGATCGCCACCATCGTCACACTGGCAGTAGTGATCGCGGCCGTAGGAATCGACTATGCGACAGCCGACGACGACACGCGGCCACTATGTGCGGAGTTTTCCGACGCATCAGGTCTGTACGAAGGCAACTCCGTCGCGATGCTCGGCAAGAAGGTGGGCAGGGTCGTAGGCATTCACGAGGAGGGCCAGAGGGGCGTGCGTGTCGACATGCGGATCGACAAGACCGTGCCGCTTCCCGCGGATGTGGGGGCCACCCTGGTGTCCACCTCGATTGTCACCGAAAGGCAAATCGAGTTCACCCAGCCCTATCGCGGCGGAGAGCATTACGAGTCGGCCAAGTGCATACCACTGAACAAAACCAGGACTCCACTGGGGATTAGTCAAACGCTCGACGCGATCAGCACTCTTTCTGATGAACTCGTCAAGGACGGCGGACGTAACACCGATGCGATTCTCCAGGCGCTCACGCTCGTCTCCAAGAACATGGAGGGAACCCAGGGCGATATCTCTGGCATTCTCAAGGACTCGGCCACGCTGATCAACGATCCGACCCGGCGTGATGGTCAGATACGCAGAATTGTAGCCAACCTCGCGACCTTAACCGGTGTTGCCACCGAGAACAGTGCTGAGGTGACCCAACTGTTCGACAACTTCGTCGGCGCAATCGAGGTGATTGTTGCTTTCGGTCAAACATTCGGGGCCGCAACAGAGTACGCAGGTACCTTCGTCCCCATCCTGTCGCGATTGGCGTCCGACTTCGGTCCACCGATCTTCGCAATTGGTGATGCTGCGGTTCCACTCCTCGCGCAAGTAGGCAAGCAAGAGAACATCCTGGCGACCGTCGCCGCTCGAACGGCTGACCTCATCGTCAAGCATCCGGATGCGAAGTCGATCCTGCGGGCATTCGCCGTGTCTGTCCCACTGCAGACCCTAAGAACGGCGTGTGCCTCTCCCCCCGTCAACGGCGTCTGCAGGACGGGTAACGAAGTGGCGACGATCGCTAACTTGATCGGAGGGCAATCTCAATGATGACCTACGGCTACCTTCGCCGTGTCACGGCCGCGATCGTGACGCTGTTCGCAGCGACCATCGCCCTCGCCGCCTGCAGCATCAACGCCGACAATCCGCCGACCATCGGCGGATCATCCGCCCGAGACGGTTACTACATCGAGATCGAGTTCACGAGTGCTCTGAACTTGCCTGCCCGTGCCAAAGTCCTCTCTCGAGGGATTGACGTCGGTGCCGTCACCAGCGTCACGTACGACGGAGGCCACGCGCTGGTTGCCGCCCGAATTGATAAAGACGCCCAACTGCCGGAAGATTCGCGCGCGGAACTCCGCCAAGACACTCTCCTGGGCGAGATTTATGTGGCCATCCTTCCCCCCGCACAGCAGTCCACCCAAGCCTTGCTGCACGCGGGATCGGTAATACCTCTCTCACGCACCGAACCGGCTGCCAACGTCGAGGACGTGATGCGGGGTATGGCTAATGTACTGGGCGGGGGTGAACTCGATAAAATCCATACCGCGATATCGACACTGAACTCGACCTTTCCGAGTGACCCCGCCCAATTCGATACGCTTTACCGCACGACGTTGCGCACCGTGTCTGAGGTGTCCGCCAACACCGACAAACTCGACGTAGTCCTGCAGTCGGCCGATCGCACGCTGAAAGTGATCCTGGCCGACCCGTCAGGTACTGACCGAATGCTGACCAAGGGGGGAGTGAACTTCTATGGTCTGGGCTACTCGCTAATTGACGTCGCGCTACTTATCGCCAACCTGCGCGACTTCGCAGTATCTGCCGGCCGTATCGTCGACCCTGAGTATTCCCGCATCAAGGAAACGGTAGGAGCGATCGCGCCGGTAATCGCGTCCATCGCGTACTCGGACATCTACTCCAAGGATGTTTCTGACAAGGCGACGCGTGTAATACGCGAGAAGCTCATCCCATTCGTCAGCTCGCCAGATATCAACGTTTCCGACGTGTCTATCGACGGCCAAGATCTAGCGCGACGTGATGCCGGGTCGTTCATTAACGTATTGCGAGCGATCGGAATGATGCCATGATCCGCAGCACCGTCGTATCCCTGGTTGCCCTTGTCGTCGTCTTCCTCGTCGGAGCAACATACCTGACCATCGACGTGGCACGGGTAAACCCGTTCCGCTCCGACTACACGATCTCGGCCATACTCGAGAGCTCGGGCGGCCTGCTCGACACATCGCCGGTGATGCTAGAGGGGGTGCCGGTGGGCAAGGTGACATCTATTCGCGTCACAGATAATCAGCTCGCCGTCGACATGTCCATCGACTCCGGCTATAAGATTCCTCGCGGCAGTGTCATGACGATCCAGAACCTCTCGGTCGCGGGAGAGCAATACATCAACTTCATCCCACCGGGTACCACCACCAGTGAGTACTTGCGTAGTGGGGACCTAGTGTCCGCCAGTGCCATCCACGTGTCCCAATCCGTTCCCCAGGTGCTCCCGAAATTGTCGGCAGTGGCCGATGCGCTCGATCCAGCATCGATTGAGTCCATCAACGAAACGATCTCGGCTGCAGTCGACGGCCGGCAAAAGGACCTCGACACGATCGGAGACATGATGCACCGCCTCGTGGACTTCGTCGGTGACGACGGTGCGGTCCGTACCACTGCGGACAATGCCGAGTTCCTCCTGGGCCTTATGTCGAACGTGGGCGGTGTGCTCAGTACCGCGTCGGTCCGGACCCCGGATGCCGTCGACGGTTTGGCGAGAATCCAACGTGCGTTCATCGTTTTCACCTCTACGTCCTACGACAAATGGCCGCCGATCCTGAAGCTAGTGGAAAAGCTCAGCGGTTACATCCAGATACTTCAGCCCGACATTGTCGCCATCACCCGCGCGGTCAAACCGGCGACGGCGAAAGTCGCAGACACATATATCGACTTCGGATCGATCGGTGATCTTCTGGCTCGAACATTCCCCGCGTCCCATCGGGGGCAGGCGCAGATCCCGATCGCCGTCACACCATCACCTCGCTGACGCCCGATGTCTACCCCCCCTACCCCAGCATTTACAGAAGGCAGCAAATGACGGCACACGACAACGGATCAGAATCCGAGGACAGCGGCACCGAAAATGAGCTGACTGCGGCTTCCGATAAGGCAGATCGCGGCGACGCCACTAGTGCTGCAGAATCTGCGACGTCACAGGACGTTTCCGCCTCGGACGAGGCAAGCCCCCCGACGTCCGTCGCCGAGCAGCGCTGGGGATCAGCACGCCTCCAGGTGGTGGCCGTCGGTGCTCTCGTGGTAGTACTCGCGGTGCTGGCCGGGCTCTTTGCTTACCTCTACATTGACATGCGGCAAGCAAAGACGTCCCTGGAGGACGCTGCCACACAACGAGCGCAGGCAGCGCAGGCAGCATCGGACTACACCACAAAGTCGCTCACGTACAGCTACCAAAACACCGACGCATTCTTTACCGAAGTGAAAGAGAATGCCAGCGATGCGTTGGTCAAGCGATACGACGATGTCGAACCCACCTTGACCCAAATCATGGAACAGGCCAAGGTCCAAGCGTCGGGACGCGTACTGGCGACCAGCGTCACCGGCAGCGCCAGCGAGAACCGGGGGGAATACACGGTGCTGGTCTTCGCCACCCAGAAGACCCAGAATGTTCAGAACCCTCAGCCGAGCGAACTCCCCACACTGTTGAAAGTCGTCGTGCTGAAGACCGATAACGGCTGGCAGATCCAGGATTACGGACCTGCTGAATGATCCAGCGTCCGCCGCGAAAGGAGAGTTAGATGAAAAGCACCATGCAGGAGGTGCCGATGACAGTGTCATCGATACTGCGCCACGTCGCAACCAATCACACTGTTAGGCAGGTGATTACCTATTCCGTGAACGGCTCTGCCCGGTATGCGACCTACGGCGATCTTGAAGAGCGATGCGCACGTCTGGCGAATGCTCTGCGTCGGGTCGGCGTGGTCGGCGACGACCGCGTGGCAACGATGCTGTGGAACAACCAGGAGCACCTCGAAGCGTACGCTGCGGTACCCGCGATGGGCGCGGTGCTGCATACGCTGAACATCCGGTTGTCACCGGCTCAGCTGCAGTTCATCGCGAACCACGCCGAAGACAAGGTCATTATCGTGGACGGGTCGCTGGTTCCGTTGTTGGCGGCGGTCCTACCGGGCTTGGCGACGGTTCGGGTTGTGTTCGTTACCGGCGACGGCGACACCTCCCCGCTCGACGGGCACGGCGTGACCGTGATGCGATATCATGACGCGCTCGCAGCGGAATCCCCAGTGTTCTCTTGGGTCGATCCCGACGAGCGGTCGGCTGCGGGTATGTGTTATACGAGCGGCACTACAGGCGATCCCAAGGGGGTCGTCTACAGTCATCGCTCGGTGTTTCTGCACTCCATGGCAGCGTGTACCGGTAACGCTCTGGCGATCGCAGAAGCCGATCGTGTACTTCCCGTCGTGCCGATGTTTCATGCCAGCGCCTGGGGTCTGCCCTACGCGTCGCTGATGGCCGGCGCGGACTTGCTGATGCCTGATCGATACCTTCAAGCAGCGCCGCTCGCTGACATGATCCAACAACATCGCCCCACGAAGGCAGGAGCAGTACCGACAATCTGGAACGATCTTCTTCAGTACGGTATCGCGAATCCGGGTGTCGACTTGTCATCGATCGACCTTGTCGCCTGTGGTGGAGCTCCCGTCCCGCAGTCGTTGATCGAGGGGTTTGCGGACCGCTTCGGCGTACAGATTATTCAGGCGTGGGGTATGACTGAGACGTCCCCGCTTGCAGCGGTAGGTCGGCCTCCCGCCGGGATCAGCCCCACAAAGGAAATGTCTTACCGCAAGCGACAGGGACGGGCAATTTGCGGGGTGGAGATGCGCCTCATCGACGAGGGCGGCCTGCCTGTTCCCCGTGACGACAAGTCCGTCGGTGAACTCGAAGTGCGGGGTCCGTGGGTCACAGGCAGCTACTACCGACTCGAGGACACCGAGAGGTTTCGGGATGGCTGGTTGCGGACCGGCGACGTGGGACACATCAGTCCGGACGGGTATCTGACGCTGACCGACCGGTCCAAGGACGTCATCAAGTCCGGGGGCGAATGGATCTCGTCAGTGGAGCTCGAGAACTGGATCATGTCGCACCCGGATGTCGCCGAGGCCGCGGTTGTCGCGATGCCCGACCCCCGATGGCAGGAGACAGCTCTCGCTGTTGTGGTTCCGGCACCGGGTCGCGAAGTGTCGGCTGACACGCTCCACGAGTGGTGCCTAAGAAATTGCCCGGAGGAGATCCCGCACTGGTGGATCCCGAAGAACTGGACGTTCGTGGAGCAGATACCACGGACGAGCGTGGGCAAGTTCGACAAGAAGGTGTTGCGCGCGAAGCATGAGCAGGGCGAGCTGTCGGTTGTATCGAACTAGCGCCGCACGGGGTCGGCTTCGCGTCCGCACTGGCCGAGATAGGACACCGCCGAGGTAAGGCACAGATGTGCCCACCGAACGTCCTCAGCGTTCGGTGGGCACGTATTTGTTGGAGCGATGCGTCTGCCCGATGGCCCCGGTGGGACAGACAGCACCGTCACTGGGAATTGCGCGGCCATTCATCTCTCACTCATCGTTCGTTGGGCGCCGTTTTATCGAGCGTCGTAGAGTTTGCGAGGTGGACATCGCAGCCAGCGCTCCACATTCGCAGTCATCAGCACACAACATCGAAGGGGCACCATCATGGCCGAGGCTATCGTGGGCGCAATCATTACCGACATCGTCGGCGAACTGGTCACCGGATCGATCGAGTCCGGATCAGACGAAGCTACCGCTTGAGCGCTTCACAGAAGAACACACCGCCCCGTGGCTTCTGCCGCGGGGCGGTCTTTTGGTGCGCGGGGGCTCGAAACGTATGTCGCAACACGTACTCGACGAGGCCACACCGATGAGCCATGTCCGCACACTCACCGTCCGACTCACCTCCTAAACCAACCCCACACCCACAGCCGAAGCGCATGACTTGTCCTGGACGAAGTAGCGGTCGGCGTCACGACTGGGCGCCATCGCCCCCGCCGGCACCAGTGACGGCGCTCATTGAAACTGCCCAGTCCTGCTAACTGAAACTGCTCACTTGTGTGGCACCGCCTACAAGGGCGGGCCTTCCTCGATGCTGATGGTCTCTGACCACACATCTGCCTTCGAGGGAGACCCGCTCGTTCATGCTCACACAAGGAGAATCCGTGGAAGCACATGCCCTGCGAAAGCAGGGATGGACGATCTCGGCGATTGCCCGGCACCTGGGCTGCAACCGTCGCACGATCCGCAACTATCTCAACGAGACGACCACGCCGGGAGTCCGGGCCAAACCCCAGGTCGATCCGTTCGGCGAGTTTGTCGACTACGTGACCGCGCGGCTGATGGAGGATCCGCATCTGTGGGCGCGCACGTTGTGCGACGAACTCGAGGACCTCGGCTACCGGCAGTCATATCAAACGTTGACCCGGCAGATCCGGGCGCGCGACTTGCGTCCGGTATGCACCGACTGTGCAACCGCGACCGACCGGGCCAATACGGTGATCGAGCATCCGCCGGGCGCCGAAACCCAGTGGGACTGGTGTCAACGGCGGCCGGAAACTGACCCCTTATCGACAGTCCCGGATCTTGTGAGCCAAATTAACAACAGATTGCAACGTTTGCACATGGATCGGTCGGATTCGCCCATACACACTTAAGGGGAACCTCATACGTGCAAGGAGGTGGCCATGGCCACGATCACATACACCACCCACGACGGAGACGACTACAAAGTCGATCTCGTGGAGGGAAAGTCGCTCATGCAGACCGCCGTCGACGAAGCGATCCCCGGCATCGACGGTGATTGTGGTGGCGAAGCGGCCTGCGGTACGTGTCACGTCATTGTCGACCCGGCGTGGATCAAGACCGTCGGGCACAGCGGCGAGGGCGAGGAAGAGATGCTGAGCATGCATCCGGAACGGGAAGAGACCTCGCGGCTGTCCTGCCAGATGATCGCGACTGAGGAGTGGGACGGCCTGACTGTTCGCCTCCCAGAATTCCAACTCTGACCCGCAACGACGAAGGAATGCAATCATGAGCATCGCAACCACCGTCGCCGAGAAGGCGCAATCAATGATCCCGATCGACCTTCAGATCCGAGGCGCGCATGTCTATGACAAGACCCGCCGAATCGTCACAAGGACCGACGGCCAGAAGATCTTCACCGAGACCCCGATCCCGCCGGTGGACGAGGTCGATCTCGCCGAAATCGACCTGAGCAACCCGTTCCTGTATCGCCAGGGTATGTGGCGCTCGTACTTCGAGCGTGTCCGCAACGAGGCGCCGGTGCACTTCCGTTCGGAGAGCCCGTTCGGTCCGTTCTGGTCGGTCACGCGACACGCCGACATCATCGCGGTCGACAAGAATCACGAGGCGTTCTCCGCCGAACCGTTCATCATCATCGGCAGGCCCCCGCGTTTCATGGACATCGCGATGTTCATCGCGATGGATCCACCCCGGCACGACAAGCAACGCGCCGCAGTGCAGGGCGTGGTGGCTCCGAAGAACCTTCGCGAGATGGAGGGGCTCATCCGCGCGCGCGTCCGCGAAGTCCTCGACGGCCTCCCACTCAACGAGCCGTTTGACTGGGTCCAGACTGTGTCGATCGAACTCACTGCACGCATGCTCGCGACGCTACTTGACTTCCCTTACGAGAAGCGGCACAAGCTGGTCGAATGGTCCGACCTCGCGACCTCGATGGAGCAGGCCAACGGCGGCCCCTCGGACAACGACAAGGTCTTCCGTGAGATGGTCGCGATGGCGCAAGGCCTGAGTTCGCTGTGGCGGGACAAGGCGGCACGTACCGTGGCTGGCGAAGAGCCTGGCTTCGACCTCATCACCATGCTGCAGAGCAACGAGGACACCAAGAACCTCCTCGACGATCGCCCCATGGAGTTCCTCGGCAACCTCGTGCTGCTGATCGTCGGCGGCAACGACACGACCCGCAACTCCATGAGCGGCGGAGTGCTGGCCCTCAACGAATACCCCGAGCAGTTCGAGAAGCTCAAGGCCAACCCCGACCTCATCCCCAACGCGGTGTCGGAGATCATCCGCTGGCAGACCCCTCTTGCCTACATGCGCAGGGTCGCCAAGAAGGACGTCATGCTCGGCGGCCAGTTCATCCGCAAGGGTGACAAGGTGGTGATGTGGTACGCCTCGGGCAACCGAGACGAGCGCGTCTTCGAGCGTCCAGACGAGCTCATCATCGACCGGGCCAACGCCCGCAACCACATCGCGTTCGGTTTCGGTGTACACCGCTGCATGGGCAACCGGCTCGCCGAGCTCCAGCTACGCATCCTGTGGGAGGAGCTCCTCCCTCGCTTCGACAACATCGAGGTGGTGGGTGAGCCGGAGTACGTGCAATCGAACTTTGTCCGTGGGATCAGCAAGATGATGGTTCGCCTGACCCCCAAGGGGGAAATGTGACGGCTGATCAGGTCGTCATCCTCGGCGCGAGCCACGCCGGCGTCCAACTCGCGGGCGCTCTCCGAAAGGAGAAATGGGCCGGGGATGTCTTGCTGATCGGCGACGAGGGCAGGCTCCCCTACCAGCGTCCACCGCTGTCCAAGGCATACCTGGCAGGTGCATCACAGCTTGATGACTGCGCGATCCGCGGACGTCAGTTCTACGACAAGCAGCGGATCGAGCTCGTGGACGGAACGGCGACGGCGATCAACCGTTCCGCGCACACCGTCACCCTCAGCAGTGGAGACGTGGTGTCTTACGCCACGCTGGCACTGTGCACCGGCGCGCGCGCCCGCACGCTGACCGTTCCGGGCGCCGAGTTGACGGGCGTCCACTACTTGCGCACTGCCACCGACGTCGAGGCCATCCGTGCCGCGGTGGTGCCAGGTTGCCGGGCCGTCATCGTCGGCGGCGGCTATATCGGCCTGGAGACGGCCGCCTCACTTCGAGCTCTGGGTGTGAACGTCACTGTTCTCGAGGCTGCGGAACGCGTGCTCGAGCGGGTGACCGCGCCGGTGGTCTCGAGGTTTTTCGACCGTATCCACCGGACCGAGGGTGTCGATGTTCGCACCAGCGCGTTGGTCGAGGGTTTTCGCGGGGAGGGGCGAGTCGAAGAGGTGGTCCTCGCCGACGGTGAGACCCTGGCCGCGGACCTCGTCATCGTCGGTGTCGGCATCATTCCCAACACGGATCTCGCGGTCGCCGCGGGCCTCGAGGTTGACGACGGAGTCATCGTCGACGACCATGCACGCACCAGCGACCCCGACATCGTCGCCGCCGGCGACTGCGTCAACCAACGGATCGCACGGTACGACAGGCGCGTCCGCCTCGAATGTGTGGCGGCCGCCACCGAGCAGGCCAAGGTCGCGGCAGCGACCATCTGCGGCAACGAAGCCGGTCTCACCGCGCTGCCTTGGTTCTGGTCCGATCAATACGATCTGAAGCTGCAGATCGCCGGGCTCAACACCGGGTACGACGAGGTACTGGTCAGCGGTGACCCTGACCACGACCGTGACTTCACCTGTTACTACTTCAACGACGGCGAGCTGATCGCCGCGGACTGCGTCAACAGACCCAAGGATTTCATGAACGCGAAGCGTACGATCGCACAGCGTTCGTCGCTCGACAGGTCCGAACTGATCGGAGCCACACCATGACCACATCACCCGCGGCAGCGGAAAGGCCGGCGGCGGCGCTCACAGCATCGACCTTCCTCGACATCCATCACGCGACCGTGCAGGCCTTCACCCAAGACGCGGTCGGCGACGCGGACACCGATCGCGAGAAGGCGCGGCGCCTCTTCGCCGCAGTCCGAGACCAGATCCGTTACGACCCCTACACCGTCTCTGACAAGCCCGATCATTACCGGGCCAGCCATGTCATCGAGTCCGGACGTGGGTACTGCGTACCCAAAGCGGTCGTACTGACAGCCGCGTTCCGCGCTGCAAACATACCGGCCCGGCTCGGCTTCGCCGATGTACGCAATCATCTGCAGACCGACGCGCTGCGCGAACTCATGGGAACCGACGTCTTCGTATATCACGGATACAGCCACGTCTACATCGAGGGGCGCTGGTTGAAAGCTACACCCGCGTTCAACATTGAATTGTGCACTCGATTCGGGGTCCCACCTATCGACTTCACCGGCGATCGCGACGCGTTGTTTCACGCGCACGCGGCGGACGGCTCCGCGCTCATGGAGTACGTGCACGAACGCGGCGTCTACAACGACTTGCCCCTCGAGGAAATCCTGGCGGGCCTGCGGCATGCCTACGGCCCTCTGATCTTCTCGGGACGGCCAGCTCCGTCCGACGCATTCCGCGCATAGTGTGCGCTCCGGCGGGCTACCGCCGCAGGTCACTGCCCGCTCGAACACCCGTGCCACCACCTGTCGGCCAGATCCCGTCGCCACAGTGTCCACCACCACTAGGGAGACCATGACAATGTCCGAGTCGTTGCTCGACACCTATCCACACCGGATGGGCGGCCATTGCGGCTCCAGCGCGATGCGCGACTTGATGGAGTGGGCGGGACTAGGCTTCGACGGGCCACCGAACGAGGGTCTGGTGTTCGCTCTGGGCGGAGCACTCTCGCTCACGTATGTTCGCACCGACGCCCTCGTGCCGCCGTTGTATCTGGTAGGACGTGGTCCTGACTTCGAGATGGACCTCCCCCGCCGTCTCGGCGCTACGGTGGAGGTCCGGTCCACCGACGATCCCCAGCTAGGGTGGGATCTCGTCCGCGACGAACTCGACCGCGGCCGGCCCGCGCTCGTGTGGGCCGAAATTGCTGAATTGCCCTACCTGCGCGTTCAGTTGCGCATGAGTCGCCACGATATCGTCATAGTGGGCTACGACAGCGACGCAGAAATCGCTTACGTCGCAGACAACGATCGCGTCGAAATTCAACAGGTTCCCTTCGACGCGCTGGCGCGAGCCCGACGCTCGATGACCTTCCCCGAGCCGACCCGACATACGCTCTTCCGCATTGACTGGCCCGAGGCGCTACCGTCAATCGCCGTCGTGGCTGCGGAGGCGTTCGCGCAATCTGCGGCATGCATGCGCGCGCCCGCAGGATCCACGATCGCCGGCCCTGTCGAACACTCTGGGACACACGGAATAGACGCAGCCCTAGCACTATCCTCTGACGTGATGCTCTGGCATGAGCTGCCCACCGACGTGCTCGAAGTCCACCTATTCAGTCTCGGTGCATTCATCGAGAAGGCAGGTACGGGTGGTGGCCTGTTCCGACGACTACTCGCGTGTGGCTGCGACGACATCGCCCGCCTGACAGGCGACGCTGCAACCAGCGACCTCGCCAGAGATGCTCACCGAGCGGCTGCAGCATGGACAGCAGTCGCTCAGGCGGCCGTACACAAGGGCTCAACCGCTGCTACCCGGCTCGACCACGTCATCGAGGCCGCGGCAGTCCTAACTGACACTGAGTCGAGCCTCGCCACCTCACTGGACTCCGCCGCCAGATCCCTAAGGTCCGCCGTTTAGAAGAACGGAACTATCAATGTGTCGGCGACCCCAATCGGATCTCGGTGACCCGTCGGGGAATCGGATACTCCACGATGAGAACAGTTATGAGTGGTGTGAGGTTCCCCCGCATAGTGGAGCGTGGTTACGCGACCAACACGCGCTAGGGAGTGCTCATCTTTGATCACACACGGGTACATATCGCCTTCACCGCAGGTCAGATAGGTGATGTCTGAAGTCCAGACCGCATTGGCGTGTCCCCCGTGTGACGAGGCTCAAGAAGCTTCCCCAGATGTGCTCACTGAACTCCCCACCCGTGGGCGGCTCCTACTGTAGCGTCCGTCGGGTTGGTGTGGTGGCGGTGCGCTGGTTTTGGGTGCGGGCGTGGTTGGTCGCGTAGGCGGTAGGAATCGCCGTCGAGTTTGATGACGACTGAGCGGTGCAGGAGCCGGTCGAGCATGGCGGCGGCGACGGTGGTGTCGCCGAGGACTTCGCCCCATTCGGCGACCGATCGGTTGGTGGTGATCACGATCGAGGTCTTCAAATACCGTTGCGCCACAACCTGAAACAGGGCGAGGCTGCTTCGGCGGGCAACGGCAGGTAGCCCAGTTCGTCAATCACCAAAAGAGTTGGGCCGGCGAAGAACCGCATGGTGGTGGCCCACCGGCCCTCGATCGCAGCTTTGTGGCAGCGGGCGGCCAGATCAGCGGCGGTAGTCACGTAGGTGCGGTAGCCGGCATGCGCCGCAGCGTGGGCCAACCCGACGGCGAGGTGAGTTTTTCCGGTGCCCGGCGGCCCGACGAGCAACACGTTGGTCGCCGACTCGAGATAGGCGCAGGTGCCCAGTTCGCGGACCAGAGCCGCGTCCACGCCGGGAGCGGCGTCGTAGTCGAACGAGTCCAGCGTCGCGGTGGTGGGCAGGCACGCGAACCGTAGGCGGCCGGCCAGTCGGCGGGCGTCGGTGGCGTCGACCTCGATCGCCAACAGATGCTCCAGGGCCTGCGTCATCGTCCAGGCTTCGTCGGTGGCGGTTTGCAGCACCCCAGGAAGCGCCTGGGCAGCCGCATCGAGCTTGAGGGTGGCCAGATGACCGCGCAGTTGTTGATCCACCGAGACCGCTGCTGGCGATTGCGGCTCGGTGGGAGAGGCAGTGGAGGTGTTCTTCGTGGTCATGGCAGAGTGTTCCTGTTCTGTGCGGCACGTTCGTAGACGGCGAGATCGATCACCGGGGCCGTTGCATCGGTGGTGGTGGCGTGACCAGAGATTTTGTCGCGCAATGCTTGTGCGGCGGCGCGTGCGGCTTCTCCGGGCGGGATTCGTTCCTTGCGGCGATGCGGACGCCCACCGCCTGAAGCGGGCCGAGCACTAGGGTTTCCAGCGCTATGACGTGACCGTGGTCACGGACCTGGGCGCCCGAACCCGGGGCGGCCAGCCGGTGGCGGGCGATCACGATCCCGGAGGCGGTAGCGATGTCGATATGGTCGTCGCCGAGCGCTTCTCGCCCGGTGACCTCACTCATCGCGATCTCCGGCGGTACCGAGTACTGGTTGCCCCGCCAGGCGACCAACGCCTGCCGGGAGACCTGCCGGGTTTCGGTCAGGATCGCCGGATACGGGGCTGCTGGCGGCGCGGTCAGGGGTTCACGGGCGGCGGCCGTGATCACCGATGCCCGCCCATCGGCGGTCGGCCGTATCCGCGCATCCGAACGGGTGCGGCAGAACGTGTCCAGGCCGGTTTGCGCGGCCTCCACCGTTGTCTCGTCAGGAAGAGTGCGCCACCAGCGTTGTGCTGCAGTGTGATTGGACTTCTCCACCACACCTTTGCGGTTGCCGCGTCGGGGCGGGCACACTGCGACTGACACCCCGTAGTATTTGGCGACCGCGGCGAACTCGGCGGTCACCTCGCCGCTGGCCGGGTGACAGACGGTGGCCATCCGGTCAAACCGCCACGACTTCGTCACGCCACCGAGTCGGCGGGTGATGCGATCGAGTCCGCGATCACCTGCGGGCGGGTCATATCCGGGGCCAGGTAGCCACGCCACATCCCTGAATGTGCCAACGACCCGACAAGTAGGAAAGCTGTC
>NZ_BANS01000031.1 GCF_000332995.1 Gordonia amicalis NBRC 100051 = JCM 11271
CCTCCCTGGTCATTACAGCTAACGCTCCTCACACCTCAGGGAGCAAGTGGGCACTCACCGCTAACGCTCCTCACACCTCAGGGAGCAAGTGGGCACTCACCGCTAACGCTCCTCACACCTCAAGAGAGCAGATGGGCACTCACCGCCAACACTCCTCACACCTCAGAGAGCTAGGGTGGGCACCTCATAGAGCGAAAGTTCGTGCAACCGAGCCGAAGTCGAATCAGAGGTCCGTGGCCGCTGCATCAGTCGATCACGTCATCGACGTCATCGAGGTCGGCGTATGAGACTCCGGTGATGATGTCGAGAACCTGCGGGTATTCGGGCGCGGTCGAGGTCACCACCGAGCCGTGGTCACCGCCCGGGATCAGCACCGCCTCGGCCTGACCACCCTGCCTCACGACGGCGTCGACGTAGCGGCTCGAGTTGACCGGCGAGACCATGCGGTCCTTGGTGCCGTGTACGGCCACCACCGGTGTCGTCGGATCGATGTTCTGGATCGGGTCGACCATGGTGTAGCGCTTCGGCACCTGACGAGGCGAGCCGCCCAGGGCGGTCACGATCCGATCGTCGCCATGTGTTGCGGCATAGACCATGTCGAGAGGTCCGGCGAGCGACACCACCCGGGTCGGGCGGAACACCGGCCGCGCACCGACCTCGTCGTCCTCCAGCTTGTGCCGGGTGCCACCCCACACCGCGAGTTGTGCGCCGGCACTGTGTCCGACGACGAGTTCGTCATCCGTGGTGATCTGCGGGAACTGCTTGTCCACCACCGACACGTGGTCGAGCGCACTCGCCACGTCGCGGAAGGTCGTCGGCCAGCCGCCGCCCGAACCCACCCGCCGGTACTCGACGTTGTAGACCGCCATGCCGCGCTCGGCGAGATCACGAGCCAGCGGATCGAAGATGTCCGCGCCCAACGCACTCTGCCAGGCACCGCCGTGGATCAGGACGACGAGCGGGATCGAGTCGACCCGCTGCTCGCCCTTCGGGAGGTAAAACTCGGCCCAGTTCTGATCGCTGTCCGCCTCGCCGGGTGTCGGGTACTCGATCCGGTGGATGGTGACGTCGTCGAGGTACTGCACCTCCTCGGTCGCCTGGGTGTCGACCGGACCCGAGACCGCCGGGTCGTCGGCACTGCACGCCGTCAGTCCCAGTCCCGCGGCGAGTGCGACGCCCAGAAGTCGAAGTGGGACAGGCGACCAGCGGGATCGCCGGGAGTCGCTCAGGGTCAACGAAGGCAACAATTCAGTGCCTGCCTTTCCGGCCACGAGGCCATCACGCATTCTGTCGCAACCGGTCCCGAGTATCGGCACCACAATGTCGCCGGCTTCGCCGCCACCGCGCACGCGATCGACGTCGAATGCCCGGACGGATCTGTTCCTTCACTTCGCCGGCATCACTGCCGACGGGATCACTTCACCGACAGGGGCACGGCGGTGGTCGACCCACCGGCGTGGACCGTTGCGGTCAGCGGGGTCCACCCTGTCCAGAGGTCCACCGGCACATCGAGCTTCGCACCCGGCCGGAGTGTGACCGGAGTCTGTGTGACCGCGCTCTGGTCGGCGATGGTATCGCTGCGTTCGACCGCGACCCGGAATTTCTGCGCACGACCCTCGGTCTGCACGGTCACGCCGACGGGCGACGTGGCCCCCACCGAGACCGACGAACCCGGACCGATGGCGAGCTGCGAGGTCTGGGTCGAGACCGAACGCAGCGAATCCTCGGTCGCAACTTCGAACCGGGCTGTCGTCGGTGCCGACGAACTCACCCGGATCGCGTGACGAACGGGATCGACATCGAGCGCGGACGTCGCGCCGGCGGGAACCTCGAGATCCCCGACCGCCACCGCACCGCCGCTGCTCAAAACCGTCGTGCTGATGTCGGCGGTACGCCCGGCCTCGACACCGTCGACGACGACGCGGAAACGCTTGCCCGCGGGGACGATGAACCGCGCGGTGTTGTCGTTGTTGAACAGGATCTTCTGCTCCACACCGGGAATCGGCTTGCCGGACAGATCGGTGACACGGACGTCCCAGTCGACGTCACCGACGCCCTTGGCCGTTCCGTTGGTGTCGGTCACCGCGACGACGGTGTCGTCGGTGCGGAGGTCCGGGTCCTGATGACGCGCCAGGACCGTGGCCAGCGGGACCAGCATCATCTTGTTCTTCTGCGAGCCCTGGAACAGCATCGTCGGCTCGGACGGATTGGTCGCCGTCGAGTAGTACCAGGTGTCGGCGGCCGGATCCACGACCACCATCTTCTCCACACCCGGGAAGTTGTTGTCGTAGACCACGATACCGCGCTTGCCGTCGCCGAGATCCCGAATCGCCACCGGGTTGATCGCGTGTCCGGCCGTCTGCTCGTCGTCGGTGTAGATGGCGAGGATGTAATTGTCGTTGCGCGACCAGGCGTTCCGGAGCTTGGTCAGTGCCTGCGACACCGAGACCTCGGACATGGCGAGATCCGTGGGCGGGAAGCCCTGGGTGATGAACATCCGGGCGATCAGCTCGTCGAGAGGAGCCGACGCAGGCATGCTGTAGACCGTCTGCCAGGGCATCGCCAGCGGGAACGGGCTCAGGCGCTTCGTGTTGTACAGACCTGCCAGCGCCGCCATTCCGTAGCAGTGGCCTCCGGTCATCGACTCGTTGAACTCTTTCTGCACGAGTTCGGCGACGGTGGTCGGTGAGCAGACGCCGAGCACGATCCGGGCACATACCTCGTCGCCGAAGACCGCACGCATGCCGTCGATGGTGAGACCGCGCCGGTGCAGTGCGTCATCGTCTCCCCAGTTCTCGAAGGAGAAGCCGTCGCGTTTGACGTCGAATCCGGAGTGCGCGACCACCTTCCCGGCCTGAGGATTCACGACGGGTGCCGCCTCTGAGGCGCCGATCCCCACCACCGAGATCGTCGCCGAGACTGACACCGCGAGCGCCGCAACCAGCGGACGCGTCGACCATCGGGAATGGCCCTGACCTTTGCGCATTGCTAAACATTAGCGGACAAATCAGGCTCCCTGAGCACATCCTGAGAGGAATCAAGGCCCCTGTCGATGATCTGTCACGAAATCGTCGTCCGCGGGTGTGTCAGGCCCGGCGAGCGAGGGTCCTACGCGCGATCCGGGCGACCGCCTCGTCGATGAGCCGGCCCGCGCTGTCGGTCGCCGCCCCGTGCCCGGCGGCGTCGAAGGCCGCCAGCACGTCGACCGCGGTGTCGACTTCGGACGCGGTCGGTGCGAGACCGGCACGCGCGGGCCCGATCTGGCGCGGGTGGATGCACGCACGACCGAAGAAGCCGAGCCCGGTGAGCCGCCGAGTCTCCGTCTCGAATGACTCGGCATCGTCGATGACCGGCGATGCCGCCGCGAGGGGTGGCCGGATCCGTGCCGCTGCCGAGGCGGCCACGACTTGCGATCGTGCCCAGAGCAATTCGTCGCCGACGACCGGCGTGACCCCGAGGTCCGCGGCCAGGTCGACCTCGCCGATCTGCACGAACTCGACCCGGGGACCGCCGGCGATCGCCGCTGCGTTCCAGTGCGGCACCGGTCTCGATCAGCGGTGAGACCGGTGTCCGTGGACGGTCCTCCTGCGTCTCGAGATCGGTGAGCATCCGGTCCACGCGTTCCAGGGTCGCGCGATCATCGCATTTGGGCAGCCAGATGCCGTCGGCCCCGCACCGGACCGCCATGGTCAGGTCGTCGAGCAGCTCGGCACCCGGATTCACCCGTACCCACGCGGGCACACCGGACCGGTCGCGGTTCTCGAGCCAGGTGCCCACCGCGATACGCGCAGCGTCCTTGGCGGCCACCGGCACCGCGTCCTCGAGGTCGAGAACCACGGCATCGGTACCGGAGGCGGTCGCCTTGCCGAAACGTTCGGGCCGGTCGCCCGGTACGTACAGGTAGATCAGCGGCGAAGTCATCCGACGGTGACGGTCCCGTTGACCAGTGCCTTGGCGATGACGGTCCGCATGATGTCGTTGGTGCCCTCACCGATCGACATCAGCGGCGCGTCGCGGTAGTACCGCTCCACGTTGAACTCGGTCGAGTAGCCGTAGCCGCCATGGATCCGCATCGCCTCGAGGCTCGCGGTGATCGCGGTCTCCGAGGCGAAGTACTTCGCCATGCCGGCCTCGCCGTCGACGCGTGCACCCGAATCCGCCTTCGCGGCAGCCCAATACGTCATGAGACGGGCGGCCTGCAGCTGGGTCGCGATGTCGGCGAGTTTGAGCTGGATCGCCTGGAAGTCCGAGATCGGCTTGCCGAAGGCGGTGCGCTCCCGGGAGTAGTTGAGCGCCGCGTCGTACGACGCCTGCGCGATGCCGACGCTGCGGCCGGCGATGTTGAGGCGGCCGATCTCAAGTCCGGACAGGGCCTGCTGCATGCCGCGGCCCTCGACCCCGCCGAGCAGCGTCGACGCCGGCACCCGCACCTCGCCGAGGAAGATCTCGCACGATTCGGTGCCCTTGTAGCCGAGCTTCCCGAGGTCGCGCTGGACCTCGAATCCGGGAGTCGTGGTGTCGACGAGCAGGATGCTCATGCCCTTGTGCGCCGGCGAGGCGGACGGGTCCGTCTTGACCAGGACGGGGAGCACATTTGCGTGGCGTGCGTTGGTGATCCAGGTCTTGGTGCCGCGGATGACGTAGTCGTCGCCGTCGCGGGTGGCGGTGGTCTTGATGCCCTGCAGGTCGGTGCCCGCGCCCGGTTCGGTCAGTCCGATGCCGGTACGACATTCACCGCTCGCCAGCCGGGGCAGCCACTGCTGCTTCTGTTCTTCGGTACCGTGCCGCGCGATCATCCAGCACGCCAGGTTGTGACTGCCGAGAATGCCGGCGATACCCATCCAGCCGCGGGCGATCTCCTCGTACACGAGGGTGAAGGACACCATGTCGAGCTCGAGTCCGCCGTACTCCTCCGGGGTGGTGATCCCGAACAGACCCATGTCCCGCAACCGCGCGACGATCTCCGTGGGATAGCGACCCTCACGTTCCCACTCGTTGGCGACCGGGATGATCTCCTTGTCGACCAACTGGCGGAGCGCCGACCGCAAGTCGCGCTGTTCCTCGGTGAAACTGAAATCCATTGCGTGATCCTTGATCTGAGGTGTGGACGGAACTCCGGGCCCGGCCCGGAGTTTCGGCGATAACAGTCGGTCAGCCGATGAGGGCGGTCGCGAGCACCGGGATCTGTTCGACGGACGGGGCGTCGCACAAACCGAGGACCGCTTCGATGAGCGCATCCGCGTCGGCTCCGCCGCCGCTGTTGCCCCGGAACTTCTCGGCGACGGCGGCGTCGTCCATCGGCCGGCCGGAAGTGCCTCGGCTGCACGGAACCTCGCCGACGAGCCGTGTGGAGTCGTCGAGGGTGATGACCGCCCGGCCGGCGGCGTCGGCGGCCGGGCGGCCATCGGGTACGGGAACGACCTCGACGCGTCCGGCGGTGGCGGCCACGTCGGGTCGAACGATCGATTCCTCGGCGTAGGTGTCGACGGTGACGGCACCGTCGTGGACGAGTGCGGCGACGCTCCACGGCAGATCGAACTTCGCGTCATAGACGCTGCGTGGACTGCGGGTTCCGGTTCCCGGCCCGCAGACGATGTCCACGCTGTCGGGATGAACGTCGACGCTGATGGCGGCGACGCGCGACGCCGTCACCTGGGCACCCGCCTGCGCCGCATCGGCCAGGGCCTGCGCCACCGCATCGAGCGAGGCGTGCATGAGCTGACAGCTCGGGTACGGCTTGATACCGATACCGGCGCTCTCCCAACGAGTTCCGAGATCGGCGACGATCACGTCGGGATCGACGTCCCGGTCGGCGAGCGCCCGGTAGAGGCCGCGCCGGCCCTCCAGCACCGATTCGGGACCGGTGGCCCCGGCCAGGGCCAGGCGCGCGGCGAGGACACCGCTGAAACCCGCGTTCCCCGGATGCAGGACCTTGGTGTTGGCCCCGGTGTCGAGGAACTCGAGCAACCCACCCGACGACGACGCCGCGATGCCGATGGCATCGGTGAGACGGTCGGCGTCGGCGCCGTACAGCAGGCCGGCGGCGACGGCACCGGCGAGCGGGCCGACCACGGCAGTCGCATGGAGTCCGCGCGCGTGGAAGCCGTGCGGTGCGGCCACACCCAGTCGACAGGCGATCTCCAGGCCGGCCACCAGCGCGGTCACCGTCCGCGCACCGGTCGCGCCGACTTTCTCGGCGACGGCCAGGACGGCCGGTGCCACGACCGTCGTCGGATGCACGAGCGCTCCGGCATGCGTGTCGTCGAAGTCCAGGGCGTGCATCAGAACCCCGTTGGCGAAGGCCGCCGCGGGAGCGGAGATGGCCTCGGGGTCACCGAGCGGATGTGCCTGCGCCGGGCCGCCGAGCCCGCGGGCGACGGACAGTCCGGGGCCGCCCTGATCGAGTCGGCGGGCGCCGATCGCATTGCCGATCCCGTCGAGCAGGTGTCGCACCGCGGCCTGCCGGGTGACCTCGGGGATGTCCTCGATGTCGAGGCCCGCGGCCCAGCGCGCGAGCCGGCGGGCGGTCACGGCGTGGCCTGTGCGATCGATCCGAAGGCGCCGGCCTCGACGAGACCGCTGACGTCCTCTGCGCTGTAGCCGAGCAGTTCCATCACCTCGTCGAAGTTCTCGTTGCGGCGCGGTGCCCGACGATACTCCGCGGGCTCGTTGCCGAAGCGCACCGGTGAGGTGACCTGACGGACCTCGCCCCACACCTCGTGTTCGGTGGTGGCGATGAGCCCGCGCGCCAGGGTGTGCTCCTCGGTCAACGCCTGCTCGACGTCGTTGATCGGCCCCGTCGGCACACCGGCCTCCGTCAGCAACGACACCCAGTGATCGACCGTCGCCTCGGCGAATCGCTTCTCCAGCAAGGGCAGCAGTTCGTCCTTGTGCTGGCCGCGGGCGGCGAAGTCGGTGAACCGCGGGTCGTCGAGCAGCTCGGTGAGACCGATGGCCTCGGCCAGCCGCACCCAGAACTTCTCCTTGGCGCAGCCGACGACGAACCACCCGTCGGAGGCCTCGAAGGCCTGGAACGGCACCAGCGAGGGATGCGCGGAGTTCTTCGTACGGCCCGGACGGTAGCCGGCGTTGAGGTGCCAGGCGGCCGGGTAGGTGAGCATCGAGATGGCGGTGTCGTAGAGCGAGACGTCGCAGTCGCCGCCGACCCCATCCCGCCGGGCGGCGTGCAGACCCGCCATCAGGCTGAGCGCGGCAACGTAACCGCCACAGAAATCCACAAGGGAGAGACCGGATTTGGTGGGCGGACCGTCGGGATCGCCGGTGAGGTCCATCCACCCGGCCAGGCCCTGCAGGATGTAGTCGTAACCGGGTTGCTTGGCCCGCGGACCGGTCATGCCGAACCCGGTCAGGCTGCAGCAGACGATGGCCGGGTTGAGGTGCTTGAGGTCGTCGTAGGTGATCTTGATCTTCGCCGGGACGTCGCCGCGGAGATTCGAATAGACCGCGTCGCTGGTGCGGACCAGATCTTCGAACACCTTGCGCCCGCCGGGCGTCCCGAGGTCCAGCGACAGGCTGCGCTTGTTGCGGTTGAAGGTCTCGAAGAACAGGGAGTCCTCGCCCTTGTTGTAGGGCGGAACGTAGCGCCCGACGTCGCCGCCGGAGGTCGGCTCCTCGATCTTGAGCACGTCGGCACCGAGATCGGCCAGATGGACGCTGCCGAAGGGGCCGGCGCCGTACTGCTCGACGGCAATGATGCGGACGTCTTCGAGCGGCCTCATGAGCGCGCCTCCTCGGTCTGTGCGGCGGCGGTGAGCTCGGTCAGCGAGGGCGCCTTGACCTCGGGGAAGTAGTTCTGTCCGATGCCGCTCTCGCGGGTCGCGACCATCACCGAACGCTTCCAGGAGATCACGACCTCGCCGTCCTGGTTGACGCCCCGGGTGACCATCGACACGATGCCCGCGTAGGGACGAGACTTGGACTGGCGTAGGTCGGTGCAGATGCTCTCGGCGTAGATCGTGTCGCCGACGTAGACCGGATGCTGGAGTTTGACGTCGGTGAACTGGAGGTTGGCGACGGCGTTCTGACTCATGTCGATCACCGACAGTCCGAGCACCAACGCGATGGTCAGCCCCGAGTTCACGATCACCTTGCCGTCGGTGATGGGATTCGTCCGGGCGAGGTGCTCGTTGAAGTGGTTCTGATTGGTGTTCATCGACAGACAGGTGATCCACGCGTTGTCGGTGTCGGTGATCGTGCGGCCCATCGGGTGCTGATAGACGTCGCCCACGACGTAGTCCTCGAAGAAGCGTCCGAGTGTGGCGGGATGGGTGGTCAATGGTCCTCCTGAAGGGTGCGGCGTTGTCGTCGAGAAGCACACGCCGTGCCGCGGCCACCATAAACATCTGATCTTTAGGTCGTCAAGGCGTCACAAACCCTGGGTCGTCACCGAGAATCTGCTCATGGTTGCCGAACCATCCGATGTATTGCATCATTCTTCCGAGCGCAGCTATGGCTCAGATCACTCCCGTCACCGGATGGGGCGCACCGATCCGACGTCGGGGTGACGGCATGAGAAGAGGAAGCGAGTTTCGATGAAGCGAATCGGCGTGGATGTGGGCGGTACGTTCACCGACCTGGTCCTGTGGGACGACGACGGGACGGTGACGGTGCACAAGACGCCGTCGACCAACCACGATCCCTCGATCGGCACGATGGCGGGATCGAGGTGCTGGCGCAGCGTGCGGGCATCGACGTCGCCGACATCGAGATGTTCTTCCACGGGACCACCGTGGCCACCAACATCGTGCTCGAGCACAACGGCAGCGACGTCGGCATGATCACCACCGACGGGTTCCGCGACCTCCTGCACATCGCGCGTAAGAAGCGCCCCCTGAACTACTCCAACTACCAGGACCTGCCCTGGCAGAAGTGGCAGCTGGTCCCGCGCCGCAACCGGCGGACCGTCCCCGAGCGGATCGACGCCGCCGGCAACGTGCTGACCCCGCTCGACGAGGACGCCGTCCGCCGCGAGGTCGCACTTCTCCGCGAACGCGGGGTCGAGGCGATCGCCGTCGCCTTCCTGCACGCCTACCGCAACCCGACCCACGAGCAGCGGGTCCGCGAGATCATCGCCGAGGAGTACCCCGGCGTCTTCGTGTCGCTGTCCAGCGACGTCGCCAGCCAGTACCGCGAGTACGAGCGCTTCTCGACCACCGCCCTCAACGCCTTCGTGGGACCCAAGACCTCCCGCTACATCGAGAACCTGGCCGGCAAGGCGAAGGCCGCGCAGGTCGGCGAGGACGTCCACCTGATGACCTCGGCCGGCGGTCTGGTGACCTCGCGCAGCGCCAGCGAGGTCCCCGTGTCGCTGCTGACCAGCGGCGTCGTCGCCGGCCTGCTCGGCGGCTGCTTCATCGGCCGGGCCTCGGGATACCCGAGCGTCATCACCCTCGACGTGGGCGGCATGTTCCGCGTCGGACCACGCAGCGCGGGCGCCATGCCCGGACCCGCCTGCTACAACCGCGGCGGCACCGAACCCACCTCGACCGACGCCATGGTCGTCATGGGCTGGCTGGGCGCCGACAGTTTCTTGTCGGGAACCATGGAGGTCAAGCCGGAGCTGGCGACCGAGGCGGTCAAGACCCACATCGCCGACAAGCTCGGCGCCGATCTCGAGCATGCCGCAATGGGCATCTTCCAGATCCTCGCCCACTCGATGACCGAGGCCATCTCCCTGCACTCGGTGCGCAAAGGCTATGACCCACGCGAGTTCTCGCTGGTCGCCGAGGGCGGCGCCGGACCGCTGTACGCGTGGCAGATCGCCGAACACCTGGGCATCCCGCGGGTCATCGTCCCCGGCCATCCGGGCATCACGTCCGTCGGCGGTCGGCCTGCTGACCACCGACGTGCGCTACGAGGTCCCGACGACCGTGTGGACGTCGTCGGCCGAACCCGACCTCGACTTGCTGCGCCGAGAGATGGACCGGCTCTCCGAGCAGGCCGTCGCCCAGCTGCGTGCCGACGGCATCTCCGAAGCCGACATCACCCTCGAGCGCAGCGTCGACTGCCGTTATGTCGGACAGGGTTACGAGCTTCGTGTGCCCGCACCCGCCGGCGAGATCACCGCCGAATGGGTCGAGCCAGACCGCGGCCACCTTCCACGAGGTGCACGGTCGTACCTACTCGCAGCGTTTCGACGACAAGCCGGTACAGCTGGTCAACATCCGCGTGACCGGTGTCGGCGCGGTCGAGCACATCCGCATCGCCGAGATCGAGAAGGGCGGCGCCGACGCGTCGGGCGCCATCAAGTCGACCACCCAGGCGCTGTTCTGGAAGAACGACTCCGCCGACCCCGAATGGGTCGAGACCCCCGTCTACGACCGCGCACTGTTCAAGGCGGGCAACACCTTCGAGGGCCCGGCCATCGTCCAGCAGTTCGACTCGACGACCATCGTCGGCATCGGACAGAAGGCCACGGTCGACGCCGTGGGCCACATCATCATCGAGAGGAGCGCCTGAGATGGCGAAGACCCTGATGCCCACCGACGGCGTTTCCCTTGCCGCCGAGGCCAATCGGACCTGGAACACCGTCGAGGTCGATCCGATCACCCTGCGCGTCATCGGTGGCGCGCTGAACTCGATGGCCAAGGAGATGGCCCAGGTCCTCTACCGCATGGCCTACTCGAGCCTGATCCGCGAGTCCGAGGACCTCGGCGCCGGCATCTTCGACGTCAACGGTCGCGAACTGTGCGAGTCGGATTCGACTCCGATGCACTGTGGTTCGATCCCGGCCTACATCCGCGGCGTCAACCGCAAGCTCGCCGGAACCTACAAGCCGGGTGACGTGATCCTGCACAATCACCCGTACCACGGCGCGGCGCACTCCCCCGACTACGCGTGATCATCCCGATCTTCTGGGAGGGCGAGCACATCGGGTTCGCCGGGTGTACCGGTCACGTCTCCGACATCGGCGGCAACTTCCCCGGCCTGTGCATGGACGTCGTCGACGTCTGGGCCGAGGGCAAGCTGATGGACTCCATGAAGATCTACGACGGCGGCGTCCGCAACGACATGCTGATCCAGCACATCCTGGACAACGTGCGCACACCGGAGCAGAACCGCGGCGATCTCGAGGCCCTGATCGCCTGCTCCCGCATCGGCGAGAAGCGGTTCGTCGAACTGCTCGAGAAGTACGGTCTCGACGTCGTGATGAGCGCCGCCGACCGGTGGATGGACTACTCGGAGGAGATGCTGCGCAGCCGCATCCGGGCGATCCCCAACGGCAGCTACGAAGCACCGATCGGCTACCTCGACGACGACGGCAAGAATCGCGGTGTCCCGCTGAAGGTCGCGGTCCGCGTGCAGGTGGAGGACGAGGAAGTCCTCATCGACCTCACCGGCTCGAACGATCAGGTGCCCACGGCGTTCAACGTGCCCTTCGAGGGTTCGGTGCTCCCCGTCGCGGTGAGCGCGATCCGCACTATCCTCCTCGATGAGTACCTCGCCGAGGAGTTCGTCCCGCAGAACGACGGGTGCTTCCGTCCGGTGCGTGCCTACGCACCCGAGGGAACGATCTTCAACCCGGATTTCCCGGCGTCGTGTTTTGCCCGGTTCTCTCAGGTCAACCGGATCTTCGACTCGATCAACCTGGCGCTCGCACCGGTGCTGCCCGAGCGGGCCATCGCCGGTTCGTCGGCGGCGCTGTGTGCCATCGCCTACTCGGGTCTGGCCGAGGACGGCGAGTCGTACTGGGTCTACATCGAGATCAACGAGGGTTCCTACGGTGCGCGCAACGGCAAGGACGGCATGGACGCCGTCGACGCCCTGATGGCCAACACCCGCAACAACCCGATCGAGGAACTCGAGCTCAATCACGCCATGCGCGCCGAGCGTTACGAACTGCGCGACGAGTCGCCGGCTCCCGGCCAGTGGCGCGGAGGCATCGGCAGTGTGCGCACCTGGTACATGGAGACCGACACCTTCCTCGGCTCGGAGGCCGACAACCGCACCGACCCGCCCGCGGGTGCGCTCGGCGGCGGCGACGGCGCCTCCGGATCGTTCATCCGCAATCCCGGCACACCGGAAGAAGAGGTGCTCTTCTCGAAGGTCACCAGGAGGTCATCCACGCGGGTGACCGCCTGGAGATCCGGATGCCGTCGGGTGGAGGTTTCGGCGACCCGTTCCGGCGCGACCCGTTCTCCGTGCTGTCCGACGTGTGGGACGAGTACCTGACCGCCGAGGAGGCGCGCCAGGACTACGGTGTGGTCGTGAACACCGACAACTGGACCGTCGACGAGGCTGCCACCGAGGCCCTGCGCTCGTCGCGGGTGGCGTCCTGACCAGTGATCTCGGAGGGGCCGGCGATTCTGTCGCCGGCCCCTCCGGCATCTCCGGGAGTCCCTCTGCCGAAGCGGTTTCCGTCGCCGAGCGCTTGAACACGGTCATCAGCTGGGTGCCCGGCGAGCTGGGCGTCGATCCATCGGGGGCCCGGAGTCCCCTGGCGGGTGTCCGCGTGGGCGTGAAGGACAACATCGAGGTCGGTGGGGTGCGATCCACCTGTGGATCGGAGTTCTTCGCCGACCGCGTGGCGGCGGACGACGCGGCATGTGTCGACGCCCTGAAACGTGCCGGGGCGGTGATCACCTCCACGCTGAACCTCGCCGAGTTCGCCGTCGGCGTCACGAGCCAGAACTCGGCATCGGGCGGTCCGGTGAATCCCTGGGACGCCCGCCGTGTGCCCGGTGGCTCGAGCGGCGGGTCAGGTGTCGCCGTCGCCGCAGGGGTCGTCGACGTGGCACTCGGCACCGACACCGGCGGTTCGATCCGGTTGCCCGCCGCATGCTGCGGGGTGACCGGTCTGCGCCCGTCCGTCGGCCTGCTGGACATGTCCGGGATCTTCCCCGTGAGTGCGGACTTCGACACCGTCGGACCGCTGGCCCGCACGGCCACCCGGGTGCGCGAGACGTTCGCGGTGCTCGCCGGTTCGGACCCGACACCCCCGGACACCGGTCCCCTCAGAGTTGCGGTCCCGTGGCCGTTCGTCACCGGCGACGTCGATCCCGCCATCACCGACGCCGTCACCGAGGCCGTCGAACTCCTCCGGCAACTGGGTCACCGCGTCGTGGAATGTCCGGTGCCGCACAGTGAGTCGGCGCAGGACGTGGTCTACACCCTGATCTATTCGGACCTGGCACGCATCCACGCCGAACGATTGCGCGACGAGCCGTCCCGTTTCCAGCCGGCGACCCGCGAACGAATCTCCCTCGGACTGGACATCTCCGACGAACAGCGGGCGGCCGCGGTGCGACAGCGGGACGTCTTCCGGTCGGCGATGGCCGACATGTTCCGGGACGTGGACGTCGTGCTCACCCCGGCGATGCCGGTGGACGTACCGGAGCTCGGCGTCGGGGAGGCGGTGGTGGCACAGGCCCGCCGGATGGGACAGCTGACGTATCCGTGGTCGTTGCACGACGGCCCGACACTGGCGCTGCCGATCGGCGTGCATCCGTCCGGAATGCCCATCGGTGCACAGCTGACGGCCGCGCGTCTGCGTGAGGGGACCCTCCTCGCGCTGGCCGAGCAGGTGCAGGAACACAGCGACTGGCATCTCCGGCTCCCGCCCGTCCGTGTCAGTTCTGGCGTCTGAGCAGGTCCATCTGCTTGTAGACGTCACCGAGGTGGTCGAGGTGCCGGCGCATGAGGGTCATCGCCGTCATCGAGTCCCGGCGCTCGACCGCCTCGAGGATCGCACGGTGATCCTCGTCGACGCATCGCCAGAAACCCTCCGGTGCGGCGTCACGACTGAAGCGGCTGCCGATGACCCGGAACACCGGGACGGTGATGAGATCGAGGAGCGGGTTGTCCGCCGCGCGCAGCAGGATGCGGTGAAACTCCTGGTTGTTGGCGTAGACCTCGGGACCGATGCCGGAGGATGGGTCGAAGATGGTGTCGCGCAACTCTTCCAGGTGAGCGTCGGTGTGCCGGTAGGCGGCGACGCCGGCCGCGGGGACCTCGGTGAGCTGACGAACCTCCATGAGTTGGTCGACGGTCACCCCCTCGGCGGCGGCGAGCAGGGTGACCCCGGCTTCGAGATGAGCACTGAGCTGGCCGATGTCGGGGGTGGCGACGAACGTCCCGCCGGTGACCCCGCGCGTGGTGTGGACCAGGTTCTCGCTCGCGAGCGTCCGGATGGCCTCGCGTACGGTGCTCTGACCCACGCCGAACTCGGCCCGGAGTTCGGTGTCCGGTGGGAGACGGGTGCCCGGGGTCAGTTCGCCGGCGAGGATCCGTACGCGCAGCGCGTCGGCGACGACCTCGTACGCGGGACGCTTGCCGGACTTATTCGCCTCTGTCACAACATGTTCCGATCTCAGTAGGTTTGTCTCAAACTACCAGATCATCCACACATCGACGCCTACCGACAGACCCGACTTCGCGCTGCGCAGTCTCTGCAGGACCTCGTCGAAGTGAGGTTCGCGGCATCGCGTAAAGGTGTGGACGATTCCATCGACGCACCACCCCGGAATGATTCGCTGCTCTACCCCAGGGCACGACGACACGGCTGAATCAGTCACGTCGACTACCTTTGTCACTTCGTCGCGGTCCGACCGACTCTAGGCATCAGCTGCACGAAGGGGTGGCATGGAGACGGAGGGATCCATGCACCGACCCCCCGACCGAGTGCCTACACAGAGGAGTGCACACATGACGACGACTGCCCAACAGATCATGCACGAAGGCGCCGAGTGCATCGAGGCTCACGCCACGCTGGCTCAGGCGGCCGGGCTGATGGCCGAGCTCGACATCGGGGCGCTCCCGGTCCTCGACGCGCAGGACCGCCTCACCGGGATCGTCACCGATCGCGACATTGTGACGAAGTGCGTTGCGGCCGGCCATGATCCCGGAACGATGCTCGTCGGCGATCTCGTCGGGCCAGAGGTGTTCAAGGTCGACACCGATGCGGACGTGGATGAGATTCTGCGACTGATGGAGACCCACCAGGTGCGGCGCCTTCCGGTGCTCGACGACGGCCACCCGGTCGGCATGATCAGTGAAGCCGATATCGCGCGGAATCTGCCCGAGTACACAGTGGGACACCTGGTTGAAGCCGTGTGCGCCCCCAGAGCTCTCTCGGTCTGAGACGAAACCCGCACTGGGCCGAGCAGAAGACGAGTCGTGACCACATCTACAGGCCATCGGTCGATCGCTCGGTGACCGAGCGCCGGAGCGTCGACGGTGGCCTGTCTTTCTGCGACGACGACCCCGGCGGACACGGCCTGGCGTGTGAAACGAAAAGGATGAGTGATGACAGCGATCGAACACGCCGCAATTCGTGTGCACATCTTGGGAATCACATTGCAATCGGACGTGTCCGAGCATCGGCTCCTGGAGGAACTGCGTCGCCGCGGTTACCGCGTGCAGCCAAGCGATCTACGCCTGGCGCTCGACGACATCGTCAAACGGGGCCTGATCGAGCGGCACGACACAATGCGGAGATGCCGAAATCGTCGCACCTACGAGGCGACACCGGCCGGTCGCATGGCGTGGGCCGACGAGTGCCGTGCCTTGAGCAAATTCGCCCACGAAGTGTTCGGGGCCCAGCTTCCGCCGCTGCCGGCGCAAGTCGGTCTCGACGACTCGCAGGCGTGGTTATCCGCACCCCGTCGACAGAACGGTGAGACAAAGACCTCTCGGGCGACCGGTCGACGTGCGTTCTAGGCTCTGTCCGGCGCTGAGTTCGCTGTCCCGCGCGACCTGGTCAGCCCGTTGGCCTGCGGATCGACCTCTGACGTAACCCGAACTCTCGCTTTCCTGCGTTCAGTGGTGGCTGTCGATGTCGAACCGGCACCACTCAGCTTCCCATCGCTGCGCCCGATACCGATCTGTTATGGCCCGGACGAGCCAGGTCAGTAGCCACCACCCCAGCGCTGTGACGATGACAGCTCTTCCGCCAGTCGCGAAGGCGTGCAACATGGCGTCTGCAGTAGTGGCGGGCCGGTCGACCACCTCACCGTCCGGAGCCAGCCAGATCTTTCGTGTTCCACCGACGCGGTCCTGACGCTCACGCCCAACTGCTGCCGTGATCTGGCGACCGTCGCGTTCTGACCACACGACGAATGATGTGTCGTTGTCCTGCTTCGGAGTGCCGACCACCTTCGCGATCACCGCGTGCCGTGGAGGCTGGTTCTCAACGACAACCTTGTTTCGGGCGTAGGCGTCACTACCCATGGTCAGTGCGACCAACACTCCCAGCAGACCCATCAACGAGAGGACGGCCAGCAGCACGCTTTCAAGACGGTCGGCCGAACGCACCAGCTCGTTCGATGACACATGCATGACCCGCCAGCTGTGCAACTCGCGAGACAAGAACCGCAACATGGCTCGCCTCCAAACCGGGAGTTCTGACTACGGTGCCCGACCCACTCACAATCAGGCCTCCCCTCGAGTCAACATGGCGGCGCGAACCGAGAAAAGGGACTTACGTAGTACGAGAAGGGCATTAAGGATGACGGTGCCCCCCGCACGTCACCGTCTGCTACCACATGCCCGACAGGCGGTAGCCGCTCGAGGCCTCGGGGGTCCGGAGGGCGACGCATCAGCGCGCTGTCTCGGGCGGTGGGGTCACCGGCCCGCAGCCAGTGACTGCCGACGCTGCCGCTGCGCCTCGTTCAACCGGGCGGGACCGGTCTGCTGTAAGAAGTACCGGTGCCAGAAATGCGTCCCCGTCCACGAGCCGGATCCGCCTGTTCGGGCTTCGTCGGCGCAGGTGTCGGCTGATGCGCGTCATCGTGGTCGGGGCCGGCGCCGCCGGCTCGCTCGTCGTATTCCACCTGGCTCGACTGCTGGCCGCGGACGAACGGACAGACGCACTCGAGGTCGTGGTCATCGACCCGGTCGACCAGGTCGCCGGGCCGGCCTTCGGCACCACAGATCCTGCCCACCTCCTGAACGTCCCCGCATCGGGGATGTCGGTGGACCCGGACGAGCGGTTCGACTTCGTGGACTGGTGCCGGTCGGAGGGGCTGGTCGCCGGCGAACAGGCGCACTACTTCTTCGCCCCGCGGACGCAGTGGGCCCGCTACCTCCGAGCCCGGCTGGCGGAGGCCTGCGAACGCGCCGGAGACCGGCTGAGTGTCCGGCACCTGCGTGACGACGCCACCACCGTCACCGCCGTGGGTGACGGCGTTCGCGTGGAGACGGCGGGCGGGACAGTCGTCGACGGGGACCGCCTGGTGCTCGCGACCGGACTTCCCGGCGTGGGCGACGACTGGGCGCCGTGCGACCTGAGTGAACAACCTCGATACATCGCCGACCCGTGGCTGCCCGACGCCCTCGAACCGGTGCTGGCCGACGACGGGGACGTCCTGGTGGTCGGTACGGGCCTCACCATGGTCGACGTGGCGATCAGCCTGCTGAAGTCCGGCGACGACCGACGCGTGGAAGCCATCTCGCGCGGGGGTCGATTGCCTCGACGTCATGCCGACACGTATCTCGGCGAGGTCGTCCCCGACACCTCGACGTGGGGCGACAACCTGGACGAGATCCGGGCTGCGGTCGCCACCCATGTCGCGAGAATCGAACGCCTGCTGGGGAACTGGCGACCCGGCGTCGACGGTGTGCGCTACCGGATCGCCGAATTGTGGAGGCGGCTCGACGAGACAGACCGCCGCGCCTTCGTCCGCGACCTCGCCGGGGACTGGGGTGTGCGTCGTCATCGGATGCCGCCGTCGAGCGGTGCGCTGATCGACGAGGCCCGGCGGACGGGTCGTCTCGTCGTGCGCTCGGGGCGGATCACCCGAGTCGACGCGGTCCCGGGCGGTCTGGTCGTCGCGACCGGCGCGGATGAGCGCACCTATGCCTGGATCGTGAACTGCACCGGCCCGCAGACGGATCTGCGGCGACTCGGCAATCCCGTCCTCGACTCGATGTTCGACGCCGGACTGGCGACGACCGACCCGCTCGGTCTGGGTCTGGTCACCGACGACGGTCGTGTCCTCGACGCCGCCGGCCGTCCGGGCCCGATCTGGACACTGGGATCGCTGCGCCGCGGTGAACTCTGGGAGTCCACCGCCATACCCGAGATCCGCACGCAAGCAGAGGAATTGGCCGCGTCGCTCATCGGTGACACCTGAGGTCACCGATGAGCGACGGGTTGCTCGGGTCAGCTCGTCAGGTCGCGCTGACGAGTACCGCCGTGCCGAGCCAGATCAGCGCGGCCACCTTGATCACCTCGACGCCGACATAGACGAGATGCGCTGAGCTACGCGGACCGTCGTGTCCGGCCAGCACGGCGTCGGACCGCTTGGTGAGGGCCGGCCGGACGGCGATGAGCTGGACGACCAACGCCGCGACCGCAACCCCGGTGGCAGTCGGTATGGCCGCCCCCGGCCACGAACCGAGTACGACGGCGACCAGGATGGCGACCGCCCAGACGAGCTCCGCGGCGTTGAGAGCACGGAAGACCAGCCGGCCGATCCCGAGACCGATGGGCAGGGTCACGCCCGGCGCCCGGAACTTCAGCGGCGCCTCCAGAAAAGAGATCGCGACGGCCATGCCGAGCCACACGAAGGTGAGCGCGGTGACCACCGCCGCGGCGGTGCTCATCGGGCACCCGATCGCAGGAGTTCCGGACCGAAGGTCTCGTAGTGGATTCGGCTCTCCGCGATGTCGCGGCCGAGGAACTCCTCACGCATCGAGGACAGGAATCCGGTGGGGCCACAGAGCATCACATTCGACTCGGGGTGCACCTCGACGTTGTCCAGCGACATCTGCCCGACCCGGACCGAGTCGGAGACGATGTGCGGCGAGGTGTTCTCATACCACTGGATGAGTCGACCGGTCGGCAGCGAGTCCACCAGTGCGGCAAGCATTCCGCGATGCGGCTGACGGTCGCGGGAACGATCGGCGTGCAGGACAGTCACCGGACGCGCGTCGCCCTTCTCCGACAGTGCGGTCAGCAGGCCGATCACCGGCGTGCACCCGATCCCGGCCGAGGCCAGCAGCAACGGGGCGTCGTCGTCGGGCAGGACGAGATCGCCGAAGGGAGTGCTGACCCGCAGGGTGTCGCCTTCGAAGACGTTCTCGTGCAGGTGGGCCGAGACCTCGCCGGCGAGTTTGACGCTGAAGCGCCACTGCGCGTCGACGGGAGACCCCGTCAGGCTGTACTGGCGGATCTGCTGGGCGCCGTCACTCAGCGGGACCTGCACCGAGATGTACTGTCCGGGCCGGAACCCCGGGAGGTCGCCGCCGTCGACGGCGGCGACCGTGAGAGCGATCGTGTCGGGCGAGACCTGGACGCGGTCGGTGACCCGGACCTCGCGCCACACCTGACCGGGCTCGACACCCGCAGCGGCATAGAGGTCGGATTCGGAGGCGATGAGCAGATCGGCCATGTCCCAGTACAACTGGTCCCAAGCGTCGGCCACCTCCGGCGTGACGGCATCGCCGAGGACCTCGACGATGGCCGCGAACAGGTGCTGGTGGACGACCTTGTACTGATCGGCGGTCACACCCAGCGAGGCGTGCTTGTGCGCGATCCGGTCCAGGATGAACCGCTGGCGTCGAACATCGGGTTCGAGCTGGAGACGCGCGAAGGCGGCGACCGAACCGGCGAGGGCCTGCGGCTGTTCACCGCTCTTCTGGTGGGTGCGGTTGAACAGGTTGTCCAGC
The DNA here is from genome assembly GCF_000332995.1 of Gordonia amicalis NBRC 100051 = JCM 11271. Taxonomy (GTDB): domain Bacteria; phylum Actinomycetota; class Actinomycetes; order Mycobacteriales; family Mycobacteriaceae; genus Gordonia; species Gordonia amicalis. The sequence continues at coordinate 19,630 of NZ_BANS01000031.1, forward strand.
AGGTTCGGATGTGCGTCGAACAGCCCGCGATAGAACCGCGGGGTGATCTCGGTGAGAGCCCCCTCGACTGCGGGCAGGGTCGCTGCGAGAGTGGCGCGTTGGGTGTCGGACAGCATGAGAACTCCTCTGTTCACTTGCTCACTGGGTGAGAGTCTCCGGCCTCCGGCCGGAAGTCGTTGTCACCGTTGGGTGGCCGCGTCGACAACGACAGCAGCACCGCGGTGGTCGGCTCGCCGGCGAGATCGGCGACGGTTTCGGAATCGAGGCTGTCGTAGAACGCGGCGGCCGCCCGGGCGAGCGCACCCCGGAGATGGCACCCGCGGCGCAGCGGGCACGGCTGCGGACCTTCGCAATCGACGACCTCCCCGTCACCTTCGAGGGATCGCGCGAGCCAGCCCACGCGTGCTTCGCGACCGAGGTCGGTGATCGTCAGACCACCGGCCCGGCCACGGCGCGCATGGACGACACCCATCTCCGACAGCCTGCCGACGACCTTCGCGACATGCGTGTACGGGACGGCGAGCTCCGCCGCGAGATCCTTCGTGGTGAGAGATGGTGCAGCCGAGGACTGTTCGCCGGCGACGGCGAGTCGCATCACGACCCGGAGGCCGATGTCGGTGAAGCGTGTCAGCTGCATGCGGCAAGTGAAACATAAATTGGCATCATCGATACGAATTTATGGGACGTGTACTCTGTCACTCGGCTATCGCGGTGCGACCGTCCTCACAGGTATCCCCAGGGTCTGTGCGCGCCGAATCATGGTGCGCGCATTGTCGATCGCGGCGCAGCCGGGGTCGTTGTTGAAGTACACGTAGACGTCGCACTCAGCGTCGAAGCTGTCGCGCAAGCGGCGCAGCCAGGTGTCGATAGCGCGGACGCCGTAACTCATCGGCCGTCTGGCGGTGCCGTCGTGCATGCGCAGGTATCCGAAGTCGGCGGTCCGCCACAGCGGGGTGAGGATCCGACTACGGCGATCGGCCCAGCACAGCGCGGCGTTGTGCCGTTCGAGGACCTCACGTACCTCGTCGGTCCACCAGGACTCGTGACGCGGCTCGACCGCGAGCTGAACACTGTCCGGGAACAGCTTCAGGGTGTCGGCGAGGGCGTCAGGCTCTGCCCGGAGGTTGGGCGGGAGCTGCAACAGCACAGGTCCCAGCTTCGTCCCGAGGCCGGCGGCACGGTCGAGAAAGCGTTCGACCGGTTCGGCCGGCTCCTTCAGCCGCTTCACATGCGTGAGATAGCGGCTCATCTTCGCCGCCATCCGGAAGTCTGCGGGAACCGCGTCCGCCCAGTGCTCGAACGCCGTCTTCTCGGGCAGCCGGTAGAAGGTGTTGTTCACCTCCGCCGTCGTGAACCGTTCCGCGTAATAGTTCAGCCACAGCCGCTGCGGGAGCTTCTCGGGATAGAACGCGCCGCGCCAGTCCTTGTACTGCCAGCCGGAGGTACCGATGTGGAGCATGCTGCTCACCTCGGGCCGCGTGCCGACACGGCCGGCTCGACACGCTCGTCCGGATTTCGCACGCCCGTCGTGGGAATCACCACGGTCGGGTACCCGCGTTCGGCATGTGCCAATCGCCGCCGGTGAGGCACCGGCGGCAGAGTGCGTTCCTCGATCGTGGTTATTTCCGTTGACAGAGTCGCATCGGGACGCGAGCATCTGGTTCATGCATCTGTTCGTGTCGTCGCCCGCTGGGCGTGAGGAGGTCGTCGGCGTCGCGCGCGCCGACGGTTGAGTGACCTGCCCCGACCGGCGCGATTACCGCATCCGCGGACCGCACCGGTCGACGCATGCCCTCATTCCTTCCCGACACCCGAGGTGTTTTCTTCATGCATGCTCTGACCGAGTCCGAGATCCGCTCTTCCCTCGTCAATGCGACCGTCCGCGAACGCAAATCACTCATCCTGCCGCCCGATTTCGAGGAAACGAATTGGGAGCGGACGGATTTCGTCGGCTGGCGAGATCCGAAGCAGCCGGTGGTCGGCTACGTCGTCATCCCGACCGACGTCGAGCCGGTCGGCATCATGCTCCGGCTGGGCGGACGCCAGCCGCGCAAACGCCCCCTGTGTTCGTTCTGCGAGGACGTCCTCCTGCCCAACGACGTCGCCTTTTTCAGCGCCAAGCTCGCCGGTGCCGCCGGACGCAAGGGCGACACCATCGGCACCTTGATCTGCTCGAACTTCGAGTGCTCGAAGAACGTCCGGATGAAGCCGCCGCCGACGTTCGGCGGCCATGACCCGGAAGCCGTCCGGCAGCAGCGAATCGAGTCGCTGCGAACACGCCTCGCCGGCTTCGCCGGGCGCGTGCTCGGCACGTCCACGTGAACGGCGAGCCGAGCCCACCGCCGAGCTTCAGCGAGTGATCACGCGGTCTGTTCCGACGGCGGGACCGGCATCGTCACGTCCGTGGTCAAGTCGGTTCCCTCGGTCGACGCGACGAGGTCGCCCCGCCGCTCGGCCACCGAGCCGCGCAGCCGTCGGGTCACCTGTCGCAGCGCCCACGCGGGCGACGGCTGTCCGGCGAGCGTCGTCACCGTGCGATCGGTCGCCGGACGACCGGCGAGCCGGTTCGCGAGCCAGGACACGGCCATCGGGCCGGACAGCGGTAGGAGCGAGATGTGCTCGCTGAGCTGATCCCGGACATATGTGACGGGCACCCCCTGCTCGCGGTAGCGGGCGACCTGCCGGTCGACGTCGGCGACAGCGATGATCGGATCGCGCACCGCCTGCACGACGAGCAACGGGATGTCGGGACGATGGGTGCCGAGCTGCACGTCGCTCATCATCTCGACGATCTCGCGCTGGGCCAGGACGTCGGCGAGCGGGATGTCGAGGTATCGGTCGATGTCGTGGTTGCGGAACCGGCGCACCGCGTGCAGCGTCGGCATCTCGGCGATCTCGTCGAGATGCCGAAGCCCGGACGGGGTCGCGTGCTGCAGGATCACCTGGTCGAGCTGTGGATACACCCGGCGCAGACCGGCGATCACCATGACGGGCAGACCGGCATGCAGGCTCCCGTTGAGTCGCAGGAGCGCCGAGGCCATGTCACCGACCGGTGATCCGAGGACGGCGCCGACCAGCCGCAGTTCCGGTGCATACTCCGGCGCCATCTCCGCAGCCCACGACGTCGCCATACCGCCACCGGAGTAACCCCACAATCCGACGGGGGTGTCGTGTGAGAGTTCGTGATGGGTGAAGGCCAGCGCCGCGCGGATACCGTCGAGGGTGCGATATCCGGGCTCTCGCGGAGCGCCCCAGGCGCCGAGCATGCCCTCGTGGTCGGGGATGGAGACCGCCCAGCCCTTCGCAAGTGCGCGACGCACCACGAGGAATTCGAAGGGTGCGATGGTGTGCCCCGACCGGGCACCCTTTCGCAGCGCGTACGACGGGAAACTCTGCGAGGTGACGGCATCGATCGCGCACTGGAACGACAGCAGCTGGAATTGCCCCTCGCCGGCCCGTCGCCGCGGCAGCACGACCGTGGTGGCAGCCACCCCGGCGACGCCACGAAGGTCCGTCGACCGATACAGCAGTTGCCAGGCATCGGTGCGGTGCTGGGAAGCCCAGTAGTCCTTGAGCTCGACCTGCCGGCACCGGATGATGTCTCCCGGGGCCAGGGCGGCCACATCGGCCGGCTCGTCGTAGAACGGATCGTGCACAGGAAGCAGCACGTCGGCAGGCTCGTGCTCTCCTCGATGAACACCGGTGGTCATCGTCAAACCTCATCTCCGGGACGCCTCCGCGCTCTGTACCGGATACTCAACGGATTCCGCGTTCACGGCATTCCGGGCGACGTTCTCTCGACGATGGCACGTCGTGGTCTTCCCGTGGTTCGTCTGGAAGGAGAAGCTGCGAGGATGACCGAATCGATCGACGAACGCCGTCGTGCGGAGCTGCGGCGGATCGCCCGCGAGGACTTCGGCTGGACCATGCTGCGACCCGGGCTGATCGAGGCGATGGAGCCGCTCCTCGACGGCCGCGACGTGCTTGCGGCGATGCGCACCGGATACGGGAAGTCGGCGATCTATCAGGTGGCCGGCGCCATGCTCGACGGGATCACCCTCGTCATCTCCCCGTTGATCGCGCTGCAGCACGACCAGGTGGCCGGGATCTCCGCCGCCGACGACGCACCGATCGCCGTCGCCCTCAACTCCGCGCTCGGTCCGCGGGCGCTGACCCGTGCGTGGGACCTCGTGACCGCCGGGGGCGCCGAGTACGTGTTCGTCGCACCCGAACAGCTGGCGAAGACCCAGGTGGTCGACCGTCTCCGCGACGCGGGCGTCTCGCTGGTCGTGGTCGACGAGGCACACTGCATCGCCGCGTGGGGCCACGACTTCCGCCCCGATTATCTGCGTCTGGGTGCAACGATCGCCGGCCTGGCGGCGCCGAGGTCGCCTCGTCCGCCGGTCCTGGCCCTGACCGCAACCGCGTCGCCACCGGTCCGCGACGAGATCATCACCGAACTGCGCATGCGGGAACCAATCGTCGTCGCGACCGGGTTCGACCGTCCGAACATCCGGCTCGAGGTACGACGATCCGCCCACGCCACGGACAAGCGGCGCGCACTGATCGCTCGTGTCACCGACCTCGACGGATGCGGCCTGGTCTATGTCTCCACTCACCGGGCGGCGATCGAGTACGCGTCGGCATTGCGGGGGCGCGGGATCCGCGCCGCCGGATACCACGGAGGCCTGCGCGCGGTCGACCGGTCGCAGGTGCATGGCGACTTCCGTGCCGGCGAGGTCGACGTGGTGGTGGCGACGTCGGCGTTCGGGATGGGAATCGACAAACACGACATCCGGTTCGTCGTCCACGAGTCGGTGCCCGATTCGCTGGACGACTACTACCAGGAGATCGGGCGGGCGGGCCGCGACGGCGACCCGGCCCTGGCACTACTGTTCTATCGGCCCGAGGATCTGGCCCTGCGGCGGTTCTTCGCCGGTCGGCATCCCGTGGAGAACGTACTCCGCCGCGTGTTCGCGGCGCTCCGCCCGCACGGTGAGCCGATCCCGTTGCGTGACCTGGGTCGGCGACTCGACCTCCGGACACGCACCCTGATCAACTCCCTGAACCTTCTCGAGCAGGCCGGCGCGGTGCTGTCCGGACCCGACGGATACCGAGCCGGCCAGACGACGGCGGATGACGCGGTCGCCGGAGCGGTGCACGCCGCCGACGTCGGGGCCCGGATGGACACGTCCCGCGTGGAGATGATGCGCGGCTACGCCGAGACCGCCGACTGCCGACGCCGCTTCCTGCTCGGCTACTTCGGCGAACACCGTGTGGGTGCCTGCGGCAACTGCGACAACTGCCTGACGGGAGCGGCCCCACCCTCGGCGATCCTCGACGCCGACGTACCGTTCCCACTCAATCACCGTGTGCGGCACGAAGACTGGGGAGAGGGCGAGGTGGTCCGCGTCGAACCGGATCGAGTGACCGTGCTCTTCGGCGAGCAGGGTTACCGCACGCTGTCGCTCGACGCCGTGCAGCGGTCGCAGGTGTTACGTGTCGTCGGAGAGCAGTGAGCGGGAACCGCGATACCGCCGGCCCGAAACAAGAAGGCCAGACCGCGTTTTCGCAGTCTGGCATCTGACACCGTGTGAGCTTCCGCTCGTGGTGGGCGAAGGGGGACTTGAACCCCCACGTCCCGAAGGACACTGGCACCTGAAGCCAGCGCGTCTGCCATTCCGCCACTCGCCCGTGGCCGCCGGAGTTCCGGCGGGCATGTCGTCGAACTGGGTTCGTCCGGCGACTGGACGACGATAGCAGCACCGCGCCCCTACTACAAAACCCGGGTCTCCGCGGGCATTCGCAGCGTCGGTGACCTGCGGCACCGGTGACTGGCCAGACACCTGGGGCAGGTGTTACACACGATGCACCAGTTGTCGCGGTGGCACAGTTGTCCGTTCTTGTCGCTATCATCAAACAAGGCCATATGCACGGCGACACGCTCGAATGCCGCGAAAGGAGGTCTCGGTGGGGATCCTGCAACGAATTGAACGCAAGCTCGAAGGTGCTGTTGACGACGGCTTTGCGCGAGTTTTCGGTGGTCAGGTGGCCCCGCAGGAGATCGAGAACGGCCTGGCGCGCGAAGCCGAGGAGTCGCTGGAGAACCTCGGCGACGGTACCGTCCTTGCGGCGAACAGCTACACATTGCTGTTGAGTCCGACCGATCACGAGCACATCGCGGCGGAATACGAACTGAACCGCAAGACTTTCTCGAAGCATTTGGAACACTTCATCCATGACAACGGGTGGCAGACCTACGGCAAGGTCGTCGTAGAGTTCGAGCAATCGCCATCCCTGCACACCGGGATCTTCCGTGCGCGCGGCACGGTGAACCCGGACGCACGGCCCCGACCGGTGCCGCCGCGTTCGGAGCAACCACACGGCGCACCACCACCGAAGGCCCCTCGCCCACCGGCCAGTCCCCCGGCCCCGAATCCTCGCCCGGCCGCACAAGCCTTTCCCGCCGACGCCCTCGACCAAGGAGCCCCCAAGATGACTCAGAACCCCGGATACGACCAGCGCAGGGGCGCCGATCCCGCTTACGACCAGCAGGCCTACGAGCAGCAGGGCTACGACCAGCAGGGGTACGACCAGCAGGGCTACGGACAGCAGGGCTACGAGCAGTACGGTCAGCAGCCCGGCTACGAGCAGGGGTACGACCAGCAGGGCTACGGTCAGCAGCCGGCCGGCTATGAACAGCAGGGTTACGGACAGCAGCCCGGCTACGGCCAGCAGGGCTACGGACAGCAGCCCGCCGGCTATGAACAGCAGGGTTACGGCCAGCAGCCCGGCTACGGCCAGGGCTATGAGCAGCAGGGCTACCAGCAGCCCGCCGGCTACGAGCAGCAGGGTTACGGCCAGCAGCCCGGCTACGGCCAGCCCGGATACGAACAGCAGGGCTACGGACAGCAGCCCGGCTACGACCAGGGTTACGGCCAGCAGGGCTATTCGCAGCAGGGCTACGGTCAGCAGCCGGCCGCCTACGACTACCAGGGTGGCTACGACCAGGGTTACGGCGCGGGACGTCCCGCCGCCGGCTACGCCCCGACGTCGATCACCCTGCTCCTCGAGGACGGCAGCAACCGCACCTTCCAGCTGCACGAGGGTTCCAACGTGATCGGTCGCGGCCAGGACGCGCAGTTCCGTCTGCCCGACACCGGTGTGTCGCGTCGCCACGTGGAGATCCGCTGGGACGGCACCACCGCGATGCTCACCGACCTCAACTCGACCAACGGCACCACCGTCAACGATCTGCAGGTCAACACCTGGGAACTCGCCGACGGCGACCGCATCCGCGTGGGTCACTCCGACATCACCGTCCGGTTCCAGTAGGCCCGGCAACCGCCGACGAACGCCCCGTGGAACACGGGCGGCGATCGTCGCTGATCGAGGCGATCCGGCGACTGTGCGCGGGCGGTTGATACTGAACTGTCATATGTGAATGAACGGGTTCGGCGGAACTGCCCATAAGATGCACACGGGGTCCGCCGGTTGCGATCGGCAGTCGAGATCGACACCCGCCGGTACGGCTTGCCGAGTACGACTGAACCGAGATGTGACGGCGCTGGAGGTGAACACACGAGATGCAGGGCTTGGTGCTGCAATTGACCCGTATCGGGTTCCTGCTGTTGCTGTGGTTGTTCGTCTTCGCCGTGATCCGGACTCTTCGTGCCGATATCGCCTCGGCCGGCGGCATGCGCATCCCGCGCTACTCGGGTGGCGCCGACAAGCGTCGACGCAGCGGTGGGGTACGCGGCGCGGCCCGCTACCTCGTCGTCACGCACGGCGCCCTGGCCAACACCCGCATCAGCCTCGGCCAGCAGCCGGTGCTGCTCGGCCGTGCCGACGACTCGACCCTCGTCCTCACCGACGACTACGCCTCGGAACGTCACGCACGCCTCTCCAGACGGGGTGACGACTGGTATGTCGAAGACCTCGGTTCCACCAACGGCACCTATCTCGACCGGTCCAAGGTGACGACTGCCGCCAAGGTCCCGCTGAACACGCCGATCCGCATCGGCAAGACCGTGATCGAGTTGCGCCCGTGACACTTGTGTTGCGCTACATCGCGCGCAGCGACCGCGGTCTCGTCCGGTCCAACAACGAGGACTCCTTCTACGCCGGTCCGCGCCTGCTCGCGCTCGCCGACGGCATGGGCGGACACGCGGCCGGCGAGGTCGCCAGTCAGCTCGTCATCCGTGCCCTGTCCGAACTCGACGAGGACGAGCCCGGCGGCGATCTGCTGAGCCAGCTCGACCGCGCCACACGCGCGGGCAACGAGGCCATCGCCGCACAGGTCCACGAGGCGCCCGAGCTCGACGGCATGGGCACCACGCTCACCGCCATCCTCTTCGCCGGCAGCCGAATCGGACTGTGCCACATCGGCGATTCACGCGGCTACATGTACCGCGACGGTGTACTCAACCAGATCACCCGCGACGACACCTTCGTGCAGACACTCGTCGACGAAGGCCGGATCACCGCCGAGCAGGCACACACGCACCCGCAACGGTCGCTGATCATGCGGGCGCTGACCGGCAGCGAGGTCGAACCCACACTCACCATGCGCGAGGCCCGCGCCGGCGACCGGTACATGCTCTGCAGCGACGGGCTGTCCGACGTCGTGAGCGAGGAGACCCTCGCCGAAACCCTCGGCTCGATCGCGGATCCGAAGGAATGCGCCGACCGCTTGATCGAACTCGCCCTGCGCGGTGGCGGCCCGGACAACGTGACCGTCGTCCTCGCCGACGTCGTCGACACCGAGTACGGCGACTCTCGCCCGATCGTCGGCGGAGCCGCCGGCGGCCACGAGGAGCACTACATCCCCGATCCCGCGACCGCTGCCGGGCGCGCCGCCGCGCTGCGTCCGCCGGCCGCCCAGCCGCAGCGCCCGACGGTCCTGACCGAGGACGACGCGCCGCCGAAGCACAAGAGCACGTGGCGTCGGTGGCTTGCCGTCGGTGTCGCGGTCGCGGTCGTCGTCGCACTGGTCGCCGGATTCTTCGCCGTCCGCCCGGTCGTGCAGAGAAACTACTACGTGGCCGCCGACTCCGGCGGGGACGTCGTGATCCATCAGGGTTCGCCGGCCGACTTCCTCTTCGTGTCGATGAGCGAACCCGTGACACGGGTATGCGTCGAGAATCTCGACCAGGAGAAACCCACCTACACCTTCATCCCGTACGACGACACCTGCAAGATCTCGCTCAACGTCGACGATCTCGTGTCCGGACCGGCTCAATCGGTGAAGAACGTGATGATCCGCGACCGCAGCGCCGAGGAGATCGAGGGCGTGGTGACCAAGGAGCTCACCTTCCGCTGCGACAATGCTCCGTCGTCGACTCCTCCGCCTCCGCCGTCCACGCCGACCCCGCCCCCGGCCTCGAGCGCACCGCCCGCTCCCCGTGCCTCCGCGAACCCGTCCGGCATCCCCCAGCGAGGTGCCACCGAGTCGGTGGCTCCGCCCGCACCGGGCGCTGCACCCGCCGAGAAGCCCGCACCTCCACAGGACGCCGGTACCAGCTGCCGGCAGCAGGTGAGATGACTCAAGCCGCGCCCACCCCGCATGCCCCGCCTCGCGAGCCCGCGACGAGTACCGGCCGAAACGCCGAGCTACTCCTGCTGGTGTTCGCCATCGGTCTCGTGACGGTGGCCCTTCTCGTCGTCCAAGCCGCCCAGGGCCAGAACCTGACGTGGGACATCGTCAAGTACGTCGCCGCGTACACGGCGCTGTTCGGGATCGCCCACCTGGTCGTACGACGCTACGCGCCGCACGCCGACCCGATCCTGCTCCCCGTCGTCGCCGTGCTCAACGGGCTGGGTCTGGTGCTGATCCACCGCCTCGACCTCGGGTCCGGCAACACCGGCGAGTCGATCAACCCGACCGAGTCGACCAACAACGCCGACCAGCAGTTGCTGTGGGCCGGTCTGGGCATCATCGCGTTCTCGGCGGTGCTGATCCTCATCCGGGATCACCGCACCCTGTCGCGGTACGCCTACACCCTCGGCCTCGGCGGACTGATCTTCCTGATCATCCCGGCGATCCTGCCGAGCGCGTTCTCGGAGATCAACGGCTCCAAGAACTGGATCATCACGCCGTTCTTCTCGATCCAGCCGAGCGAGTTCTCGAAGATCCTGATCATCATCTTCGCCGCGGCGGTCCTGGTGTCGAAGCGCGACCTGTTCATCACCGCGGGCCCGCACGTCCTCGGCGTCGACCTCCCCCGCGCCCGCGACCTCGGTCCCTTGATCGCCGCCTGGGCCATCGCCATCGCGGTGATGGTGGTCCAGAAGGACCTCGGCACGTCGCTGCTGATCTTCGCGACCATCCTGACGATGCTCTACGTGGCCACGTCCCGGGTCGAATGGCTGGTCCTCGGCATCGGTCTGTTCGCCATCGGCGCCGTGCTGGCGTGGTCGATCTTCTCCCATCTGCAGACGCGTGTCTCGGTGTGGCTCAACCCCTTCGAGGACTTCGACGGCTCGGGCTACCAGATCGGTCAGAGCCTGTTCGGCTTGGCCACGGGCGGTCTGTTCGGCACCGGCCTCGGTTCCGGACGACCCAACATCGTGCCGTTCGCCAACACCGACTTCATCATCTCGACCATCGGTGAGGAACTCGGGCTCGCCGGGCTCACCGCGATCCTGCTGCTCTACATGGTGTTCATCCATCGCGGCCTGCGCACCGGCATCGCCGTCCGGGACAGCTTCGGCAAGCTTCTCGCCACGGGCCTGGCGTTCACCATCGCCATGCAGATCTTCGTCGTGGTCGGTGGCGTCACCAAGCTCATCCCGCTGACCGGTCTGACGACGCCGTTCCTGTCCTACGGCGGATCGTCGCTGCTGGCCAACTACATCCTCGTCGCGCTGCTCATCCGGATCTCCAACGCCGCCCGCGAACCCGATCCGGTGAAGAAACGTCCGGCGGCCAAGCCGGTTGAAGCGCTGCCCACCCAGGTGGTGAAGCGCCGATGAACAAGCCGATCCGAAACGTGTCGATCGCGGTGATCGTGATGATCGTCGCGCTGCTGGCCAACGCCACCTACGTCCAGGTGTTCAAGGCCGACGCCCTGAAGACCGACCCGCGCAACAACCGGGTCCTGCTCGACGAGTACTCGCGCCAGCGCGGCCTGATCACCACCGCCGACGGCACGGTGATCGCCCTGTCGGTGCCCATCGACAGCCGCCTGAAGTTCCTGCGTCAGTACCCGCGGGAAGGCGCCGAGGCATTCGCGCCGGTCACCGGCTACTACTCGTTCCAGTACCTGGCGAGCCAGATCGAGCACTACGAGAACTCCATCCTCAACGGATCCGACGACCGCCTTTTCGGCCAGCGGTTCATGGACATGTTCTCCGGCCGCGACCCGCGTGGCGGCAATGTCGTCACGACGATCAACCCGAAGGTCCAGCAAGCTGCGTACCGCGCCATGCTCAACGGGCCGTGCGACGGACCGTGCCGCGGCGCGGTGGTGGCGCTCCAGCCCAACACCGGCAAGATCCTGGCGATGGTCTCGACCCCGAGCTACGACCCCAACAAGCTCGCCAGCCACGACCAGGAAGTTCGTGAGAGCAGCTGGGAGGCGTGGAACCGTCCCGGCGACACCGCACAGCCGATGCTCAATCGCGCGATCAGCCAGCTGTACCCGCCGGGGTCGACCTTCAAGGTCGTCACCTCGGCGGCCGCGCTCCGCGACAACATCACCCCGGGCATCCGCCTCACCGCGTCACCGAGTTTCCCGCTGCCGGGCACCAACGTGTCCCTGCCGAACTACGGCGGACAGGCCTGTCCGGGGTCCTCGGGCGGAACCGTGTCGCTGGAGACGGCGTTCAAGTACTCGTGCAACACCGCGTTCGCCGAACTCGTGACAGAGAAGATGTCGGACGCGATCCCCAAGTTCACCGAGACCGCGAGCCTGTTCGGCCTCGATCAGCCCGGCCCGGACATCCCGATCCCCGTCGCCGACTCGACCGTGGGTCAGATCCCGTCTCTCGACGTTCTCGCACAGGCATCCATCGGACAGCGGGATGTACGGCTCACGCCGCTACAGAACGCCATGATCGCGGCGACCGTCGCCAACGGAGGGGTGCGTATGCAGCCGTACCTGGTCGATAAGCTCCAATCGGCGGATCTGCGAACCTTGCAGACCACACCGCCGACCACCGCCAACAAACCGATCACACCGGAGCAGGCGGCCGAGCTGACATCGATGATGATCGAGTCCGAGCGCTCCACCGCGGGAGCCGGCGGACCGGTGTCGATCGCGTCGAAGACCGGCACCGCCGAGAGCGGTTCGAGCACCGAGACCCCGTACGCCTGGTACATCGCGTTCGGACCGTCGTCGAATGCACAGATTGCCGTGGCCGTCGTGGTGGAGAATGGACAATTCGGTGCGGACTCGGTCGGCGGGACCGTCGCCGCACCGATCGGACGAGAAGTGATCAACTCACTGGTGGGAGGTGGCAGTCGATGACCCTGCAGAACGGCACCACCATCGGTGATCGTTACCGGCTCATCCGTCTGATCGCGACGGGCGGCATGGGCCAGGTGTGGGAAGCCCTCGACACACGCCTGAACCGTCGTGTCGCGGTGAAGGTCCTCAAGGCCGAGTACACGAGCGACCCGGAGTTCATCGCGCGGTTCCGCGCGGAGGCGCAGACGACCGCGAAACTCAACAACCCGGGCATCGCCAACGTCTTCGATTACGGCGAGACGCCGGATTACAACGGTGGCCACCCGCTGGCCTATCTGGTGATGGAACTGGTCGACGGTGAGCCGCTGAACTCGGTGATCTCGCGTCTCGGCCGGCTGTCGCTGACCAACACGCTCGACATGCTCGAACAGACCGGCCGGGCCCTGCAGGCCGCGCACAGTCAGGGTCTGGTGCATCGCGACGTCAAGCCGGGCAACATCCTGATCACTCCCACCGGCCAGGTGAAGATCACCGACTTCGGTATCGCCAAGGCCGTCGACTCCGCGCCGGTCACCAAGACCGGAATGGTCATGGGCACCGCGCAGTACATCTCTCCCGAGCAGGCCACCGGCGACGAGGCGACTGCCGCGTCCGACGTGTACTCGCTCGGCGTCGTCGGCTACGAGGCCCTCACCGGCCGGCGCCCGTTCCTCGGCGACGGTGCGATCACCGTGGCGATGAAACACATCCGCGAATCACCGCCGCCACTGCCGTCCAACCTGCCCTCGGGTGTCCGTGAGCTCATCGAGATCACGATGGCCAAGGATCCACGCCAGCGTTACGCCAGCGGTGGCGAGTTCGCCGACGCGGTGGCCGCCGTCCGCGCGGGTCGCCGACCCCCGCGACCGGGGGCCATCGCCGGTGCCGCAGCGGGCGCTGCCGGGGCCGCGGCGCTGGGCAACACCGTCGCAACCCGCGCCGCGACGTCGCCGGGCACCGCTTCGCGTCCCGTCACACCGCGTCCGACGTCCCGGACGGCGGTCGCGCCGCCACCGGACAACAGCTGGACGACCGGCCAGAAGGTCCTCGCCGGTGTGGCCGCCGCGTTGCTGGTCGGTGCGATCGGCCTGATCGGCTTCTACCTGGTCAGCAGCGGTGGCAGCGATGCCGCACCGCCGGCCCCGTCCACCTCCTCGACAGTCACCCAGACCACCACTGTGGCCCCGACCGAGGAACCGACGGAGACCACGACCACGCGACGCCCGACCCGCACCACCACGCGGGAGGAGACGACCACCAGCGAACAGACGACGGAGACGACGACACCGGCTCCGCCGACGACCACCGAGGACACGACGGACACCGGTGCCGCCACCGGTACCCCGTGCTTCCCCGGCGTGCCGTTCCCGCTGTGCTAGACCCCCGCGCCATGCTGATATCACGTCCGACCACCACACCGAGCTGAGATCCGAGGCTGACCCCGAGGCAGATGACGACACCACACCACCTCTCCGACCGCTACGAACTCGGCGAAACGCTGGGTTTCGGTGGCATGTCCGAGGTGCACTATGCCCGGGATCTGGTGTTGCACCGGGATGTGGCGATCAAGGTGCTGCGCGCCGACCTCGCGCGTGATCCGTCGTTCTATCTCCGGTTCCGGCGGGAAGCCCAGAACGCGGCGAAGCTGAATCACCCGACGATCGTCCAGGTCTTCGACACCGGTGAGGCCGAGACCGAGGACGGTCCGCTGCCGTTCATCGTGATGGAGTACGTCGACGGCGACACCCTGCGAGACGTGTTGCGCGCCAACGGTCCGATCGCACCGCGGCAGGCGATGACGTGGATGGCCGACGTCGCGGCCGCGATGGACTTCTCACACCGCAACGGCATCGTGCACCGCGACATGAAGCCGGCGAACGTGATGATCGACAAGTCCGGCGCGGTGAAGGTGATGGACTTCGGCATCGCCCGCGCGATGAGCGACTCGACGTCGACCATGACGCAGACGTCCGCGGTGATGGGCACCGCCCAGTACCTGTCGCCGGAGCAGGCCCGCGGCATCAAGGTCGACCCGCGCAGCGACATCTACTCGATGGGTTGTGTGCTCTTCGAGTTGCTCACCGGAGAACCGCCGTTCACCGGTGACTCACCCGTCGCGGTCGCCCACCAGCACGTGCACGAGGACCCGCCGTGGCCGTCGCACGTGCGCCCCGACATCCCGCGTGAGCTCGACTCCGTCGTACTCAAGGCGATGAGCAAGAACAAGGAGAACCGGTATCAGTCGGCCGCTGATCTGCGCGCTGACCTGATCCGGGTGCTCGCCGGCGGCAAGCCGTCGGCGCCGATGCTGCTCACCGACGAGGAGCGCACCGAGTTCATCGACACCGGGCCGCGACGCCCCACCCGGTCGGAGACGACCGGGCCCCGTCGCGCCGTCCCCGCGCGGACCGGCGGCAACCATCGACGAGACGACGCATACCGGGACGACGCCGACGACGAGCCGCCACGCCGAAGGTCACGCCGACTGATGGCCGGCGCAATGGCCGCAGTGGTGCTGCTCGTCGGAACGCTGTTCCTCTGGTCCCCGTGGAGTTCGGGGTCCGATCCCGAAGTCACCGTGCCCGCGGTCAGCGGGCTGAGTTCCGACGACGCCCGGTCCTCCCTCGAACGCGCCGGTTTCGAGGTGCGGGTCCTCGAGGAACCCAGCCTCGACGTCGGGCCCGGACTGGCCACGAGGTCGACGCCGGGCGAAGGGGTCCTGGCGGCCGAGGGATCCGAGGTCGCGCTGTACATCTCGACCGGCCCACAACGGCACCGGATACCGTCTGACCTGGTCGGGAAGACCCCTTCGGAGGCGCAGGACGCCCTCAAGGTGCTCGGGTTCACCAATGTCAGGACCGAACGTGTCGACTCCCCGATCGACATGAAGGACAAGGTCGTCTCGACCGCACCGAAGATCGGCACCGAGGTGCCGGTGAACGGCGCGGTGGTCCTCAACGTGGGCAACGGCCCCAAGGAGATCACCGTCCGCGACGTCGTCGGCATGCCGGCGGACCGCGCCCGCGCGGTCCTCGAAGAGCTCGGTATGACGGTCGAGGTGATCGCGGTCGACTCGGAACAGCCCGCGGGCGAGGTCATCTCCACCTCTCCCGGGCCCGGTTCGACGGCCGAGCAGGGCAGCACGGTGCAGCTCTCGGTGTCCCGGGGCAACCTGTTCACCGTCCCGAACCTGCGGGGCAAGACCCCCGTCGAGGCCCAGGCATCCCTCGAGCAGGCGGGGTGGGAACGGTCGACGCTGACGCGTCAGACGCGCAACGTGCCGCTGAACAGTCCCGACAGCGGACGGGTCATCGGGCAGGACCCCCCGGCGGGTTCGAAGGCGCGCAAGAGCGGCGCGATCACCATCGTCGTCGGTCAGGCCAGCCTGCTGCCGAACTGACACCCTCGCTCCCTTTTAGTGCGAGTGGGGCGGCGTCAGCCGACCGCGCTGGCCATCTCAGCTTCGAGCGCCGCGACACGTGCCTCGTCAACCTCGATCCCGCAGATCTTGAGCCAGTTGGCGAGCATTCGGTGCCCGCCCTGGGTGAGAACGCTCTCGGGGTGGAATTGCACCCCGTGGATCGGCAGCTCGCGGTGGGCCATCGCCATCACGATGCCGGACTCGGTGCGTCCGGTGACGACGAGCTCGTCGGGGATCGTCTCGGGCAAGACGGTCAGCGAGTGGTAGCGGGTGGCGGTGAACGGATCCGGCAGGCCGGCGAGCACACCCTTGTCGTCGTGGAAGACCAGCGAGGTCTTTCCGTGCAGCAGTTCCGGGGCTCGGTCGACGGTCCCGCCGAAGGCAGCGCCGATCGCCTGGTGCCCCAAGCACACACCCAGCAGGGGGAGTTCCTCGGCAGCGGCCACCTCGACCATCGGCATCGTCGCACCGGCACGCTGCGGGGTGCCCGGTCCCGGGCTCAGCAGCACTCCGTCGAATCCGGCGACCGCCTCACGCAGATGTTCGGCGTCGAACGGGGTCAGACGCGGGTCGTCGTTGCGCCACACGACGGCCTCGACACCGAGCTGACCCAGGTATTGGACCAGGTTGTAGACGAAGCTGTCGTAGTTGTCGATGACCAGGATGCGGCTCACGGACAAAAGGCTACCGCCGAAAGCGGGTACCGCCGTCAGCGACCTGGTGAGATACCGTAGAAGCCGAGTGTTTCCGACCCCGGACCGCTCGTCGCCACGACGTTCGGGACGCCAGGGCACGCGTACGACCGCTGCCGCGGTACAGCACAACAGAGGATGTCATGCCGAAGTCAAAAGTCCGGAAGAAGACCGACTACACGATCAACACCGCGAGCAGGACGCCGGTCAAGGTCAAGGCCGGCGCCTCGAGCACCATCTACGTGAGCGTGATGCTCGGCCTGATGCTCTTGGGGCTGGCCTGGCTCGTCGTCTACTACCTCGCCGCCACCCCCACCGCGTACGGCGGCGAGGGTCAGGTCCTCTACTGGATGGCGCAGCTCAACTCCTGGAACTTCCTCATCGGGTTCTCGCTCATGGTGGCCGGCCTGTTGATGACCATGCGGTGGCGCTGATCGCATTGCCGCTCATGTCCCGGACGAATCACTCTGAACTGCGGAAACACATGTGTGTAAGTTGTCCACAGTGTGGAAATAACATGTGTGTAAGTTCTCCCCACTGTGAGTAACTCCTGTGGATAACTCTGGCGACTCATCCACACACGCATGGTCGACGCCCGTCGGCGCGGGAGTCGCGGGCTGCCTCGGGGGAGTGATCCTGCTCGGCGGCGCGGTTCTGGTGTCCAACGACCCGGGGGGCTCCGTGCTCATGGGAATCGCCGGCATCCTGCTGGTCGGCCTGGGTGTCTACACGCTGGTCGTCCGGCCGCGCCTCGAACTCGCCGCCGGATACCCCGCCACGCTGACCGTCCGCGGTCTGACCGGGCGGCGCAGCTACACGCCCGACCGCGTCGAACGCATCCGGCTGCTGTCGATGCGCCGCGTCGGGCGTCGGGTGGGACAGCTCGAGATCGACGTCCTCGACGACGACGCCGAACCCGTCCGCCCGAATGACGGAACCGGGAAGGACGGACCCCGGGACGACACCCGGTTGCTGGTCTTCAGTCGATGGGATCTCGGCACCGACCTCATCTCGGTCGTCGACGAACTCCGCGCTGCGGGATTCCACGTCGACGACGACAGATGACGTGTGAACGTCAGCGGATGTAGGTCAGCCCGTCGTAGGTGACGCCCCCGGCGATCCCCAGGCCGAGCGCGACGACGAAGAGCACGCCGAGCGCGATCCAGCCGACCCGGCCGGTCGCCTGCGAGGTCCGGCGCCCCTCGGGCAGAACCAGTCCCGGGAGATAGACGACGGCTGCGGTGGCCGCGGCACCGAAGGCGAGACCGCCGAGGTGCCCCAGGACGGAGATCCCGGGCAGCGAGAACGACAGGACCACGTTGAACCCGATGATCAACAGCACCGGCACCGGTGAGACCCGCGCCTTGAGGATGATCACCAGCATCGCGCCCATGAGGCCGTAGATGGCGCCCGAGGCGCCCGCGGTCAGGGCGCGATCGTTCTCGAAGAGCATGACGGCGGCGCTGCCGCCCAACAGGGCGATCAGATACACCGCGAGGTAGCGGGCCATGCCGAGCGCGAGCTCGAGGTCACGGCCCAGGATGTAGAGCGAGAGCATGTTGACGGCCACATGCATCACACTGAAATGCAGGAAGCCGGACGTCAGCAGTCGCCAGTACTCGCCGGCGGCGACGTCGCTCTTGAGTAGATCTCCGGAGCTGAAGATCGTGGCGGCCCCGGGGTCGCCGAAGCCTGCCTGTGCCACGCACAGGAGGAAGACCAGGATGTTGATCCCGATCAGGGTGTAGGTGACGTACGGCTTGCCTTCGGACAACCGGGTCCTGGCCATCCTCCGGATCCCGCGGTCGCCGAAGGCCGGCGTCTGCTGAACACCGTCATCTCGAAGACACTCGAGACAATGCTGGCCGACCGACGCAGGTCGAAGACACTCCGGACACGCCGGCCGCCCACACCGGCTGCAGGACAGGCCGGTGGGACGGTCGGGATGCCGGTAGCACACCGCCCGCTGGGGGGCGGTGTGTTCCGGAGTGGTCAGTTGACCTCGATCTTCTCGATGACGACGGCGTCGAGCGGACGATCCTGACGATCGGTCGACGTCGTCGCGATCGCGTCGACGACCTGCTGCGACGCGGGGTCGGTGACCTCACCGAAGATGCTGTGGCGACGGTTGAGGTGCGGGGTCGGGCCGACGGTGATGAAGAACTGCGAGCCGTTGGTGCCCGGCCCGGCGTTGGCCATGGCGAGCAGGTACGGACGATCGAACTGCAGCTCGGGATGGAACTCGTCACCGAACTGGTAGCCGGGGCCGCCCATGCCGGTGCCGGTCGGGTCGCCGCCCTGGATCATGAAGCCGGCGATCACACGGTGGAAGACCGAGCCGTCGTAGAACGGTCCGGAGTTGCCGCCGGACGCATTCGGCTTGCTGTACTCCTTGCTGCCGTCGGCGAGGCCGACGAAGTTCTCGACCGTCTTCGGCGCATGGTTCGGGAACAGGTCGACCTTGATGTCGCCGCGGTTGGTGTGGATGACTGCGGAGGTTTTCTGAGTGGTCACCCCACCATCCAACCACTTGTCTCCTACCGGATGGTCGGGAGATGGCTCCCAGATGCATGGATCCGATTCCGTGGACGTGGTCTGCGCGCGCAGGGTCACACGATCCGAGGTGGCATCGGCGGCTGCCCGGCTGGCACTCTGGTCGACATGCCGAAGAACTACCTCGTCGTCGTACTGACCGTGCTCGCAGCGGCGGTCACCGCAGGTGCCGGCGCGGTCGTCCTGCGTCGAACACGCCAGGATCCGCCGCCGGTCTCCCCGACCGTTCCCCGCATCGAGGAGGTCCGTCAGGCCCTCGTGGAGAGCACGGAATCACAGGCCTCGTGACGACACCGCCGACGGTCGATCCGGGCGTCGGCGGCGTCCACGGGTAATTTGAAACACGTGACCTCAGACGACGAGCGCTCTACGACCACGCCCGCCTCCCCCGGTGGCGCGTCCGAGCGGGCACGCGAGCTGTGGTCGATGTCCGACGACGCGAGGCCTCGCGACCCGGAACCGACCCGTTCCGGTCCGAGCGGCGCCGGCCCGGCGCCCACCGGCGGATCCCACGGCACCGCCCCCTGGGAGCGTGTTCCGAGCGCACCCATCAGTGCACCCTCCCCGCCCCGCGGTCGTGACGTGCCCGAACCGAACCGTCCCGGGCCCGGCGGATCCTTCCCACCCGTATCGGGTGGCCCGACGCTCGGTGGTCCCACATCTGCCCAGCGTCCCGGTCCGCCCCCCGGCAGTCCCCGTCCCTCGGACGGACCCGGCGGACCCGGCGGTCCGCGTCCGCAACCGCCCGGCCCGAACGGTCCCCGCCCCGGCGGTGATCCGGGTCGTCCCCCACGGCCGGCCGGCGCGTACACGACCGGGCCCCGTCCGCGGCCGGTTCCGGGTGATCCGCAGGGCAATCCCCGTCCGATGCCCCCTGGCGCCCCGCCCCCGGCCGGACACCGCCCGTCGCCCGGAGCCCCCCTCCAGTCGCCTATTCCTGGTGCGTCGCAAGGTAATTCGTCGCAAGGTGATCCCTCGCAACGCGCCGGTGCACCACGTCCGGATGCGCTCGGTGCCCGTCCCGGACCGCCACCGTCTCGTCCGGAACCATCTCGTCCGGAACCGCCTCGTCCGCGCCCGGATCTCGACGGCCAGACGCCCGACTCAGACGACCGCACGGTCTTCGCGCCGGTGTCCCAGGCCTACTCAGCAAACAATCCAGCACTCGAGGACGATCCGGAGGACACCGTGGCTCCCCAGTCCGGCCAACGCCTCAATCGCACGGCCGTGTGGGCCCTGGTCCTCTCCGGGCTGGGCATCACCTTCGTGATCGGTCTCGTACTCGGCTACCGCGCGCGGGCCCAGATCCGTCGCACCCGGGAGGCCGGACTGCCGTTCGCGAACGTCGCGATCTGGCTGGGCTGGGCCTACCTCGGCGTGCTGGTGTTCGGTCTGCTCGTCTACGGCTGGATCCTGTTCGTCGCCTGATGCGATCCTGCGCGGCTCTATGACATCGGTCTCAGCGGAAACGGGCGAATCGCCTTCCTCGAGATCGCCGATCGGCACCGAATTGTGCCCCGTTTCGGTAGGAAGATCTGATAGCGGAAAAGAGGCTCCATCCAGCGCGTTCCCGGTCACGGCGAGCCACGGGGTCGAGCCGGGGAGATTCCGGCGCGCGTGAACGTACTCGCGCGTAATGGCTTCGGTCCGCAACTATCGATCTGTTGAACCACCTCGCGTGTGCCGAAAACACCCTCGGCACGACGAACCGAAGGAGTCGGTGATGTTCTCCCGAATTGCCATCGTCAACCGTGGCGAGGCCGCAATGCGCCTCATCCATGCCGTCCGTGGCCTGTCCGCCGAGACCGGGCAGCCGATCGAGGTCATCGCGCTGCACACCGATGTCGACGCCGCCGCCACCTTCGTGCGCGAAGCCGACGTCGCCTACGACCTCGGTCCCGCCGCGTCGCGCCCGTACCTCAACATGAAGGTGCTCGAGCGCGCCCTGCTGGAGACCGGCGCCGACGCGGCGTGGGTCGGCTGGGGCTTCGTCGCCGAGGACCCGGTGTTCGCCGAACTCTGTGAGCGGATCGGCGTGACCTTCGTCGGTCCGTCGCCCGACGCGATGCGCAAGCTGGGCGACAAGATCGGCGCGAAGCTGATCGCCGAGGAAGTCGGTGTGCCGGTCGCACCGTGGAGCCGCGGTGCCGTCGACTCCATCGACGAGGCCCTGACCGCGGCCGCCGACATCGGCTACCCGCTGATGCTGAAGGCCACCGCCGGCGGCGGCGGGCGCGGCATCCGCGTCATCAACAACGACGACGAGCTGCGCGACGCCTACGAGCGCACCCGCGACGAGGCCGCCCGCGCCTTCGGCAGCGGCGTCGTCTTCCTGGAGCGCCTGGTCACCGGTGCGCGCCACGTCGAGGTCCAGGTCATCGCCGACGGTAAGGGCACCGCCTGGGCGCTCGGCGTCCGCGACTGCTCGGTCCAGCGTCGTAACCAGAAGGTCGTCGAGGAATCGGCATCGCCCGTCCTCTCCGAGGACCAGGTCGCCGAGCTCAAGGCCTCCGCCGAGCGGCTCGCCGTCGCCGTCGGCTACCGCGGCGCCGCCACCGTCGAGTTCCTGTACCACCCCGGCGAGAAGCTCTTCGCCTTCCTCGAGGTCAACACCCGACTCCAGGTCGAGCACCCGATCACCGAGATCACCAACGGCTTCGACCTCGTCCGTGCCCAGCTGCACGTCGCGTCCGGCGGCAAGCTCGACGGCGAACCGCCGCGCGAGCGCGGACACGCCATCGAGGCGCGTCTCAACGCCGAGGATCCGGACCGCGACTTCGCACCGGCCCCCGGTCGCATCAACCTCCTCGAACTGCCGGCCGGCCCGGGTATCCGCGTCGACACCGGCGTGAGCGAGGGCGACACCATCCCCGCCGACTTCGACTCGATGATCGCCAAGATCATCGCCTACGGACGTGACCGCGACGAAGCGCTCGGCCGCCTGCGCCGGGCGATGCGCGAGACCCGCGTGATCATCGCCGGTGGCGCCACCAACAAGTCCTTCGTGCTCGAGCTGCTCGACCAGCCCGAGGTGATCGACGGCAGCGCCGACACCGGCTGGATCGACCGCGTCCGCGCCGAGGGGCGCCTGGTCGCGAACCAGCATTCGGCGATCGCACTGATCGCCGCCGCGATCGACGCCTACGAGGAGCAGGAGCAGGTCGAACAGCAGCGTCTGATGTCGACCGCCTCGGGCGGCCGTCCGCAGGTCCAGCACGACAGCGGTCGTCCGCTCGATCTCAAGCTGCGCGGCGCCACATACCGGGTCCGCGTCGCGCGGATCGGCGCGCATCGCTTCCGCGTGAGCATCGAGGCAGGTACCGACGCCCGCACCGTCGACGTCGAGCTCGAGCGCTTCGACGACCATGCCGCCCAGCTCGTGGTCAACCGCGAACGCTTCCGGCTCGTCACCGACACGCACGGTCCCGTCCACCTCGTCGACGTCGACGGGATCACCCACCGCGTCAGCCGCGACGAAGGCGGCATCGTCCGCTCGCCGGCACCCGCGCTGGTCGTCGCGACTCCGCTGCAGGTCGGCGACGAGGTCGAGGCCGGCGCCCCGGTGTTGGTCCTGGAGGCCATGAAGATGGAGACCGTGTTGCGCGCTCCGGTCCGCTCACGTCTCAAGGAATGTGCGGTATCCGTGGGCGCGCAGGTGGAGACCGGAGCGACGCTGCTGCGGCTCGAACCGCTCGCCGACGAGGACGAAGAAACTCCGGAGGAAGTCGCGGGCGTCGACATCGAGCTGCCCGTCGAACCCGAGGTCGAGGCCGACGAGCGCACCACCCGGTCGCAGGAGGACCTGCGCGCCCAGCTCCTCGGCTACGACGTCGACCCGCACGACCGCACCCGTCTCCTCGACGAGTACCTCGCGGTGCGGCGCGCCGCGATGGTCAGCGGTCGCCGGCCTCTCGCCGACGAGCTCGAACTCATCACCGTGTTCGCCGACATCGCCGAGCTGAGCCAGAACCGGCCGTCCAGTGACGAGCTCGGCGTCGAGCACGTCCACAGTGCGCGCGAGAACTTCCACACCTACCTGCAGAGCCTCGACGTGGAGCGGGACGGCCTGCGCGCCGCCTTCCACGACCAGCTCAGCCGGGCGCTGCGGCACTACGGGGTCACCGAGCTCGACCGGACCCCGGAGCTCGAGGCCGCGGTCTTCCGCATCTTCCTGGCGCTGCAGAACCCGACCGGGTCCGTCACCGTCATCAGCACCCTGCTGCGTGAGTGGCTGCAGGAGCCGACGCCCCGCGACGAGCTGCGCGACGACGTGGGCCCCGCCCTCGACCGCCTGATCGCCGCGACCCAGATGCGCTACCCCGCCATCGCCGACCTCGCCCGTGGCGTCGTCTACGCGTGGTACGGCCAGCCGCTGCTGCTCCGCGATCGTGCCCGCGTCTACAGCAACGTGCGCAAGCAACTCCGCTACCTCGACGAGAACCCGAACGCCGCGGACCGCGACGAGCGCATCGACAACATGGTGCGCAGCACCGAGCCGCTGGTCCGTCTCCTCGGCCAGCGCATCGAGCGGGGTAGCACCGACAACCGGGTGATGCTCGAGGTCCTGACCCGCCGCTACTACGGCAACAAGGGGCTCTCGGACATCCGCAACCACGAGGCCGGTGGCACGACCTTCGTCGTCGCCGACCGCGAGGGCGGCAGCCTGATGTCCGCGGCCGTCGGTTTCGCGGCGCTGCCGTCGGTGCTGGAGGGTCTCGGCAAACTCGCCCGGGGCGCGGCCGCGGTCGACTCGGACATCTACCTCAGCTGGGAGCAGCAGCCGAACGACTTCGACGTGCTGGCCGAGACGCTGCACGAGATCGTCTCCAACGCCTCACTCCCCCCGCAGGTCCACCGCGTCACGATCACCGTGGCCGGCAGCGGCGATGCGCGGATGCACCACCACGTCACCTTCCGGCCGTCCGCGACCGGCATGGCGGAGGAACGACTCATCCGCGGTCTGCACCCGCACATCGCGCAGCGGATGCGGATGGAGCGCCTCCGCAAGTTCGACCTCACCCGGCTCTCCTCGGCCGACGACGAAGAGGTGTACCTCTTCCGTTGTGTCGCAAGGGAGAACCCGTCCGACGAGCGGCTCATCGCCTTCGCCCAGGTGCGTGACCTCACGGCGGTCCGCGAACCCGGCGGACGTCTGCTGACGCTGCCCACCGCGGAGGCGACGCTCGCCTCGTGTGCGGACTCGATCCGCCGCGCCCAGCGCGGAGCGGCCCGCCCGTCGAGCACCAACCGGATCATCCTCTACGTGTGGCCGCCCATCGACGACGACGCGTCGATCCTCGACATGATCGCCGGTCACATCCGCGGTGTCACACAGGGAATCGGCCTCGAAGAGGTCCAGGTGATCGCTCGTCGACGCAATCCCGAGACCGGGGACCTCACCAAGGTGTCGATTCACTTCTCGCTCACCGCGACCGGCGAATTCGACGTCAAGGTCGGGGAACCGTCCGAGACCCCGATCGAGCCCGTCGACGAGTACCGACAGAAGGTCAAGCGCGCCGCGGCACGCAACACCGTCTATCCGTACGAGTTGGCCGAGATCCTCGGTGAATTCACCGAATACGACCTCGACGCCGAGCATCGTCTCGTCCCGGTCGACCGGCCCAAGGGCCGCAACACCGCGGCGATGGTCGCCGGTCTGGTCACCACCCCGACCGAGAAGTTCCCCGAGGGCGTCACCCGCGTGGTCCTGCTCGGCGATCCCACCAAATCGCTTGGCGCGCTGTCGGAACCGGAGTGCAGCCGGGTCATCGCCGCACTCGATCTCGCCGAACAGATGCAGGTGCCGCTCGAGTGGTACGCGCTGTCCTCGGGCGCCCGGATCTCGATGGACTCCGGCACCGAGAACATGGACTGGGTCGCCCGCGCGCTGAAGCGTG
The DNA here is from genome assembly GCF_000332995.1 of Gordonia amicalis NBRC 100051 = JCM 11271. GTDB lineage: Bacteria > Actinomycetota > Actinomycetes > Mycobacteriales > Mycobacteriaceae > Gordonia > Gordonia amicalis. The sequence continues at coordinate 44,642 of NZ_BANS01000031.1, forward strand.
TCGTCGAGTACACCCAGGCGGGTGGCGAGATCAACATCGTCGTGGCGGGCATCAATGTCGGTGCGCAGCCGTACTGGAACGCCGAGGCGACGATGCTCATGCACACCAAGGGCATCCTGGTCATGACCCCGGATTCGGCGATGGTCCTCACCGGCAAGCAGTCGCTGGACTTCTCCGGCGGTGTCTCGGCCGAGGACAACTTCGGCATCGGTGGTTACGACCGCGTGATGGGCCCGAACGGCCAGGCGCAGTACTGGGCACCGAATCTCGGTGCGGCACGCGATGTCCTCATGTCCCACTACGAGCACACCTACGTGCTTCCGGGCGAGCGCACCCCGCGTCGTGCGATCACGACCGATCCGTCGGACCGGGACGTCTCCGATTACCCGCACGTGCTCGCCGGCAGCGACTTCACCACGGTGGGTCAGGTCTTCTCGCGGGAACACAACCCGGATCGCAAGAAGCCCTTCGACATCCGCACCGTGATGCGCGCCGTCGCCGACCAGGATCACGTCGTCCTCGAACGTTGGGCCGGCATGGCCGACGCCGAGACGGCCGTCGTGTGTGACGTCCACCTGGGCGGCATCCCGGTGTGCATGCTGGGCATCGAGTCGCGTGAGGTCGCGCGTCGTGGCTACAAGCCGACCGACGGACCCGACACGTACACCGCGGGCACGCTGTTCCCGCAGTCGTCGAAGAAGGCCGCCCGCGCGATCAACGTGGCCAGCGGCAACCGTCCGCTCGTCGTGCTCGCGAACCTGTCGGGCTTCGACGGTTCGCCGGAGTCGATGCGCAAGCTGCAACTCGAGTACGGCGCCGAGATCGGCCGGGCGATCGTCAACTTCCGCGGCCCGATCGTGTTCTGCGTGATCTCGCGCTATCACGGCGGTGCGTTCGTGGTGTTCTCGAAGGCGCTGAACCCGAACATGACCGTGCTGGCCATCGACGGTTCGTTCGCGTCGGTGCTCGGCGGTGCGCCCGCGGCCGCGGTGGTGTTCGCCGGTGAGGTCGCCAAGCGCGTCGCCGCCGATCCTCGCGTCCGCGAGCTCGAGGCGAGCGTCGCCGAATCGTCCGGTACCGATCGCTCGAGCCTGAACGCGGAACTCGCCGACATCCGGCAGTCGGTTCGTGCCGAGAAGATCAGCGAGATCGCCGCCGAGTTCGACAAGGTGCACAGCATCCAGCGTGCCGTCGAGGTCGGTTCGGTCGACGCGGTCATCAGTGCCGAGGAGCTGCGTCCGCGGATCATCGGGGCGATCGAGAACTCCCCGGCGTGGGGCAAGACGGACTCGCATGTCGTATGTGTGCGTCAGCGAGAGTCGTAGGGCAGCAACGCCATCTCCCGTGCGTTGCGGATCGCGGTCGCGACCTGGCGCTGTTGCTGCGGCGTCAGGCCGGTGAGCCGACGGCTGCGGATCCGCCCCTTGTCACTGAGGAACTGTCGGAGGAGCGCAACGTCCTTGTAGTCGACCGGGTTCCGTCCGTCGGCCTGGACGCCGAGGGTGATCAGATGGTTCTTCTTGCGGGCCGGACGTTCGTCCTCCCGGCGTGTTCTGCGTGCCATGGGTGTCTCCTGAGGTCGTGGTTCACCAACTGGACTTGTGGATACCGGGCAACTCTCCGCGATGAGCGAGTTCGCGGAACCGCACGCGGGAGAGACCGGCCTTCCCGATGTATCCGCGCGGTCGGCCGTCGACCGCGTCGCGGTTCCGGAGGCGGGTCGGGCTGGCATCGCGGGGCAGAGCGTGAAGCCGACGCTGGGCCTCGGCACGCTCGGCGCCGGTCGACGCGGGCGCGGCGATGATCCGCTTGAGCTCCGCGCGGAGGTCGGCGTATCGCGCCACCACCTCGCGGCGCTGTTCGTTTCGCACGATCTTGGACTTCTTCGCCATCAGCGGTCCTCCTTGAAATCGACGTGGGCGCGGGCGATCGGGTCGTACTTGCGAAGCACCATGCGGTCCGGGTCGTTACGACGGTTCTTCCGGGTCACGTAGGTGTATCCGGTACCGGCCGTGGAGCGGAGCTTGACGATGGGCCGGATCTCGTTGCGCGCCATCAGATCTTCTCTCCTCGTGCGCGCATCGTGCGCAGCACGGACTCGATGCCGTACCTGTCGATGGTCGAGATCCCCTTCGTACTCACCCGGAGCGTGATGTACCGGCCCTCACTGGGGACGAAATACCGCTTGCGCTGGATGTTCGGGTCCCAGCGACGCGACGTACGCCGATGGGAGTGCGAGACCTGTTTGCCGAAGCCCGGTTCACGGCCGGTGACCTGGCACCGTCGAGACATGACGTCCTCCTTATTGACAATGATTGGCATTAGTGTCGCGGCCACGGTACCGTCGACCTCGCGTAAATGGAAATGATTCTCATTAGTCAGGAGTGTTGCCGTGTTCGAGCCCGACGCCGCCGACGGTCAGATGCACCACCTGCCGGCCGACCCCCGGACGCCGGTCGTCCTGGTGACCGGCCTCGACCGGTCCGCCCTCTCGCGGATCGGCGACGCGCTGGAGGCGGACGCCGGAACAGTGCAGGTCCATCACGATCTGCGACACGTCGGCGAAGGCCGGGTGGTGCGAACACTGAGCTGGCGGGAGGCCGACGGTCGGCGGTGCGACCGGGTCACCGTGATCGAACTCGCCCACGGCTGTGTGTCGTGCACGCTGCGGGAGGACCTGCTTCCCCTGCTTCGGCGTCTTCATCGGCGATCGTCGGTGCGGCGCATCGTGCTCACGCTCGACCCGATTCTGGAGCCCGAACGGGTGGCCTGGTCCATCGAGCACGTCATCGTCGACGGCATGTCCGGTATCCCGGCGGCACCAGCAGCACTGGACGTACGGGTCGATTCCACGATCACCGCTGTGGCAGAACAGGATTGGCTGGATTCCGCGACGGGTGACCGCATCCTCGGCGAAGAATTGCCCGTCCCGCGCGACGACGAGCGCACGCTGGCACAGGTCGCGGTCGGTCAAGTCACCTTCGCGGATGCCCTCGTCATCGCCGGAACGGATCCCAGCACTCGGGACGCCTGGGAGTCCGCTCGTCTCATGGCCGTCCTCAAGCGGCTGGCACCGAAGGCGCCGATGATGTTCGAGCTGCCGGAACGCCCGGTCAGTCCCCTGCTGATGGAGCAGCTGGTCACCGCGATCCCGCGATCTTCGCGCCGGGGGCGCATCGACGGACCACACGATCCGCTCCTCACCGATCAGCCCTCCCTCGACCCTGATTGCGGTGTCACCTGGATGGAGTTCACTGCCGACCGGCCACTCCATCCCGGTCGCCTGCACGACGCGAGCGATTCCCTTCTCGACGGCGTGGTCTGCGCCCGTGGGCGGCTGTGGCTCGCCACCCAACCCGACGAGGCGTTGTGGCTGGAGTCGGCCGGCGGCGGTCTGCGCGTCGCACCCGGAGGACGCTGGCTGGCCGCGATGGACGACGACGAACTCACACGGGTCACACCTGAGCGGCGCGCACTCGGCGCGCTGCGCTGGGACGACGACCACGGCGATCGCCATTCGTCGCTGGTCGTGCTCGTCCACCGCGCCGACCCGGACGACATCGCCGAGGCACTACGGACCGCGTGCCTGAACGACGTCGAACTCGCTGCGGGACAAGAGTTCTGGGCTACCTTCGACGATCCGTTCGGACGGTTCCACACGGATCCCTGCGACGACGTCGACGACATCGGGGTCCCGATGGCCGACCGTCCCGCGACCGGCGATCCCGCCGACCCCCGGCGCGACGACCACTGACCGACTCCGGCACAGACACAGACACAGACACAGACACAGACAGGACGATCAGCATGAAGAAGAACATCCATCCCGACTACCACCCGGTCGTCATCCAGGACGCGTCCACGGGTACGCGGTTCGTCACCAGATCGACCGCCACGTCGTCGACCACGACCACGTGGACCGACGGAAATGTGTACCCGCTCATCGTCATCGACGTCACCAGCGACTCACATCCCTTCTACACCGGGGTGTCCACCATCCCCGACCGGGCGGGGCGGGTCGAGAAGTTCCGGCGCCGCTATCCACATCTGGACCGGTGACGTATCGCCGATCCTCAGGCATGGTGGAGAGATGGCGGACAACGAGCAGCCCGACTGGACGACCACCGAAGCCGACCTGAAGGCCGACCCCGACATGCCCGACGAGCGAGGCGGGCCGCATTCGGTGCTCCCGACGGCGGACGACTCCCCCATCGGTGAGACGAAGCGCATCGAAGAGGAGAAGGCCGCATACGCCGCGGCACCGGCGGACACCGACGCCCCGAAGAACCACGCGGTCGGCGGATCCGAGGGGACTGCCGATGGCCAGTGAACGACGCACCATCGTGCTGACGGGTGCCAGCGACGGGATCGGTGCCGTCGCGGCCCGCGCGCTGGCCGGGCCCTCGACGAATCTGGTCCTCGTCGGACGGTCCCCACGGAAACTCGCGCCGATCGCCGCCGAAACCGGTGCGACTCCGTTCACCGCCGACTACGCCAACCTCTCCGAGGTGCGTGAGCTGGCCACTCAGATCGCCGGCACCGTCGACTCCATCGACGTCCTGATGAACAACGCCGGTGGGACGTTCTCGCCGTCGATGCGGACCGCAGACGGACACGAGCCGAACTTCCAGATCAATCACCTCGCGCCGTTCCTGCTGACCAATCTGCTGCGCGACCGACTGGCCGCCGGCGGTCCGTCGCTGGTCCTGAACACCTCGAGCGTCGGCAATCTCGCCGGGAGTGTGGATCTCGACGACCTGGACTTCGAGCGACGCAGGGCATTCGGCGGACGAACCTACGGCACCGCGAAGCTGATGAACATCCTGTTCACCCGCGGCATCGCGCAGCGCTGGACTGATGACAAGATCTATTCCGCCGCTGTGCATCCCGGCCCGGCAGCGACCAGTTTCGGTCGGGATTCGCGACTCGTCGGCCTGGCCTACCGATCCCCGCTCGCCAAGCTGGTGACCATCACACCGGAGCAGGGCGCCGCACCACTCATCGCACTCGCCGAGCGCGGCGCGGAACCGTCGGTCAACGGCGTCTATTTCAGCCGCCACAAGCCGAACGGACTCGAGAACCGTCAGGCACACGACCAGAGGCTCATCGACGGCCTGTGGGAGAAGTCGGCGGAACTGACCGGGCTCACCTGACCCGCTGACGGGTCATCCCAACCGAAGGAGAGCAAGATGACACACAACATTCTCTTCGTCATGACCGGCGCCGATGCGTGGACGCTGAACGACGGATCGAGTCACAAGACCGGATTCTGGGCCGAGGAGGCGGCGGCGCCCCTCGAGGTCTTCCGCAAGGCCGGCTACTCGGTGACCGTCGCAACGCCGGGCGGCGTGCGTCCACCGGTCGACGAGGGCAGCCTCAGTCCCGACGCGGTCGGCTCCGCGGAACGCGCCGACGAGATCCGGAATGTGGTCGAGACCGCTCCCGAACTCCAGAAACCCATCGCGCTGTCCGACGTGAAGATCGCCGATTACGACGCTGTATTCGTGCCCGGCGGCCACGGACCGATGGAGGATCTCGCGGTGGACGCCGATGCCGGCGCGCTCCTCATCGCCGCCGACCAGGCCAAGAAGACGATCGGCATCGTCTGTCACGGACCCGCGGTCCTGCTGGCCGCCAAGGGTGAGGACGGCGTGAACGTCTTCTCCGGGCGCACCGTCACATGCTTCGGCAATGCCGAGGAGCAGCAGGCCGGGTTGGCCGACAAGGCACCCTGGCTGCTCGAGGACCGACTCACGCACGAGGGCTTCAAGGTCACCCTCGGACTGCCGTGGACCGTGCACACCCAGGCCGACGGCAACCTGCTGACCGGGCAGAACCCGGCGTCGTCGGAGAAGCTGGCGCACGAGATCGTGCACCGGGTGAAGAAGATGGCCGAGGAGTCGGCGTAGCGCCGGTCAGGCCGGTAACAGCCCCTTGACGAGCGCATCGACGATGTCGTCGATGCGCTCGTCGGGCAAGAGCGGTCCGGTGAGCTGATCGAGGATCAGGCCATCCACCGCGAAGTGGAAGAGCGCGATCTCCCGCGCCGATCCGGGCAGGCCGGCCTGCTCGTTGAAGGCCACGTCACCGGCGAACCCGGTACGACGCCACGTGCCGATGATCTCGGCGACCTCGGGTCGTCGGATGCCCTCGAGCCGTAGTTCGATCAGCGCGATCGTCACCTCGCGATTGGCGAGGAGCCGTTCGACGATGTTGCGCAGGTACTCGGCGAAGAGCTTCTCACTCGGCGGCCGGCCGGCGCGCTCGGCGATGAATTCGTCACTGGGTGCGAGACGCTCACCGATGCGCTCGACCAGCCCGTGGAGGAGCGCCGCCCGGTTCCGGAAGTAGTTCGTCGTCGTGCCCTGCGGAACGCCCGCCTCCCGATCCACCGCACGGTGCGTGAGTCCCCGTGCGCCCGCTGTCGCGAGCACCGTCAGTCCGGCGTCGGCGAGTGCGCGGCGTCGTTCGTCGTTTCGGGCCATGGCGAAAACGATAGCGCGAACCACTACAACTGTTGTACATTCCCAACCACTACATTTGAAGTGATTGGAGTGAGCATGCGAGAACTCGTGTACTACGTGGCGGTGAGCCTCGACGGGTACATCGCGGGGCCGGACGGACAGTTCGACGCCTTCCTCGTCGAGGGCGACCACATGACCGGCATCAACGAGCGCTTCCCCGACACGATCCCCACCGACTACGCATCGGCCCTCGGCATCGACCAGAGCGGCGGTGGCTTCGACACCGTCCTCATGCGAGCCAACACCTACGCCGTCGGACTGCCGGAAGCTCCGAGTCCGTACCGGCATCTCGACCAGTACGTGTTCACCCATCACCCGATGCAACCGGTCGACGGGGTGACGTTCACGGAGTACGTCCGCGCGTGACCCGCTCACATTCTCCGTTCCCGCTCACCCGATTCCGGTGAGCGGGAACGGAAAGAGTGAGCGCAAAGCAAAACGCACCACCGGGGTTCCGGTGGTGCGTTGCGGTTCTTTCAGTGGTGGAGCCTAGGAGATTCGAACTCCTGACATCCGCCTTGCAAAGGCGGCGCTCTACCAACTGAGCTAAGGCCCCGTGCCGACCGAGAACGGGTCGACGGGTGCGAATCGGAAGTCCGAAAACTTCGGTGTCGCAGTGGGCCTAGGAGGACTTGAACCTCCGACCTCTTCGTTATCAGCGAAGCGCTCTAACCGCCTGAGCTATAGGCCCTTGAACCGAGGAGTGAGATTACCCGACGGATCCCCAACCAACCAAAACGGCTGGTCAGGGGCTCGACTCAGTCGAGGTCCGCGAGGGTCACCTCGGCGCCGCCGACAAGGTCGGCACAGATGTTGTAGATGTAACTGCCGACCGTCGCGATGGCCGTCAGCAGGATGGCGTTGATGGCCCCCAGGAGGGCCGCCACGCCGAAAACGGTGCCGGCTCCGATGACATCCCCGGCGGAGCTCGATTCGTCCGCCACGAGCGTTCCGAAGCTGTTGTTGACCTGATCCCAGATACCCATGCCGTCGAAGATCAGGTAGAGCACGGCGATGGCGATCATCCAGATGAAGAACCCGACGAACGACAGCACCGCGGCGATCTTGAAGGTCGCCCACGGATCGATCCGGCGCAACTGCACCGCTGCGCGCAGTGCCGTGCCCGCTCCGACCTGACGCGGTGCCGACCGCGGAGGAACCTTCGCCGGCGGCGCCTCCGGCGGACGCTTCAGATCGGCCGTGTGGTGGATCTGATCGAGATCGGGCAGATCCTGTCCGGGCAGGTTCTCCCGGTCGATCGTGCTCGTCGGCGACTCGACGAAACCGGGCTCCTCGGTCGCGATGGCCGAACCCGGTCGCCGTGGACTGTCGAGTTTGGTGACGGGAGCCTGCTGGCCACTCATGCTGGCGGCGGCGGTGCCGCTGTTGGTCACGATGCCACGCGGCGGCGGGCCGCCACGGTGGTCCTGCGGCGGGCCGCCACGGTGCTCTTGCGGCGGGCCGCCACGGTGCTCTTGCGGCGGGCCGCTCCGATTCTCCTGCGGCCGGCCGTCGCGATTGTCCTGTGCGTTCGGGCGCGAGTCGTCGTCACGCCCGAACGCCTCGGTCGGCGCGGAGCCCGACGAATCCTCGACCGGTCCACGCTGCCACGGCGGCACCAGCCCACCGGTCGGTGTGCCCGAACCGGGACCGGACGGACGTCCGTTCTGTTCCTGGTTCGGCTCGTTCGGTGTGCTCACAGGCAATCCCTCACTCTGGCGTCACTGCCGATGGACATCGACGCGTCGGGTCACTTTCTACCGTCACCGACTGGTCGGCTGCACGTGTTCTCAACCCTAACGCCTACTCCGAGGCGTCCGTCTCCTCCGGCTCGTCGGCGTTGCGGGCGATCGCGATGACGGTGGTGCCCTCGTCGAGGTTCATCAGGCGCACACCCTTGGTCTGGCGTCCCGCCTTGCGGACCTGCTTGGCCGCGGTGCGGATGACACCGCCGCCCGAGGTGATCGCGTACAGCTCCGAGTCGTCGTCGACGATGAGCGCGCCGATGAGTTCACCGCGCCGGCGGTCGTGGGCGATGGTGAGCACACCCTTGCCGCCACGGCCCTGGACGGGGTAGTCGTCCATACCGGTGCGCTTGGCGTAACCACCCGACGTCGCGACGAGCAGGTAGGTGTCCTCGCGAACCACGTTGAGCGACAACAGGGTGTCGTCGGTGTTGAACCGCATGCCCTGGACACCCGACGTCTGCCGGCCCATCGGACGCAAGGCCTCGTCGTCGGCGTGGAAGCGGATCGACTGACCCTTCTGCGACACCAGCAGCAGATCGTCGTCGGCACTGCACAACTGGGCGCCGACCAGTTCGTCCTCACCGCGCAGGTTGATCGCGGCGATGCCGCCGGAGCGGTTGGAGTCGAAGTCGACGAGCTTGGACTTCTTCACCAGACCGTTGCGGGTGGCGAGCACCAGGTACGGCGCGTCCTCGTAGGTCTTGAGCTGGATGACCTGCGCGATGCGTTCCTCCGGCTGGAAGGCCAGCAGGTTGGCGACGTGCTGGCCGCGTGCGGTGCGGTTGGCCTCGGGCAGCTCGTAGGCCTTCGCCCGGTAGACCCGACCCTTGGTGGTGAAGAACAGGATCCAGTCGTGGGTCGAGCAGACGAAGAAGTGCTTGACGATGTCGTCCTGCTTGAGACCGGCACCCTGCACGCCCTTGCCGCCGCGGCGCTGGCTGCGGTAGAGGTCGGTCTTGGTGCGCTTGGCGTAGCCGGTCTCGGTGATCGTGACGACGACGTCCTCGCGGGCGATCAGATCCTCGTCGCTGACGTCACCGTCGGCGGCGATGATCTTGGTGCGGCGCTCGTCGCCGTACTTGTCCACGACTTCCTTGAGCTCGTCGCGCACGATGGCGCGCTGACGCTCCGGCTTGTCGAGGATGTCCTTGTAATCGGCGATCTCCAGCTCGATCTCGGCGAGCTCGTCGACGATCTTCTGACGTTCCAACGCCGACAGGCGACGCAGCTGCATCGCCAGGATGGCGTCGGCCTGGATCTCGTCGATGTCCAGCAGCTCGATGAGGCCGGTGCGCGCGGTGTCGGTGTTGGCCGACCGGCGGATCAAGGCGATCACTTCGTCAAGCGCGTCGAGGGCTTTCACCAGACCACGCAGGATGTGTGCGCGTTCCTCGGCCTTGCGCAACCGGTACCGCGTGCGCCGCACGATGACGTCGATCTGATGCGCCACGTAGTAGCGGATCATCTGGTCGAGACGCAGGGTGCGCGGCACGCCGTCGACGATGGACAGCATGTTGGCGCCGAAGCTGGTCTGCAGCTGGCTGTGCTTGTACAGGTTGTTCAGCACTACCTTGGCCACCGCGTCACGACGCAGCGTGACCACGATGCGCATGCCGACGCGGTCCGAGGACTGGTCCTCGATCCGGCTGATGCCCTTGAGCTTTCCTTCGTTGACCTGCTCGGCGATCGACTGGATGAGGTTGTCCGGGTTGACCTGGTAGGGCAACTCGGTGACCACCAGCGTGGTGGTGCCCTTGTTCTCCTCGATGTCGACGACGCTGCGCATGCGGATGCTGCCGCGGCCGGTGGTGTAGGCGTCCTTGATTCCCTGGCTGCCGACAATCAGTCCGGCCGTGGGGAAATCGGGTCCCTTGATGCATTCCATGCAGGCGGCGAGGGTGGTCTCGTCGTCGGCGTCGTGGTTCTCGAGAGCCCAGAACACCGCGTCGGCAACCTCATTGAGGTTGTGCGGCGGCATGTTGGTGGCCATACCGACGGCGATACCGCCGGATCCGTTGATCAACAGGTTGGGTATCCGCGCGGGCAGGACCGTCGGCTCATTGGTCTTGCCGTCGTAGTTCGGCGTGAAATCGACTGTCTCCTCGGTGATGTCACGCAACATCTCCATGGCGAGGGGGGTCAGGCGGGCCTCGGTGTAACGCATGGCGGCCGCGCCGTCGTTGCCGCGGGAACCGAAGTTGCCCTGGCCGTCGATGAGCGGATACCGCATCGACCACGGCTGGGCGAGACGTACCAGGGCGTCATAGATCGCCGTGTCACCGTGGGGGTGGTAGTTACCCATCGTCTCCGCAACGGGTTTCGCCGACTTCACGTAGCTGCGGTCGGGTCGGAAACCGGCGTCGAAGGATGCATACAGGAGTCGGCGATGCACCGGCTTCAGGCCGTCGCGCACCTCGGGGAGCGCGCGGCCCACGATCACGCTCATCGCGTAGTCGATGTAGCTCTTCTGCATCTCCTGGCCGAGATCGACAGGTTCGATGCGGTCGCCTTCACCGCCGGCGGGCGGCAGGGTGGTGTCAGTCATTGTGGTTTCTTTCTCCGATCACTGCGAACTCATTCGATCCGTGATCAGACATCAAGGAAACGAACGTCTTTCGCGTTACGGGCGATGAAGCTTCGACGTGCGGCGACATCCTCACCCATGAGGATGGAGAACAGTTCGTCGGCGGCAGCGGCGTCGTCGAGCGTCACCTGGCGGAGGACGCGGACCGCCGGATCCATGGTGGTCTCCCACAGTTCCTTGGCATTCATCTCGCCGAGACCCTTGTAGCGCTGGATGCCGTCGTCGCTGTTGATCTTCTTTCCCGCCGCACGGCCCGCCTCGAGCAGGCCGTCGCGCTCGCGGTCGGAGTAGGCGAACTCCGGAGCCGACTTCTGCCACTTGAGCTTGTACAGCGGCGGCTGTGCCAGGAACACGTGACCGTGCTCGATGAGCGGACGCATGAAACGGAACAGCAGCGTCAGCAGCAGCGTCGAGATGTGCTGGCCGTCCACGTCGGCGTCGGCCATCAGCACGATCTTGTGATAGCGCAGCTTGGAGATGTCGAACTCGTCGTGGATGCCGGTGCCGAAGGCGGTGATGATCGACTGGACCTCGGCGTTCTTGAGGACGCGGTCGATACGGGCCTTCTCGACGTTGATGATCTTGCCGCGCAGCGGGAGGATCGCCTGGTACATCGAATCGCGACCGGACTTGGCGCTACCGCCGGCCGAGTCGCCCTCCACGATGTAGACCTCGCACTTGGTCGGGTCGTTGCTGCGGCAGTCGGCGAGCTTGCCGGGGAGACCGCCGATGTCGGTTGCGGTCTTGCGGCGCACCATCTCTCGCGCACGACGCGCGGCCATGCGGGCCTGGGCGGAGTCGGCGGCCTTCTTGATGATGATCTTGGCCTCGGCGGGATTCGCCTCGAACCAGTGACCGAGGTGCTCATTGCAGGTGCGCTGGACGAAGCCCTTGATCTCGGTGTTGCCGAGCTTGGTCTTCGTCTGGCCCTCGAACTGCGGATCGGAGACCTTCGCCGAGATCACGGCGGCGAGACCCTCGCGGATGTCGTCGCCGGTGAGCTTGCCGTCCTTCTCCTTGATGAGCTTCTTCTCGAGGGCGTACTTGTTGACCGTGCTGGTCAGCGCGGCGCGGAAACCCTCTTCATGGGTGCCGCCCTCATGGGTGTTGATCGTGTTGGCGAAGGTGTGCACCGACTCCGAGTAGCCCGCGTTCCACTGCATCGCGATCTCGACCTCGTGTCCCTCGCCCTTGGCGCTGAACCCGATGACGGTGTTGTGGATCGACTGCTTCGTGCGGTTGAGGTGCTTGATGTAGTCGACGAGACCGTCCGGGTAGTGGTAGGTCCGGGTCTTCGGCTTGGCCGCGGCCTGGGCCTTCTCGGTCTCCGTCAGCACGACCTCGGCGACATCGGTCGCGGGTGCGTCCTCGTCGCCGTTCGCATCACCCGGAGCTTCGACGGCCTGCGGGCGCTGATCGGTCAGCGTGATGGTCAGACCCTTGTTGAGGAAGGCCATCTCCTGCAGACGACGCGCCACCGTCTCGGCGTTGAACCGGGTGGTCTCGGTGAAGATCTGCGGATCCGGCCAGAACCGCACCGTGGTACCGGTCTTGCGCGTGGCGTCGCCCTGCTCGAGGGCGCCGGGCTTGGCATAGGAGTAGGTCTGCGCCCAGTTGTGACCGTCGCGCGCGATCTCCAGCTCGACCTTGGTCGACAGGGCGTTGACGACCGAGATGCCGACGCCGTGCAGACCGCCCGACACCGCGTAGGAGTCCGAGTCGAACTTGCCACCTGCGTGCAGCTGGGTCATGACGACCTCGACGGTCGGCACGCCCGTACGGTGCTTCTCGACCGGGATGCCACGACCGTCGTCGACGACCTGGACGCCGCCGTCCTCGAGGAGCGTGACGTCGACGCGGCTTGCGAAGCCGGCCATCGCCTCGTCGACCGAGTTGTCGACGACCTCCCAGATCAGATGGTGCAGGCCGCGTTCACCGGTGGAACCGATGTACATGCCGGGCCGTTTGCGGACGGCTTCCAAACCTTCGAGGATGTTGATCGAGTCGGCGCCGTACTCTGACGGCTTCTTCTTGCTCTTCTTGGGTCCGGTGTCGTTGGTGTCGGCCACGAGGTGCGTCCACTCCTGTTCTGCTCATCGGCGGATCCCAGGTACCCGGTATCCGTCGTCGATCTACTCGACCAGGGGGGCAGGGCGATGCGCACACAGGAATGCCCGGGACTTCCCGGGTTGCCTGAAGGCGACGGTCGATCTGCCGTTTGTGGTCCCCTGTCGGGACAACTCCTCACAGTGTACTGCCTGACTTGCCCAGGAACGTGCATCCGGGGCCGCTAACAGGCCCTCAGATCGATTATTTTGGACAGAGCCCGGATCGATCGTGGCCTGGGGAGGAAAATCGGCTCACGGGGCACATCGACTAGTAATGTGCGGTCGAGTCTGCTAGGCCCGGCTCACCCGTAGGTGTCACGGGGGCCCCTCCCCCGCACATGTCGCTCGCCTTTTCGCCACGACGGCCCCTTGGGCCCGCTGATGCGCAGGGACTTCACCACGCCGTCGCCGACCGCCGCCGCGATCTTCGCCAGGATCTGCGACTGCACGTACCGCAGCTGCGTCGCCCACGCGGTGGACTCGGCCTGCACGTGAAGTACGTTGTCCCGCAACTCGATCGGCTTCGCATGTGCGGCGATGTCGGCGCCCACGATCGTGTCCCACATCCCGAACAGGGTGCCCTCGCCGATCTTCTCCTGCCAGCCGCGGTCCTTGGCCAGGCCGCCGACGAGACGACCGAACGGCTGGGGATCCCGCGCGTCCGGCCCCGACCCCGACCATCGCTTACGGCTCTGCGCACCCCTGGGTGTCCGGCGGACCGGAGACGCTCGACCGCGTCCCACCGATTTCCCGGCCGCCCGCGCCGCGGCGCGCGCCTCCTCGAGGGCCTTGCGGGCACGTTCGTATCCGCCGAGTTCGCCCGGCTCGATCGGCCGGTTCGACGGCTCCCCCGCCGCGTCGGGGCGCGACCCGTGTGTTTCGTCACTCATCGGAGACCCCACTCACCGGTTCCTCGACCCTCTCGGTCACCGCATCCGTGTCGTCCCCGACGACCGTGGACCGGCGACCGTCCTCGTCGTCGAGGACCTCGACCAAGATACGGCGACCACCGATCTCGGCCGGGATGTCATCGGCGACGGCGGCGGTGATCAGCAACTGCTCCGCGCCGGCGGTGAACTCCACGAGCTTCTCCCGACGCTTCACGTCGAGTTCGGCGAAGACGTCGTCGAGCATGATGACCGGCTCGATGCCCTCGGCGCGCGTCAACTCGACGGATCCGAGCCGCAACGCCAGGGCCAACGACCACGATTCACCGTGGGAGGCAAACCCTTTCGCCACATCAGCGCCCAGGACGATGTCGATGTCGTCGCGGTGTGGTCCGACCAGGCACATACCTCGCTCGATCTCTTTGTCGCGTAGTTCGCCCAGTCGCGCGGCGAGGACCTCGCTGATCGACTCGGCCGTGGCGGTGTCGAACTCGACCCCGCCGGCGGGCCGGTAGCGCAGCATCGCCGGCCGTGAATGCGGCGCGATCGAGGCGTAGGACCGGGTGAAATGAGGTTCCAGTTCGGCCAGGACCTGCAACCGTGCGGCCGTCACCTGACCGCCGAGATCCGCGAGTTGGCCGTCCCAGACATCGAGGGTGCTGATGACCGAGTCGGCCTGGTCCCCGCCTCGACGCAGGGCCGCGGCCGCCGTCTTGAGCAGCGCCGACCGCTGTCGCAGCACCCGGTCGTAGTCGGCACGCGCGGCCACCCAGCGGGGACCGCGCTGCGCCACGAGTTCGTCGATGAAGCGTCGCCGATCGCTCGGATCCCCACGGACCAGCGACAGATCTTCCGGCGCGAACAGCACGGTGCGCAGGATCCCGAGCAGATCGCGGGAGCGACGGGCCGGACTGCGGTTGATCGACGCCTTGTTGGCGCCTTCGGCGTTGATGCGCAGCTCCACCGTCAGTTCCCGGCCGTCGTTCTCGACGGTGGCGGTGACCAGCGCCGACGCGGATCCGGAGTGCACCAGCGGGGCGTCGGAACTCACCCGATGGGACCGCAGCGTCGCCAGGTAGAACAAGGCCTCGAGCAGGTTGGTCTTGCCGAAGCCGTTCCGGCCGGTGAAGACCGTCGGGCCGGGCCGCAGATCGAGGTCCACAGCCCGCCACGAGCGGAAATCCCTCAGGTGCAGCTCACGAACGAACACTGTCGGTTGCGGTGATCGGCTGGGTGCGTGGTGCGGGTCAGCCCGGCAGGCGGACCGGCATCAGCAGGTAGCTGAACGCGCTCTCGGGGGCCACGAAGGCGCCGGATTCGTCGGCGACCGGATCCTCGCCGCTGGCCGGGCGCAGAACCGCCGGACGGCTCGGGGTGGTGAAACCGAAGTCGACGCTGTCGGCGTTGATCGCCGACAGGCCGTCCTGCAGGTAACCCGGGTTGAACGCAATGGTCAGCGGCTCGCCGCGGAACGACACCGGCAACTCTTCCTCGGCCTTGCCCGCTTCGTCGCCACCGGCGGTGAGCAGCACGGATCCCTCGGTGAACTCCATCCGGACCTGGGCGCCCCGCTCGGCGACCAGCGCGACACGGCGGATCGCCTCGATCAGCGGAGCGCTGTCGATGGTCGCCACCGCGGTGTGGCTGGCGGGCAGCAACTGACGGAACTTCGGGAACTCTGCGTCGAGCAGACGCGTGGTGGTCTTCTTGGTCTCGCCGAGAATGCCCAGGATGCCGTCGGATCCGATGGCGGCGCCGGCGCCGAAAGCCAGCGAGACCACGCCGGTACCCTCCGCGCCGGCGGTCTTGGCACTCTCCGAAAGCGTCTTGGCCGGGACGAGAACAGCGCCCTTGGTGTCGGGGTCCGAAGGCTCCCACTGCAATTCGCGCACCGCGAGGCGGAAACGGTCGGTGGCCGCGAGGACCACGGAGTTGCCCTCGATCTCCACTCGCACGCCGGTCAGCATCGGCAGTGTGTCATCCTTGCCGGCGGCGACGGCCACCTGCGAGATCGCCTCGGCGAACAGCTGCGACGGGATGGTGCCGGTGATCGACGGGACGTCGGGCAGCTGCGGGTAGTCCTCGACCGGCATCGTCGGCAGGGAGAACTTGGCGCTACCGCAGGTGATCGCGACGCGGGAACCGTCGAGGGTCACGTCGACGGGCTTGTTGGGCAGCGCCTTGGTGATGTCGGCCAGCAGACGACCGGACACCAGCACCTGCCCGGGCTCGGCGACCTCGGCGCCCAGGTTCTCCTGGGCCGAGACCTCGTAGTCGAATCCGGAGACGGTCAGACCGGTCTCGCCGACGTTGAGCACCACGCAACCCAGGACCGGTACCGGCGGACGAGAGGGCAGGCTTCGAGCGACCCAGGCGACGGAATCAGCGAACTCGTCACGTGCGACACGGAACTTCATGCTGGGAGGTTGCCCTTCTCTCTCGTGCGGATCGTCGGCATGCCGAAGCCGAAACGGCGGCATGGTCGATCACGTCCCACTTCCGGGAATCCCACTGTAGAACGCCACCGCCGATGCCGGGATGGTTGGGGCCAAGTCAGTCCGTCCGCGACGACGGCGGCGCTCGGCCCGCGGATGGGTGTTGTGCACAGCCCTTCTTACAAAAGATTTCTCTTTAGAGAGGGATCCATCTCAGTAATAGGAACTGTGGAATCTGTGGACAACCGTGCCATCGGGCCAGTCGGACAGGGTACGGGGGTGTGTATGACCGGTGGACTGTCGTTGAGCCGAATCCCAAGAGTTTGTGGAGAAAACTTGTTGTTCGCGCGGCGTCCACCGACAGTGCACAAGTCTTCCACTGTTATCCCAAGCCGGTGCACAGCCTTCGGACGCCGAAATATGTCGTTCGCGAGGGCCCGTCGAGTGCGGGAGAACACAGAAACACGACGCGCGAGTCTCGACCCGGGGAGCAGAGTTGGGGTTCCGATCGGCCGGGGATGACCTCGATACGCAGCCGGCGCCAGATCCCTCGCGGGCCGTCCTCGGCATGTGCCGACAGACGAAACGCGCCTCCCGGGCCCGAGGGCACGAGAGGCGCGTGGAAAGCGGAGAAGAGAAGGAGCCCGCTCAGCCCACCGCACGCTGCTTGATACGCGCGGTGAGCTCCTGGACGTGGTCGTAGACCTTGCGTCGCTCGGCCATCTCCTTGCGGATCTTGCGCTCGGCGTACATGACGGTCGTGTGGTCCCGGTCGAAGGTCTCACCGATCTTGGGCAGCGACAGGTCGGTCAGCTCGCGGCACAGGTACATCGAGATCTGACGTGCCTGGGCGATGGACCGGGTCTTGCCGGGGCCGCGCAGTTCCTCGAGCGAGACGTCGAAGTACTCGGCGGTGATCGCCAGGATGCTGGCGGCACTGACCTCGAGGGTGCCCGAGTTGGGCAGCAGTGCCTGGAGAACGACGTCCGCGAGGGACTTGTCGAGAGCGGCGTCGTTGAGCGAGGCGAAGGCCGTCACGCGGATCAGCGCACCCTCGAGCTCGCGGATGTTGCGTTCGATCTTCGAGGCGATGAGCTCGAGAACATCGTCGGGCACGGCGATGTTGTCCATCTGCGCCTTCTTGCGCAGGATCGCGATGCGGGTTTCCAGATCCGGCGGCTGAACGTCGGTGATCAGTCCCCACTCGAACCTGGTCCGAAGCCGATCCTCAAGTGTTGCAAGCTGTTTCGGCGGACGGTCGGACGAGATGACAATCTGCTTGCTGGCGTTGTGGAGCGTGTTGAAGGTGTGGAAGAACTCCTCCTGGATACCTTCTTTACCGACCAGGAACTGGATGTCGTCGACGAGCAGCACGTCGACGTCGCGGTAGCGACGCTTGAACGCCACCCGTCGGTCGTCGCGCAGCGAGTTGATGAAGTCGTTGGTGAATTCCTCGGTCGAGACGTACTTGACGCGCATCCCGGGGAACAGACGCTGGGCGTAGTGCCCGGCCGCGTGGAGCAGGTGGGTCTTGCCCAGTCCCGACTCCCCCCAGATGAACAGCGGGTTGTACGCCCGCGCCGGGGCCTCGGACACCGCGACCGCCGACGCATGCGCGAAGCGGTTCGACGCACCGATGACGAAGGTGTCAAAGGTGTACTTGGGGTTCAGGTTTGCGCCGGAGGGAGACGGCGCGGTCGTCGGCCGCTCGGCGAAGTACGAGGCCCAGTCGCCCGACGGCCTCCCGGTGTCGGCGCCCGGTGTCTGTCCGGTACCGGGAGTGGCCGGGAATCCGGCACCGATGGCCGCACCCGGCACCGCGGAGTAGTCGGGCGCGACCGCCGCGCCGTTGACCGCGCGAGGTTCGGGAGCGGCCGGATCCGGTACGGGTTCGTCGTTGCGCGGGGTCGCGATGCGGACACCGAGATCGACCGGCTCATTGAGATGACGACTCAGGACCGAACGGATGGTCTCCCGCAGATTCCGCTCGATCTGCTCCTGGACCAGAGCGGTCGGCACGGTGAGAAGAGCGAAACCCTCAGTGAGTGTGAGGGGACGAACCAGTGACAGCCACGCCTTCTGCTGGCGTGTCAGTGGTTCATGGTCACGTGCGGCTTCGTCGTCGTTGAGTTCGGCGACGACCTGCTGCCACACCTCACCGAATGTGTCGCGGTCTGAAGTCACGGGGCTGGCCTCCTGACCCGGAAAACTACCAGCGTTGACGAGGGCCGGGGCACCCACGTCATCAACCGCATCTCTCCACAGAGTTATCCACACCTGTGTACAACGGTGATGACGAACTTGGGACTTTGGTCGGTAACGGTTTCCCAGGGACACATCCTGGTGTCCGGCAGGGGTTCGCGGCCGACGCTGTGACAGAACGTAACAGAGGTCTCGGCGGGGTACAAAGCGATCGGGACAATTGACTCGTTCGGACTGATTATCGCGACTCAAGTGCTTCAGAACACACCTGGTGGGACACTGTTCAGCCGGCCCGACGACCGCGTTTGATTTGAGCGCGCGCTATCAGTAGTCTCGACTGGTCATCCAGGTAGCGGATTTGCGCGGCGTTTTGTCGAGTTCGCCGAGTTCATCACCGACACCAGTTCGGCACCGTCCTGGATCAACGACCAACGACAACATGTGGGTCACGTGCGGGTAACCGGCGTGCTCACAGGGAGCACAAGGAGTCACCGTGGCCAAGGGCAAGCGTACTTTCCAGCCGAACAATCGTCGTCGTTCGCGCGTGCACGGCTTCCGTCTGCGTATGCGGACCCGCGCCGGCCGTGCGATCGTCAGCAGCCGTCGTACCAAGGGCCGCGCGAAGCTCACCGCCTGATCGTCGGCTACCCACCGGATCCTCGCGGTCCGGTCAGCTGATCGATGACTGCGTCTTCTCATCGGATCTCTCGTGGATCCGACTTCTCACGCACCCTCAAGTCCGGTGCGCGGGTGAATGCTCGTGACTTCGTCGTACACCTGGCACCGGTCAGCTCACAGTGGCCGGATCCCACCGGGCTGCGACGCGATGTCGCCATGACAGGTGGACCCTGGCTCGGCCTTGTCGTGAGCAAGTCGGTGGGCAACGCCGTGGTCCGTCACGCCGTGGCCCGACGCCTACGGGCTGCGTTCGCGGCGACGAGGCACCTCTGCCCGACCGTCGAGACCTACGTGGTGATCCGCGCCCGACGCGGCGCCGCGGACAGGACCAGTGAAGAGCTGGCCGACCAACTGCGGTCAGCCTTCACCAGCCGCCGGGTCGCCGATATGGCGCACTCCGCGGCGGTACCCACCGGGGCCGGTGTCGGACGATGAACGACGCCGAGCTGGATGACCGTGGATTGGTCCCCTCCCCCACCCGGGACCCCTCCCCCACCCCGTCATCGTCGACGCCGATCACTCGGACCGACTCGTCCGCGCCGGTGGACGATCAGCTCACCGTTCTGGCCCGGATGCGCCGAGGAGCCCACCTGCTCCCGCGCCGCACGGTCATCTTTCTCATCGAGCTCTACCGGACGTGGGTATCGCCTCTTCGCCTACCGACGTGCCGGTTCGAGCCGACCTGCTCGGGTTATGCAGTGGAAGCGCTCGAACGTCACGGTTTTCTGTACGGCTCGGCGCTGGCAACCATCCGGCTGCTCAAGTGCGGGCCGTGGCACAAGCCCGGATACGACCCGGTTCCCGACAAAGGTCCCCGTGAACTGTGGAGTGACCTCTGCAACCGGGTCCGTGAACTCTCCGGCGGGCAGCAGTCGGCCCACAGTGGCCGGAACCATCAGCCACCGTCCCGGCGGAACGATTCCACCTAGAGAACAACAAGTAAGGGGTACCTGACCCGTGCTCGACTTCATCTACTACCCGGTGTCCGGGATCATGTGGGTGTGGCACTGGCTCTTCAGCTATGTCACGCCCGACAGTCCCGGTGGCGACGGCATCGCCTGGGCACTGTCCGTGGTGTTCCTCGTGTTCACCCTGCGCGCGATTCTGTACAAACCCTTCGTGAAGCAGATCCGCACCACGAAGAAGATGCAGGAGATCAACCCGCAGCTCCAGGCGATCCGAAAGAAGTACGCCAAGGATCGGGTCAAGATGACCGAGGAGATGCAGAAGCTCCAGAAGGAGCACGGCTTCAACCCCCTGCTCGGCTGTCTGCCGATGCTGCTGCAGATCCCGGTGTTCATCGGTCTGTTCCACGTGCTGCGTTCGTTCAACCGCATGGGCACCGGCATGGGACAGCTCGGCATGAGTGCCGCCGAGACCCGCTCGCAGGGTAACTACGTCTTCAGCGCCGATCAGGTGCAGAACTTCCTCGACGCCCGTCTGTTCGGCGTGCCGCTGTCGTCGTACCTCGTCGAGCCGTCGACAGAGTTCCAGGCGTTCGTCGAGCCGGGTGCCGCCATCGACTTCACCCGGCCGCAGATCGCCTACGTCGTTGTGCCGATGATGATCGTGGCGTCCATCGCCACCCACATGAACTCTCGAGCTTCGGTGCAGCGCCAGCCCGAGGCTGCCCTCGAGAATCCGCAGACCCGGATGATGAACAACCTCGCGCTGTACGTCTTCCCCATCGGCATTCTGGTGACGGGCCCGTTCTTCCCCGTCGCGATCCTCCTCTACTGGATGAGCAACAACATCTGGACCTACGGGCAGCAGCACCTGGTGTTCGGCAAGATCGCCAAGGAAGAGGAAGAGGCCAGGCGTCTCAAGCAGGAGAAGCTGAAGGCGAACGCTCCCAAACCGGGCGTACGTCCGGACCGTCCGAAGAAGCGCAACACAGCTGCCGACGCGTCGACCGCCTCGGACTCGACGGGTGTGTCCATGATCAAGGCGGATTCGACCGACAAGGCGGATTCGACTTCCGACTCCTCCCCCGACGGATCCTCCACGGCCGGCGCCGGCCCGGGCGCCAAGCCGAAGCCGGGACAGAAGCCGACGCGCTCAGGCGCCGGCGCGGGCCCGGCCTCCAAGAAGCAACCCTCCAACCGGGGTGGGAAGTCCACCGCCAAGCGCGGTGGAAAGCGCGGCGGCAAACGATGACCGCACAGGACTTGTTCGACGAAGCACAGAGTTAGGTGAATGAGATGACAGCAGAGACTGCAACTCAAACCGGTTCGGAGACCGAGGCGCAAGATGACGCCAAGGTCTCGACCGAAGCCCAGACCGACACCACTGATTCGACCGGTGCGGAGAATGCTGTCGACACCGACGTCACCGAGGAGTCCGCTGAGGACTTCGACGACGACCAGGACGATGACGAGGATGACGAGGATCGACTCGTCGAAGAGGGCGAGATCGCGGGCGACTACCTCGAGCAGCTGCTCGACGTCCTCGACTTCGACGGCGACATCGATCTGGATGTGGACGGCGACCGTGCCGTCGTGAGCATCGACGGCGGGGACGACCTGACCAAGCTCGTCGGACGCAAGGGTGAAGTTCTCGACGCGCTCCAGGAGCTGACGCGTCTCGCGGTCCAGCAGGCGACCGGAGAGCGCAGCCGGCTGATGCTCGACATCGCCCGGTGGCGTGCGGATCGCCGTGACCGCCTGGCACGTCTCGGCCGCGAGGTCGCCGAGCGTGTGCTCAAGTCAGGCGAGCGCGAGGCGCTGGATCCGATGACCCCGTTCGAGCGGAAGATCGTTCACGACGCGGTCGCCGCTGTCGACGGTGTCGTCAGCGAGAGCGAAGGTGCCGAGCCCAAGCGCCGCGTGGTGGTTCTCCCCGAGTAGCACTCCCGGACGACGAGTTCCCTCAGGCCCCGACCGACGGTCGGGGCCTGAGTCGTCTTCGAGGTAGTCCTCTCCCCCGGGCTGCCGCGGCCGCAACAGGAATTACAGCGGTGTTGTTTCACGTGAAACATGCGGCTTGGAATCGTTTGAGTTGCGACTTCGAGCGCGATTTCTCGACAGCCTCGGGTATGCCGACCATTGCGTCACGTGTCGTTTTGTTTCAGCCGTGCCCGTTGTATGCGTTGGGCGGGTTCTCCCGGAACCGGGTCCGGTCGGTGGACCGGTTGGATCGGTGGTGCGCGGAGTGGTGTCCGACCATCGGCGTCATGTCGCTGAGGAGACGTCACACATCGTCGTCGGACGTTGGGCAGTCTCGTTCTATCAGGGTCGGCGAGGCGCGTGATCCCCGCGGTGCGCCCTATGCCCTGCTGCGCGGATGCGTGCGTCGTCTGGTCGTCGATGCGGCGAAGTCGGCCGCGGTTTCACGTGAAACTGCGCTCACGCATTCCAGAGTCCGCTCATCGGATGCATCAGCTCTGATGTCCCGTACTGATCCAGAGCGTCGCGTCGTGCCATGGGGTGCACCGGCAGAAGGAGCCGAACTGTTGCGCGTAGCGTCGCGAGCCGGCCCCGGCCTGGTCGGCACCAGCTGTCGGGGGAACTGTGGTCATTCTGTGGCGGTCGGTCGTCGCCGAGTGGCGCTGGCCGCGCGAAGCCGATGCCAGATTCGCGAACCGGATATGGGTGACGGTAACCCGTTGTCCTGCGGCGCCAACCGGGCCTGCGCCGATTCTGGACGTTCGTGGCGACCCGGTTGTGTGTGCCGGAAGCAAGCCGCGAAACGTCCCCGCCCCACTCCCCTTGCTCGGGGACGATGCGTCTTGGCTGTCGGGCCGTAGCGGTGCCGAGCTCTCGGATCGGGCGGAGGAGTACGGACGGTCAGGATCAGATCTCGCGGCCATCGCGGCGATGTAACTACCGCCGCGGTTCACTGTCAGGTTCACTGTTCCCTCACGCTGCCACCCTCGCCGTTCCGCCGGGCTTCGCCACATGGTTGGGCGTCGTCGGTTGCCGGTTCCGTTCGGCGACGGGCAACGGGTCAGGTTGCGCGGCTGGTGTCTGCAGAACGGTTCCCAACGGTGCTGTCTCCAGCGCCGGGCGCGCGGTGTGCCGCCGAGTTCCGCCGACATGAACTGGCCTGGGCCACTGGGTTGTCGTGGTGCCGGAGGCGCGGCAGGTTCGTTCGGCACGGCTGTCTTGCCGGGGGACGCACGCATGAATGACATCGATGTGTTTCACGTGAAACATACGCCGATGGGCGGCATGTGCACCGACCGTCAGTCGCGTCAGGTTCCACGTGAAACACTGTCATAGGACCAACTAGAGACGGAGGCTCAGTGTCGTCAGACGCTCAACCCGATGACCATCCCGACCTTGATGCACTACAGACCCCGCCGGACACGGCTGATGTGGTCTTCGGTGAGCGCAAGGACCTGGCGGAAGGTTACTGGCGAATCCTGGCCACCGACGGAATCGATCACGGCCTGATGGGTCCGCGGGAAGTTCCTCGGCTGTGGGATCGGCACATCCTGAATTGTGCGGTCATCGAGGAGCTTATCGACGAGGATGAGAAAGTCTTCGACATCGGAAGTGGTGCGGGTCTCCCCGGTCTGCCGCTCGCCATCGCGCGACCGGATGTGTCGATCACCCTGATCGAACCGCTGCTACGTCGGAGCACCTTCCTCGAACGAGCCGTTGAGACACTTGGTCTCGAGAACGTGAGAGTTGTCCGAGGACGTGCCGAGGAGAGGTCGGTTCGGGCGGAGGTCGGGCTGGCGGATGTGGTGACGTCCCGTGCCGTCGCACCGCTCGAGCGTCTGTCGAAGTGGTCCGCTCCCCTGGTTCGCGCAGGCGGCCGAATGATTGCGATCAAGGGCTCCTCGGCGGCCGAAGAGATCGAACGAGACCGTGCTCTCGTCGGCCGTTCGGGAATCAGCGACCTCCGCGTCGTCACGTGCGGCGAGGTCCTGGAGACTCCGACCACCGTCGTCGTGGGAACCAAAACGGAGCGCTCCGGGGTGAAGAAGCCGCGGCGTCGTTGAGTATCGGATTCATCGATCACGCCGGGTCGGCTGATTGTGCCGACGGTGTCACATAGAGGGAGTTCTGAATTGGTATGGAGTCCGCGCAAGGCGCAGAATAGAAAGCGTTCTGGCAGCACGTCTGAGCGTGCTGCCGTTGACGATTCTGCATCTGTCGGAGCCGGGGCTACGTCTGCCGGCGCCGACGACTCGAACGCCTACCAGGTAGGTCAAAGGAGTGCCCGCGTGGTCGATCAAGACCCGAACGTTTCACGTGAAACGCCACCCGCTGGAGCCCCGCACGTCGCGGGCCAACCATACGCCGACACCCCGATCGCGATGGCTGCTGAGCGTGCGAGTCAGGTTCTGACCCCCGGCGGTGCCGGCCAACTCCCCCGCCCGCAGCACACCCGGATCATGACGGTCGCGAACCAGAAGGGCGGTGTCGGCAAGACCACCACCGCAGTCAACCTCGCCGCCGGTTTGGCGCTGCGCGGGCTCCGTGTCTTGGTGGTCGACCTCGACCCCCAGGGCAACGCGAGCACGGCCCTCGGCATCGATCACCGCGCCCAGGACATCGCTTCCGTCTACGAGCTCCTCCTCGGTGAAGTGACGCTCCAAGAAGCGATCCAGGAGTCGCCGAGCCAGCAGGGCCTCTTCTGCGTACCGGCGACACTCGATCTGGCCGGCGCCGAGATCGAACTCGTCTCGCTGGTCGCTCGCGAGAACAGATTGCGCAACGCGCTCAACGACGAGGTGCTGGCCGAGTATCAGATCGACTATGTCTTCATCGATTGCCCGCCGTCGCTCGGTCTGCTCACCGTCAACGCAATGGTTGCTGCGCGAGAGGTGCTCATCCCCATCCAGTGCGAGTACTACGCTCTCGAGGGTGTCGGGCAGCTCCTTCGTAACATCGAGCTGGTTCAGGCCCATCTCAATCGCGGGCTGCATGTGTCGACGATCGTTCTCACGATGTACGACGGACGAACCAAGCTCGCCGATCAGGTCGCAGAGGAGGTCCGACGCCACTTCGGGGACAAGGTGCTGAGCACGATCATCCCCCGCAGCGTCAAGGTGTCCGAGGCACCCGGCTACGGAATGACGATCATCGAGTACGACCCCGGTTCACGCGGCGCGATGAGCTATATGGATGCCGCGCGGGAGCTGGCTCTCCGCGGTGCAGCGGAAAGCGCTCAGGCATGACGACAGCAGGGTTCCAGTTCCGAGTGGAGGTAGAGGCATGAGTCAACGGGACACCGCTCAGCGTCGAGGCGGATTGGGTCGCGGACTGGCTGCGCTCATTCCCACCGGCCCCACCGACGACCAGACGAACACTCCCCGACTGGGAAACGCGGCCGCCGACGTCGTGATCGGTAAGGGTCCCACGTCTGCGGTCGACGGTCAGGCCACCCCGGCGAGTGCCCCGACCATCGACGTGCTGAGTCGCGAAGAGGCCGGCGCTGTCTACCGCGAGATCCCGCCCAAGCAGATCCAACCGAACCCGAACCAGCCGCGTACGGTCTTCGACGACGAGCAGATGTCCGAGCTCGTGCACTCGATCCGCGAGTTCGGACTGATGCAGCCCATCGTCGTACGGCGCCTGAAAGAGCCGACCGCTGACGGTGTCGCCTTTCAAATCGTCATGGGTGAGCGTCGGTGGCGGGCCAGCCAGGAAGTCGGCCTCGAGGCCATTCCGGCCATCGTCCGCGAGACGGCCGACGGCGATATGCTGCGCGACGCGTTGCTCGAAAACATCCACCGGGCGCAGCTGAACCCGTTGGAAGAGGCGGCCGCCTACCAACAACTCCTCGAAGAATTCGGTGTGACCCACGAGCAGTTGGCGGCCAAACTCGGCCGATCACGTCCGCTCATCAGCAACATGATCCGGCTGCTGAAGCTACCCATTCCCGTCCAGCGTCGTGTAGCGGCAGGCGTTCTGTCGGCCGGGCACGCCCGTGCCCTCCTCTCCCTCGAGACCGGGAGCGACGCTCAGGAGGCGCTGGCCGCGCGCATCGTCGCCGAGGGACTGTCGGTTCGCGCGACGGAGGAAGCCGTCACACTCGCCAATCGTGGGGACGGACCCGATTCGAAGGCTCCGGTCGCGCCGAAGCGTAAGCCGATGCAGATGCCAGGACTCCAGGACCTTGCCGAGAGACTGTCCGACAGTCTGGACACCAGGGTTACAGTCAGTCTAGGAAAGCGGAAAGGGAAGATCGTCGTGGAATTCGGATCAGTTGATGACTTGGAACGCATCGTCGAGTTCATTGATCCAAAGAAGTGAATTTCACCGCGAACTTCCCGGTACCAGCGGATGCGGAAGTAATGTCACAGTGACGATTGATCGGTCAGACGACCGCCCGGTTAGTGAGATGGGCTGCAGCTCAATGGTTTTCGTCGATCCATGTCGTCGGACCGGAGTTCGGTGACATGAGCGTGTCGATCGTGCGGCTGGAACTCGGATCCTTCGAGTCGCTGCCCCAGCACACCCGGCGATGTGTCTTCTGGGAAGTCGAGCCGACCGCCAACGGCGAATCGTATGAGAGCGAATTCGACAAGGAGGCCTGGATCTCGGGGCTACTGCTCGAATGGGGCGCGTGCGGACAGGTTGCCATCGAATCGACGACCAACAACGTCATCGGCACGGCGTTCTACGCCCCGCCGAACAGGGTGCCCCGTTCGCAGCACTTCCCCACTTCCCCGGTCAGTCACGACGCGGTCCTGCTCACCAGTATTCGCACGGAGCCGGGACACGACGAGGTCGCCACGATTCTTCTCGACGCGGTTCTCGGCGATCTGATCCGCCGCGGTGTCCGCGCGGTGGAGTCATTCGGGCTCGTGCGTAACGGTGCCGGCGCGGCCGAGTTCTGTTCTCCGACGGGTTCGGCGACGTCCGGATCGACGGAGTCGGGACCGGCTTCCACTGGAGGCGCCCTCCCCGACCTCGACTTCTGGACGGACGAGGCGATCATCGAAGTCGCGCGAGAGATCCTCGAGGATCCGCAGGCCGATTTGTGCACAGCCTGCATGATCGATGCGTCGTTCCTCAAGAACTCCGGATTCGACGTCGTTTCATCCCATCAGCGGTTTCCGCGGTTCCGTCTCGAACTCGATGAAGGACTCGGCTGGAAGTTCGAGGTGGAAAGCGCGCTCGAGAAGCTCGTGGTGATGGCGGAGATCGATCTCGCCGGACGGCAGCGAACGGCCGTCCCGGTGGGGTCGGGTACAGCGCGGGTCAGCGCGAAGCGTTCTCCGCGGCCAGGAGTTCCGCAAAAGTGTAAGTGCCCGTAGGCCGATCGTCCTGGTCGAGCAGGTACAACCGCTTCACCGCGACCAGGATGGCGTCGGCGATGACGTTGCGCCAATCCGAATTGGCAAGCACCGCAGCGTCGTGCGGGTTGGTGATATATCCGACGTCGATGAGTGCCACCGGCATCCTGGTGAGTCGCAGGACATCCCACGTGCGCTCATGCGTCCGACAATCGGCAAGCGGTGTGCGGGCGGCGATTTCGCGCTGGATGAAGCCTGCGAGATTGCGCCCGATCGTCGAGCAGGAGTTCTGGTTGTTGCCGAAGTAGAACGACGCGACACCGTTGGCCTGCACGTTGCGGTAGTGGCCGCAGCGCAGCGAGATCATCAGGTCGGCATCCATCAGGTTGGCTACCCGGGCGCGTTCGTTGTCACCGGGACGGCCACGACCGTCATGGGACAGGAAGGTTTGCATCCCGGCGGCGGCCATCCGCCCCTCGAGACGTGCACCCAGATCCCAGAGGAGATCGGATTCGCGTTCGGCGAGGTCGCCGGTCGAGAGGGGATGCAACCCCCCGGAGCCCGGATCGATGAGGATCCGCTTGCCCGACAGCTGCGGACCGGAGCGCCGAACCTGCTCCTCCTGGCGGATCGCGTACGGCGAGCCACCGGTGACGCGCGTGCCGAGCCGCTCGAGGGAGCGCAGCGTCGCCGGACCACAGATTCCGTCCGAGGCCAGTCCGTATTCACTCTGGTACAGACACACTGCGTTGTGGGTGTTGAGCCCGAAGATGCCGTCGACGAGGGATGTGTAGTAGCCGAGGTTCTGGAGACGGTGCTGGAGGGTGGCAACGTCGTCGCCGACCATCGGCGCCGAGAGTTGATACGAGAGGACGCGGGCACCGAGACGGTACGAGGCCTCCCGCAGGACGCGGTAGGTCGCGGGACCGACGATGCCGTCGACGATCAGACCTCGTTGCTGCTGAAACGCCCGAATTGCCCGGTCACACGCTTCGTCGAAAACGGCGTCCCCGCCCTCGGGCAACAGACCGAGCCCGACCAGGATGGCGCGGATCTCGGCCACCGCCGAGCCGTGATCCCCAAGTCGGAACAATGGCATGTCGTCACCCCTCGTACGAATCGCGGCAGGGTGACGCCCTGCCGGCGAAATCTGGCGGACCGCACTACGGCGGTACCGGTCAGCATCAGCCTGCATTCTCTCAGCTGAAGTTCACTACACCAAACTGGAACAGGTCCAGCCGCGTCGTGGTCGGCTCGTGTCCCGCATGGTCGGGGACCCGGGCCGAGACTACCAACGACGAGAGCCCGCGGGCCGACACCAACGTCGTTCACCCGTCGGACTCTCGCCGCGGATCAGAAGGAACAGCAGGTCAGGCAGACTGGCCGATCACCGAGTCGAGCTCGCGAAGCAGTGCGGCCTTGCCCTTGGCGCCGACGATCGTCTTCACCGGCTGACCTTTGTCGAAGAGGATCATGGTCGGAATCGACATGATCTGGAAGTCACGCGCGGTGGCCGGGCTCTCGTCGACATCCAGCTTGGCGATGGTGAGCTTGTCGCCGTGGTCGCGGGCGATCTCCTCGAGGACCGGGGCAACCATGCGGCACGGGCCGCACCAGGTGGCCCAGAAGTCGACCAGGACCGGCTTGTCGGCGCCGAGAACGGCGTCCTTGAAGGTGGTGTCGTTGACGACGACCGTGTTTGCACCCATGGTGGTGTCCTCCTCAGATGGACTCAAGAATGAAGTTCGGAGTGGAAAGTGCAGTTCAGGCAGGTGCCTGAACAGGCTCGACGTCGGCGACGGACTCGGCGTCGACGGTGTGCTGTGGCGCCTCGCCCTGCTCGGCGAGCCAGCGCTCGGCGTCGATGGCCGCCGAACAACCGCTACCGGCTGCCGTGATGGCCTGACGGTAGGTGTGGTCGACCAGGTCGCCGGCGGCGAAGACACCGGGCAGCGAGGTGTAGGTGGTGCGTCCCTGGACGAGGACATAGCCCTCGTCGTCGAGATCGACCTGTCCGCGAACCAGCTGGCTGCGCGGATCGTGGCCGATCGCGACGAACATGCCCGTCACGTCGAGCGTGCTCACCTCGCCGGTGCGGGTGTCCTCGAGCTCGAGACCGCTGACCGAACCCTCGCCGAGGACCGAACGCACAGCGGCGTTGGTGACGAAGCGGATCTTGTCGTTGTTGCGTGCCCGATCGAGCATGATCTTCGACGCGCGGAACTCCTCGCGGCGATGGACCAGGGTGACGGTGCGCGCGAACTTGGTGAGGAAGGTGGCCTCCTCCATCGCGGAGTCACCACCGCCGATGACGGCGATGTCCTGGTCCTTGAAGAAGAATCCGTCGCAGGTCGCACATGCCGAGACACCGCGGCCGAGAAGCTGCTGCTCACCCTCGACACCCAGGTACCGTGCGGCGGCACCCATCGCGAGGATGACCGCGCGTGCGCGGAACACCTCTCCGCCGACCTCGACCTCCTTGATGTCGCCCTCGAGGCGGACCGTGTCGACGTCTTCCATGCGCAGGTCAGCGCCGAATCGGATCGCCTGCTCGCGCATCTCGTCCATCAGGGCCGGACCCTGGATACCGGTCTGGAAACCGGGGAAGTTCTCGACCTCGGTGGTGGTCATGAGCGCGCCACCGAACTGGGTTCCCTCGAAGACGATCGGTGCTAGCTCGGCGCGCGCGGCGTAGATCGCCGCGGTGTACCCGGCAGGACCAGATCCGATGACGATCACGTCGTGGATCTGCTGGGTCTCTGGCTGGCTCATCCGTCCTCCGTGCTGGTGGGGTATACGAGATCCCGGATGTGTCTCGTCGGGATCACGGCTGCTTCAACACAAGGGTAAGCGCAGATGTTCCCGGTCAAGTCCACGCTCCCGGCGTGGTGACGCAGGTCTCGGCTACGGCTGTGATTGTCAGCCGCCGATCGTCCCCCGGGCCAGGAAAGCGGGATTGCCGGTGTCGCACTCGAAACCGACGATGAGGGCGTCGAAGCGGCCGGCGATTCCGGTGGACAGCAGGATGGCGGCAGCGGGGGCACCGTGGAAGATGATCCGCCCCGAGCCGACGACGACCGCGGTCGCGGGGATGAGGTGGGCCGCGGTGCACCGGCGGAGTGCCGCGACCGATTCGAACGGCGCGCCGTCGGTGCGGCCGAGGACCGAGAGCGCCGACGCGGACCCGGTCGGGTCCAGAGTCTGGGTGGACGCAGGCTGGGCCTGCGTCGGCCGTGGAGTGTCGTCCGAGGACGAGGACGAGGACATCAGACGCAGCACACCGATCGAGCCGAATGCGACCACCACGACTGCGGCCGCCGCCAGCACGAGCGGCACGACCATCCTCGTGCGGCGTGACCGCTCGCGTCGTGCGGCGAGATCCACCGGCGCATTCGGATCGGCGGGTGCCGTCGCCGTGCCTGCGGATGTGGAGGGTGCAGAGGTGGACGGGACGTCCGTGACCGAGGGGGATGTGGCCGAGGACGATCCGGCGAGGGCGGCGAGCGTGGCCTGGACATCGGCGCGAACCCGATCCGGAACCGGATGCGGGGCCGGCGTCGACGCGCGGAGTTGACTCGCCGTCCGGTCCAGAGCAGCCAGGATCTCCTGTGCCGCAGGGTCATCCGCGATCTTCGCACGAATGTGGGCGGTGGCGCGCTCGGACAGCACGCCGGCATGGAACTCGGCCAGCGTGTCTGCCGAGTACGGCGGATCGGGCAGATCGCCGGACTCGGTGTCGTCTGGTCCCCGCGGGGTCATGGTGTCAGTCTTCCATTCCGGAGGTCGGGCGTCGGTCTCTCGGTGGTGGCATTTCGATGGTCGTCGTCGGTGGTCGTCGAGTACTTGGACGCGCGACGCGCCGTTCCGGTTCCACTCCGACAGGGACAGAAGGGAAGAGTTTGGCAGGCATGGGATCACGCGTCATCGGCAGTCCGAAGATGGCCGAGGACCTGGGCGAGTTTGAGGCGCCCTCGCGCGCACCGGCTCTTGATCGTCCCCTCGGCGACACCGAGCAGTGATGCGGCTTCGGCGATCGAATAACCCTCGAGGTCGACGGCGACGATGGCCTGTCGTTGGCCTTCGGGCAGGGTGTGCAGCGCCCGGCCGATGGAAACCGACAGGTCCACCGCGGAGATGTCGTCACTCGTGTCCGCGATCGACATCACGTCCCATTCGGGCAACGGGACGGTCTTGCGGGAGTTGTTGCGACGAATCCGATCCAGACACGCGTTGACGACGATCCGGTGCAGCCAACTGGTCACCTTCGCGTCGGAGCGGAAATCCGCCGCGGTCCGATGAGCGGCCAGCAGCGCATCCTGCAACCCGTCGGCGGCGTCCTCGGGGCTCTGGCTGGTTCGGAGGGCGACCGACCACAGATAGTCGAGGTGGCGGTTGACGAGATCGGAGAACGCACCCGGGTCGCCGGCGACGTGAGCCCGCAACAACTGCTCATCGGTACGCAGGTCAACTGCGTCTTTCCCCCCGGCCATGCGCTGAGAGTAATGGAGAAGTCAACACACGACGCAGTGGTGAGGCGGTTGTCTACAGGGATGATCCCATTGTGGACACCCGGTTTGTCCGCGTCCTCACGCCTCCAGTCGCGCCCGGACCGCGGCCATCCGTTCGGCGAGTTCGCGTTCGTCGATCACCCCGCGGTCGAGCAGTGTGTGGGCGAGGGCGACGAGTTGATTCTCCGGATAGGGAAGGTCGGCATAGGTGGTGGCCGCCAACCGGTCCTCCTCGTCCCGGCGCTCCACGACCCCGGGTGCCGCGCAGCCGTTGTCGGCGGCGCGGTCGAGCGCATCGCAGAGACCGTCGAGGCTGGTCTTCCACGGTGGAACGAGATTGGCGACCCCGTACCTGGCGGCCATTCGGGGCCACACCTGGTCGCGTTCGACGACCTCGGCGAGGGACGGGTGGACATCTCCGGCTTCGGTCCGCGTCGACATCGTCACTCTCCTGCCGGGTGAACGGCGGGCCGCACCGTGGTGACCGCGTTGGTGGTGACTCCCGGCTTCGGCAGCGCGACCCCTATCAGACAGTCCCGCGTGATGATCTCGGCCAGCTGCTCTCGGGTCCAGTCCTCGGTTCCGGCCGGACGTTGCGGCATCACCATGAACCGGTGCTTCTGGTTGGAATCCTGGACCCGCACCGACACGTCGTCCGGCAGTTGGAGACCGAACTCCGACAACACCTGTCGCGGCCACCGAACCATCCGACGCCGGTAGTTCGGTGTGCGATACCACTCGGGTGAATTGCCGAGAATCGGTCGCGGATAACACGAACACAACGCACACACGATCACGTGATGAAGCGTCGGGGTGTCGGCGAGAATCGAGAACGCGGTGAAATCACTGGGCGTTCCGAAACCGGTGGGTTCCAGCCAGTCGACGCCGACCTCCTTGCTCGCGGTCATGGGTTCGGCGAGGGCCAACTCTCGGAAATCCGGTTCCACCCACGCCCGGGCGACCAGGGTCGCCGCCGGCGTCGGGCCTATCTGCTCGGCGAACTCGGTGAACCTTCGGTGTTCCTCCGCGGTGAAAAGTCCCTTCTCGATGCACAATTCGCGCAGAGCGATCTCGAGGACCTCGAAATCGGTGACCTCCTCGACCATCGGCGCGACCGTGCGCGCGTGGTCGTGGTCGTGATCGTGATCGTGGCCGTGCGCACCGGGGGCGTCGCTCATGGTTCCTGACTCTCCTCTCGACCGGCCGGCGCCAGCCACCTCTCCGGGATCTCGGTTCGCAGAGTGTCGTCGTCGGGGCCGGTGTATCCGTGCCAGAGTTCGCTCATCCGGAACTCCACGACGTAGAACCACTCGGGTTGCGCGTCGGACAGACCCCACGTCTCGTCCTCGGGTGCGGGGCTCTCGTAGGCGACGGCAGCGATCTCGCCGGTGGCACCCCGAACGTATTCCGGTGTGCGCGTGTAGAAGACGACCGGTAGTTCACGCACGAGGACACGACTCCCGAGGGTGAACCGTGCCTCGCCGGCCTTTCCGGCGTAGATCTGCGGATCGCCGACGCCGACCGCGTGGCGGTGGTGGGTGTTGCGGGGGACGTCGGATCCGTCGCCGGCACCACGGGGTTGCGCCTCGAGGGTCTTGCCGGCCAGTCCTCCGGCATATCGTTCCTGCACCTCGAGCATGCGTTCGGAGAGCTCACCCAGCGCGATGTGATGTTTCTCGACCAGGACCCTCGCCACCGCCAGGAGCCAGCGGCCGTAGTACGGGAGTCCGAGGTATTCCGCACGACCGACGTCGACGTTGCCGATGCGCCGACGCTCCTCCGACAGCCAGATCCCGCGCCACGCCAGCACTTCACACATGACATAGGTCATGTGCTCCCACAGCTCATATGCCTTTCCCTCGTAGAAGATCGGCGCATCGGGCTCTCCGCCGACATCGTGAACCGGCTTCAGGTAGGCGGTGATGCGCGCGTGATCGAGGAGATCGGGAGTCGGTGCGTCCGGGAGTTCCGGATAGGAATATTTAAGGCGCGCAACAAGATCCAGCTGTCTTGCGCGCTCCTCTGCTGTACTCATCCGTCGCCTCCCGGGAGTAGCGGACCCGCGGCTTGAAGCAGAATGGTCCGAAATCTACTCCCCGAGCACGTCTTATGGAGGCGTTTTGGCAGAGTACGAGAATCGTGACGTCAGTTCAGCAGACGATCGTGCGCGGCGACGAAGAGTTCGACGCACACGTCGAGGACGTCTTCGAGGGGTTCGCGGGGAATGTCGGAATCCGACTGTCCCGCAACGTACCAATCGACCATCAACTGGGTGACCGCGCCGACGAGTCCGACCGAGGCCAGCCGCTGGCGGGCGGTGGGCGGACGACTCCCCCTCGCCAGCATCAGGATCAGCTCTGCCCAGCCGTGGATCGCACTCATCCGCACGCGCTCGATCTCCGGCGAGACGCCGACGACCTCGACCAGCATGACGCGGGCCCGCCGCTCGTCGTCGGTCAGTGCCGACATGAAGGCCCGGAGTGTGGCACGCGCGGCGTCGGAGATGAGTTCACCGGCAATCCCTGCTCCGGAAATTCTCTCCGGGGCAACCTCTTTCGGGTCTCCCCGGTCCTCGGTGTCGTCGGTTTCGGTCTCCAGGAACGGGCTCGCGGCGGCGAGAGTCGCGGTACGCGCGAAGTCGACACAGTCGTCGTAGACGGCGACGAGCAGATCGGCACGGTCGCTGAACGACTCGTAGAAGTAGCGCTGGGTCAGGCCGGCCTGGTCGCAGACACTCTTGACCGAGGCCTTGGCGTAGCCCTCGCTGCCGAAGACGTCGAGTCCGGCGCTGATCAACGCGTGGCGGCGGCGCGACTGACGTTCGGTCGGATCCGCTCCCCCATAGCGTCGGCCCCCGACGGGTGCGGCGGAGGGCCCCGCGGTGGCGGACGTGGACACGATCCGTCGTTCCTCTCGTCGTGACCCGCGAATGGCGGATCGGCTCTTTACAGCGCAGCTTCTGACACGATACCTTGTCAGAATCAAACTGACATGCTGACGTGTCAGATGGTGTTCTAGGGAGTACACGGTGTTGGAGTTCTTGCCGGAACCGATGCGCGAGCCGACCGTCCTCGCGATCCCGTTCTTCGTGACGATGCTCGCGATCGAGTGGTTCGCCGCGGCCAAGCTCGAGCACGATGCAGGCCACGACGACGGGGGCGGTCCTCGGCCGGGCGCATACGAGACACGCGATGCGCGCGCGAGCGTCCTCATGGGCCTC
This sequence comes from Gordonia amicalis NBRC 100051 = JCM 11271, assembly GCF_000332995.1. GTDB lineage: Bacteria > Actinomycetota > Actinomycetes > Mycobacteriales > Mycobacteriaceae > Gordonia > Gordonia amicalis. Next base: position 79,730 of record NZ_BANS01000031.1, read on the forward strand.
GTCTCCATCGGGACCAGCGCCTTCTGGAAACTCCTCGGGCTGATCGCCTACACCGCCCTGTTCACCTATGTCGCACCCTGGCATCTACCGATGAACCAGTGGTACTCGTGGGTCATCGCCTTCGTGGGTGTGGACTTCATCTACTACTGGGTGCATCGCGTGTCGCACCGTGTGCGCATCGTCTGGGCCACCCATCAGGCCCATCACTCCAGCGAGTACTTCAACTTCGCGACGGCGCTTCGTCAGAAGTGGAACATCAGCGCGGCGATCGTGATGTGGCTGCCGCTCCCACT
>NZ_BANS01000030.1 GCF_000332995.1 Gordonia amicalis NBRC 100051 = JCM 11271
TCGACATAAGTTACGCACGTGGGTCCCCAACGTCAAATCGCCTGGTCAGAAGGGGTGATTGGGGATCGGCGCCGAGGTCGGCATGCACAACCGCGGCGGATTCGCGCGAGATTCGGTGAAGAAATTCCTCGGTCCGCTCCGGAGACCGGTGCCGGCCGATCTGGATCGGCCCCCATCCCGCAACCGGGCGAGCTCCACGCACCTGCGGTTCGAGCACCGCGCCAGGCCGGCCGTCGCTCGGGCATCGGCTCCGCACACATGAGAAGCACATAGCAAGAACCCCCGCCCGGGAGTCCCGGGCGGGGGTTCTTGTGTTGGTAGCGGGGACAGGATTTGAACCTGCGACCTCTGGGTTATGAGCCCAGCGAGCTACCGAGCTGCTCCACCCCGCGTTGGTGAACACCACGTTACACATGCGCTCGTCAGCGATGCAAATCGATCCCGAAACCGCGGCTGAACTGGGCGTATAGGAGTGATCGCGGTCACGGAAGACCGTTAAGCACAGGTCACGGCGCCGTACCTGACCTGCGTCGGCGGACCACCATCACTGTGAGCCGAGTCACCTTCGGGCGTAGAATCGGCGCTACCCGAACCCGGCCGACCCACCACCGAGGAGGGACCATGTCCGCCCACTTCCACCATGAGAGCCACGGCAACCATCCGATGAGCTTCATCGGATTCGTATCCGCGCTCGGCGGCTTCCTGTCGGCTGCACTGTGGCTGGTCCACATGGCCTCCGGCAACACAGGCCTCGCAGTCCTGTTCGCAGTGGTCACGGTCGCAGCGTTCGGCTTGACCGTCTCGATCTTCTTCACCATCGGTCACCGGTATCACCACAGCCCGGTGCTACCGGACAACACCGCGGACGAAAAAGAGCGCTACGTGCGCAAGTACCGCGGCTAGCGGTACCCGACGCACGTAACGCTCGGATCGTTACTACTGCCCGATCGACACGCCCCCGTGTGGGGCGCGTCGATCGGATCCACCCGGTTCAGTTCTGCTTCGGTAGTGACTCGTACTGTGTCACAGCCTTGTTCAGCTGATCGAGGGCCGCGCCATAACCGGCGAAGTCGCCCTTGGTCTGCGCGTCGCGCAGCGCGCTGAGCGCGTCTCCGATCGCCTTCACCGCGGCATCGCGCTCGGGTGTACCACCCTGCGGAGGAGCCGGCAGCTGCGGACTCGTCGTCCCGCCCTGCTGCTGAGGCCGGTCCGGCTGGGTGGGCTGCTGTTCACCGGGAACCACACCGGCGGCCGGCGTGATCCCGACCTGGCGCAGTGCCTCGGCCGTCGTCGGCGCATAACCGATCCGGGCCTCTCGTTCCTTCGGCTCGTACCGGGTGATCACCCGGAACAACCGGGGGAAGGCCTCTTCGCCCTGGGCCTGCGCATACATCGGGACGACGTACAGGATCCCGTTGTCGCCGACCGGCAGCGTCAGCAAGTTGCCGAACGTCACCTTTGCCGTGTTCTCGAGGGACTTGAGCGATTCGGCGACTCGACCATCGGTCTTCATCGGGTTGAACGCCTGCTTCGGTCCCGACCGCTGGTTGTTGCCCGGCAACTCCTTGACGGTGATCTGTCCGTAGTTCTCCGGGTCCGAGGCAACGGTGATGTAAGCACCGAGGATCGGACGGTTGAGTCGTGTGAGGACAGAGGTGAGCTGGAACGACGCCTGCTTGCTCTCCGGGTCCGAGGCCACGAAGTAGTACGGCGGCTGATCGAGTCCACGCTGTTCGGCGTCGGGGCTCGTCGGGTCCGACGGCACCGACCAGAAGTCGTTCGCCTGGAAGAACGTTCCCGGGGTGTCGACGTGGTAGCGCGTCAGAAGCGCCCGCTGGATCTTGAACAGATCCTCCGGGTACCGGACGTGCTCGCGCAACGAGGTCTGCTTGTCGAACTCGGCACGCGAGGCGACCGATCCCGGGAAGACCTTCATCCAGGTCTTGAGGACGGGGTCCTCGGTGTCGAACTCGTACAGCTTGACCTCACCGGTGTAGGCGTCGACGGTGGCCTTCACCGAGTTGCGTACGTACGACACGGTCTTGTTGACCTGCGTACGTCCGGTCTGACCGGGGTTGAGGTCCTGGGCGTCGGCGGTCGCGCTCTGCAGCGACGTCGGCTGCGAGTACGGGAAGTTGTCGAGCGTGGTGTAGCCGTCGACGATCCACTTGATCGAGCCGTCCTCCATGACCGCCGGGTAGGTCTTGGAGTCGACGGTCAGCCACGGCGCGATCTGCTCGACGCGGTCCCGCGGGTCGCGGTTGTAGATGATCTTCGACGCCGAGGTGATCTCGCCCGACAGCAGGAAGTTCCGCTCCGCGTACTTGCCCGCATAGAGGAGTCGGGTGAACCAGTTGCTCAGCGGGACGCCCGCGGGCCCCTGGTAGGTGTACTTGGCGTCGCCCATGTCGTGTTCGCGGGGCTCACCGCCTTCGGAGCCGACGATCGCGTAGTCGGGATCGATCTTTGCGAGAAGCTCACCGAAGTAGATGCGCGGCTGTGTCACCTTGATCGGGGCGTCGCGCTTGTACGCCTCGGTCTGGTAGTTCGTGGTGTCGCTGACGTAGTAGAACGGGTCACCGCCGCCGTCGATGTCGTTCTCGTCGACCGACTCGTTGACCCGGTTCGCCGGCGCGGCGACGAAGCCGTTGCCGTGGGTGTAGACGAGATGCTTGTTCAGCCAGTTCTGCTGGTTCTCGAGGTAGCGGCTCGGGTCGAGTTCACGCACTGCGACCACGAAGTCGCGCAGTTCGCCGTCGATCTTGTAGCGGTCGACGGCGAGCTGCGTCGGGAAGCCGTAGAAGTTCTGGCGCTGCTGCTGCTGGATGAATGTCGGCGACACCACGTTCGGGTCGAGGATGCGGACGTTCGACAGCGTCGGGGTGTCCCCGTTGACGAGTGCGGGATTCGCGGGCTCGGCGGTCCAGTCCTTCTGCGTGATGACCTTGTCCGGCCCGATGCCGTAGGCCTCCCGCGTGGAGTTGATCGCCCGCTGGATGTATTCGGCTTCCTTCTGGGCGGCGTTCGGCTTCACCGAGAACTGCTCCATGGTGAGCGGCCAGCCCACACCGATCAGCAGTGCCGAGAACAGCATCAGCACGGTTGCGAGGGCGGGGATGCGCAGATCACGCAGCACGATGGCGGCGAAGAACGCGACGGCACAGATGATCGCGATCGCCATCAGGATGAGCTTGGACGGCAGGACCGCATTGATGTCGGTGTAGCTGGCACCCGGGAAGATCTCGGCCTTGCGCTGACTCGAGAGCAGGTTGTACCGGTCGAGCCAGTAGGCCGCTGCCTTGAGCAACAAGAAGGTGCCGGCCAGAACGGCGAGCTGGATACGGGCGGCCATCGTGACCGAACCCCCGCCCTGGCCCAGCCGGATGCCGCCGAAGAGGTAGTGGGTGACCAGGTTGGCGAGGAACGCCACGACGACCACGACGAACAGGAGATTCAGCACGAACCGGTAGAACGGCAGGTCGAAGGCGTAGAAGCCGATGTCGAGGTTGAACTGCGGATCGGTCTGGCCGAACGAGGTCCCGTGCAGGAACATCTGGACCGTGGCCCAGGAACCCTGCGCGACGAGACCGGCGAGTGCGCCGATGATCAGGGCCGGCACCACGGCGAACCACCGGACCTTGGTCATGATGGCGGTCCGGTAGCGCGCGAGCGGATCGTTGGGTCCCGCGGTGGGCACGAACACCGGCCGGGACCGGTAGGCCAGGGCCACCGCGCCGAAGATGATCAGGCCGACGACGAGAGTCGTGATCAGGAAGAGGATGACGCGGGTCCAGATGACCGTGCTGAACACGCTCGAGTACCCCACATCACGGAACCACAGCCAGTCGGTGGCAAGACCGATCAGTCGTGGTCCGATGAGCAAGAGGACCAGCACGGCAACGCCGAGTCCGATGCCGATCTTGCTCCTGCGTGACAGTGTCGGCATTCCTGCCGGCCCTCGAGCGCCCACCAGACCCACTCTCCAAAGCTCTCAATTCGGACAACGCCCTGCGTGACGCGCAAGCCTGGGCGTGGTGTCCACTGTACTGGCACCGCCCGGATGCCGATCACACTCGGGCGGTGGGACAACGATCCGGGGTTGGTCACGGTTCCCGGGTGCGCCCCGCCGGGGCAAGATGGTCGGATGCCCGACAACGCGACGACACCACGAGCCTTCTCCACCGACGATCTCGGAAGCTCGCTGAGCGAGATCATGGATCACCTCGATGCCGATGGCTGGGGGCAGCCGCCTGCGGTGTACGCGCTCGTGCCGACGTCTCTGCTCGTCGAGCGCGTTCCCGGCGTCGTCGCCGACGACGACCGGTCGGTCTTCACGCCCGTCGAGGAGGAGTGCGACGACCTCGACGAATTCCTGGCCACCGCGATCTGGCCCGCAGCGGTCGCCGGGGCGGCGGTGGCGCTCGAGATCGTCGTCACGCCACCGGGTCCGGATGACGACGGTACACCGAAGTACGTGGTCACCGAGACAGCCGATCAGCACGCGGACGAGGACGTCGCCCGGTTGGTCGTCGGTGTGCTGCGCAACGGGCCCGACCTGGCGCTCCTGCGGCTTCGACCCGTGCCCGACGAGGTGCCCGAGCTGCTCACCCATCCCCAGCTCGCGCTCGAGCTACGGGCAGCGCTGCACGAGACCTTCGCCCCGGACGCGCCGGAGTCCTGACCGGTGGACCGCCGGTCCGTCAGCAGGACGGGGCCGGGCGTCCCGAACCGATCGCGTCGAGGGCGTCGACCGCGCCGTCGAGCGTCTCGACCTTGACCAGTTCGAGTCCGTCGGGACGGTCGGAGACCGCCTCCGCGCAGTTGCGGGCCGGGACCAGGAACACGGTCGCACCGGCGTCGTGGGCCGCCCGTGTCTTGTGGGTGATGCCGCCGATCGGACCGACGTCACCGTCGGCCGAGATCGTGCCCGTTCCCGCGATGAACTTGCCGTGCGTCAGTTCGCCGGGACCCAACTGGTCGACGACCGAGAGCGCCAGCATCATGCCCGCCGACGGTCCGCCGATGTCGCCGACGGTGTAGGTGACCTTGAGCGACGGGTCGGCGTTGGCGACCTCGGCCGTGACCCCGAGGAATCCGGCCTTCTCGTCGCCGGGATGCGGGGCGAGCGTGACGGTCACGGTCTGCGGCGTGCCCTGCCGCACGATCTCCAGCGGAAGCACCGTGCCCGGCGGATTCTTCGACACGACGTCGCGCAGTTCCTTGCTGGTCTCGACCTCGACTCCCCCGGCCCTGGTGACCACGTCGCCGGCGCGCAGGACGTCGGCCGACGGCCCGTCGGCGCCCACAGCGGCGATGCGCAGGACCGTGGGACGGTCCAGGAACCGCAGGGCCGCGACGGTGGCGTCCTCCTCCGACCCCGCCATCTGCTGGGCGTTCTCCTGCTGTACCTGTTCGGTGCTGCGGTCCGGCGGATACACCTCGTCGCGCGGGGTCAGTGCGTATTTCCCGGACATCCACAAACCCAGGGCGTCGAAGAGTGTGAGCCCGTCGCTGACCGACACCGTGGTCAGGTTCAGGTTGCCGGTGGTCTTGTCGAGGGGTGCACCGTCGATCTGCACGACCTTGCGCTCGACGACCTTGCCGTCCTGCTCGACCTTCGTCATGCCCAATGTGTTCAGCGTCGGTCCGGGACCGAGAGCGGCGTAGGGCACCTGCACCTGCGTGCCGACGACGAGCAACGCCAGCAACACCAGGGCGCTGACCGCGGCGGTGGCGATCCGGCGGAAGCGAGGGCTCGAACTCATTCCGCACACGATAGTGCCCCGACCTCTGAGGACAGTGTCGACGTCGTGCTCCGCACAGGCCGGCGTCATGCCGCCACACCGCCCGAAGGCGGGCCGCGCACGTGCGGCGGCGCTACGCGCACGGCGAACATCCGACGCCGTTGAGGGGCCTGTCCGGGCGGTACGGTGGACATATGAGTGATCTGCCCTTCGGCTTCTCGGCGTCCGGCAACGGCGACGACGACCGCGACAAGAACAGCGGTGACCAGAACAAGCCGGGCGACAACCCCGGCGGCAACCCCTTCGGCGGGGCCAACCCGTTCGGATTCGCCATGGGCGGCCAGGGACAGGGCTTCGGCGACTTCGATCCGTCGAACTTCGACCCGAACATGCTCGGCCAGATGTTCTCCCAGCTCGGCAGCATGTTCAGCGGCATGGGCGCCGGCATGTCCGGTGGCGGCGGCGGTCCGGTGAACTATCAGGTCGCCATGAATCTCGCCCGCCAGCAGATCGGTTCGTTCACGCCGATTCTGGACAAGGAGATCTCCGCGTCGGCCGACGCGGTGCGCCTCGCCGACGTCTGGCTCGACGACGCGACGACCTTCCCCAGCGGCGTCACCCAGACCGTCGCGTGGACCCCGGTGCAGTGGCTCGAGGAGTCCATGGACACCTGGAAGGGTCTGTGCAACCCGGTCGCCGAACAACTCGCACGCACCTGGCAGGACAACCTGCCCGCCGAGGCGGCCCAGTTCGCCGGCCCGATGCTGGGCATGCTGACGCAGATGAGCGGTATGGCCTTCGGGACCCAGCTCGGCCAGGGTCTCGGCCAGCTCGCCAAGGAGGTGCTCACCTCCACCGACATCGGCCTGCCGCTGGCTCCCGAGGGGATTGCGGTGCTGCTCCCCGAGGCGATCGCGAAGTTCGCCGAGGGTCTCGAGCAGCCCGGACAGGAGATCATCGTCTTCCTCGCCGCCCGCGAGGCCGCGCACGTCCGCCTGTTCACCCACGTCGGCTGGCTGCGTCAGCGCCTGCTGTCGACGGTCGAGGAGTACGCCCGCGGGATCAGCATCGACTTCAGCGGGATCACCGACGCCACGGCGAACATCGATCCCACCGAACTGCTGTCCGATCCGTCGAAGCTCGAGGAGCTCATCAGCTCGTCGACATCTTTCGAGCCGACCACCACGCCCGAGCAGAAGGCGGCACTCGGCCGCCTCGAGACGCTGCTGGCGCTCATCGAGGGCTGGGTGGAGCAGGTGGTGACCCGAGCACTGGGCGACCGCATCCCGAGCACCGGCGCGCTGACCGAGACCATCCGTCGCCGCCGCGCCTCCGGCGGCCCCGCCGAGCAGACCTTCGCGACCCTCGTCGGTCTCGAACTGCGCCCGCGCAAGGTGCGGGAGGCGTCCGAGCTGTGGCGCCGGGTCTTCGAGGCCACCGATCTGTCGACCCGCGACGGTGTCTGGGCGCATCCGGACCTGCTGCCCGACTCCGACGACCTGGACAACCCGGCGGCGTTCATCGACCGTCTGCTGCACAAGGACACCGACCTCGACGACGCGATCGCGCAGCTCGAGAAGTCGCTCGCCGAACAGGACGGGGTCGAACAGGGAGACGCCGACTCCGGGGACGACGGCCCGAACCCCGGGCAGACCGGCTCATAACTCCACAATCGACGCCGAACCCGATCATGTTGTGGATAACCGGCCCGAACGACGCCGGCGAGGTCCTTTCGCTGGCAGAGTTGCGCCATGTCCATCACGGTCCCGCGCATCCGTCCGGGAACACCGATCCTGGTGCGGCCGGGCAACCGGGTACACGTGGGGATCGATCCGGCCGGCAGCGTGATCATCGAGCTCGACGCCGGTATCTCGGCGCATTCGGTTGCCGCGATGTTGCGGTTGCTGGAGCGCCCCTGCACACCGGAACTGCTCAACCGTCGCGCGTCGGCGGCCGGGCTCGCCGACGACGAGATCCGGACGCTCCTCGACGGCCTGGCCGCAGCCGGACGGACCATCTCCGACACCCGAGCCGAAACGTCCTCGGACAGTTCGGATCTCGCGGACTTCCGGATTCAGATCCACGGCCAGGGGCCGTTGTCGGACCTGCTGGGCGCCTCCCTGCGCGCACAGGGCCTGCAGGTGCACCGGACGATGCGGCGCCGAGCCGACGGCTCGCTCGACACCGTCGACACCCGACTGGTGATCCTCAGCGACTTCCTGGTCCACGACCCGCGGGTCGTCTTCGCACTGACGAGGGCACGGATCCCGCATCTGCTGGTGCGCGTGCGCGACGGCGTCGGCATCGTCGGCCCGCTCGTCCTGCCCGGACTCTCGAGTTGTCTGATGTGCGCCGATCACCATCGTTCCGACGCCGATCCGGAATGGCCGATGATGGCGGTGCAACTCATCCGCGCGCCGGGCGATGCGGATCCCGCGCTCGTGCGGCCGACCGCAGCGATCGCGCACGGCCAGATCGAACGTCTGGTGAACAGCTTGCGGCGACCCTCCCCCGCCGCGAGACGACACGAACCGCAGCTGTTGAATCAGGTGTTGGAGTTCCGCGATGATCCCGCACGGGTGGACCGTAGAGAATGGTTACCCCACCCGAGCTGCGATTGTCGTCCGGTGGGAGACGAACGGCTCAAGTCGTCTATTGTGTGACGCGGAAAGGATGCTATGACCGACATCACTCGGGGGCAGGGTCGTCGCAACGCGAAGTTGGCGTCTCTCCCCATCGGTATGGCCGGACGTGCGGCGGCGGGGCTCGGCAAACGCATGGTCGGCAAAGACAAGGACGAGGTCAACCAAGAACTCCTCGAGAAGTCCGCGGAACAGCTGTTCGCGGTCCTCGGTGAGCTCAAGGGCGGCGCCATGAAGGTCGGCCAGGCGCTGTCGATCATGGAGGCCGCGATCCCCGACGAATTCGGTGAGCCGTTTCGGGAGGCGCTCACCAAGCTCCAGGCTGATGCACCGCCGATGTCGGCCGACAAGGTCCACAAGGTCCTCGACCAGCAGCTCGGCACCCGCTGGCGCGAGCGCTTCAAGGAGTTCTCCGACGAGCCGGCGGCGTCGGCATCGATCGGTCAGGTCCACAAGGGCGTCTGGTCCGACGGGCGCGAGGTCGCGGTCAAGGTGCAGTACCCGGGCGCCGACCACGCACTCAAGGCCGACCTGAAGACGTTGTCGCGCATGTCGGGACTCCTGCAGCGGCTGTCGCCGGGCACCGACGTCAAGGCGATGATGGACGAGCTCATCGATCGCACCGAGGCCGAACTCGACTACCTCGGCGAGGCCGAGAACCAGCGGGCTTTCGCCAAGGCGTACGACGGGCATCCGGACTTCTTGATTCCCAAGGTGATCGCCAGCGCACCCAAGGTCGTGGTCTCGGAATGGGTCGACGGTGTCGCACTGTCGAAGATCATCACGACCGGCGACCAGAAGACCCGCGACAATGCGGCCGCGAAGATGGCCGAGTTCGAGGTCAGCTCGCCCTACCGGGTCGGCCTGCTCCACGGCGACCCGCATCCGGGCAACTTCTTCATCGCCGACGACGGCCGGTTCGGCGTCCTCGACTTCGGCGCCGTCGGCCACTACCCCGGCGGTCTGCCTCCGGAGACCGGGCCGATCCTGCGGCTCGCCCGGGACAAGAAGTACGAGGAGCTCAAGGAGCTCATGGTCGAGGCCGAGTTCATCCGGCCGTCGCATGCGTCGAAGGTCACGAGCGCCGACCTCGAGACCTACCTGCGGCCCTACGTCGACCCGCTGTACTCGGAGTCGTTCCACTTCACGCGCAAGTGGATGCAGCGCGCCGCCGGCAAGGCGACCGACGTTCGCGGTGAGGTCTACAAGACCTCGCGAAACCTCAACGTGCCCAAGCGGTTCGTGATGGTGTTCCGTGTACTCGGCGGCTGTGTCGGCATAGCCTCGCAGCTCGAGGCGCATGCGCCGTACCGCGCGATCATGGAGGAATGGGTCCCCGGCCTGGGCGATTGATCCCCCACAGCACGCAGAACGACGACGCCGCGAGCATGTGCTCGCGGCGTCGTCGCTTTCGGTTCGACTCAGGCCGCCGCGTTCTTCCGCGGCCGGCCACGGGAGCGCTTGCGTGCGATCACCGCACCGCGCTCGAAGATCTCGCCACCCCACACGCCCCAGGGCTCGGCGCGATCCAGGGCCGCCTGCAGGCACTGGGTCCGCAGCGGGCAATCGGCACACATGGCCTTGGCACGCTCGAGGTCGCGGGGATTGTCGGCGAACCACAGATCTGCGTCGGCCACCTGGCAGGGCAGGTCGAGCCGGGCGGTCGCTGCGCGGTCCGCCGATGGACAGGACTCGAGTACGCAATCGACAGTCATTGGTTTTCTCCACATCTGCTCGTTGGGAAATGGTGACCCATGTCCTCGATGTGGATGTCGGTCCGAACCCCTGGTGGGGCGTTGATCGGGTGACAAAAAAAGAGGGCCACGGGTTTCGCCTCTGCGATTCGCCCGTGGCCCGAATGTCTCGGAGGTCTAACTCCGTGGAATTCGTGTCGGTACGGGGAACCCATGCGGCGCGGGGGCTGCTGCTGCGGCTGCCGCGGGCGGCGCTACGTGCGCTGCTGCAGCCGGATGCGCTGCCGGTGCCATCGTTCGAATAGCGACCGGACGTGCACAGACGGCAGGCAGCCAGGAGCGGTTGCGACGGGCGCGCAGAACGACGGCGTGCGCCTGATTCGGCTTGGCCGCAGGCACGGCGACGCCGGCCTGGTTCACGATGCTTCCGTTCACTGATCCGCTCCTTTCTCTTCTCGGTGGCTCCCACATGAGCGATGGGCCCCTGACGGACGCAGGAATACTCCCACCCGTGCTGACGGAGACCAGACTAAACGGTGCGCCGGAAAGCGCACAACCTATTTTTGACCTGCGGTTTTGACGAGCTCAAGAAGATCCTCTCCGTACTCGTCGAGTTTCTGCGCGCCGATCCCCGAGATCGACACCAGCGCAGCGGTATCGGTGGGGCGTTGTTCGGCGATCGCGGTGAGCGTCTTGTCGGAGAACACGACGAAGGCGGGCACCTTCTTCTCGTGCGCACGATCGCGACGCCACTCCTTGAGAGCGACCAGGAGGTCCTCATCGAGGTCGGACGGGCATCCGGCACAGCGGCCGAGCAGGGTCGCCGTCGAATCCATCAGCCGCGAGCCGCAGACACGGCAGGTCGGTCCCTTGCGGGGGGCACGTTCCTTGGCGATCTTCGAGGCCGGCGAATCGTCGGGGATGAGATCGGTCAGGAACCGCGACCGGCGGCGTGCGCGGCCCCCCTCGTTGCGGGCCAGCGCCCACGACAGGTGCAGATGTTCGCGCGCACGGGTCACGCCCACGTAGAACAGGCGACGTTCCTCTTCGACGTCCTCCCAGGAGCCCTTGATGGCCTGACTGATCGGCAACGAGCCGTCGGTCAGCCCCACCAGGTAGACCGCGTCCCACTCGAGTCCCTTCGCCGCGTGCAGCGACGACAGCGTGACACCCTGCACGGTCGGTGGGTGGCGTGCCTCGGACCGGGTGGTGAGTTCCGCGGACAACTGCGGCAGCGTGAGGTCGGGGTTCTCCGCGACCATGTCCTCGGTCAGCTGCACCAGCGCCTTCAGCGATTCCCAGCGGGCGCGCGCCTGGGCACCCGACGGCTCCTCGTCGGTGAGTCCGAGTTCGCCGAGAACCGCGCGCACGACGTCGATGGTCGTGACACCGGGCTTGACCTCGCGGCCGGCAACCGTGGCGATCTGACGCATCGCCTGCCGGACCTCGGTGCGGGCGAAGAAGGCCTCACCGCCGCGTACCTGGTACGGGATCCCGGCCTCGGTCAGCGCCTGCTCGTAGTTCTCCGACTGGGCGTTGACGCGGTAGAGGATCGCGACCTCGGACGGTGAGACACCCGACTTGATGAGGTGTTTGATCTCGATCGCGATCGACGTGGCCGCGGCCGGTTCGTCGGCGTACTCGGCGAACTGCGGTTCCGGGCCGGGTGGGCGCTGGCCGATGAGCCGGAGCCGGGTGCCGGCGATGCGTCCGCGGGCGGCGCCGATCACGCGGTTGGCGAGGTCGACGACCTGGGGTGTGGACCGGTAGCCCCGCTCCAGTCGGACGACCGTCGCCTCCGGGAAGCGACGGCTGAAGTCCAGCAGGTAGTTCGGCGAGGCGCCGGTGAACGTATAGATCGTCTGGTTGGCGTCACCGACCACCGTCAGATCGTCGCGCTCGCCGAGCCAGGCGTCGAGCAGGCCCTGCTGGACCGGCGTCACGTCCTGATACTCGTCGACGACGAAACACCGGTAGCGCGAACGGAATTCGTCGGCCGCACCGAGTTCGATGGTCAGGATCTGGGTCATGTAGATGAGCAGGTCGTCGAAGTCGAGGAGACGGTCGCCGTCGGGCGAGACCTTGGAGTCCTCGTAGTGCGCGTACACCGCGGCGACCTTCTGCGGGGGTGCCGGTGACTCGCGACCGAGACGACCGACCGCCTCGACGTAGTTCTCCGGCGAGATCAGGGTGGCCTTGGCCCACTCGATCTCCGAGGACAGGTCGCGCAGGGTGTCGGTCGCGGTGTCCAGGCCGGCGCGGCGTGCGGCGCGCGAGATGAGCGGGAACTTGTTGTCGAGGAGCTCCCATCGGGCATCGCCGAAGGCGCGCGGCCAGAAGTATCGCAGCTGCCGCATCGCGGCGGCGTGGAAAGTCTGGGCGGCGACGTTGCCGGTGGAGCCGCCGACGCCGAGGCTCCGCAACCGGGTCCGCATCTCCCCCGCCGCGCGGGCGGTGAACGTCACCGCGAGGACCTGACCGGGATTCACCTGACCGGTGTCGACGAGATGCGCGATACGGCGCGTGATGGTGCGCGTCTTACCCGTACCCGCACCGGCGAGCACGCACACCGGTCCGCGCGGCGCGAGGACGGCCGCAGACTGCTCGGGGTCGAGGCCCTCGACCGCACCGGCGTCGCGGGAGCGGGCATCGGGGTTCGCGGAAGAGGTCGGGTGGCGCACGGGGTCCACTATGTCACCACCCACCGACGCACTCCGGACCGGCGATCGGGGCCGGCGATCGGGGCCGGCGTGACGCGTCCCACGCCGGGGACGACGGCGCCGCCGGGAACAGCCCCGATGACCGTGGTGTTATGGGTGCATGAGCAACGTGATCGACGACGAGGCCGGCGCCCGCACCTCCGACACCGGCGAACTGACCATGTACACCACCTCGTGGTGCGGCTATTGCGCCCGCCTCAAGACCGGACTGAAGGCCAGCGGGATCCCCTGGCAGGAGATCGACATCGAGCTGAACCCGGATGCCGCCGAGTTCGTCGGCAGCGTCAACGGCGGCAATCACGTCGTCCCGACCGTGCTCTATGCCGACGGCACGACCGCGACCAACCCCTCGATCGCCGACGTCAAGAAGAAGCTCGGCGTCTGATCTCGTGACCCGATCACCCGGGCCCGGCTCTCGCCGGACCCGGGTTTTCTGTCTGTCGGGCTACCGGCCCGGCGCTTGCGTTCCCTGGGCCCAGGACTCGATCAGCGTGCGTGCGATCGAGATCGAGCCGGGCAACTGCAGCCGGGGCGCTTCGCCGCCCGGACCGGAATCGGCGCGCGTCCATCCATCCCGCGACAACGCCTCGCGCACCTCGTCACGGTGGAACCACTGGGCGTCGCCGATCTCGCCGTCGAGGAAGGCCAGTTCGTCGGCCGGGTCGCCGATCGCGGCGAAGCCCAGCATCAGCGACCGCGGGAACGGCCACGGCTGGCTGCCCAGGTAGCGCGGTTCACGCACCACGATGCCGACCTCTTCGTGCACCTCCCGCAGGACGCACTGTTCGAGCGACTCCCCCGGCTCGACGAAGCCGGCGAGGGTCGAGTACCAGCCGTCGGGCCAGACGGCCTGGCGCCCCAGCAGAATCCGGTCGGCGCCGTCGTGCACCACGGTGATGATCGCGGGATCGGTGCGCGGGAACTCGTCCCGGCCGGATTGGACCCTACGACGTACCCAACCGCCCCGCGCCGGCTGGGTGGCCGAGCCGTCGACCGGTGAATGACGCGCCGTCTCATGCCAATTCAGGATTCCCAGCGCGGTGACGAGCAGGCCCGCCTCGTCCGGCGTCAGATGGATCGCGCCGCGGCGCGCGTCGTCGGTGGGTCCGTCGATGTGGTCGACCCGGCGCGTCCACCGGTCGATGCCGTCGACCACACCGAGAATCACCGCGTCGGCCGGCGGCGCATCGGCAACGGTGGCCGCCGGAACCCAGTGCAGTGCACCGGAATCCCCGACCGGATACCGGCCGTTGGAGTCGATCAGCAGCACCTTCGCCGAAGACCATCCCGCCAGCATCCGCTCGGTGTCGTCGCGGATCCCGTCGGCTCGGTGGAAGGTCGCGCGCGACAGCAGCGGCTGCTGGACAAGTTCGAACTGCACGTCGGTGTGTCCCTTTTCCGTGGTCGGTGCTGGATGGTCGGCGAGCCCTAGTCGTCGCCGGGGCTCTTGCGGACGTACAGGAGGCGGTCGCCGACCTCGATCTGCTCGACCTCGCTGTCGTCGACGCGGTGCAGCACCCCGTTGCGGACGACACCGAGCACGATGTCACGGGTGTGTGCCGGCGAGCCGCCGGTCTCCGTCGGGTCGACCTCGCGTTCGGCGATGGCGTAACCCGCGTCGGGCGTGAGGAGGTCTTCGATCACCTCGACCACCGACGGGGTCATCGTCGCGATGCCGAGCAGGCGTCCCGCCGTCTCCGAGGACACCACCACGGAGTTCGCGCCCGACTGCCGCATCAGATGCGTGTTCTCCGACTCCCGGATCGACGCCACGATCTTGGCCCGCGGGTTGATCTCGCGTGCGGTGAGCGTGGCGAGGACGGCGGTGTCGTCCCGGTTGGTGGCCACGACGATGCTCGCGGCATGTGCGACACCGGCGAGGCGGAGCACGTCGGACTTGGTGGCGTCGCCACGGACGGTGACCAGCCCGTTGGAGGCCGCGGACTCCAGGACGGTGGGGTCGGCGTCGACGACCACGATCTCCGAGGGCTTGATGCCGTCGCCGCGCATGGCGTCGACCGCGGTGCGGCCCTTGGTGCCGTAACCGATGACGACGGTGTGATTGCGCACGGTATTCCTCCAACGCTGGATCTTGAGCGCCTGTCGGGACCGTTCGGTGAGCACCTCGAGAGTGGTGCCGATCAACACGATCAGGAACAGCACACGCAGCGGCGTGATGATGATGAGGTTGATGAATCGAGCGAAGGGGCTGATCGGCGTGATGTCGCCGTATCCGGTCGTGGACAGCGTGACCGCCGAGTAGTAGAGCGCATCCAGGTAGGACAGTTCGTTGTCCTGGGCGTCGCGATAACCTTCGCGGTCGAGCCAGACGACCACCGAGGTGAACAGCAGCGCCAGCGTTGCCCACAGCACCCGCCGGCCGATGGCGCGGCTGGGGCTCTGCTGCAGTTCGGGGATGCGGACGACACCGACCAGCGCGTGGTCGGGCCGGTTGGCCAGCTCGGATGATCCGAAGCGGCCGCGGAAGCGGCTACGCACGGCCACGTTTGCGCTCCTGGAGTTCGCTCACACGCTGAAATGTAACCCACGGAGGGGCGCGATAGCTCATTTGGCGAGCTTGGCGGCGATGGTTGCCTCGTCGGGCAGGTCGTCGGCCTCCAGGGTGTGTCCGTCACGCACGTAGTGGAACGCCGCGTGCACCTTCTCCACCGGGACACCGGCGAGCTGCGCCCAGGCGATCCGATACGCGGCCAGCTGGATGAACAGCGACTCCCGTCTCGCCGGTTCGGGTACGACGCCGGTCTTCCAGTCCACGACCGTCCACGAGCCGTCCTTCTCGGCGAAGACCGCGTCGATCCGGCCGCGCACGACGATGCCGCCGATCACCGTCTCGAACGGCACCTCCACGTCGGTGGGGCTGCGATTGGCCCAGCGCGAGGCGAGGAATGCGTCACGAAGGGCGTCGAGGTCGGCGTCGGGACTCGCTGTTGCGTCGGCGGCACCGGGCAGTTCGTCGATGTCGAGCAGCCGGGTGGCGCCGAACCAGCGTTCCACCCAGGCGTGGAATGCGGTGCCGCGCCGTGCCATCGGGTTGGGCCGGAAGGGAGTCGGACGCCGGAGCCGACGGGCGAACTCGGCCTCGTCGGCGTCCAGTTCGACGAGCTGACTGACCGAGAGGTGCGTCGGCAACGTCACCTCGACGAGCGCCTGGTTGGCCTGATGATGTTCGGCCAGAAGTGCCGCCACCTCGGCCTCCCAGGCCGCGACCTCGTCCTCCGGATCCGGTGGCATCGGCAGGGTCTCCGGATCGGCCGAGGTGGCGGGGGTCTCGAACAGCGCGGGCGCCTCGCGGTCCGCGATGGCCGCCAGGACGAGGTCGGCGGCCGCCTGCACCGCATCGCGGCGCCCGGCGAGCGGGTCGCGCGGCCAGGGCTGCGCGACAACGCGTTCGGCGAGCGGGTTGGTCGCGTCCTCTGCGGGCGGCGGCGTGCGGACCGCGATGGACAGACCGGTGGAGTCGACGGCCGGGTCGGTGACCGCCTCGTCGACGGCAACCATCAGCTCGTCGAAGAAATCCGAACCGCCGCGCGGCTTGTCACCGGTCTCCGACCAGTGGTGGGCCGAGATCAGCAGATCGTGCCGGGCACGGGTGAGGGCGACGTAGAGCAGGCGCCGGTCTTCCTCGAGGCGTCGTTCGCCGATCGCCGCCTTGTGATCGGACAGGGCGTCCTCGAGCTGTTTGCGGTCGCCGACCGTGTCGATCTTCAGCAGCGGAAAGCCCTCGGGCGCACCGTCGGCCGACTCGGCGGGGATCGCGAGGTCACCGCGCAGGTCGGCGGGGAGTTCGCGCGCGCTGCCGAGCCAGGTGGTGTCGGCCTTGGCACTGGGGAAGATGCCCCTCGCCAGGTGGGGGACGGCCACGACATCCCACTCCAGACCCTTGGCCGCGTGCACGGTGAGGATCTGCACGCGCTGTTCGGCAACCTCGATCCGGCCCGGTTCGAGGCCTTTCTCGATGGACTCGGCGGCGTCGAGGAACGCCAGCAGCCCAGGCAGATTGGCGCCGGGACGGTCGGCGTAGTGACTCACGTAGTCGGCGAACGCGTCGAGATGTTCGCGGCCGGTGATCGCACCGCGCATGCGCCGTGCGCGGATCTGTGCTTCCACGCCGACGCCGATGGTGTTCTCCACGTCGGCGACGAGTTCGGGCAGTGGCTGTCCGATGCGGCGCCGAAGTGATTCCAGTTGGGCGCCGAACGCCCGGATGCGGGCGTATCCCTCGGGGCTGTAGTCGCCGGGGTCACCGGGATCGATCACGGCGTCGGCGATCCCGGCCCGGTCGACGATCTCGGTGGGCAGCACCGCGTCGAGCGCGGCGTCGAGCTCTTCCCGGCTGGTGACGACCCCACCCGCTTCGGCGTAACTCTCGGCGGCCAGGGTCGTGGCCCGGCGCCAGAGTGCCGCAAGGTCTTTGGCCCCCAACCGCCAGCGGGCACCGGTGAGGAGCCGCATCACCGCGGTGCCGGCCATCGGGTCGGCCATCACGCGCAGGGTCGCGACGATGTCCTGGATCTCCGGGACGTGCAGCAGTCCGCCGATGCCGACGACCTCGGTGGGGATGCCGCGGCTCTCCAGCTCGGCGGCCAGCGGTGCGGAATCCTCGTTGCGCCGCACCAGGATCGCCGTGGTCGGCGGTGCCTCGCCGGCGGTCTCGGCCGCCCGGTAGCGCGTCTCGATCTCGTCGGCGATCCAGTTCCGTTCGTCGATGACCGTCTCGGTGAGAGCGAGGGTCGCGGTGCCGCGCGGGGCGTCGGGCCGGGGCCGCAGGATGGAGACCGGGATGCCGCGGCGGCGGAGTTCCTCGGAGATCTGGTTGGCCAGGCGAAGGCCCTGGGCGGCATTGCGCCAGCTGGTGAGGAGTTCGCGGCGCTCGGCGGGCGTGCCGTCGGGGCGCGGGAAGTCCCGGGCGAACCGCGGCAGATTCGCCGCGGAGGCGCCGCGCCACCCGTAGATCGACTGGATCGGATCGCCGACCGCGGTGACGGCGACGGCATCGCGCGACGGATCGTGGCCGCCGAACAGGGTCGAGAGCAGCACGCGCTGCGAGTGCCCGGTGTCCTGGTACTCGTCGAGGAGGACCGCCCGGAACGCCGTGCGCTCAGCGGCCACGACCTCCGGATTGGACACGACGAGCCGTGCGGCGAGCGACATCTGGCTGCCGAAGTCCAGTGCGGACTGAACCCGCATCGTCTCGCCGAGGGCGATGACCATCGGGATCAGTTCGCGCCGTTCGTCGATCACCTCCTGGACCTTCAGCAGCGCCTGCGTCGGCTTGTCGCGTTGCTTCGGCCCCTTCGGCAGGGTGTCGATGAGCTCGTACAGCTTCGAGCCCGCCTCGGCGAGATCGTCGATGTCGACGAGATGTTCGGACATCTCGCCGTACAGCTTGAGGACGGATTCGGTGACGGAGGCCGGAACCTTCTTGGTGTTCAGTTCCCCCGGCCACGACGACACGAGCGAGAACGCGAGCTGCCAGAGTTCGGTCTCGGTGAGCAGCGTCGACGACGGTTCGACGGGCAGGAGCAGGCCGTAGTCGGCGATCAGCCGGCCGGCGTACGCGTGATAGGTGCTGACCTCCGGGTCCGCACCGCGCAGGCGCGCGGCCAGCGAGCCGTCCGGGTCCCAGGTCCGCAATGCCGGTGCACCCGACAGCATCGACAGCCGGCGGCGGATGCGCGCACCGAGTTCACTGGCGGCCTTGCGGGTGAATGTGAGTCCCAGGATCTCGTCGGGCGCCACCACCTGGTTGGCGACGAGCCACACCACGCGCGACGCCATCGTCTCGGTCTTGCCCGCACCGGCACCGGCGACGACGAGCATCGGTTCGACCGGCGCCTCGATCACCGCGACCTGTTCCGGGGTCGGGTCCGGGAGGCCGAGCGCCGCAGCCAGCGACTTCGCGCCGATCATCGCCCGGCCGGTCGCGAGTCCACCGGTCTGGGTTCCGCTAGTCATCGGTCACCGCCTTTCCGGGGATCTTCGCGGGGCAGCTGGTCGAGAGGTTGCAGTGCACGCAGCCCGGGTTGGGCGTCGCGGTGAAGGTCGGGCCGATGCTGGCCCGAGCGGCCCGGCGCACGACGCCGATCCACTCGTCGAGCAGCTCCGGCGTCAGCGGTGACTGAACGCGTTCGGCCGCACCGGAATTACGGTTCGCGGTGGACACGTACACCAGACGCGCCCCGCCGGGTGCGACATCGCCGAACTGCGGCACTCCCCCGTGGGCCAGCGCGACCTGGTAGGCGGCCATCTGGGCGTGTTCGTCGGCGTCGGCCTTGGTGATCGGGGTCTTCGACGTCTTGACGTCGACCACCACCGGGCGGCCGGCCGAATCGGTCTCGAGGCGGTCGACCCGGCCGCGCAGCCGCACGTCGGGGGCGTCCTCCTCGCCGGGTTCGCCGGTGGGACCACCGGGAATGGTCGCGTCGACGGGCAATTCGACGCCCACCTCGTCGAGGTCGGCCCGCGAGATCCGCAGCCAGTCGCGGAAATGGCCGAGCATGTTCTCGGCACGCTCGAGTTCCCGCGCCGAATACCAGCCCGCACCCGTGTCGACCCGGTCCCAGATCCCGCGTAGCGCCGCGGTCACCTCGGCCGGATCCAGCTGTCCCGCGACGGCCTGCACCAGCGTGTGCACCAGGCTGCCGGTGAGCGCCGGTGTCCCGTCGCCGTCTCGGCCGCCGTTGCGTTCCAGCACCCAGCGCAACGAACAGCGGTTCAGCGCTTCGACATTCGACGGCGACAGCACGACTGGTCCGTTGTCCGGTGTCCACAGCGGCGCGTCGGTGCTGGGTGCGGCGAGCCCGAACCAGTCGCGCGGATGGGCACCCGGGATGTCGGAGTCGGCGAGCACGGCGAGCAGGCGGGCGGCCGCGCGCGTCCGCTCATCCGGTTCGGGTTCGTGCGCACCGGCCATCACCACCGACCGCAGCGTGGCGACCAGCGACGGCAGCGACAGCACGCGGTCGACGCCCGGGTCGAGCTGGAGTTCGGCCTGCGGCGCCTCCTCGTCGGGATCGTCCACGAGGTCGGCCAGTTCGGTGAGAAAGCGAGACGGCGAGGCGTCGCCGCTGCCGTCCTCCACGGCCGTCACCAGCAGCCTGCTGCGCGCACGCGTGCACGCGACCAGGAACAGCCGCCGCTCGTCGGCCAGGGCCGTGGCGCCACGGGCGACGGTGTCGACCGCGCCGGCGTCCATACCGTCGAGGATGTCGACCAGCGCGCCGGTGGAGAGCACGCCGCCCCGGCTGCGCAGCGACGGCCACAGACCGTCCTGGACACCGGCCACCGCGACGACCTCCCACTCCCGGCCCACCGCGGCGTGCGTGGACAGTACGGTCACCGATTCGGTTGCCGCTGTGGCGGTTCGGCTGTCGCGCGGGATCTGCAGCTGAGAGAGGTAGTGGACGAACCCGGCCGGTCCGGCGGCGGGCAGCGTGTCGGCGAAGTTGGCGGCCGCCTCGAACATCGCCATCACCGCGTCGAGGTCGCGGTCGGCCTGCTCCCCGGCCGGACCGCCGCGGACCGCCGACGCCGCCCAGCGCCGCTCCAGACCGGTGGCCTGCCATGCGGCCCACAGCGTCTCCTCGACGCCACGGCCGGCATCGTGGGCCCGCTGTCCGGCCGCCACGACGTCGAGCACTCGTGCCAGTGGGGCGGCCTCGGTCTCGGTGAGGGCGCGCCGGTACCGTGCGCCGAGTTCGGGGTCGAGGAGGGCGCGGGTGAGCGAGGTCAGCGACTCCGGTTGTGCCGTCGGGTCGCTCTTCTCGTCGAGGCGTCGGATGCCGCGCCGCAGACGCCGCATCGCGCCGGGGTCGGCGGCACCGACCGGACCCGACAGCAGTGCCAGGGTGTCCTCGGTGGTGAACAGCTCGAACTCCGGGATCGCCTCACCACGTGCCGTCGGGTCCTCGCGCCGGGCGGCCACCACCCGCAGCACCAGCATCAGCGCGATCACCGCGCGCTGCCGGTGCAGCGGCAGATCGCTCGCCGGTGTCGTGACCGGGACACCGGCCGACCGGAACGCGCGTCGGAGCGGCGGCAACGCCAGCGACACCGACCGCACGATCACCGCCATCTGCGACCACGGGACGCCGTCGAACAGATGCGCCCGCCGGAGCAGATCGGCGATCGCGGTGGCCTCCTTGGCCGTCGAACCGTAGACGCGTACCGCGGCGACGTCGCGCGGCACGTCGGCATCACCCTCGGCCCGAACCGGCTCCGGGTACGCGTGGGGGCGCGCACCGGGAAGCCGCGCGGCGATCGCACGCCCCAGGCGAGCGAGGTCGGGGTGGGAGCGGAAGTCGTGTTCGAGGACGATGTCACGGTCGGAGCCCGGGTCGGCGAGCTCGTCGGCGAAACGCGGACTGGCTCCGCGGAAACCGAAGACCGACTGATCGGTGTCGGCCGCGATGATCGTCGAGGTGGTGCCGGTGCCGACCAGCCGGATCAGCTGTGCTGCCTGGGGATCCAGATGCTGCGCATCGTCGACGAGAAGGTGGCGGATGCGGCGGCGTTCACCGCTCAGCAGTTCCGGGTCGGTGGCGAAGGCCGACAACGCCGAACCGATCAGCTCGGCCGCGTCGACGGCTGGCGCCGATGCACCGGGGGTCTCGAGTCCGACTGCGCCGCGCAGCAGCATGTTCTGCTCGTACTGGGCGTAGGCGCGGGCCGCGGCGGTCCACTCGGGGCGTTTGTGTTCACGGCCAAGCGCCGCGAGTTCCTCCGGTCCGACGCCGCGTTCGGCGGCCCGCATCATCAGGTCACGCAGGGCCTGCGCGAAACCGTCCGTTCCCAGGGCCGGCCGTAGATGCGCGGGCCAGTACTCCGCCCCGTCCTCGATGTCGCCGGCGAGCAGCTCACGCAGCACGACGTCCTGCTCCGAGCCGGTGATGAGCCGCGGGGGCGGGTTGCCGTGCGCGCTCGCCTGCAGGCGCAGGATCGCGAAGGCATAGGAGTGCACGGTGCGGACGAGGGGTTCGCGGAGCGCACCGCCCAGCACGCGCCGCCCGGCCGCGTTGGCCGAGAGCACGCGCCGGGTGATCTCCTCACGCAGCGCAACCGCCGCACGACGACTCGACGCCAGGACGAGCACCGATTCCGGATCTGTCGCGGGGTCGAGCAGGCGCGCGACGGCGGCGTCGACGATCAGTGCCGTCTTGCCGCTGCCGGGTCCGCCGTGGACCCGGATCGGCCGCCAGGCCTGCTGTTCCGCGCTGCCCGGATTGCTCGCGCCTGGGTCGATGACCTGCGCGATCACCGCCGGCCACGTCCGGGGACGGTCCGCCGCCTCGGGAGCCGCGACGAGTCGTGCGCGCAGGGCGCTGCGTGGCGCCGTGGTGCCCGGTTTCCGACTCATGGGCTCCATCGAATCATGTGCCACCGACGCCCCCGTCGGCCCCGAGGTGTCACGCGGGTGGGTCGGGCTCCGGCCCCGCGCATACGGCAGGATGGACGGGTGACAGCTCTCAACACGTATGTCTTCGGCGGCGGCTCGGCGGAGAGCACCGCGACGGTTCTCGCGATCCACGGGCTCACCGGTCACGGTCGCCGGTGGGAGCCCCTGGCCCGGCACCTGGGTGGCGTCCGCATCGTCGCACCCGATCTCATCGGCCACGGTCGCTCACCGTGGCGTCCGCCGTGGAGCATCGAGCACCACGTACGTGCACTGTCGGCGGTCCTCGACGAACACGTCCCCGACGGTCGTCCGATCGTCGTCGCGGGTCACTCGTTCGGCGGTGCGCTCGCCCTGCACCTGGCGAATCGCCGACCCGATGCGGTCAAGGGGCTCGTCCTCCTCGATCCCGCGCAGGGCCTCGACCCCGAGTTCGCGCTCCAGGTCGCCACCGACAGTCTGGACAACTGGGACTACGCGAACGTCGACGCCGCGCGCACTGCCAAGAAGTCCGAGGGCTGGGCGGATGTTCCCGACGACATCATGGAGGCCGAGCTCACCGAGCACCTGATCCCCCGCCCGCACGGCCGGGTGGGCTGGCGGGTCAGCGCCCCGGCGGCCGCCGCGTCGTGGAGTGAAATGGCCAGGCCCGCAGTACTTCCGCCGCCGGGCGTGCCGACGCACATCGTCGTCGCCGACCAGGTGCAGCCGCCGTTCGTCCGACCCGCGTTCCTGGAGGCCTGCGCGAGCGAACGCGGTGGCGACGTCACGGTGCACCACGCCGACTGCGCGCACATGGTGCCGTTCCTCGAACCGGAACTGACCGCGACCCTGATCCGCTCACTGCTCTGAGGGCCTGCGCCGATGGCTGCGATCACCGAGGAGCAGGTGGAGACCGTCCGCGCGCTGGTCGCGGCCATCCCGGTCGGGCAGGTGAGCACCTACGGCGACCTCGCCGGCGCGGCCGGACTGTCCAGCGCGCGGATCGTCGGCTGGATCATGCGCACCGACACCGCCGACCTGCCGTGGCACCGGGTCGTTCCCGCGAGCGGTCGTCCCGCACCGCATCTCGCCACACGTCAGCTGGAACGACTTGCCACGGAGGGCGTTCCGATCGACGACGGACGGATCCGGTTGCGCGAGTGCCGGTGGGAGATCCCCTGACCCGTCAGGCCGGGGTGCGCCGATACGGGCTGATCGCCGCACGCATGCGCGTGACGATGAGGTCGACGATCCGCGGGTCGGGGCCGAGAGGTGCGGCCACCGCGTCGGCGCCGTAGGTCTCCAGACGCTGGTGGAAGAGTCCCGGCGCGAGCAGGTAGCTCGCGATCACCACGCGGCGACCCGTGCGGCGCGCACATGCGACCGCCTCCGGCACCGACGGCTGCGCAGTGGCGATGAATCCGACCTCCACTCGCCCACCGATCAGCGATTCCAGTTGCCGCGCAGCCAGATACACCTGCCCGCAGGCACTGGAGTCCGACGATCCGGCAGCCGCGAGGACCACCGCGTCGCCCGGCTCCCAACCGGCCTCGGCCAGCCGCAGGCGGGCCACCGCCGCGATCGACGGGTCCGGGCCGAGCGCGCGGGTCACCACGGTGTCGGACCGGCCCGCCAGCGCGACGTGTTCGGGGATGTCCTTGCGGACGTGGTAACCCGACGCCAGAAAGGCCGGCACCAGCACGGCCGGACGGTCGAGGTCGGCGATCACCTCACTGGGCGTGGGTCCGAGTACGTCGACGAACGCGGTGCGGGTCACACCGATCCGCGCGCTGACGGCCTCGGCGATCTCGGCGATGACGTTGACGCCGTGCGGATTACGGGTGCCATGGGCGACCAGCACCGGACTGACGTCGCGCAGGCGGTCGCCGTGCGGGAGCCGTACGTGGTTGTCTCGCATGTGTTCTCCCCAGGATGTGTTCATTCGTCTTCGGCGTCGTACTCGAGGTCGACGGCCAGGCGGTAACCGCGTTTCACGACGGTCTGGACCATCTTCGAATCCCCCAGTGCCGCACGGAGTCGCGCGACCGCGACCTCGACGGCGTGGGTGTCGGAGCTGTCGCCGGGCAGCACAGCGAGCATCTCCTGCCGAGACACCACCCGCCCGGGATTGCGCGCGAGCAGTTTCAGGAGCAGCAGGCCCGTCGCCGACAGGTCTTTCAGTTCGCCGTCGACGACGACGGCCTGCCCGCGGATCGCGGTGTCGTGTCCGGCGACACGCAGCACGTGGGTGCGGCGCGGGAGTTCGTCGGTGATCAGGCGCGCGAGCGCACCGAGCCGGAACCGGCGCGGATACGTCGTCGGGATCTGCAGCGCCTCCAGTGGACTGGCCGTCACCGATCCAACACACATCACCGGCACCGCGGTACGCAACGCGTGGACGAACTGCTGCAGCTTCCCGAGTTCCTTGGCGCGGGTCAGGATCGACGCCGCGGCCGGCGCACTGGTGAAGGTGATCGCGTCGAGGTCGCCGCGCAGCACCGAGGCGATCATCTTGTCGATGCGCGCCACATCCGGATGCATGTTCCAGCGGTAGACCGGGATCGGTACGACCTCGGCCCCTGCGGCGCGCAGGACGGTGCAGAAGTCCGGCAGCGGTTCCCACTCGCTCGTCGCGCCGTGGAGCTGCACGGCGATCCGCACACCTTCGACGCCCTCGGCGAGCAGGTGATCGAGCACCTCCGAGGAGGATTCGCTCTCCGGCGACCACTCCTCCCGGAGTCCCGCGGCGCGGATCGCTCCCTTTGCCTTGGGGCCGCGCGCGATCAACCGGCTCTGCGACAGCGAATGCAGCACGTCCTCGGCCCTGCCCCAGCCGTCGGCCGCCTCGATCCAGCCCCGGAACCCGATACCGGTCGTTGCGACCATGATCTGCGGCGGCGAGACGATGATCTCCTCGGTCACCCGCTCGAGTTCGGTGTCGTCGACCAGTGGCAGGATGCGGATGGTCGGCGCCTGCACGACCCGCGCACCTCGTCGTTCCAGCAGCGCGGCGAACTCCTCGGCCCGGCGGGCGGCGGTGATACCGATGGTGAATCCGGTCAGTGGCAAGGGGTCGGCGGGCAACGGGTCGGCGGGCAACGGGTCGTTGTCGGTCGAGTCACCGGGATGATTGATGGCGTTCACGCGGGAAAGAACACCTCGACGGTCCGCTCGACGACGCGTACTCCGTAGCTCGGCACGGAGACGGACTCGTCGTCCAGGCAGACACCGGTCCGCAGCGCGAACACCTGCTTACCGAGCGGCGAGGCCACCGTCGGCTCGCCGGCGCGGTCACCGGTGAGTCCGCGCGAGAGCACCGCGGCGCGGCCGAACGGGTCGATGTTGCCGATCGCGTACAGGCGGGAGCGGCCGGGTGCCGCCTCCCGGTCGG
Source organism: Gordonia amicalis NBRC 100051 = JCM 11271 (assembly GCF_000332995.1). Lineage (GTDB taxonomy): Bacteria > Actinomycetota > Actinomycetes > Mycobacteriales > Mycobacteriaceae > Gordonia > Gordonia amicalis. The sequence goes on from NZ_BANS01000030.1 coordinate 25,586, forward strand.
TCTCGGCGGCGAGCAGCCGGAACAACGCGGCCTGCTCTCCGCGAGGACCGAGCACCGCGACCCCGCGTCCGACGATCAGGTCGTCGATCGAACAGGCCCTCACCCAGGTTCCCTCGACCGCGCCGGACCCGTCGACAGCGAAGGAACTCCGTCCGGTCTCGTCTGGTGCGATGGTCATGTCGGCACTCCTTCCTTCACCGGCGCCGCGTCCACGACCGATCCGGTGTTCACATCCGCCCCCGGACGTACCTGCGGCATGTCGAGCAGCACCGGCACCTTACGTTCGTACTCCGCGAACCGGATGGTCGGGTCGACCACGTCGGGTGCGTTCACGAACGACACGAACCGCCTCAGCTTGTCCTCGTCGCCGAGCACCGCTGCCCATTCGTCCTGGTATCCGGCGACGTGCCGGGCCATCGCGTTCTCCAGTTCGGCGGCGAGTCCCAGGCTGTCGTCGCAGACCACCGCCTTGAGATGGTCCAGACCGCCCTCCAGAGACTCCAGCCACGGGGCTGTGCGCTGCAGTCGGTCGGCGGTACGGATGTAGAACATGAGGTACCGATCAATGTAAGCGACCAGGGTGTCGTCATCCACTCCGCCGGCCAGCAGCTGCGCATGCTTGGGGCTCTGGCCCCCGTTGCCGCCGACGTAGAGGTTCCAGCCGTGCTCGGTGGCGATCACGCCGACGTCCTTGCCGCGGGCCTCCGCGCACTCGCGGGCACATCCCGAGACCCCGAACTTGATCTTGTGCGGCGACCGCAGGCCCCGGTATCGCTTCTCCAGGAAGACCGCCATGCCGACCGAGTCCTGGACGCCGTACCGGCACCAGGTGGAGCCGACGCAGCTCTTCACCGTGCGCAGGCTCTTGCCGTAGGCGTGGCCGGACTCCATCCCGGCCTCGACGAGGCGTCGCCAGATCTCGGGCAGCTGGTCGACGCGGGCGCCGAACAGATCGATGCGCTGACCGCCGGTGATCTTGGTGTACAGGCCGTAGTCGCGGGCGATCTCGCCGATCACGATGAGCTGCTCGGGCGTGACCTCACCTCCCGGCATGCGCGGCACCACCGAGTACGACCCGTTCTTCTGCATGTTCGCGAGGAAGTGGTCGTTGGTGTCCTGCAGTGCGGCCTGTTCGCCGTCGAGGATGTGCTCGCTCGACGTGGAGGCGAGGATCGAGGCGACGGTCGGCTTGCAGATCTCGCAGCCCTGCCCGGTGCCGTAGCGGTCGATGAGCTCGGAGAAGGTCCGGATGCCGGTGACCGCGACGATCTCGAACAACTCGGCGCGAGACTGGGAGAAGTGGTCGCACAGCGACTTGCTGAGCTCGACGCCCGACGCGGAGAGCAACTGCTTGATGCTCGGCAGGCAACCGCCGCAGGTGGTGCCGGCCGAGGTGCAGCCCTTGATCGCCGCGATGTCGCAGGCCCCCTCGGCGATCGCCGAGCAGATCGCCCCCTTCGACACCCCGTTGCAGGAGCAGATCTCGGCGTCGTCGGGCAGCGCGTCCATACCGACGCCGGTGCCGCCCTCCGGCGCGATCAGAGCCGCCGGGTCGCCGGGGATCTCCCGGCCCACCATCGGCTTGAGCAGGGCGTAGGCCGAGGCGTCGCCGACCAGGATGCCGCCGAGCAGGGTCTTCGCGTCGTCGCTGACGACGATCTTGGCGTAGCGGCCCGCCACCGCGTCGTGGTAGGTGATCTCGAGGGCGTTCTCGGTGGTCGCGAACGCATCGCCGAAGCTCGCGACGTCGACGCCGAGAAGCTTCAGCTTCGTCGACATGTCGGCGCCGGGGAAGGTCGACGAGCCGCCGAGCAGGCGGTCCGCGACGACTTCGGCGGTCGAGTAGCCGGGAGCGACGAGCCCGTAGCAGCGCCCCTCGACCGCGGCGACCTCGCCGATGGCGAAGATGTTCTCGTCGTCGGTGACGCAATCGGTGTCGACGAGCACACCGCCGCGCTCGGCGACCGCGAGGCCGGCGTCGCGGGCGAGCTGATCGCGGGGCCGGACGCCGGCCGAGAAGACGACCAGCGAGGCGACGATCAGCGACTCGTCCGACAGCGTGACGCGCAGCCCGCCGTTCTCGGCGTCGGCGATCTCGGAGGTGCCGACCCCGGTGTGGACCTCGAGACCGAGGTCGGTGACGAGGTTCTCCAGGATCGCCCCGCCGCCGGCGTCGACCTGCATCGGCATGAGCCGCGGCGCGAACTCGACCACATGCGGTTTGAGACCCATCAGCCTGAGCGCGTTGGCCGCCTCGAGTCCGAGCAGGCCACCGCCGACGACGACGCCCGTGGCCCCCGGGCCGGCCGCGTCGGCGGCCGCCCGGATGTCGTCGAGATCGTCGAGCGTGCGGTAGACGAAGCACCTGGGGTTGTCGTGACCCGGGACCGGCGGTACGAAGGCGTAGGAACCCGTCGCGAGCACGAGTGCGTCGTAGGCGATCTCGCGTCCCGACGACGTGACGACGCGGCGTTGCGGCCGGTCGATCGCGGTGACGGCCTCACCCAGATGGGTGACGACGAGATCGTCACCGTCGTAGGTGTTGCCGTCCAGTGCCAGCGAATCCCGCTGCCATGCGCCGACGTAGGAGGACAGACCCACGCGGTCGTAGGCCGGTTCGGTCTCCTCACAGACGATCTCGACGCGCCACCGGTTGTCGGTGTCACGCTGCCGCATCTCCTGCACGAAACGGTGTCCGACCATGCCGTGACCCACCACGACGACGGTGCTGCAACCCGTGTTGGTCTCGCTGCTCATTGTCTACTCCCTGTGCCTTGCCTGGTGGTCGAGTTGCGCCGCGCGCGATCTCAGGCCAGCGCTTCCTTGGCGGCCGGCTCGCCGGTGGTGGCCGTGCCGGCGCTCACGGCGTCCGCGACCGGCAGATCGGTGGTCTCACCGACGACGATCGGGCGCCGTGCGTAGAACCACCAGGTGACCACCGCGGCCATCACGTAGAAGGTGAGGAACACCCAGAAGGCCTGTGTGGCCGACTGATTGGACTTGTAGCTGGACCGCAGTACCAGGTTGATGCCGACACCGCCGAGGCCGCCGGCCGCACCGGCGATCCCGATGAGCGCGCCGGACATGCTGCGCGACCAGGTGGTCTTGCCGAAGGCGTTCAGACCCGACAGCGACTGCGCCTTGTGCTCCCAGATCGTCGGGATGATCTTGTACACCGAACCGTTGGCGATCCCGGAGAGCAGGAACAACAAGATGAATCCGGTGATGAAGGCCGCGAGGACACCTCCGCTGATCACCTTGCCGTTCGCATCGGCCGACATACCGGCGATCACGAGGATCGACGCCGATGCGGCCATCGCGATGAAGCAATACAGCGTCACCTTGCCGCCCCCGATGCGGTCGGCGAGCTTACCGCCGTAGGGACGTGCGACCGACCCCAGAAGCGGTCCGATCCAGGCGATCTGGGCCGCCGCGAGGGCGGGCTTGGAAGCGCCGGCCGAGGTGAAGCTGATGTTGAGGACCTGGCTGAACGCGAAACCGAAACCGATGAACGAGCCGAAGGTGCCGACGTAGAGCAGGCAGATGAGCCAGGTGTCGCGGTACTTGAGGCAGTCGATCATCGCCTTGCCGCTGGCCGTCTGATGGTCGAGGTTGTCCATGTAGATCGCGGCGCCCACACCTGCGATGGCAAGTGCCACGAGGTAGATCGCGCAGACGATCTCGGGCTGGTCGGCGAAGAGCCAGATGACCAGCAGACCGATGACCTGGACGACCGGGACACCGATGTTGCCGCCGCCGGCGTTGAGTCCGAGCGCCCAGCCCTTGAGACGCTGCGGGTAGAAGGCGTTGATGTTGGTCATCGAGGAGGCGAAGTTGCCGCCGCCGAACCCGGTGATGGCCGCGACCGCCAGGAACCAGCCGAACCCGAACTCGCCCGGGTTCATCATCAGCATCATCGTCAGGCCCGTCGGGATGAGGAGCACGACGGCCGAGAAGATCGCCCAGTTGCGTCCACCGAACTTCGCGGTCGCCTGGGTGTAGGGAATGCGCAGGCACGACCCGACGAGGGTCGCGGTCGCGGCGATGACGAACTTCTGATCCATGCTGATGCCGTACTCGGGGCCCATGAACAGGGCCAGCACCGAGAACAGCGACCAGATGGAGAAGCCAACGTGTTCGCAGATCACCGACCAGATCAGATTGCGCTTGGCGATCGCGGCGTTGCCGTTGTCCCAGGCGACCCGATCTTCGGGATCCCAGTCGGTGATGGTGTGGTCACGAGTGAGCTGTGCTCTGAGGTCTGCGAAGGCCATGCGTCCCCGTCTTCCGATGCTTGGTGGTCACTGCACGAGCAGTGCGGGCGGTCATCTGTGACACGACAGCGGGCTGTCGTATCGGGCGCCGACACCGATGTCGTGCGACTGACACCAAGCATGTGGGGAGCGTGTTGCGGGGATTTTCCGCGAGGTGACCGGACCGTCACGTTGTTCTCACTTCGCCGCAGATGGGGTGTGAGAACCCTGACAGATCCGACGCAGGGCTGTGAGCTGCGGTTATACGAGCAAACGTACCAGCTCGACGACCCGCTGCAACCCGGGCAGTGCGCCGGAGGTGGAGCGCGGGTGCAGCGCGTGGACCGCCAGCCGGAACATGGTCGCCCGCAGCATCATCTGCGGCCACTCCGGCTGATCCGACCACCGCTGGACGAGTTCGGTGTCCGCGCCACCCCAGGCGAGGGCGTCGACCACCGCGACCGCGGCCGCCCAGGGGGCCGGTCGCCAGTACGGGACGATGTCGGTGATGCCGGGTGCGGCGGCACCGGCGAAGAGTACGGTGCCGAACAGGTCGCCGTGCACGACCTGAGACGGCAGGTCGACCGGCTTGCGAAGCTTCGCAAGGGTTCTCAGCATCTCGACGCTCTGCACGCCGTCGGGTGCCGTCGGCTCGGCCATCCCCGCGGCCCGCGCCGACCGCAGCGGGACGTCCTCCCACGCGGCACGGTCGGCCGCGGTGAAGACGTCGACGTCGGTGTGCGGCGGCGCGGGGGGCTGCAGGAGGAAGCGCGGACGTTCCAGTGCGGCGGTGGCCTCGTGCAACCGGTCGGCGACGAGGACGACCTCGTCGTGCCGCGGCTCGGGGGTCCCGGCGATGTAGGTGTCGGCACGCCATCCCGAGACGACGTAGCGCCCGTCGGTCGCGCGGAACGGCCGTGCGATCCGCATACCCTCGACGTACAGCGTCTCGCGGACGGAGGCCGACCAGGCGGCGCGCGCGTGATCGGGCACCAGCGACAGCACGACCTCACCGACGCGCCAGCCACCGACCCAGGAGTCGCCCATCGCGACGGGCGGATGCGCGGTGAGCCCGAACGTGTTCAGCACATGTTCGGGCGGCTCGACGGTATTCACCAGGCCAGATTACCGAGCGCCGTGGACCGATTCGGTGAGGCACGCGGTGCCGCGCCCGAGATGCGGCGACCGCTGCCCCCCGCGGACGCGGTCAGTAGACCGGCAGCGTCTTGTCGACCTGGTTGGCCCAGGCGGTCACCCCGCCCTGGAGATGCGTGGCGTCGGCGAAGCCCGCCCGCTTGAGTGCGGCGAGCGCCTCGGCCGAGCGGATGCCGGTCTTGCAGTACAGGACCGTCGGACGATCCTGCGGCACCTTCGCCAGACCCTCGCCCGACAGGATCTCGCCCTTCGGGATGAGGGTCGCTCCGTCGATCCGGACGATGTCCCACTCGACCGGCTCACGTACGTCGATGATCGCGAGCTTCTCCCCCGCGTCGATCTTCTGCTTGAGTTCGACGGCGGTCAGCGTCGATCCGGCCGCGGCGTCGGATGCCTCACTGGACACCACGCCGCAGAAGTCGTCGTAGTCGATGAGGCCGGCGATGCGCTCACCCTCGGGGTCCTTGCGGATCTTGATGGTGCGGTAGGTCATGTCGAGGGCGTCGTACACCATGAGCCGGCCGAGCAGCGGCTCGCCGATACCGCAGATGAGTTTGATGGCCTCGGTGCCCATGATCGAACCGATGGAGGCGCACAGGATGCCGAGCACACCGCCCTCGGCGCACGACGGCACCATTCCGGGCGGCGGGGCCTGCGGATACAGGTCGCGGTAGTTGATGCCGCGGCCGTCGGGAGCGTCCTCCCAGAACACCGACGCCTGACCCTCGAAGCGGTAGATCGACCCCCAGACGTACGGCTTGTGCGCGAGTACCGCGGCGTCGTTGACCAGGTAGCGGGTCGCGAAGTTGTCGGTGCCGTCGAGGATGAGGTCGTACTGCGAGAACAGCTCGACAGCGCCTTCGGGTTCGAGACGCTCGTCGTGGAGGTTCACCGTGACGTACGGATTGATCTCGAGGATCGAGTCCCGCGCGCTCTCTGCCTTCGGACGCCCGATGTCGGACTGGCCGTGGATGACCTGGCGCTGCAGATTGGACTCGTCGACGATGTCGAATTCGACGATGCCGATGGTGCCGACACCCGCCGCGGCCAGATACAGCAGCGTGGGCGAGCCGAGTCCGCCGGCGCCGATCACGAGCACCTTCGCGTTCTTCAGGCGCTTCTGACCGTCCATCCCGACGTCCGGGATGATCAGGTGGCGGCTGTAGCGGGCCACCTCTTCATTGCTCAGTTCGGCTGCCGGCTCCACGAGGGGTGGCAACGACCCGGTGAGCGACCCTTGCGACGACACGAACGCCTCCAGTATTCGGCGAGTACACGGACTCTTGGCACAACCACCGTGGTGGCCGGCTCATTCCCGTGGGTCAGCGACTGGGAAACGGCCAGGGGTTGGGACGACAGACGAACGCGCGATTGGCCTTCATGTCCGGATCGAGGGCCATGACCTCGGAGTTGGCGGTACCGAAGGACTGCTGCATCATCACCGGCGCGAGCGCGCCGTCCTCGCGGCACGGCTCATGTGCGGCGTAGCCGAGTCCGTGCCCGACCTCATGATTGACGAGATACTGCCGGTAGGCGACGTCGTCGCCCTCATAGGACAATGCTCCGCGAACCCAGCGCGCCTCGTTCAGGGTCACGCGGCCCTGCGGCGGGTAGAAGCAGGAGGTCTCCAGCTTGATCTGGTACCCGCACAGCTCGCGGGTCGTTCCGGTGGAGACCAGGGTGATGCGCAGGTCCGGCTCGCCGCGGTCGATGCGCCGGAAGCTCACGCGTCCGTCGCCGATCCAGCTGCGCGGATTGGTCAGCGTCGTGTCGACCATCTTCGCGAAGGTCGGGTCGCCGCCGTAGTCCTGAGGGTTGAGACCGTTCTCCACCTCGACGGTGTAGGTGTACTCCTGGCCGCCGGTGCCGACCTTCTCGCCCGCACCCCGCAGCACCCGGAAGGTCTGCCGGCCCTGCGTGGTGAACGGGCCACCCTGGGGGAGGGTACCGGCGGGCAGTGCCGCCGCCTGGATGTCGCCGGTCGGGGCACCGATCGGACGCGTCTCGGTGCTGATGTACGGGTTGCGTGCAGCGGAGTCGGGGTTGACCGCGGCGGTCGGTGCCAGATCGGCGTTCCCGCTGTCCTTGATGGTCACGACTATCAGCGCGATCGTGAGGATCGTCAGAACCGGGATGGCATAGGCGCGCCAGCCGTACGTCGAGACGAATCGGCCGAGAGCCGACTGCTTCTTGTACTCGGGCTGTGCATCGCGATCCACGCGGGGACGGCCGCTGTCATCGGTCGGGTCCCAGCGCGCACGCAGCGGCTGGTCCGGCTTGGGACGTCCCGACGATCTCGGGCCGACATCCTTGGTGCGCACCGGTCCCTGATCCAGGCCGGGGCCACCATCCTCTGCGCGGCTCACGGACTAACTTTCTCACAGCGGACCGCAGATACTGCGTAGGAAGGTCTCCCGAGTACGATCTTGCCCATGTCGACCGCAACCAACGCGTCCGCAGTGCCCGGACGCAGTACGCGCCTGCCGCGCAGCGCACGGCGGATGCAGTTGCTCGACGCGGCCAGTGAGATCTTCGTCGAGCGCGGCTACCACGCCGCCGGGATGGACGAGATCGCGGTGCACGCGGGAGTGAGCAAACCCGTCCTGTATCAGCACTTCCCGTCCAAGCTGGACCTCTACATCGCGGTCGTCGACTCCCATGCCGAGAAGCTGGTGAGCGATGTGAACACCGCCCTGCGCACCACCACCGACAACCGGAAGCGTGTGCGTGCGGCGGTGGAGGCGTTCTTCGACTTCATCGACCAGGACAACTCCGGCTACCGGCTGATCTTCTCCTCCGACGCCTCCGATCCGGCCGTCATCCGACGCGTCGAAGGTGCCACCGAGGCGTGTGTGGATGCGGTGTACGGCCTGGTCATGCACGATTCCGGACTCGATCCGTACCGCTCGCGCATGCTCGCCTCCGGACTCGTCGGAGCCAGTCAGGTCAACGCGCGCTACTGGCTCGAGGCCAAGCGGCCCGTCGACAAGCAGACCGCCGTCGACACCACCGTCGCGCTCCTCTGGGGCGGTCTGTCCCACTTCCCGCGTCAGGCGCCCCAGAACACCGAGACCCAGAACGACGCCGAGACCCCGGCGGAGGACTCCGACCCCGGTCCCGCCTGAGAACCACGGACGTACGAACAAGGGTCCTGCGCGCACCTCGCGATCATTCGCGGAGGGCGCACAGGACCCTTGTTCGTTGGCTTGTGTCCGGTCAGGAACCGAATCCGACGCGACGGTTCTCCGACGCACCGACCTCGACGTAGGCGATCTTGGTGACCGGGATCAGGTAACGGGCGCCCTTCTCGTCCACCAGGGCCAGCAGCTGCTGCTTGCCGCCGAGTGCCGCCTCGACCTCGGCGTAGGCCTTGTCGCTGGTCAGCGACGTCGCGATGGTCAGCTCACGCGGGCTGTCGGTGATGCCGATCTTCACTTCCACGGCCATGTGCCGCCCTCCTCCGGTGTCAACAACGCTTGCCGCACAAGGCTAGTCCAGCAGCTGTCAGACGGGACAGCCGCTCCGCTGACAGCGAAAAGCAGCGGGGTGCGCGAGCCCGGTCAGTCGAGTGCGAGATCGGCCATGCGCGTGGCGTGTTTGGCCGCGACCGCGTCTAAGAACCGAGCGACCCCCGACAGCGACGAGGCCCCGGAGAACAGCAGATCGGTGACCTCCTCCTCGGCGGCGAGCACCCATTGCGCATGGGTGATGGCCTCGCCGAGCAGGCGGCGACCCCAGAGGACCAGCGCCGATTTGATCGACGGATCCGCCTCGACCGCGGCCCGGACCTGATCGCGGGCGAAGGCCGAGTTCGCGGTCTCGGCCATCACCTCGGCCATCACCGAGCGGGAGTCGGGCGGGAGCATGTCGGACAGTTCGACGTAGAAGTCGGCGGCGAGCCCGTCGCCGACATAGGCCTTGACCAGAGCCTCGTACCAGGTCTTCGGGGTGGTGGCCCGGTGGTACTGGTCGAAGATCGACCGATAGCGTTCCACGGCCTCGGCGGCGGTGAGACCGGTCATCGTCTCGACGCGCTCGGCGAGCCGGTCGAAGTGACCGACCTCGGAGGCGGCCAGCCGCGCGATCGCGATCTTGCCCGGCACATCGGGAGCCATCGCCGACTCTTCGATGAGCCGGTGGAAGGCGGCGAATTCGCCGGCGAGCAGCACCGCGAACAGCTTCCCGACCACGCGGTCCTGATTCTCGATCGCAGCAACCGGCGTGGACGACGGGATGGGCTCAAGGGGGTCGGATGCATGCGCCATGAGGTGATGGTAGCGGCCGCTCCGGAAGCACCAAGTACACTCGACTGCGGTGCACTCCGACGGGACCCCCCGTCGCTTGCCCGCTGAGCTGCGTGATCATCGCGTGCTCTCCGGCGCGAGCGTGTGGATGCGGCCGATGGGATGTGACGACAACCGCTCGCGAGATTCTCGCGGGAGCCAAGAGTTCGTGTCACGACGCCCCGGTCGGATCCCCGGTGCCACTACGACATTTGCGCGCGCACTTTCGAGCTTTCCTCGTGCGCGCAGGAATCACACGCGCGCAAGAGACTGCCCAGAAAGGCAACCACCGCATATGAGCGATTCGGCCGTGCAGACGACCATCGTCGACGACACCCACACCGCCCCCACCTTCGCCGAACTCGGCGTGGATGAGCGTATCGTCTCGGCTCTCGCCGACGACGGCAAGACCCACACCTTCGCGATCCAGGAACTGACGCTCCCGCTCGCCCTCGAGGGTCACGATCTGATCGGTCAGGCCCGCACCGGCATGGGCAAGACCTTCGGTTTCGGCATCCCGCTGCTGCACCGCCTGGCCCACGCCGAGGCCTCCGGCGTGCGGCCCCTCGACAACACCCCGCGCGCGCTGATCATCGTGCCGACACGTGAGCTGTGCGTTCAGGTGACCGGCGACCTCCAGGTGGCGGCGCCGTCGCTCGAGGTCACTCTCGCCGACGGCACCCGTCGGCCGCTGAAGGTCACCTCGATCTACGGCGGTCGCCCCTACGAGGCGCAGATCGCCGAGCTGCAGTCCGGCGTCGACGTCGTGGTCGGTACCCCGGGTCGCCTCCTCGACCTCGCCCAGCAGGGCCACCTCGTGCTCGGCAAGGTCTCGATCCTCGTCCTCGACGAGGCCGACGAGATGCTCGACCTCGGCTTCCTCCCGGACATCGAGCGGATCATGTCCGCGCTGCCGACCCCGCGCCAGACCATGCTGTTCTCGGCGACCATGCCCGGACCGATCGTCACCCTGGCCCGGACCTTCCTGCACCGGCCTACCCACATCCGCGCCGAGAACGCCAACGACTCGGCGGTCCACGACCGCACGAAGCAGTACGCCTACCGCGCGCACGCACTCGACAAGGCCGAGCTCGTCGCCCGCATCCTGCAGGCCGACGGCCGCGGCGCGACGATGGTCTTCACCCGCACCAAGCGCACGGCCCAGAAGGTCGCCGACGACCTCGCCGAGCGCGGGTTCAAGGTGGGTGCCGTGCACGGCGACCTCGGTCAGATCGCCCGCGAGAAGGCCCTCAAGCGGTTCCGCGACGGCGCCATCGACGTCCTGGTCGCCACCGATGTCGCCGCCCGCGGCATCGACATCGACGACGTCACCCACGTCATCAACTACCAGTGCCCCGAGGACGACAAGACCTACGTGCACCGGATCGGCCGTACCGGGCGCGCCGGCCGCACCGGCATCGCGGTGACCCTGGTGGACTGGGACGAGCTGCACCGCTGGGAACTCATCGACAAGGCCCTCGGTCTCGGCATCCCCGACCCCGCGGAGACCTACTCGACCTCCGAGCACCTGCGCGAGGACCTGTCCATCCCGGAGACGGCCACCGGCCGCATCGTGGCCGCCAAGCCCGAGCGCGACCCGAACGAGACCCGCGAGACGCGCGAGGACCGGGAACCGCGTAAGCGTTCGACCCGCACCCGTCGTCGTACCCGCGGCGGCCAGACCTCCGAGGGCGACACCGCGGAAACCGCCAGCACGAGCACCGAGACCGCCGAGGAAGCCAAGGGCAACGATTCCGAGGCCTCCGACGAGGGCACCGGCGAGGGCGCCTCGAAGCCGCGCCGTCGTCGCCGCCGTCGCGGTGGAGCCAAGGGCAAGCCGGCCGGTGAGGGTGCAGGCGACGCGACCCCGGTGTCCGCCCAGTCCGCACCGGCAGCTGCCGAGTAACCACCACGAGTCCACGCGTGGCACGCGTCAAACCGGAGCGGCGCCGGCCGATCGACCTCGCGGTCACCGCGATCATCGTCGTGCTCGTCGCCGTGTCCGGGCTGATCGCCTGGCTGGTGAGTCCGGTACGTGGGACCACCAGCGTCCAGGCGCAGTCCACCCCACCCGAGGTCGAACAACCCGCGGCGGTTCCGGGCTCCTTCGCGCCACGCTGGCACGCCGCCTCCGACGCCACCGTCACGCCGGCCATCGCCGCTTCGGTGGTCGTGACCGGCAACGGCGGCACCGTCACCGGGCACGACCCGGCCTCGGGGGCGGAGCTGTGGTCCTACCGCCGAGATCTCGACCTCTGCGTCGTCGGCACCGCGTGGACCGCCAGCACCGACCTCGCGCTCGCGGTCTACCGCAACTCCCGCGGCTGCTCGGAGGTCACCGCGCTCGACGCGAAGACCGGGGCCCGCAAGGGCGCCCGGACCAGTGACGCCGACGACCAGCTACGGCTGGTCAGCGACTACGGGTACGTGATCGCCCAGGGCCCCCGCCGGCTCGAGACGTGGGGCTCGAACCTGGTGCGCGGAATCGAGTACGGCCGGGTGGAGGCGCGCGTCCGCCCGGAGGACGAGGCCAAGCGCAAGGACTGCGTCATCTATTCCTCGGCCATCTCCGGCGACCGCATGTCCGTCACCGAACGCTGCGCCGACGACCCGGGGTATCGGCTGACCGTGCTCGGCGTCCTCCTCGACGACGACGAACGCGTCGAGCAGTACGGGTCGACACTGATCACCGGTGACGTCAGCGGGCCACCGCCGGTGGTCATCGCGATGTCGTCGTCGGGTATCGCCGTCTACGACGGCGGCGCGAGTCCCGCCGAACCGCCGGCGCTCGGCGGCGACAGCGGACCGTCCATCCGACGCTTCGACTCCGAGGGCGTGGCGACCGGCTCGAACACCGTGTCCGGGGATGCGACACCACCGTCGGGAAGCGTCCCGCTCGACGGGAACGGCATCGTCACCTATTGGACCGGCAAGTCGACGGTCGTGCTGGATGGACAGAGCCTCAAACCGATCTACCAGGTCCCCGGCACGCTCGGACCCGGCCAGGTGATGGCCGGGCAGCTCCTGCTGCCGAGTACGGCCGGGATCAGCGTGCGTGATGTTGCCGGCGGCCGCGAGATCCGTTCGATCCCGCTCGCCCGCAACGCCCCGCCGGACGGAGTGGTGAGCCTGCGGGTCCTCGGCGACGTGGTCGTCGAACAGCGCGGCACGACGGTCGAGGCCTTCGGTCCGGCCTGACCTCACCCGTCACGACGCCTCAGAAGTCGAGGGTGCGTACACCCTCCCCCGCGTCCCAGTACTTCCACAGGTTCTCCGCGAGTTCGCGATATGCGGTGGCGCCCTTGTTCTTTCGTCCGCGCATGACCGAACTCCCGGAGGCCGAGGCCTCCGCGAACCGGACGGTTCGCGGGATCGGCGGGTTCAGCACCGGGAGCTCGTAGCGATCGGCGACGTCGGAGAGGACGTCGCGGCTGTGCGTGGTCCGAGCGTCGAACAGCGTGGCCACCGCACCCAGCATCGTGAGGTTGGGGTTGGTGATCTGCTGGACCTCGCGGACGGTGCGCAGCAACTGCCCGACACCACGATGCGCGAGCGTCTCGCACTGGAGCGGGACGATCACCTCGTCGGCCGCGGTGAGCCCGTTGAGCGTGAGCACGCCCAGCGACGGCGGGCAGTCGACGATGATGACATCGAAGTCCTGCCCGACCTCGGCCAGTGCCCGCTTCAGTGCGTACTCCCGCCCGGGCCGCATCAGCAGCAGTGCCTCGGCCCCGGCCAGGTCGATGGTGGCGGGCAGCAGGGTCACCTTGTCCTCGGTGTCGAGGAGCACGTCGGCGATCTCCTCGTCGCCGAGGAGCACGTCGTGCACCGAGGACTCCAGCTGGTCGGGATCGTGCCCGAGGGAGAACGTGAGACAGCCCTGCGGATCGAGATCGACGACGAGCACCGACACGTCGAGGTCCGCGAGAGCGGCTCCGAGGGACTCGACCGTGGTGGTCTTGGCGACCCCACCCTTCTGATTGGCAATCGCGAGGATGCGCGTCATGGGCCCTACTGTACGGCCGGTCGGCACCGAGTCGACATATTAGAGTCGGCGTCGCGGTAACAACTGGGTCAACTGATCGGAATGCCCGATTTCCGCCGCGATCAGGTCAGGGGCCGGGTTCGAGGTCGCCGGCCAGCCACCGGACCGAAGCCGGACTGAACAGCATCACCAGCACCGCGAGGGCCGCCAGGGCCAGCGGCACGCTGAAAACCGGCAGGCCGCTGGTGAACAGGTAGTACGCCACCGGGAGCAGCAGGATCTGGGCGATCATCGCGATCGAGCGTCCCCAGCGCCGCCCCGTCCACAGCGCGATCCCCCCGGCGAGGACGCCGCCGCCGATGATGCCGAACCAGGCCGCGGTGCCGTAGCCGCTGATGGTCGTCTCCTCGTGCCCGGCGAGCGCGCGGATCACCAGGATCACCGCCACCACCACGCCGATCAGTCCCTCGACGGTGGTCACCGCCCCGGCCACCTTGATCTGGGTGGGCGTCACCGACGGATCGGCGTCGATCTCAAGCCGGTCGTGCTCCGGGCGGTCCTTCTCCGTGCTCACCCGTCCAGGGTATTCGGCGCGGGTCGGGAGAGGCTGTGCACCCCACGCGGGCACATCTGCCGGGCCGGCGGACGCAGGGCGGATGCGCGCCCATGCCACCCACCCCATATCCTCGGGTGTCGTGCGCGTCATGCTCATCGTCAACCCCTTCGCCACCGCGACCAGTCCGGCCGGTCGCGATGCTCTCGTGCACACGCTGAGCGCACACTTCGACCTCGACGTCGAGCTCACCACCCACCGCGGGCATGCCTTCGAACTCGCTGCCCGCGCGGCGGCCGAGGATTTCGACACGGTCATCGTCCACGGCGGCGACGGCTCGGTGAACGAGGCCACCAACGGTCTCCTCGACCCGCCGGGGACGAGTGACCCCTCGCGTCACCGGCCCGCCCTCGCCGTCATCCCGGGCGGCAGCGCCAATGTCTTCGCGCGCACCCTCGGCATCGACCCCGACCCGTTGCTCGCGACCCGGCAGATCATCGAACTCCTCGACGCGGGGGCGAGCCGTCGGATCGGCCTCGGTCACACCGACGACCGGTGGTTCCTGTTCAACACCGGAATGGGTATGGACGCAGTCGTGGTGCATGCGATGGAGGACAAGCGCCATGCGGGCAAGGCCGCCACTCCCGCCCGGTACCTGTGGACCACCGTCACCAGTTTCCTCAAGCAGGCGGGCAGTTCGGCGACCTTCGACGTCGAGATCCCCGGCCGCGACCGGATCGTCGGCGCCCGTTTCGGTTTCGTCTCCAACACCAGCCCCTGGACCTATCTCGGACCGCGCGAGATCCGCACCAATCCGACCACCGGTTTCGACACCGGTCTGGGCGTGTTCGTGGCGACCTCGACCGGCGTGTTGCGCAACCTTCCCCTGGCCACTCGATTGCTGACACAAGCAGATCCCAAGGCGCACCATCTATTCCGGGATGACGATGTCGACGAGGTCCGCTTCATCGCCGAGGCCCCGATCGACGTGCAGATGGACGGCGACTACATCGGCGCGTTCCGCGACATACGCTTTCGCCATCGTCGCGACGCCCTCGGCGTCATCGCGCCGCCCGCCACCGCGTAGGGCAGCGCGGCGATCGCGAACAGCGCCGCCGGGCCCAGATGTGCCGAGCCCGCGGCCCATCCGGCGAACGCCAGGAGCGCGACCACCTCCTCCCCCACGCCCGCGATCGACGTGACCGTCGCCCGCGGCGCCGAAGCCAACCGGTCCTGCAGCGCGGCGTCGGCGACGACCAGCGCCCAGCCGAAGATCCCGAAAGCGACGGCCACGCCGAGGACACCGGCCGGGTGGCCCCACAGCGCGGCGAGGATCAGCGTGACCGCACCGGCTCCCACCGCGGGGCCGACCGCGGCGGAGTCGCAGACGCGTCGCGCCGCGAGGGAACCGCAGATGTCGCCGGCGGCGACCACGATCATGAGCAGTGCGACCGACTGTGGGGTCGGGGTATCCGAGACCGAATCGGCCAGGAAGGACTCGACCAGCAGCGGCAGATACTCGTCGAGCGCCGCGACCCAGGTCAGAGCGACGACAAGCATCAGCATCCGGCGGGCGACCGGCTGTTCGCGCACGTCGCGCAGCCCATTGCGGAGAATCGCGAGCCACCCCGTCGGCGCATCGTCGACGGCAGTGACGGCGGCGCCCGGTGCCACATCCTGTCCTGTGCGTCGTGGCCCGGTGCGCCGGGTCTCGGGCAACAACGCGGATGCGACCGCGCAGAGCACGCATGCCGCGACGCTTGCGATACCGACCGCCGCGTATCCGCCCCACGCGAGCAGGGGCACCGCCAGCGCCGTGCCGCCGATCAGCCCGACCGCGGCGGCCGCGCGCATCGCACCGGCCAGACGCGCATAGTCCGGTGACCTGCCGAGATGCGCGAGTTCGTCGTAGACGAGCGCCTGGCTCGTGCCGGAGCGCAGCGAGCCGCCGATCGCCCACAGGACGAAGCCGGCCCCGAAGGAGAGGAACGAGGGAGCGAAGGTCCAGAGCGCGAAGCCGGCACCGGTGACCAGCGGCCCCGCGACGAGCAGGCGGCGTCGTGAGAACCGGTCGGCCAGGATTCCGGTGGGAACTTCGACGACCACCGTCGAGACCGACCAGAGCGCGAACAGGGCGCTGATCTCGACGGCCGACAGCCCGGCCCCGGGAACGGTGGCATCGGCGAACAGAATCGCGTAGACCGGGTAGAGCGGTATCAGGTCCTCGAAGAGGGCGGCGCTCACGGCCGCGGCCGTTAGTCGCCGTTGTGGACTCGGACCGTCATGGCCGGATCGGCGTGGTGTGGATCAACATCGTCGACGCATGTGAGCAAGAGTACTCGATGGGTCTGTCCACGTAACGGGCTATTTTGTGCCATGCCAGGGTCGCGACCTGCGGAAACTCATCGACAGTTGTCGCGGGGTGCGCGTAGGCTACTACACGGGCGGTCAACCTGCTGTCCGTACCCCCCGTGGGTCCCGCTTCGGCCGGAGTGGTAGGCGCGAGACGTGATGTTGCCCACGTGTTAACCGAGAACCATTGACTTCGGCCGGATTCGTGAAAGTATTCACAAGCAACAACGCGGAAACATACGGTGCGCCCGCGTGAACTGAGAGTTACCAGCCAACAAATCAGCAATCAGCCAATCGAGTGGTGCGCGGAAACGCGCCTGAAGGAGTAGTGGAATGGACTGGCGTCACAAGGCCATCTGTCGCGACGAGGATCCGGAGCTGTTCTTCCCCGTGGGAACCAGCGGTCCGGCCATCGCACAGGTCGCCGACGCGAAGCTCGTCTGTGCACGGTGCCCCGTCACCGCCGATTGCCTCTCGTGGGCCCTCGAGTCGGGCCAGGATGCAGGCGTCTGGGGCGGCATGAGCGAGGACGAGCGTCGCGCACTGAAGCGTCGTACCGCACGCACCCGCACCCGGAGCAGCGTCTAGAGCTCATCCGAGTCGGCGTTCGCCCGGATTCGAAGAAACCCGGCCACGGCCGGGTTTTTTCGTGCCCGGCAACGGTTTTGCCGACCGCCCCTCATGACCGCAGGGGAACGTTCACTCCGACTTCGGTTCCCGCGCCCTCGGGATTGGCACGGACGTCCAATTCGCCGCCGAGTTCGATCGAGACGAGTGTCTTGACGATCTGCAGTCCGAGGTGATCCGAGGTGGACAGGTCGAAATGCTCGGGTAGGCCGGAGCCGTTGTCGCGCACGGCGATCCGGAGGTTACGCACGTCACGTTCGGCGATGACGGCGATCTCGGCGTCCGACCGGGGTGAGCCGTCGAAGCCGTGCTCGATCGCGTTCTGGATGAGCTCGGTGAGCACCATCACCAGCGGCATCGCGAGCTCCGCGGTGAGCACCCCGAGACGGTCGCGATGACGCACCGTCACCCGCGACTCGTTCGACGCGACATCGACCAGGATCGGAACCAGGCGATCGACGACCTCGTCGAGATCGACCTCCTCGTCGACGCTGCCGGACAACAGCTCGTGCACGAGGGCGATGGAGGCGACGCGGCGCACGGCCTCGTTGAGGGCCTCCTGCGCGTCGGTGTTGGAGGTGCGCCGGGCCTGCAGACGCAGGAGCGCCGAGACCGACTGCAGGTTGTTCTTGACCCGGTGGTGGATCTCCCGGATGGTCGCGTCCTTGCTGATCAGCGCGCGGTCGCGCCGTTTGACCTCGGTGACGTCGCGGATCAGGACCACGGTCCCGGATTCCTGGCCCTTCGGGCGGAGCGGCACCGCCCGGATGAGGACCGTCGCGCGTCGGGCGTCGGCCTCCACGCGCATGCCGATGTCGCGGTACGGCCCGGTCGGTACCTGGGCGACCCCGGCGGCGATGTCGAGCATCATCGCGACATCGTCGGCCTCGAACGGCTCGGTGACGAGTTGTTTGACGACGTCGGACAGCCTGGTGTGGTTGAGCTCCGCCGTCCAGCCCATGCGGTGGAACGCCGAGAGCGCGTTGGGGCTCGTGTAGGTGACCGTGCCGGTCCGGTCGAGCCGGATGAACCCGTCCCCGGCGCGAGGCGTCGACAGACCCCGCGGATTCCCCTCCTCGTGCGGGAACGTGCCATCGGCGACCATCTGGCACAGATCGTCCGCGGAGTCCTGATAGGCGAGCTCCAGGGGCGACGGCAACCGCGGGTGGGTGAGGTCGACGGCCCGCGTCAGCACGCCGATCACCGCCCCGTCGAAACCGACCGGAACCGCCTCCTGACGCATGGCGGTCGCCCCGAACCAGGTGGGGTCCTCGTCGCGGAGCACCTTGTCGGAGTCGAAGGCGCGGAGCACCTGCGGATGCACCGCGGTGTCGATGACGCGGCCCACCTCGTCGGTGGGGAACACGGTCGACGCAGTGTTGGGCCGGCACTGTGCGACGGTGACCACGGCGCCCTCATCCGTGCGGACCGACAGGAGGAAGTCCGCGAAGGAGAGGTCGGCCAGCAGCTGCCACTCGGCGACCAGACGCTGCAGGTGCGCGGCAGCCGCGTCGGAGAGGGTGGTGTGCTCGGCGAGCAGGTCGGCAAGGGTCGACATGGGGATGCTCCGGGTTCGCGGACCGGCGGGCGGGCGGGCGGGCTACTCGAAGGTCGCGATGACGTCGCCGGCCTGGATGACATCGCCCACCTGCACTTTGATGTCGGCGATGGTGCCCGGTTCTTCTGCGAGAACAGGGATCTCCATCTTCATCGACTCCAGCAGCACCAGGCTGTCACCGACCTCGATCTGCTGTCCGGGGGCGACCAGGACCTCGAGGACACTCGCGACGATCTCTGCCACCACGTCTTCTGCCATGCACATAAGTTAGCCCACGTGATGGCGGCCGACGATCGGTCGGGGCCGCGTCGGCGCCGGGCGATGACCGACCGGGTTTTGGCACGTGGGAGAATGCCTGAGACACTGTGATGTCCCCATCCGCCGGCAAAAGGAGATGCGTCATGGGAAAGCGCGGACGCAAGAAGCGCGCTCGTAAGAAGAACGCTGCCAACCACGGCAAGCGTCCCAACGCCTGATCTTCGCCTCTCGGCGGGGTTCGGCGAACGAGCACCAAGAAAAACGCCCGGGTACGGCCACCATGGCCGCCCGGGCTTTTTCGTGTCCGGCCTCCGCACGGTCGGAGGCCGGATCGGGTTCAGCGGTCGGTTTCGGCGATCTCCTGGATGATGACCGTCTTACGGATCTCCACTCGCAGACGATCGCGCAGACCCTGAGGTGCCTGGTCGCCGCCGCATTTGCGGTTGACGAGCGCCTTCAGCTGCAGCTCGATGCCGTAATGGGCGAGGCAGGACGGGCAGGTGTCGAGGTGCCCCTGGAGCCGCCTGCGGGCGTTCTCGTCGCATTCGTTGTCCAGCAGCAGCCAGACGTCGGCGATCACCGCGGAGCAGTCGAGCTGGGTGAGTTCCGGATCGATGTCGCTCATCGCGCCACCTCCGCACCCTTCGCGCTGGCGGATCGGTTGAAACCACGCTCCCGCGCGACGTCGGCCAGCAGTTCACGCAGCTGACGGCGTCCCCGGTGGAGTCGGGACATGACGGTGCCGATGGGGGTGTCCATGATCTCGGCGATCTCCTTGTACGGCAGGCCTTCCACGTCGGCGTAGTACACGGCCATCCGGAAATCCTCCGGGAGCTCCTGCAGCGCGGCCTTGATGTCGTCGTCCGGAAGGGCGTCGAGGGCCTCGATCTCCGCCGAGCGCAACCCCTGTGAGGTGTGCTCGGCAGTCGACGCGAGCTGCCAGTCGGTGATCTCGTCGGTCGGGTACTGCGCGGGTTGGCGCTGTTTCTTGCGGTAGCCGTTGATGTAGGTGTTGGTCAGGATCCGGTAGAGCCACGCCTTGAGGTTGGTGCCCTCCCGGAACGACGCGAAGGCGGTGAACGCCTTGATGTAGGTCTCCTGGACGAGGTCCTCGGCATCGGCGGGATTGCGGGTCATCCGCAGGGCGGCACCGTACATCTGGTCGAGCAGCGGCAGGGCGTCGCGCTCGAACCGTTCGGTGAGCTCCGCGGGCGACTCGCTCGGATCGGTGCGCCGCGGCGCACCCTTCTCGGCAGACCCCTTCTCGGTGTCGGCTGACTCGGCTTCGGCCACTACGATCCCTTCGATGAGAGGCGTCACTGGGACGTTGCCGGTCAAGCTTACCGACCTCGGCCCAGGCAGGAGAGGCCTCGCCTCCACGAGTTCCGGTGGTTCGAGTACCGCCGTTGAGCTCATATCGGTTCGACCTCCTCGCATGCGCTCCCGATCATCACGTCGCAACCAGTCACAACAGGCCGGGACGGGAGGTTTGTTCCCGACGTGATCCGTCACATCGGCAGAATTCGACCCCGAGCAGGGCAGCTCCGCCGACAACGGTGGACCGGGGGCGGCTCGCTTACGCTTTCCACGTCCCGACTCCGTCCCCCAGGAGGCTCCCGACCATGGCGGCAACACCGGCGATCGCTGCACTCGAACGCGCGAAGGTCGTGCACACCGTGCACCGCTACGACCACGACCCGCGGTCGGAGGCCTACGGGGCCGAGGCCGTCGAGGCCCTCGCCGACTCGCTCGGGGTGGTCGGCGAACAGATCTTCAAGACGCTCGTCGTCGAATTGTCCGGCGGCGATCGCCCCGGGCTCGCCGTCGCCGTGGTCCCGGTCCCCCGCAAACTGTCGGTGAAGGCGGCCGCCGCCGCACTCGGTGCGTCGAAGGCGCAGATGGCCGAGGCCAAGGCCGTCACCCGCAGCACCGGTTACGTCCTCGGCGGCGTCTCGCCCGTCGGCCAGCGCACCGCCCTGCCGACGGTCGTCGACTCCTCGGCGCTCGAGTTCGACCGGATTCTCTGCAGCGCAGGCAGACGCGGACTCGAGATCGCCCTCGCACCGGCCGACCTCGTGGCGGTCACCAAGGCGGTGGTCGCCGACATCGCCGTGTGAGGTCCCTTGTGTCGCAGGCGTAGGGCAGCATGGTGACCATGTGCGGACGCTATGCGGTGACCACCGATCCGGCGAAGCTGGCGGCGGAGATCGACGCGGTCAACGAGGTACCCGACCCCCCGGCGGCGGATGCCGCCGACCTGGACTCCCCTGGTCCGCGCTCCCCCGGCCCGAACTACAACGTCGCGCCCACGACCACGGTGATGACCGTGGTCAAGCGGCATTCACCGGAGGACCCGCACGACGACCCGCTGCTGCGCATCCGCGCCATGCGGTGGGGGCTCGTGCCGCCGTGGAGCAAGGAGGTCGGCAAGGGTCCGCTGCTCTTCAACGCCCGGGCCGAGAGCGCCGCGGAGAAGAGTTCGTTCCGTGCCTCGGTGAAGTCCAAGCGATGCCTCGTGCCGATGGACGGCTGGTACGAGTGGAAGAAGGGTCCGCTCGACAGCAAGGGCAAGCCCACCAAGGTCCCGTTCTACATGTCCCCGCAGGACGGCACGCGGTTGTTCATGGCCGGGTTGTGGTCGGTCTGGCACGACAAGAACTCCGACGACGCGCCGCCCCTGCTGAGCTGCTCGATCCTCACCACCGATGCCGTGGGCAAACTGCGCGACGTGCATGACCGGATGCCGCTGATCATGCCGTTCGACAACTGGGATGCCTGGCTCGATCCCGACCACCGGGCACCGGACGAGCTGTTCGCCGCGCCCGCGGAGCGTCTCGCGGAGGCGATCGACATCCGCGAGGTCGCCCCGCTGGTCAACCGCGTCGCCAACAACGGACCGGAGTTGCTCAACCCCCTGTGATGCCGACTCACGCATCCGCGACCAGCACTGCGGCCCCGTCGAAGCGTCCCGCCGCGAGGTCGGCGAGTGCGCGATCGGCCTGCGACATCGGGTACCGGTGGGTCGTCGCCCGGACGCCGTGCTGGGCGGCCAGCGTCAGGAACTCGACGCCGTCGGCGCGAGTGTTGGCGGTGACGGAGCGGATCTCCTTCTCGTAGAACAGCTCCCGCTCATAGTTGAGCGGAGGGATGTCACTGAGATGGATGCCGGCGATCGACAGGACGCCGCCACGGTCGAGTGCGCGCATCGCGACCGGGACCAGCTCGCCGACCGGGGCGAAGGTGATGGCCGCGTCGAGCGGCACCGGCGGGGCGTCGGTGGCGTCTCCCACCGACGCCGCGCCGAGGTCGGCGGCCAATCGCCGGGACTGTTCCCCGCGCGTCAGGACGTGCACCTCGATCCCGAGCGCGATCGCCAGCTGCGCACACAGGTGGGCACTGCCGCCGAAACCGTAGAGCCCCAACCTCTTCGGACGTCGGCCATCAGTCTCGAGATCGTCGAGGAGGCCGGTCCGGCGCAGTGCGCGATAGCCGATGATGCCCGCACACAGCAGCGGGGCGATCGCCACGTCGTCGATCCCGGACGGCAGCGGATACGCGAACGCGGCGGGGACGGTGACGAACTCGGCGTAACCGCCGTCGACCGCCCATCCGGTGTACACCGATGCCGCACAGAGGTTCTCGGCACCTCGGACGCAACGATCACAGGTGCCGTCGGTGCTGTGCAGCCAGGCCACGCCGACCCGGTCGCCGAGCGCGAAACCGTCGGCGTCGTGACCGAGTTCGACGACCTCCCCGACCACCTCGTGACCAGGTGTCACGCCTGTGCGGCGGACCGGCAGATCACCCTCGGCGACATGCAGGTCGGTGCGACAAACGCCGCACGCGCGCACCCGGACCAGCAGTTCACCGGGCCCGGGCCGCGGATCCGGTTTGTCGACGAGCCGCAGCGGACGTGTGTCGATCGGCCCCGGCTCGGTCACCGCCCAAGCACGCATGCCCCTCAGGTTAGTGCCGGACACACGACGCCGCGCGGTCTTGAACATGACCGGTATCACTCCTGGGGACGTCATCATGCCGACAGGGTGTCGGTATCGTTGTCGACATGGTGTCGGCAAACCTGCGAGAGCAGTGACATGTTCCTCGCACTACGTGAACTCTCATTCGCACGCGGACGATTCGCCCTGATGGGCTCGGTGGTCGCGCTCATCGCCATCCTGATGGTGCTGCTCAGCGGGCTGTCGGTCGGTCTGGTGAACGACGGCGTCTCCGGCCTGAAGAAGTTGCCGGTGACCTCCTTCGCGTTCCAGAAGGACGTCGCCACGGATTCCGCTTTCTCGCGCTCTCTGGTGCCGACTTCGGCCGTCGAGAAGTGGGCGCAGCAGCCGGAGGTCGAGGACGCCGCCCCGTTCGGCAACACGTTGATCAACGGCCGGACCAACACCGGCGTCGACATCGACCTCGCCCTTTTCGGCGTCGAACCGAACACCTTCGTCAACCCCGCCGCCGCGGACGGCGACTCGCTCTCCGGTGCACCGGGAGAGCTCGTCATCAGCGAGACCGCCGCCGAGGACGGCCTCGCGATCGGCGACACGGTCACCGTCGAGCCGCTGGGTACGCAGCTTCGCGTCGTGGGAATCCTCGACGGTCAGAGCACTTTCGGACACGTCGACGTCGCCTACGTGCCGCTCGGCACCTGGCAGGAGATCGGCGCCGGGTCGCGTCCCGGCGAGCCGGTGCCGCCCCGCGTCTACGAGGACATCACCGCTGTCGCAGTGCAGGCGGGCAACGGCGTCGACCTGGCGGCCGGTGACGCAGCCGCGAACACCACCTCGCTCACCCTCGACGAATCCTTCGGCGCCTCACCGGGATACACCGCCGAGACGTCGACCCTGACACTGATCGAGGCATTTCTGTACGCGATCTCGGCACTCGTCGTCGGGGCGTTCTTCACCGTCTGGACGATCCAGCGCAGGCAGCAGATCGCGGTGATGCGGGCGATGGGCGCCTCCACCGGATACCTGCTGCGCGACTCGCTGATGCAGTCGTTCATCCTGCTGCTCGTCTCGGCCGGGGTGGGTATAGGCATCGGCGTCGGCCTCGGGGCCGCCATCGGCTCCACCCCGATGCCCTTCGCCCTCGAGACCGGTTCGGTCGCAGGGGCCGGCGCCCTGCTCGTGCTCTTCGGCATGATCGGCGCCGCCGTGGCCGTCCTCCGCATCACCCGTGTCGATCCCCTGACCGCCCTGGGAGGCAACCGATGAGCGCACTCACCCTCTCCGAGGTCAGCCTCGTGCACGGGGACGGCGAGGACGTCGTCACCGCACTCGACACCGTGAGCATCGACGTCGCGCCCGGTGAGTTCGTCGCCGTCATGGGGCCGTCCGGTTCGGGTAAGTCCAGCCTGCTGGCCGTCGCGGGCGGTCTGATCACTCCGACCTCGGGGACGGTCACCGTCGACGACACCGACCTGAGCACCGCGTCGAAACGAGAGCTGACCCGCATCCGGCGCGAACACATCGGATTCGTCTTCCAGAGCGGCAACCTTCTCGACGCACTGACCGTCGAGGATCAGTTACGGTTGCCACTGACCTTCGGCCGCGTCACCGACCCCCGCTCTCCCGACGAGCTCCTCGCCGACGTCGGCATGTCGCACAAGGCCAAGCGTCGTCCCCACCAGCTCTCCGGAGGTGAGCGGCAGCGTGTGGGCATCGCCCGGGCACTGATGACCCGGCCGGATGTACTCCTCGTAGACGAGCCCACGGCCGCGCTCGACCGCCGGCGGAGCCACGAGATCGTCGAGCTCCTGGCCCATGAAGCCCATGAGCACGGCGTCGCGACGGTCATGGTCACCCACGACCACGAGGTCGTCGCGCATTGTGACAAGGTGTACGAAATGGTCGACGGAAAGCTCACGCCGGGATCGCCGGCATCCAGATGAGCTGAGGAGGTGGGCGTTTGCCACGCATTCAAGCGCCCACTGTCGCCGAGCATCGACGACAGCAGATCCAGGCGATCCTCGCCGGCGCGAAGGCCATCCTGGCCGAGACCGGCGAGGCGCCGACCCTGGCCGCGGTCGGCAAGCGCGTCGGCCTCGCCCGCTCGAGCGTCTACCAGTACTACTCGTCGAGCGAGGAACTCCTGGCCGCGGTCGTGGCTGATCTGTTCCCCAGTTGGGGCCGGTTCGTCCGCGATCGTGTCGGTGCGCAGACCGAACCCGGACAGCAGATCTGGGGTTACATCTGTGCCAACGTCGAATTGTTCGTCGGTTCGGAACAGGCTGTGGCGAATGCGCTTGCCCGGGTGGTCGATCCGAGTGTCCTACAGGAGCCGATGCAGCGGTTCCATCGGGAACTGCAGGAGCCGCTCGTCGAAGCCCTCGTCGCGCACGGCGAGCAACGTCCGCTCGAGGTGGCCCAGCTGATCGACGCGGTGATCGTCCAGGCGTGCAGGTCACTGGGTGCCGAGCATTCCGAGACGGCGACGTCGCCACCTGCGAACGCAGACGGGTCCGAGATCACCGCGATGATCCGCCGGTTGCTCGGCGGCTATCTCGGACTCCCCGACCACTGACCTGGGCTCCGGTCAGCGGAATGCGTAGTCACTCAAGGGGAATGAGTCCATCTCGCGCAGGGTGCGCAGCGTGGAGGCAGGACGCAGGAGCGTCGCCTCACCGTGCTGATTGAAGTAGTAGCTCCGCGACGTCGTGCAGTCGCCGTTGTAGAACACCGACGACTGCAGGCGGCGGGTCGCCTCGTCGAGGAAGTCGGCGTTGGCCGCCTCGGTGACCTCGAAGGTGTCCCGGCCGCGGCGTCGGAGTTCACCGAAGAGGCGGGTGATGTGTTTCATCTGCCCCTCGATGGTGGTGAAGTAGGACAGGCCGCTGTAGGAGTACGGACTGTTGAGCGAGATGAAGTTGGGGAACTTCGGCACCGCGACGCCCTCGTAGGCCTGGAATCGGCCCTCCCGCCAGAACTTCCCGAGGTCGCGGCCCTCCCGGCCGATGATCTCGAAGGCGGGAAAATTGACGTCCCACAGGTTGAATCCGGTGGCCAGGACCAGGGTGTCGATCTCGGTCTTGGTGCCGTCGCCGGCGAGGATGCCGTCCGCCTCGAGCCGGGCGATCCCGCTGGTCTCCAGTGTCACATTCGGTCTGGCGAAGCTCGGGAAGTAGGTGTTGGAGAAGGTGGGACGCTTGCATCCGAAGTCGTAGTCCGGCGTCAGCTTTCGTCGCAACTCCGGGTCGGGGACCTGTGATCGCAGGTGCGCCTTGCCGAGTCCCGCAGCCAGCTTGTTGCCCGGCTTGAACTGCTTGAAGTGGAGGACGCCGAAGACCATCAGCATCTCCAGCAACGAGGTGTTGACCAGCCGTGCTGCGCGCTGGGTCAACGGGATTCGCCGGAACAGCTGCTGCACCGGCGACGGGATCGCGAAGTCGATCTTGGGCACCACCCAGATCGGTGTCCGCTGAAAGACGGTGAGCGCATCGGCACGCTCGGCGATCTCCGGGATCAGCTGGACGGCGGTGGCGCCGGTGCCGATGACCGCCACCTTCTTACCGGTGAAGTCGAAGCCGTCCTGCCACGCCGCGGTGTGCAGGATCGTGCCCTGGAAGTTCTTGATCCCCGGGAAGTCCGGGACGTGCGGCTGGGAGAGAAAGCCGGTCGCGGTCACCAGGTACCGGGCGGTGCGCTCGGTTCCGTCACCGGTGCGCACTCGCCAGAGACGCGCGGTGTCGTCCCACTCGGCGCCGTCGACCGTCGTCTGGAATTCCATGTGCCGTTTGAGGTCGTACTTGTCCGCGACGTGATGTGCATACCGCTTGAGCTCGGGACCGGGGGCGAACAGTCGAGACCAGTTCGGGTTGGGCTCGAAGGAGTACGAGTAGGTGACCGAGGCGATGTCGACGGCGAGACCGGGATAGTGGTTCACGTGCCAGGTCCCGCCGAGATCGTCCTCCCGCTCGAGGATCGCGATGTTGTCGATGCCCAGGCGTTTGAATGCGATGGCCGCGCCCATCCCACCGAATCCCGCGCCGACGATCAGGACGTCGTGGGCAGGAGCCTCGTGAGCAGGAGCGTCGTGTGCAGGTTGCATGGAAAATCCCCGATAACTGTTACCGACAGTTACCGTAACGTAGCACACACTCAGGCGGCCCGGAACCGCTCCGGATCGCCTCAGAAAGGCGCCGGACCGTCCGCCTGCTGACGACGTTCCCGCTCGCGCTGGTTACGGGCACGCTCGGCTCGCCGCCGGGCGTGTTTCGCGGCGGTTCGATCGGTCGGCGGCGGGGCGTCGACGCTGGTGATGATCCGGGGTGTCGGTGGGGCTTGGGCGGCTTGTTCGAACCGGATACGCCGCAGGTTGGGGAAGAGATCTTCGAGGGTTTCGGCGTCCCCGCGGATGCGGTAGCCCTCCGGGCTGATGTACTCGGTGACCAGCCGGCCCGCCTCGTCGCGGTACTGGACGTCGATCCAGTCGCCGAAGGTCTTGTGCAGATGCCCGAACCGGCATTTGGCGTTGAGGTTCTCACTCGACGTCGCACCACCGCGAGTCGGGCTCTGTCGGTCGTATTCGGTGACATGGTCGAGGTCGCAGTCGAAGGCTGAGTGTTGGCAGCCGGGTTCGGTGCAGTAGCCATCCCGGATGCGCACGAAGTCGGCGCAGGCGGTGGTCGGCCGGTAGGGATCGGACGGTTGGGAACCCGGGTAGACGACGACTGCACCCGACGTTTCTGTATCGGGCGAGTTCGATTCGTTCGGCTCGTCGGTCGCAGTGGTTGCAGGTTGCGGACGCTTGGCCTGACGTGACTGCGCGTCACCCTTTTCGCCACCCGTCGACGAGTCCGACTCGGCGGCAACACGTATGGGCGGTGTGCGGACCGGGGTGACCGGTTTGATCACCGCATCGGGCCTGGCGGCGAGGTCGCGGACCTGCTCGTCGGAGATGACACCATGACAATCGACCCACCCGATACCAGGCGCGCCGTCCAGCGTCGCCGGATCGGTCACCGCATAGATGACCACCTCGCTGCGCACCGCCGCGACGACAGTCCCGGGTTCGGGGACCTCGGCTGTGCAGTCGTCGCGATCGCAGGAGCATTCGAACGGTGTGCCGGTCAACAAGGCGAACATCGCATCGGAGTTGCGTTGTCCTGCCGTCCGTCCGTCGTGCTTGCACACCGAATCAGCCAGCACGCGCACTGCTTTGTCCGCGATACGCACATTCTCAGCGGCCATCACGCCGGTGATTTCGGCGGTGCCGTCGTCCAGCGCGTGGGTCCACACGCCACGATTGTCGAGGGCTTCTTTGCGTCGTTCGCGCACCAGGTCGGGGTCATGGCGGAAGACGAGGCGGTCGACCATGTCGCGCAGTCGCGCCCGCGTCCACGACCCCTTCTTCGACCGCAACGTCGCGGCGATCTCGGCGTCGAGGACCGGGGTGATCGACGAGTCCGCGGCGACGAGTGCGGTGCGCGACAGGATCACCTGCACCTGCCAGCGTGTCGTGATGCCATCACGAAGGGTGTCGAGGACTTCGGGAAGCGACTCCTGCAGGCCGATGGCCTCGTCGATCAGGATCTCGGCCTGCCGACGGGTGAGCGACAGCTGCCGGGCCACCCGGATGACGCAGTCGGCTTCGCCGCTGACCACGACCCCGCCGGCAAGCGTGCCGCGCACCGCGATACACCGCTCGGCGATGGCAGTGACCAACTGATACTGCGACCAGGCGTTGTAGGACTCCCGCCGCTGCACCTCGGCCAGAGAATCCATCAACGAGTACATGTCGGCTTCGAAGGGGTTGGCAGGATCGACCCCGGCGAAAGACCCGCCCGGTAGATCGGCCGACGCACCCGACACGCTGCCCCCACAACGTCTACAGCCCGACCCGGTTGGCCGAATCTGTTACCAACCAAGGTAGAGCCGACCACCGACAGATTCAGATCTTCATTCACAGGGGAATGCCGTCCGCTGTTGTGAAACAACCGAATTCGCCGAATTGAAGTCGCACGCGACATCGATCCGTCTCCGCGAACCCGGTCGAAGTCGCGCCACCCGAATGACATCGCATGGCGCTCATCGCCGTCATGCGATAGCGGTCCCGTCCCACAGCACGTCGAAGAACTGCGTCGCCATCAGTTCCTCGCTCGTGTCGCGGTCGAGTCCGAGCTCCCTGCGATAGACCAGGATGTGTTGCAGGGACAGGGCCGAGTAGAGCAGCGGCAGGTGGTCGTGCGGCTGGTCGTAGACACCGCCTGCACCTTTGGCCGCGGCCAGGTCCCTGCGCAGATGCGATGGATGCCTGAGCGCATCACGCAGTACAGCCGCTTTGATCATCTTCTTGCGCCCCGCGGGGACGACGACCAGTTCACCCGGGTCGAACAACGCGGTGTCGAACTCCTCGGCGGTGGCGACGGTGCATCCGGCGGTCGGCCGCGGATTGCATTCGACCATGTGGTGGACGCCGTCTTCGGTGACGAGGTAGTCGAAACTGATCTGCCCGTGCCAGTTCAATTCTCGCGCGACGCTCTGTGCGGCGGCGAGCGACTCCGGAGAGTCGACCGACGCGAAGACGATACCGCCGCGGTCGTCGATGGCGAGGGGATGCTTGTAGCAGGAGTGCAGCACGATCTCACCGTGATGCGCGACGCTCCAACTGCACCGGTCGACACCGGTGAGGTATTCCTGGACGAGCCAAGGATCGTCGCGTGTCGGGGTGATGTCATCGATCGAGGACTCCCCGGCCAGCGGACCGGTGTTGGTGAGGACGTCGAGTCCGCCACGGCCGTAGGCGGCCCGGGCGAACCAGTGCGGCCAGCGCTGCGTGGCCTCGCGCAGTTCGTCGCGGTTCGTCGTGGTCACCGACTCCGCGGCCGGAAGCCCGAGTTCGCGGCACAGTGCGGTGAATTCGACCTTGTCGTGAACGCGGGCCAGGGTCTCGAAGTCGGGGAAGAACAGTTCGGTGGCCGGATGCGCCGCCGTGATGCGGTCACGATGCCTGGCGAGGTAGAAGACCTCCTCGAACATCGGGAGCAGCCAGTTGATGTCGTGGTCGCCGATCGCGTCGATCACCGCGTCGATGAAGGCCGCGGTCTGCTGGGTGGGCGCGGGGAACACCAGATGCCTCCGCGCGCCGCGCGAATGGCTGCCCGGCGCCGCCGCGAAGGTGTCCGCGGCGGTCACATCGCGGCCGGTCTCGCCGAGTTTGTGGATCTCGTCGACGGCGAACGGCATCCGTGACGTGGTCACCAGGACACGAGGTTCAGAAGCCTGCATGCCACGGACCATAAGCGACGCGACGGCGCCCGGTCCGGCGATGCGCCGAGACGTCGAGGATTTGTTCCCGGTGAACGCCCGGAACCGGTCCGGCGGTAGTTTGGCAGTCTCATGTCTGATCGTTCGAGCACCCCGTCGTTCATCTCGGCGGTGTACGCATTCGCCGTTGTCATGCTCGGGACCACGCTGCCGACGCCGCTGTATTCGATCTACAGCGAGAAGCTCGGATTCGGCGTCGCGACGACGACGGTCGTCTTCGGGGTCTATGCGGCCGGCGTGATCGCCGCACTGATCGGATTCGGCCGCTGGTCCGATGTCGTCGGCCGACGCAAGCTGCTCCTCGCCGGTGCGCTGTTGTCCGCCGCGAGCGCCGTCGTCTTCCTCAATGCGGGACCGGTCTGGCAGCTGCTGGTGGGGCGGGTGTTGTCCGGGCTGTCGGCGGGCATCTACGCCGGGGCCGCGACGACCGCGGTCATCGAACTGGCCCCACCGTCGTGGCGGGGTCGTGCGCCGGCGGTGGCGACCGCGGCCAACATCGGCGGTCTCGGACTGGGACCGCTGGTGGCCGGCCTGCTCGCCGAATACGCACCGTCTCCGCTGCGCACCCCGTTCCTCGTCGATCTCGTCCTGCTGACGCTCGCCTGCGTCGGAATCTGGCGACTGCAGGAGACGGTCGACGTCAAACCCGGTGCGCGTCTTGGTGTTCAGCGACTGTCCGTGCCGGCCGACATGCGCGGGGTGTTCGTGCGCGCGTCGATCGCCGCCTTCGCCGGTTTCGCCGTGATGGGGACGTTCACCGGCGTCATTCCCTCGTTCGTCGTGAACATCCTCGGCATCGACGACCGCGCCTTCACCGGATTCATCGTCTTCGTGCTGTTCGCCTCGTCGGCCGTCACGCAGATCGTGGTGCGGCGCATGCCCACCGATCCGGCACTGATCGCCGGCTGCGCGATCCTCATCGCCGGTACCTGCCTGTCGATCGTCGGTCTGATCGCCGCGTCGACCGCCGCCCTGCTCGGTGGCGCCGTGGTGTGCGGTGTGGGGCAGGGCATGTCCTTCAGCAAGGGACTGGCGTCGGTGGTGGCGGCGAGCCCGGCGGATCGGCGCGCCGAGGTCACCTCGACCTATTTCGTGGTCGCCTACGTCGCGATCTCGCTGCCCATCGTGGGACAGGGCGTGGCCGCGCAACAGTGGGGTCTGCGCCCGGCCGGTATCGCCTTCAACATCGGTGTCGCCGTGCTCGCGCTGGTGGCGCTGATACTGACGATCTTTGTGGTCAGGAGCCCGGCACACCGCACTCGTTGAGCACGTTCACCAGGCGACGGAACCGCACGCTGCTGACGAGGTCCTCGACCAGCACCACCTCGCCGTCGGCGTTGGCCAGCGGGATGCACCAGTTCGGGTACTGCTCGGCGCTGGTACCGGGCTGGTTCTGAATCCGTCGCTCCCCCACCGCATCCACCAGGGCGACGCTCAGCAACACCGACGGCGAATGGGCGATGACGGCGTACAGGGCATCGACCACCTTCGGGTCCGACAGCGGGGTGTCCCGGGACAGCAACCCGCGCTCGTAGGCGAGTTCGAGGACGGCGTCGCGTTCGCGTTCGTTGCGCTCCCGTTCGGCCTCTTCGCCCGTCTCGAGGAGGCCCAACCGGGCTCGAAGCGCGATGTGGTCGCCGGCCAGATAGCCCGACGTCGGCGGCAGATCGTGGGTCGTCACCGACGTCAGGCACAGCTCGCGGTAGCGCTCCGGCGCGATCGCGGCTGCGCGGTCCTGCTCGAACCACAGGATGGACGTGCCCAGGATTCCGCGCTCGCGCAACGTTTCCTGCACCGTCGGCTCGAAGACGCCGAGGTCTTCGCCGACGACCACCGCGTCGGCCCGCTGCGCCTCGAGCGCGAGGATGCCGATGAGGGCTTCGCTGTCGTAGTGCACGTAGGTGCCGCCGGCCGGAGTCATGCCGTCGGGAATCCACCACAGCCGGAACAGACCCAGGATGTGGTCGACGCGGACGCCGCCGGCATGCCGTAGCACGGTGCGGATCATGTCGCGGTAGGGCTCGTATCCGGCCTCGGCGAGACGCCGCGGATGCCAGGGCGGCTGATCCCAGCCCTGTCCCTGCTGGTTGAACCCGTCCGGCGGCGCGCCCACCGTCGCCCCCGACGCGAGCACGTGGCCGAGCGCCCAGGCGTCGGCGCTGTGCCGGCCCACGCCCACGGCGAGGTCGGTCATCACGCCGACCGACATCCCGGCGGACTTCGCCGCATGCGCCGCGGTGGCGAGTTGCTCGTCGCAGATCCACTGCAACCAGATGTGGAAGTCGATGCGCCGCGCCAGTTTCCGGCGCTTCTTCTTCAGGTGGACGGGATCGAGGAACTTGTCCTGCCAGCGCGGGTCGTCGGCGTCGTAGCGTTCGGCCAGCGCGCACCACGTGGCGAAACGTTTGAGGCCCTTGCCCTCCCGCCGGCGGAACTCGCGCAGGGCGGCTTTCCGCCCCGGGCTCAGTGGCACGTCGTAGATCAGTTCGAGCGCCTCCAGCTTGGCCCGGTAGGCCTTGTTGCGC
Source organism: Gordonia amicalis NBRC 100051 = JCM 11271 (assembly GCF_000332995.1). Lineage (GTDB taxonomy): Bacteria > Actinomycetota > Actinomycetes > Mycobacteriales > Mycobacteriaceae > Gordonia > Gordonia amicalis. Next base: position 58,408 of record NZ_BANS01000030.1, read on the forward strand.
CGGATCCTGTCGGTGGCGGTGTTCTCGCCCATGAACCCACGGGCAAGCTTGCGCACCCACTTGCGCTGCGCCTTCGACAATCCGTCGAGTTCGGGGATGTCGGTGACCCGGATGTAGAGTGGGTTGAGGAAGCGGCGGGTCACCGGCAGGTACGGCGAGGCCTCGATCGGGGGGTGCGGTTGCGCCGCGTGCAACGGGTTGACCTGGACGAAGTCGGCGCCGTACGCGCTGCCCGCGACCTCGCAGATGCCCGTCAGATCGGCGAAGTCGCCGACGCCCCACGAATCCGCCGAACGAATCGAGTACAACTGCACGGCCAGACCCCACCGCTGCCGCCCGAGCAGCCGGTCAGCGGTGTGCAGCCGGCGCGGGGTGACGATCAGCGGTGCACTCGACGCCGTCGAGTCGTCGAGGTCCAGGGCCTTGATCTGGTGGTATCCGGGTTCGAGGTCGTCCGGGATCGCGAAGGTGGCCCGCCCGACAAGCGCGCCGTCGATCTCGCGCGGCTCCACCCATACGTCGAGTTGTTCGGGTGCGACGTCGCGGCCGTCCTCGGTCGCGATCCACACCTTCACCAGATTCCCGTGCGGGACATGGACGCAGAAGGTGTGGCCGGTGCCTTCGGTCACCACGGTGACCGCAGGCACGGACTCGCGCCACGGCCGCTCGTCGACCTCGCGGATCGACTCCTCGACCGCCTCGGCTGAGTCCGCGGCGACATCGAGGGCGCCCAGGACGGCGACGAGCGTCTCCGCGCTCACGTCGTGGGTCTCCTCGTCCCAGCCCACATACTCGGTGGCCACACCGTGACGATGCGCCAGCTCGGTCAACCTGTCGGGGTTCACGTCAGCCACCTCGCCATCGTCTCAGGATTCAGACCGGTCTGCTGAATGTCCCTTCGATACGCCCTCCGCATGCTCCGGGCTACTCAGGGAACGGTCGACGCCTCCGCATGCTCCGGGCCGCTCAGGGAGCAGGAGCACCGAAGATGACGCCCGGATTCAACAGCCCTTGCGGATCGAAGGACGCCTTGACCCTCCGCATCGTGTCGAGGTCCACGTCGGACCGGCCGAGGTGCGTCCAGGCGGTCTTGGCGCGGCCGATGCCGTGTTCGGCGCTGATGGACCCGCCGTTGGCCGCGACGATCCCGAACACCCGGTCGGTGACCGTCCCGGTGTGTTCCTCGGGGACGTCGAGCAGGTTCACGTGGATGTTGCCGTCGCCGATGTGACCGAAAAGTATCGGCCGGCAGGGGAATTCGCTCATCTCGCCGACCTCGGCCAGTTCGGCGAAGGCCTCCGGCAGGGCCCTGATCGGTACCGAGATGTCGAGTTTGACCACCGGCGTCGTACTCGACCGTGCGATCGTCTCGGTGTGACTCTCGCGCGCGCCCCAGAGCGCACGGGCGGGCGCGGGTTCGAGCACGGCGTCGATGAGTCCGTCGGTCTCGCCGAACAATTCGGCCATGGTCGACTCGATGTCGCCGACCCCGGACACCTCGAGCAGAACGTAGAAGGGGCCGGGTGTCGCGGTCGGACGACGCTGTCCGTGCTCGTGGACGAGTTCGATGCCGGCCTCGGTCATGAGTTCGGCTGCCTCGACGGTGAGGCCGCGTGACGATGCCGCCCCGATCAGCCCGATCGCGTTCTCGACGTGCTCGACGGCGGCCACCGCGACCGTCGCCGCCGACGGCGGCACGACGAGTTTGAACAGCACGCGCGTGATGACCGCCAGAGTGCCCTCACTGCCGGCCAGGAGTGCCGGGAGGTCGTATCCGACATTGTCTTTGACCAGCGACGTCCACCGGCGCAGGACGCGACCGTCGGCGAGGACCGCCTCGATCCCGAGCACCTGGGAACGCGTGTTACCGCGACGGATCATGCGGATGCCACCGGCATTGGTCGACACCACCCCGCCGGCGGTGGCCGACTCCCTGGAGGCGAGGTCGACGGGGAAGGCGAGACCGGACTCGGCGGCCCGGCCGTCGATCGCGTCGATCGTCGCCCCCGCCTGGGCGCCCACGCAGCGTCCGACCGCGTCGACCTCGTCGATGTCGGTCATCCGGACCGTCGACAGCACGATCACTGGTCGTCCCGTGTCGTCCCGGGCCGGCGGGACCGACCCGCCCACCAGCCCGGTGTTCCCACCCTGCACGCAGATCCGGGCACCGACGGACACGCATTCACCGACGACCCGGGAGACCTCCTCGGTGGTGCGCGGCCGCACGACCGCATCGGCCTCGCCCCGGTACCGGCCCGTCCAGTCGACGAGAAAGCCCTCGACCGCTTCGGGGTCGGTGAGGACGTGGCCCTCCCCGACCACGTCGCGCAGCTGCGTCACCAGAGCATGCGCACGCGCGGGCATCGTGTCAGACCTGTGCCACCGCGTCGGCGACCGGCGTGGGTCCGTCGTTGAACTCGATCACCTTGTGTACGGTCTCGGGCCGCGCGAGAACGGCTGCGGCAACCGCGGCGACGTTGTCGCGGCTGACCTCGTCACCACCGCCGCGGGTCCCGCCGACGGCGATCCTCCCCGTCCCCGGCTCGTCGGTGAGCCGGCTGGGTCCCAGGATCGTCCAGTCGAGATCGCCCGACTTGAGGTAGGTGTCGGCAGCCGCCTTGGCCTCGGCGTATGCGTGAAACGAATTGTCCTCGGGAACACCATGATCCGGGCGCGCACCGAAATAGGAGACCATCACGTACCGGTTGATCCCGACCTTCGCCGCGGCGTCCATCGAACGGATCGCGGCGTCACGGTCGACGGCGTAGGTCCGTGCCGGGTCGCCTCCGCCCGCACCTGCCGACCACACCACGGCATCGTGTTCGGAGATCGCCGTGGCGATCCCGGTCGTGTCGAGGGTCTCCACGTCGGCGACCACGGGCACCGCACCGGTCTCCGCGACCTCTTGGGCATGTTCGGGATTGCGGATGATCGAGGTCACCTGATCGCCTCGGTCGGCCAGGATCTTCGCCAGGCGCAGCGCGATCTTGCCGTGTCCACCGATGATGGCCACTCGGGTCACTGGTTGCTCACTTTCGCAGTCGAGGAACACACGTACTTCTCCCAACGTACTCACCCGCGAACGGCGCCGCCCCGGCCCGAACGCGTGGTGCGTCGGGAACCGGGGCGGGGTTCGGTGGGTGCTGCCGTCAGACGCGGGTCCGGCCGCGCCCGGTCACGAGCTTGACCAGGAACAGCAGGATGCACGCACCGACCAGGCACGTGATGAAGCTGAAGATCCATCCGGCGCCTTCGACGTCCACGCCGAACAGTGTCAGCAACCAACCGCCGAGCAGACCACCGATCACACCGACGACGATGTTGAGGATGATCCCCTGCTGCGCATCGGTCTTCATGATCTTGCTGGCGATCCAGCCGGCCAGGCCACCGATGATGATCCACGCAATGACGCCAATTCCCAGCATGTCTGCCTCCTAGGTCGTCGTTGATCCTGCGTGTGTAAATCGTCCGAATCGTCCAGATCGTGCGATTTGCTACGAGAATGAATGTACCCAGATCGCGCACCCTTCACACCTGAGCTTTCGATCTGTATGCGCATCGAGACCCTCGGATGCCTCATGCCGACACCTCCGAGCCGCCCAGGCGCGGCCCGGTCCGAAGTCAGCCGTTTCCGGGAGTCGGCGGAGTGCCCGAAGTCAGGGACAGGTCACCTTGATCTCGTACGACTTGGTCACCCTCTGGGTCGGGTTGGCGAGGTCGATTCCGGTCGCGTCGCCGGTGATCGTGTAGGTGTCGCCGTCCTTGGAGACCTCGGCGTTGCCGTCGCCCAATCCCTTCTGGAAGCCCAGCGTTACGCCGTCCACCGAACCGAGCCCGACCGATTCCACCTCGGGCGAATCACCCGACGACAGCACGACGCCCACACCGGAGGTTCCCGATCCGGAACCGATCCCGATGGTGACCTTGTCGCCGGCGGTGGTGCAGCCCACGCTCTTGTCCGCCAATTCCACCTCTTTGCCGTCGACGGTCACCGAGGCCTCCGCGTCGGTACCGTCGGAACCCGAGTCGTCCGAGCCGCACGCGGTGACGGCCACCGCCAGTGCCGCCGCGCCGAGGACTGAAGCGATGTGCACCTTGTTCATCATGGGAACTCCTGGGCAGTCGTGAATGCCGCCGGGCGGCGGACTGAGAAGAAATTTAGCCGTTGAACTGCAGGTTTGGCACAGAATCGTCCGAATGGCGGACCCCGGGAGTCGGCTGCGGGACTCAGGCGGTCGGCTGCAACTTCGCGTCGGCCTCGACCATGACCGAGCGCGTCAGGTCGCGAAACTGCTCGTAGTGTCCGTGATACCCGTATTTGGCATGCAGACTCGGCCACCGCGTGTACTCGGCGGCCGCGCCGATCGCGTTGGCCTCGTGGAGGTATGCCGGCAGGATGTTCTGGATGGTCGCATCGCGCCGGAGCCGGTGGACGGTGTCCCGGTGCAGGGACGACGACGACCGGTACTTCGTGATGACGACACCCAGTTCGACGATGGTTCGGCCGATCTCGGCGCCGAAATCGGCGACCTGCCGCTGGATGCGCGGAATCGCGTAGGTGGACAACACATCCGGGATCGTCGGGATGAGATATCCACTGGCCATGAACAATCCGTTGAGACTGAACGGGCCGACGTTCGGCGGGCAGTCGATGAGCACGTAGTCGTAGCGGGACATGGCCGGCGCCAACGCACCCCGCAGCACCCCGACCGCGGCGAGATGATCGTCGACGGCGACGCGGCGCGCGCTCATCTCCTCCTGTAGGTCGATCAGATCGAGCGACGAGGGTACGAGGTCGATTCCCGCGAGCCCGTCGATCGACGAGACATCGCGTTGCACGGTGCGTTCGAGATCGAAGCGACGGGTGCCGTCGAGGACGTCGGCGAAAAGGGTGGCTACGGTGTGGCCGCGCGCGTTGCACGCCTCCCAGGTCTTCTCCCCGATCGTCATCGTCGTGAGGTTGGTCTGGGCGTCGAGATCGACGAGGAGCACCTTCTTGCCGAACACACCGGCGAGAAAATCGGCGAGACCGGCCGTGAGCGTGGTCTTCCCGACCCCACCCTTGAGACTGATGGTCGCGATCACCGTCGGCATGGGAGTCCCCGGTCTGTTCGGTGGTGCCCGTCGCGAGACAGACTAACCGGGTGGCTCTCGGCGCGCAGTCGGCCGGCGGAAGTCCGACCTGCTCAGCCCGCCTTGCCCAGCGCCTCGACGCGCTTGTCGTGGCCGGCGAAGGTCGGACCGCGCCCGCCGTCCTGCTCGGCGGCCAGCTTGGTGAAGGCGTCGTGCATGAGAGCCCAGTAGGTGTCTCCGTTGGCGCGACGCTTGTCGGCCCGCTTCCAGTAGCCGGGAATACGTCGGTCCAGATTGGCGAGTCTTGCCTGCGCGGTGATGAGTTACGGCGCGATCCGCCCGATCCGGCTCGGCTCCGGAGTACCGGTGATGCGCCGCCCGAGGAAGGTGCCACCGATGAAGAAGTACAGGCCGTACAGGGTCTGCTGGAGCGCCGACTTCACCTGCGCGTCGACCAGCGGGACCGTCACCTTGTCCAGCAGGGTCGTGAGCATCATCTCGGAGACGTCGTCGAGCGCCTCGGAGAACTCCGACGGCGGCTCCATCACCGCATAGCCGCAGTCGAGCAGTTCCACGGCTTCGCTGAAGTTGCGCGGGATCATCGCCTCACGGATACCCATGATGTGGCCGATGTAGGACCAGAAGATGTTGAGGTCTTCGAGATCGCGATGGTCGTAGCGACGTCCGTAGTTGATGTCGTACATGAGGTTCGCGACTCCGAACGACGTGATGCCGCCGGACATCTCGGCGTTGGAGATCGGCACGCCGTGCTCGGCGACCCATTCCTCGCCCCACTTCTTGCGCAACATGACGCGCGCCTGCGCATGCATCAGACACACCCGGACGGCGTTCTTGAATGCGGTACCGAAGCGGTCGAGTGCGCCCGGAGCCGGCAGGTGCAGCCAGAATTCGACCGACTCCAGCGACCGGTCGATCATGTCGCGCTGCATGCGACCCATGGTGCCGACGGCGTCACCGACCGAACCGCCCTGCACGGTGGCGAGGGTGTTGAGGAAGATCAGCGACGCCTTGCCCGCCGGACTCACGCTGTTGGCGACGATCGCGCCGCGGTCGACCCGCTCCTTGGTGATCCAGGCCGGCGGATTGTCGATGTGCTCGAAAAGGGCGACGAGCTCTTCGGGCGGGTTCTCGATGGTCTCGAGGCCGTTGCTGAGGGCGCGTTCGAACATATCGCGACCGGTTCGCGGAGGCAGTCTGCGGAACATCTGCACGACCGCATCCATCTCCGGGTCGCCGACCCAGAGATGATCCTTCGCGCGGGCCACGATGCCGTCGGTCTCGGGGAGGCGGTCCTGCACGTCGACCCAGCCGTCGAGGAGCCGACGACGAGCCGGCGTCCAACCCGGATTGAACCTCGGCCGTGCAGTCGGCGCCGGCCGCAGCGGACGTCCCAGCACAGGATCAATCGGGGCGTCCGGCGCCGGCAACGGGGCGAGGGGATCGAGTTCCTGGTCGAGAACGGTCAACGTAGCTCTCCATACAGTCCGAGGTTCAACCACTAAGTGATCTTAGTTACCTAACTTAGCGTGCCGGATGGGCTTCGTGACGGCGAACCGTCGACTCGACGTCGGTGGTCGTCCTCCGCCGTCGAACGGAACAGTGAAAGTGGCGATTACCCGAGAGGCCGGGGAATTCATATCGGCCCCGATTCTGCCGACCGTCGAGAAATCTGCAAGAATGACGTTCGCCGAACATTCACGCCGAGACCGTGCGGACATCATCGGCATATTTCGTGAACCGCGAGGAAACTCGTCCCGATTTCCGTTTCCTTCGTTTGCGGAGTACCCACACATTCACCGACCGCGGCCGCCCGACTTCCGCGAGGGAGGACGATCATGACCACTCGCCTCCGAACGCTCACCGCTGGAACGGCTTTCATCGCGGCCGCAGCATTCGCCACGGCACTGGCACCGGCCGCGTCGGCAGCTCCGGCAGATGTCACCGTGTCACCGTCGGTGTCGGGAAACACGATCACGCTGAACGTCGTCAACAAAGCGAACAAGCGCATCGGCTGCGAGATCTTCGGCGTGGCGGCGAATACCCCTCCCGCCGCGTCGGGTGTGGCTTTCGGCTATCAGACCCCCGAAGAACTCGGCGCCCTCATCTCGCCCGGCACGTCGAAGAATGTGACGATGCAGGTCGCCACGGGCACGCCGCCGAAGCCCACCGGGTCCACCACGATCCCGAACGGGACCTACGACATCTACTGGGGTTGCGCCACCATCACCCTGCCTCCGGGTTCCGCCCGCGAAGAGTTCTGGGGCACCAACCCGCCGCTGACGGACATGACCCCGACGGCGGGCGCACCGATCCGGGTCACGGTCACCGGTGCCGGGAGCGCCGCGCCGGCACCGGAGAAGCCCGCACGCCCCTCCGTCCCGGGATTCCCGCAGATCCAGGTTCCCGAGCAGATCTGCGTCCCGTGGGCCTGCTACCCGGTCCCGACCTTCTGACGCGTCACCGGACAAACGTCACAGGGGCGTCGGATGATTGCCCTTCGACTTCGAGCGGAACAGCATGTAGCCGCCGTAGAGGGCCAGTGCGATGAGGGCGATCCAGAAAAGCCCCTTGAGGAGTGGGCCGATCACCGCCAGCGCGATGAGGACGACCGCGATGATCCCGAGGACCTTCCAGAACGTGGTTCCTGAATCCGTTGATGTGCTCATGCCTCGAGTCTCCGCCGACGGAACGGGAAAATCGACAGGTCAGCCACCATATGGGGCGAAGATCAGGGACTTCCCTGAGCTCGTCCCTAGCGCTGGAACCAGGCCTCGGGATTGCCGCTCAACGCCTTGGAGATCCGCAGACGCGAGGTGTCGGTGAGATCGCCGGGCAGCGCGTCGGGCGCGAACCAGGCGACGTCGGAGTTCTCGTCATCGGCGGCCCGCGGTTCACCGTCGAGGTGCCGCGCCAGGAAGCAGACGTCGAGGTATCGCGTCTGATCGCCGTTCGGATAGGTGATCAGAGGCGTGACGTCGATGCTGGTCAGCCGGATGATCTCGGCGGTCACCGCGGTCTCCTCGGCGACCTCTCGCAACGCCGCACGAGCCGGTTCCTCCCCTGGCTCGAGCACCCCGGACACCACCGCCCACTGTCCGTTGTCGACGCGTCGGGTGAGCAGCACCCGGCCGTCGGGGTCGCGGACCACGACGCTGACACCGGACAACCAGAGTTCGCGATGACCGACGTGGGCGCGCAGGTCTCGGATGAAGTCGGGAATGGGCATCCCCACATCCTGCCCGCCCGAACGACGAGGCGAGCGTCGGCCGTGCGCACAATGGAACTCATGAGGATCTCCCGACGAGCCGAAGGGATCGCCCCGTTCTACGCAATGGAGTTCGCGCGGAACGCGGCCGAGCTGGAAGAGCAGGGCCACCACGTGGTCAAGCTCAACATCGGCGAACCCGACTTCGGACCGCCGCCGGCGGTGCTCGCGGCGGCTCGTGAGGTCAGCGACGGCAGACCTCTCGCGTACACCGGCGCACTCGGGCTGCCCGAGCTGCGGATCGCGATCGCCGACTTCTACGGACGACACTTCGGCGCGGATGTTGATCCTCGACGGGTCGCCGTCACCTCCGGCGCCTCTGCCGCACTGCTCATGACGTGTGCGGCGCTCATCGATCCCGGCGACGGAGTACTCATCGGGGATCCTTCGTACCCGTGCAACCGCCAGTTCACCCACGCCTTCGGCGCACAGGTCAGCCTGATCGAGACCAGCGCCGAGGCACGGTTCCAGCTGACCACCGACGACGTCGAGCGTGCGTGGACAGACACCACGCGGGGCGTCATCGTCGCCACCCCGTCGAATCCCACCGGCACCTCGATGCCCTACGACGAGCTGGTCGCGCTGACCGATCTCGTCGCCGCCCGTGGCGGCTGGACCATCGTCGACGAGATCTACCTCGGACTCTCCGACCCCGGTCCGGACGGACGCGCACCGCGCAGCATCCTGGCCGCCGACACCCCGGGCACGGCGGAGACGATCGTGGTCAACAGCTTCTCCAAGTACTTCGGCATGACCGGCTGGCGCCTGGGCTGGTGCATCGTGCCCGACGAACTGGTCGGGGTCGTCGAACGGCTCGCGCAGAACTTCTACGTCTGTCCGCCCACCCCGTCCCAGTACGCCGCACTGGCGTGCTTCACCCCGGAGTCGCTGGCCGTCGCCGAGGACAACCGGCGGGAGTTCGCCCGTCGTCGGCATCTCGTCATCGACGGACTCGCCCGCATCGGGTTCGACGTGCCGGTCGTCCCCGACGGCGCGTTCTACGTCTACGTCGACGTGAGTTCGACCGGATTGACCGCGGCAGAGTTCTGCGACCGCGCCCTGCGTGAGGCACATGTCGCCCTCACACCGGGCAAGGACTTCGGACTGGCCGGCGCCGACCGGTTCGTCCGGCTGTCCTATGCGGCCTCGACCGAGGATCTCGCCCTCGCCGTCGATCGTCTCGGGGCGTTCGTCGGCGTGCGTCCGGGCAGCGACGCCGAATCCGCGTGACGCAAGCGGCGGAAACGCCGCCGGTGCCGGGACTGCGCGTCTACGATGACGCTCAACCCATGGCTCGTCGTGGATCGGATTCGTGATGAAGAAGATTCGGAAGTCCCTGTCCGAAGACGAATACGTCCTCGTGCGGAAGACGAAGAAGTCCCAGATGACGGGACTCGACGAGGACCAGCTGATCGACCTCCACTCCCGAATCCGGCGGGCCCGCAACAAGTACGTGACGCTCTATCGGCGCGCCGGCGCGCAGAAGGAAGGCCAAAGGCGGACGGGGCGCAGCCAAGGCGGCGAACGTCCACAATGCGGCCAGGGCAGAGGCTTTCGAGAAGGCGCTGAGCCGGGTCAGTGCACGCCTGGCCACCGTCTCCCGGGAAGCCGCCCGTGAGCTGAGGACGGAGAGGCTGGACCGGGCCCGGACAGTCTCTCGCGCACCGGAAGTCGGCCCCGACGCCGCCGGGAAGGTCTCGTCGGCCGGTCGGCCGTGGATCGACACGACGCGGGAATCACCGGGACGCAAGAAGTACGAGGCGTCGACGACAGCCGCCGGCGCGCGACGCCAGACGAAGAAGGACCGCAGGCACGACACCTGACCGGTCCGGCCGGGAAGCGCGTCACGCGACGTCCCCGGCACCCCCCCCAGAGTTCTGGGGGTACGACTCGTCCAGAATGCTGGCGAGGAGATTTCCGGCGTTCGAGGGATGGCGGGAACAAAAGGCGTTCAGCGACTCTGAGTGTCATGAACACACCGATCACCTCCGAACCCATCGACTTCGCCGACATCGACGCCCTCGCGACAACGGTCGCCGGCCCCGTCCTGACACCAGCCGACGAGGGTTACACCGCCGAACTCACCGGCTTCAACCTCGTGGCAACCCCGGCGGCACAGGTCGTCGTCGGCGCGACCACTGCCGAAGACGTAGCCGCAGCAGTGCGATACGCGCGTTCCAACGGACTGCGAGTCGGCGTGCGGGCCACCGGACACGGGGCACCGATCGAGGGGCGCGGCACGGTCGTCGTCACCACCTCGCGGATGACCGAGATCGTCGTCGACCCGGTCGCCAAGACCGCCCGCGTGGGCGCCGGTGTCCGCTGGCGCGACCTCGCCGCGGTGACCGCCCCGCACGGCCTGACCGGCATCGTCGGGTCCTCGTCGTCGGTCGGCGTGGTCGGCTATCACCTCGGGGGCGGCCTCAGCCCGCTCGGACGCCGATTCGGCTGGGCCGCCGATCATGTCCGGTCGATCGAACTGGTGACCGCGGACGGGATCATCCGAACGGTCGACCCCTCGGCCGGGTCGGATCTGTACTGGGCGATCCTCGGCGGACGTGACGGCTTCGGCATCGTCACCGCCATCGAGTTCGAACTCTTCGAGCTCCCCACCGTCTACGGCGGCGGCATCTTCTTCGCCGGCTCGGCCGCGGCCGACGTCCTCCACGCGTGGCGTGAGTGGGCGCCGACGCTCCCGGACGAGGCCGGCACCTCGGTCGCCATCCTGCGTCTCCCGCCGGACCCCAACCTGCCCGCCCCGCTGCAGGGTCAGCTCGCCGTACACGTCCGCTACACCCACACCGGCGACCCGGCAACCGCGGCAGCGCTTCTCGCGCCCATGCGGTCGGCCGGCCCCATCCTGCTCGAGAACATCGACGTGCTGCCGACCGCCGCACTCGACGCCGTGCACATGGACCCACCCGGACCGATGCCGAGCGCCGAGCGCGGCAGCCTCCTCAGCGAATTCCCGGCGTCGGCCGTCGATGCCCTCCTCGAAGCGGCCGGACCACAGGTCGCGAGCCCGCTGGCCATCGTCGAGGTCCGGTTGATGGGCGGCGCGCTGCAGCGACCGCAGCGCGTGCCCAACGCCGTCGCCGGGCGGTACGGCGCCTTCAACGTCATCGCGATCGGTGTGCCCGCAGGCCCCCTCGGCGCTCAGGTGGGAGCACACCTGAGCGCCGTGACCGCGGCTCTCGCCCCGTGGTCCTGCGGTGCACTGCTCAACTTCTGCGGCCTCGGCGCCGCCGAGCGGGCGGGGATGTGGACGCCCGAGCAGCAGATGCGCCTCGAGACGATCCGACGCCGCCAGGACCCGACCGGTGTCCTCCGAGTGGATGATCCCAGCTTTGTGGGATAGACATCGATGCAGCTCATGCCGATGATTGTCCAATGACCTCGAGCCTGACCGCCGAACGCGTGCGCCGCGACATCGACGTCGTGGCGCACGCGGGTCTCGGTCTCGACGACTTCTTCGCGGAGGCGGTGGATTCGCTGCGTCGCGCGGTACCGATCGACGCCGCATGCGTCGCAACCTTCGACCCGAACACGGTCATGCTGACCTCCGCCCGCAAGTACGGCGATCTCCTCGGACAGGACCACAAGGACCCCGAATTCGGACTCCTCGAATACGGCCGGGTCGAGCCCTCGGCATTCCGGGAACTGGTGGCGCACAAGCGTGACGCCATCGGCATGAACCTGCTGACCCGGGGCGAGCCCCATCGTTCGGATCGCATGGCGCAGTTGATGATTCCGGAGTACTGCTTCCACGACGAGGCACGTCTGGCAGTGCGCGACGGGGACCGGGTGTGGGGCGGGATCGCCATGTTCCGCAGCGGCGCCGGATGTCGTCCGTTCGACGAGGACGAGATCGGGTTCCTCGCTTCGCTGTCGCAGACGCTGGCCCACGGGGTCCGGATCGGGCTGCTCACCGCGATCGTCGCCGAGGAACGCACGTCGATCGCACAGGGCCCGGCGGTGCTGATCATCGACCGCGACAATCAGATCGCGCAGATGAGTGCGGGAAGCCAGGAACGCATCGACGACCTGGCGGCCGGGCCGAACACCGCGTCGCCGAGCAACCCGATCTTCGGACTCATCGGTGCCGCACGGCGCTACGGCGCGGGCGAGACCGACGTACCGCCCCGCCTGAGGGTCCGCGGCAAGTCGGGTATGTGGCTCGTCATCAACGCTCTCCGCTGTCCTCGGCCGACGGACGGTCCGGCGAGGTCGTCATCACGATCGAAGAGGCACGGCCACCGGAGATCATCCCGCTGGTCGTCGAGGCATTCGGGCTCACCGCGCGGGAGCGTGACGTGACCCAGATGGTGTTGCAGAGTGTCGCGACCAAGGACATCGCCGCCACCCTGCACGTGTCGGCGTACACGGTGCAGGACCACCTGAAGTCGATTTTCGACAAGGCCGGCGTCCGCAGCAGTCGCGAACTCATCTCACGCGTGTACTTCGACCAGTACGCACAGCGGCTCAACGAGCCGCACGCCCCGTCGGGGTTCTACGCCTCCACCCCGTAACCGCAGGTCGACGCCACATCGACACAAGAGGGTCCGCGCTGCGGGCCCTCTTTCTTCGTCGTGAGACGCCGGGCAGCTAGGTCATGCGTCTCACAGTGAGACGTTTGTTACCTGCATCACAGGGTTGTATCGAAGTCGCTCCAGTCCATGCGGGCCGGCACACCCGTCGGCTCCCTCTAAGAGGAGGCGCACTTTGAGCAGGCAGAGCTTGACGAAAGCCCATGCGAAGATCACCGAGTTGTCCTGGGAGCCCACCTTCGCGACCCCGGCAACCCGGTTCGGAACCGACTACACCTTCGAGAAAGCTCCGAAGAAGGACCCGCTGAAGCAGATCATGCGGTCGTACTTCCCGATGGAGGAGGAGAAGGACAACCCGTGTACGGCGCCATGGATGGCGCGATCCGCGGCAACATGTTCCGCCAGGTCCAGGAACGCTGGCTGGAATGGCAGAAGCTGTTCCTGTCGATCATCCCGTTCCCCGAGATCTCCGCGGCCCGCGCGATGCCGATGGCCATCGACGCGGTCCCCAACCCCGAGATCCACAACGGCCTGGCCGTGCAGATGATCGACGAGGTTCGTCATTCGACGATCCAGATGAACCTCAAGAAGCTGTACATGAACAACTACATCGACCCGGCGGGCTTCGACATCACCGAGAAGGCCTTCGCGAACAACTACGCCGGCACCATCGGACGCCAGTTCGGTGAGGGGTTCATCACCGGCGATGCCATCACCGCCGCCAACATCTACCTCACCGTGGTCGCCGAGACCGCCTTCACCAACACCTTGTTCGTCGCGATGCCCGACGAAGCGGCCGCCAACGGCGACTACCTGCTGCCCACCGTCTTCCACTCGGTCCAGTCCGACGAGTCGCGGCACATCTCCAACGGCTACTCGATCCTGCTGATGGCGCTGGCCGACGAGCGCAATCGCCCTCTGCTGGAACGTGATCTGCGGTACGCGTGGTGGAACAACCATTGCGTCGTCGACGCGGCGATCGGCACCTTCATCGAGTACGGCACCAAGGACCGGCGCAAGGACCGCGAGAGCTACGCCGAGATGTGGCGCCGGTGGATCTACGACGACTACTACCGCAGCTACCTTCTGCCGCTGGAGAAGTACGGGCTCACCATCCCGCACGACCTGGTCGAGGAGGCCTGGAACCGGATCACCAACAAGCACTACGTCCACGAGGTCGCGCGGTTCTTCGCGACGGGCTGGCCGGTCAACTACTGGCGCATCGACGCGATGACCGACAAGGACTTCGAGTGGTTCGAGGAGAAGTACCCCGGTTGGTACAACAAGTTCGGCAAGTGGTGGGAGAACTACAACCGCCTCGCCTACCCGGGTCGCAACAAGCCGATCGCCTTCGAGGACGTCGACTAAGAATACCCGCATCGATGCTGGACCTGCATGGTGCCCTGCCTCATCCGTGAGGACATGGTGGTCGACAAGGTCGACGACCAATGGCGCACCTACTGCTCGGAGACCTTCCACTGGACCGACGCGGTCGCCTTCCGCGACCACTACGACGGCCGGGACACCCCGAACATGGGTCGCCTCACCGGTTTCCGCGAATGGGAGACCCTGCACCACGGCAAGGATCTCGCCGACATCATCACGGATCTGGGTTACGTCCGCGACGACGGCAAGACCCTGATCCCACAGCCGCACCTCAACCTGGACCCGAAGAAGATGTGGACGCTCGACGACGTCCGCGGCAACGTCTTCAACAGTCCCAACGTGCTGCTCAACGAGATGTCCGACGCCGAGCGGGACGCGCACATCGCGGCGTATCGCGCCAATCCCAATGGGGCCGTGCCGGCCTGACGGCACACGGGCGGGGGCGTCCCCCTGGCGCCCCCGCCTCCCCGTCCTCCCGTCGTCACCGTCCGAAGGAGTTTTCGTGGCCGACACACATCGCATCAACTTCGCCCCCGTCGACATCGAGATGGAGGTCACCGAGGACGAGTCGATCCTCGACGCCGCGTTCCGGCAGGGCATCCACCTGATGCACGGGTGCCGCGAGGGCCGGTGTTCGGCCTGCAAGTCGTACATGCTCGACGGCGACGTCCAGATGGACGACTACTCCACCTTCGCCTGCAACGAGGCGGAGGAGGCCGAGGGCTATGTGCTGCTGTGCCGGTCCTACGCCTACAGCGACTGCGAGATCGAGCTCCTCAACTTCGACGAGGACGAATTGCTCGGCGGCGCACCGATCCAGGACGTCCGCACCCGGGTCGCCGCCATCGAGCCGGTGACCTCCGACATCGTGTCGCTGCGCCTAGACGTGGTCGAACCGGAGACCTTCGAGTTCAAACCCGGCCAGTACGTGGACCTCTCGGTCCCCGGTACCGACGAGAAGCGCTCGTTCTCCATCGCGACGACCCAGGCCACCCCGGACAAACTCGAGTTCCTGATCAAGAAGTACCCGGGCGGTCTCTTCGCCGGCCTGCTCGAGGAAGGGCTCGCGCCAGGCGACGAGATCATGGTCAACGGCCCGTACGGGTCCTGCACCCTGCGCAACGGCCATGTGCTGCCGATCATCTGCATCGGTGGCGGGGCCGGCATGGCCCCGCTGCTCTCGCTGCTGCGTCATGTCAGCGAGACCGGCCTGAACCGGCCGGTGCGCTTCTACTACGGCGCCCGGACCGCGGCGGATCTGTTCTATCTCGACGAGATCGCCGCGCTCGGCGAGAAGATCGCCGATTTCCGGTTCCTCGCCTGCCTGTCGGAGTCCGCCGACGGTGCCCCCGACGGGGTCGAGGTCGCCGAGGGCAACGTCACCGACATCGTCAACGAGCACGAATCCGATCTCGCCCGAACGGAGGTGTATTTCTGCGGCCCCCCACCCATGGTCGATGCGGCACTCGCTCTCGCCGACCAGCATTCGGTCCCTCGGGACCAGACCTTCTACGACAAGTTCACCAGCCCGGCTTTCGACTAGAAGTCGCCGAACGACAGGAACGAAAGGTATGTCCGCACCCACCGCACCGAAGTCCTCTCCGGGATCTCCTCAGCGCGAACGTAGTTTCCCGACCATCGAATTCACCGACGCCGAGGCCGGCGCCAAAGAGTTCCCGAGCAGCAAGAGCCGCAAGTACAACTACTATCAGCCGGCCAAGAAGCGGGCGACGGTCTACGAGGACGTCACCGTCGACGTGCAGCCCGATCCGGAACGCCACCTGACCCAGGGCTGGATCTACGGCTTCGGCAACGGTCCCGGCGGTTATCCGCAGGAGTGGACGGCGGCGAAGTCCAGCAACTGGCATGCCTTCCTCGACCCCAACGAGGAGTGGGAACAGACCATCTACCGCAACAACTCGGCGGTGGTCCACCAGGTCGACCTGTGTCTGCAGAACGCCAAGCGGGCCCGGGTCTACGACGGATGGAATCCCTCGTGGCTCAAATTCATCGAGCGCAACCTCGGCGCCTGGATGCATGCCGAGAGCGGAATGGGCCTCCATGTCTTCACCTCGATCCAGAGGTCGGCACCCACCAACATGATCAACAACGCGGTCGCGGTGAGTGCGGCGCACAAGCTGCGCTTCGCCCAGGACCTCGCACTGTTCAACCTGGATCTCGCCGAGGCCGAGGAGGCCTTCGACGGATCGGCAGTCCGCGCCGGAGTGGCAGCCCACCCGGGAGGCCGCCGAACGGCTGACCGCGATCGGCGACTGGGCGAAGTTGTTGTTCTGCACCAACATCGTCTTCGAGCAACTCGTCGGGTCGCTTTTCCGGACCGAACTGATCATGCAGGTCGCGGCACGCAACGGTGACTACATCACGCCGACGATCGTCGGCACCGGTGAGTACGACTACGACCGCGACCTGAACTACACGCGGGCCCTGTTCCAGATGCTCTCCCGCGACGAACAGTACGGCGCGCAGAACCGCGAGCTGTTCGAACAGTGGCTGTCGGAGTGGGTGCCGCGTTGCCTCGACGCAGCGCGTGGACTGCAACCGATCTGGTCCCAACCGGCGGACAAGTCGGTCACCTTCGCCACGAGTCTCGAGGCGGCGACCGAGAAGTTCCGCGACGTCCTCAAAGCCATCGAAGTCGACATCCCCGAGGAGTTGAACCAGTGAGCACCATGCAATTCGGCGCACAGACCGAGTTCTCCAACATGTGCGGCGTCACCCTGATGAACACGCCCATCGGCCGCGTGGTCGCCGACGTCATGGGCGCCAAGGACGGCGTCGAACTCACCGAGTACCCGTCGATGATCCGCGTCGACGGCGTCAACCGGCTCGAGTTCGACTACGACGAACTCACCGACGCCCTGGGCCAGGAGTTCGACGGCTCGGTCTTCGAGGAGATCAGCTCCACCCATTACGGGCGGATGGTGCACCTCGACGATCGGACCTACCTGTTCGCGAGCCCCGAGGACGCCGCCGAGTTCATCGGGTTCGATCTCACCGCCGAGAGCTGACGCGAGGCGAACCGACGCCCCACACGACTACGTCGTGACCGCCGGTGACCGAGCCCGGCGGTCACGACGTAACCACCATCAACGATCCATCCCCGCCACGGTTTTCATCTCTTCCCCGCCAACCAGCCCATCAGACCAAGGGAGTCATCGATGTACGAGAAGAATGGCGACAAGTACTTCATCGTCGACGCGCACGTCCATCTCTGGGACGGCCGTAAATCCAATCAGCGCAACATCCACGGCAAGCAGTTCATCGATTGTTTCTACGACTACCACCGCAATCTCAGTCCGGAAGAGAAGGTCTGGGACTACGACACCTACACCTATTACGGTCCCGAACGCCTCATGAGCGACCTGTTCGAGAACGGCCCGGCCGACCATGCGATCTTCCAGGCGACGATCCTGAAAGACTTCTACGTCAACGGTTTCGCCCAGGTCGACGATTCGCTGAAGCTGTGCGAGGACAACCCGAAACTGCTCACCTACAACCACGCCTACGACCCGCGTCACGGAGAGGCCGGTCTCGAGCAGCTCCGCAAGGACGCCGAGAACATGAACCTGAAGGGCGTGAAGCTCTACACCGCCGAATGGTTCGGCGACTCACGCGGTTACAAGCTCGACGACGCCTGGTCGCGCCGCTACCTCGAGGAATGCATCAAGCTCGGCATCAAGAACATCCACGTCCACAAGGGCCCGACGATCCGCCCGCTGGAACGCGACGCCTTCGACGTGGCCGACGTCGACAAGGTGGCCACCGACTACCTCGACCTGAACTTCATCATCGAGCACGTTGGTCTGCCTCGCCTCGAGGACTTCTGCTGGATCGCCACCCAGGAGTCCAACGTCTTCGGCGGGCTGGCCGTGGCCATCCCGTTCATCCACACGCGGCCCCGCTACTTCGCTCAGATCATCGGTGAACTCCTGTACTGGATCGGCGAGGACAAGATCCTCTTCGCCAGCGACTACGCCCTGTGGACGCCGCAGTGGCTGGTCGAGCGGTTCGTCGACTTCCAGATCCCGGAGGACATGACCGAATACGCGCCGATCACCGTCGAACAGAAGAAGAAGATCCTCGGCCTCAACGCGGCCGCCCTGTACCCGCACATCGAGGTTCCCGAGGAACTGAAGCTCCCGACCAGCGCGGCCGATCGGAAGTCGAGGTGGCCGCCGGCGCGAAGGACGCGGTGACGGCATGACCGCGGTCGCACCTCTTCCCGGATATGTCGCCGGTACCGCGGTGGAACTCGAGCGCGACGTCCTCGCCGCACTCGACACCGTGCTCGATCCCGAGCTCGACCAGCCCATCACCGAACTGAGGTTCGTCCGGTCGATCCTGATCGACGAGGCGGGTGTGACCGTCCACCTCCGGCTCCCGACGTCGTTCTGTTCGCCCAACTTCGCCTATCTGATGGGGTCGGATGCCCTCGACGCGCTCGAGGACGTCAACGGCGTCGGTCAGGTCCGGGTGCTGCTGGACGATCATCACGACAGCGACAAGATCAACGCCGGCCTCGACGCCCGCGCCGGCTACAAGGGGACGTTCGGCGTCGAAGCACTCGAGAGCCTCGACGAACTGCGCCTGACGTTCCAGCGCAAGGCCCACACGGCCGCGATGGAACGCGCCGTGGCCGCCGAGATCGCCGCGGGACGGGTCACGGTGGCCGAGGTGGATCGGCTGGCACTGCGCGATCTGCCACGCGGACACCACAAGTCGGCGCTGCTGCGACGGCGCATGGAACTGGGCCTCAGCATCTGCCCCAACAGCCTCGTCGTCGTCGACGAGGAGGGGCACGCACTGCCGGCCGATCAGGTCCCCATGCGGTTGAGATTCGCGCGCTCCGTGCGTATCTCGATGGAGGGCAACAGCCACTTCTGCCGCGGCCTGCTCGCCACCCGCTACGCCGACGACGACGAATGCGACGGGGCCAGCGGCCCGGTCATCACCAATCTCCGCGAAACCCCTCGCGCACACCACCGAAGCGAACAGGAGTAAGCCATGCGCGCAGTCCAGGTCGTCGGCTATCACGACAAACTGCAACTCAACGAGGTCCCGGCACCCGAGATCACCGGACCCCACGACGTCATCGTCCGAATCGGCGGCGCCGGTGTGTGTCGCACCGATCTGCACATCCTCGAGGGTCAGTGGGAGGCGAAGAGCGGTGTCGCGCTTCCCTACACGATCGGTCACGAGAACGCCGGCTGGGTCGAGTCGATCGGTGACGCCGTCACCAACGTCGCCGTCGGCGACAAGGTGATCCTGCACCCGCTGATCACCTGCGGTCTCTGCCGGGCCTGCCGATTCGGCGACGACGTCCACTGCGAGAACAGCCAGTTCCCGGGTATCGACACCGACGGCGGTTATGCGGAGTTCCTCAAGACCACCGCCCGCAGCGTGGTGAAGATCGACGATTCCCTCGAACCCGCCGACGTGGCCGCACTCGCCGACGCCGGCCTGACCGCCTATCACGCGGCCGCGAAGGTCGCGCGGATGACCCGACCCGGCGACACGTGCGTGGTCATCGGCGCAGGAGGTCTGGGGCACATCGGAATCCAGGTGCTGTCCGCGATCTCCGCGCTGCGGATCGTCGTCGTCGACCGGAATCCGGATGCGGTGGAACTCGCGAAGGAGGTGGGCGCCGACATCGGCATCGTCGCCGACGGAACACATGTGCAGCAGGTCCTCGACCTGACGGGCGGACACGGCGCCGAGGCCGTGCTCGACTTCGTCGGCGAGGGCGGGGCGACCGCCGAGGGTACCGCGATGCTGCGCCGCGCCGGCAGCTTCTTCGTGGTCGGCTACGGCGAGAACATCGACGTCCCCACCATCGACGTGATCTCCACCGAGATCAACTTCATCGGCAACCTGGTCGGTTCCTACAACGACCTCGGTGAGCTGATGGACCTCGCCGCCCGGGGAAAGGTGAAGCTGCACACCAGCACCTACGCCCTTGCCGATTTCCAGCAGGCACTCGACGATCTCGACGCCGGTCGCGTACGCGGCCGCGCGATTCTTGTGCCCTGACCCTTCGAGGCTCGTCGCTATCGCTCCTCGCACCTCAGGGAGCAGTCGATCGTCGCTATCGCTCCTCGCACCTCAGGGAGCAGAGGACGCGCGCTCCGCCGGCTGAGCCGGTACCGAGCGAAGCGAGGCCCCCCCCGCCGGCTGAGCCGGTACCGAGCGAAGCGAGGCACCGCGTCGAAGCCCCACGCAGGCCGAACCCGCCCTCGCAAGCTCGCTCTCCGCCGGCTGAGCCGGTACCGAGCGAAGCGAGGCACCGCGTCGAAGCCCCACGCAGACCGAACCCGCCCCTCGCACCGCAGAGAGCTGAAGGCACAACAGATTTCCCGCAGTACACAGCCGAGAACACCAAGCCGAGAACACCACAGAAAGGCAGGACGACCATGGCCAAGGAGTTGCGCTACAACGCCGAAGCGCGACTGCGGCTCGAGCGAGGAGTGAACGCACTCGCCGACGCGGTCAAGGTGACATTGGGACCGAAGGGCCGCAACGCGGTCCTCGAGAAGCTCACCGGCCCACCGACCATCACCAACGACGGGGTGACGATCGCCCGGGAGATACAGCTGCGGGACCCGTTCGCCAACATGGGCGCACAGCTGGTCAAGGAAGTGGCGATGAAGACCAACGGCGTCGTGGGTGACGGCACCACCACGGCAACCGTGCTGGCGCAGGCCATGGTTCGCGAAGGTCTGCGCGCGGTGGAACAGGGTGCCAACCCGATGCGCGTGCGCCGCGGGATCGAGCGTGCGATCAGCACGGTGATCGATGCGCTGTCGGAACAGTCCGTCTCGCTCGGCGGCCGTGGCGATCTCGAACGCATCGCGACCCTGGCCGCGAGTGACGACGAGGTCATCGGTTCGGCCATCGCCGCCGCGGTCGAGTACGTCGGCCGCAACGGCGTCATCACCACCGAGGAGAGCGACACCCTGGGACTGTCGGTGGACGTGGTCGACGGCATCGAGTTCGACCACGGCTACATCTCCGGGTACATGGTCACCAATCACGAACGGATGGAAGCGGTTCTCGACAATCCGGTAGTGTTGCTGACCAACAAGAAGATCACCTCGGTGCAGGAGATCATGCCGAGTATCGAGGCGGCCAAACGGGCCGACCGTCCGCTGGTCGTACTCGCCGAGGACGTCGACGGTCCCGCCTGCAGCTGCTCGTCGGCGGCAACATGCACAAGACGATGCAGTCGGTGGTGGTTCGAGCGCCGGGATTCGGTCATCGCCGCGTCGCCGAACTCGAGGATCTCGCCGTCGCGCTGGGCGGTCATGTGATCGCCAAGGACACCGGCCTCGAACTGCACGAGGTCTCCCTGGAGCATCTCGGCCAGTGCGACCGGATCACCGTCACCGAGGACGCCACCACGATCGTCGGTGCACGCGGCGACCAGACCCTCGTCGATGCGCGGGTCGCTCAACTCGAGGCGCAACACGCGCGCGCCCGGATCGACGCCGACCGGGACAGCCTGGAGCTGCGTATCGCACGGCTCACGGGCCGGGTGGCGGTGATCCGGGTGGGCGGCGTGACGAGCGTCGAACTCAAGGAACGCATGCTCCGTGTCGAGGATGCCCTGGCCGCAACGCGTGCCGCGGTCGAGGACGGCATCGTCTCCGGCGGTGGTACCGCACTGGCCCAGGCGCACCGGGCCCTCGACGCCCTCGGCGACGTAGGCGGTGACGAAGGAGCCGGCATCGACGTCGTCCGCAGGTCGATGGCCGAACCGCTGTTCTGGATCGCCACCAACGCCGGATTCGACGGCGAGGAAGTGGTCAAGGTCGTGAGTGGTCTTCCCCTCGGCCACGGATTCAATGCGATGACGGGCAACTACGGCGACATGTTCGACGAGGGCGTGATCGATCCGGCCAAGGTCACCAAGGCCGCGCTGGAGAGCGCCGCGTCGATCGCGGCGCTGCTGATCACCACCGAGACCGCGGTGGTCGAGGAGGTGTTGACGCACCCGGGCGCGATCGAGGCCCCCGGATTCGGTGATCTCGCCGAGGGGATGGTGCGGCCCTCCAACATCTACTAGTTGTACTGACCCGCCAGGTTGGGTACGCGGTCGGCGGGTGAGTCGCCTCTGAGTGCGGTGTGGCTGCGTTCGTGATTGTAGATGCGCAGGAACTCGTCGAAGGCGGCCACGCGTTCGGTCTCGCTGTTGTAGGGGCGGGCGTAGGCCCATTCCTCTTGCAGTGTGCGGTTGAATCGTTCCACCTTGCCGTTGGTTTGCGGCCGGTATGGTCGTGTCCATTTGTGTTTGATCCCGTTGTCGGCCAATCGTTTCCGGAACATTCTGGACCGGTAACAGGACCCGTTGTCGGTCATCACCCGTGTGGTCGTGACGCCGATCGAGGCAAAGTGGGCCAAGGCCCGGG
>NZ_BANS01000029.1 GCF_000332995.1 Gordonia amicalis NBRC 100051 = JCM 11271
CCCACACGGCCAGGAGCATGGTGATGCGGGCGAGCAGTTCGGGGGTGAGGGTGGCGGTCATCTTCGCGGTGCCGTCGGCGCGTTGCCGGTTGACCGAGAGGTTGCGGCGTCGTTTGCGGTCGGTGTCGTCGGTGAGGGTGCCGTCGGGGTCGAGGTGGGCCAGCAGTCGGGCGCCGAGGTTGGTGATGTCGGCGGGGGTGTGGTCGACGGCGATCTCGGTCATCTGTCGTTCGGCGGCGACCTTGACGTCGTGGTCGACGGCGTGCGGGATCTGGTCCAACACGTCCATCACGGCGTGCACGTGAGCTGAACCGACTTGGCCTTTGGCGAACGCCTCGGCCAGGGTCGGGTGCGTGGGTTCGAGGGGTTCACCGGTGGTGAGGTCGGGAAAGGTTGCGGTGGCCCGGGTTTGCTTGAGTCGTTTGCCGGGGTAGGCGATGCGGAGCCGGTGTTTCATGTAGTCGATGACGCTGCGGTAGCCGGACTTGCGTGGCAGGTCGCGCTGGTCGGCTTCGACGATCTGCTGGTTACCGGTGTAGGTGAGTCGGGTGATGGCCCGTTCGATGCGCATGCCGGCGTCGTCGACCTCGGCATCGGAGAGTTGGGTGAAGCCGGTGTTCTGCAGCTTGTCGACGATCGTGTCGAGTTCATCGAGCAAATCGGGCATCTCGGCAGGGGAGGGCTCGTCGACGACATCAGTAGATGCGATGTCGGTCATGACGGTCACCCCCTGAATCCGTGGTTCGAATACATGTTCGACTGTACACGCAATTATTCTGCCGTGCAGAAGAATTCGGTGCTGGATGGCGGCACGAGAATTGTCGGGGGTGTGGTGTAAAGGGCCTCCGGTCGTTGGTTGGCACCCCGGGTGTCTCGAATGCCGGTGGTTGTATCGGCGAAAGCCATTCACACCACAGTCGATTTCGCGGATACTGCTGCAATGTTGCTGCCCCAGCGAATCCTCACTCGCCGGTCCCGCGTCGGCACATTGGTGATCGCGGTCCTTGCACTCTCGGCGCTGCTGGTCGGCACCCCGGGTGCCGCAGACGCGGCACCGGACAGCTGGCGGTACACGATGGTGGGGTTCTCCAACACCAGTGCCCAGCACATGGACGTTTACCAGTCCTCGGACGCGACCCAGTTCCAGCCGATCCGCATGTCGGCCTACCAGCCGCCGTCGGGTCTGGTGCGTGACCCGAGTATCTTCCGGAGTTCGGACGGGTGGTACTACGTCACCTACACCACCGGTTCGACATCGATCGGATTCGCGCGCAGTCGTGACCGCGTGAACTGGACCTTCATGCACAACTACCCGGTGCCGTTGTGCTGTGCCTTCCTGCCCGGCACGGGTGACGGCACCGGGTCGTCGGCGGGCTCGCTGAGTTTCGGATCGGCGGGCTCCAGTGACGGACCGTCGTTGTCGCCGTTCACCACCAAGGCGTGGGCGCCGGAGTGGTTCGTCGAAGGTGGCCGGGTCAACGTGATCCTGTCGATGTCGACGGGTGGCGGATTCGTTCCGTATCTGATGACCGCGCTCGAGCCGGGACTTCGGTTGTGGAGTCCGCCGGTTCCGATCCTCGGCCTCGGGGCGGACCGTATCGACACCGCTGTCGTGAAGGTCGGGGCGACGTATCACGCGTTCACCAAGAACGAGACCAAGAAGGTCATCGAACACGCGGTATCCGGGTCGCTGGTGGGGCCGTACCGATTCGTCGCTCCGGGTCCGTGGGGTCGCCTGGTCGAGGGGTCTGCCGTGGTCCAGCTGCCGAACGGCAACTGGCGGCTCTATGTCGACGCCTATCGGGACCGCCGGTACTTCTACTCCGACAGTGGCGACGGGCTGCGGACCTGGACGCCGTTGAAGGAACTCCCCGGACTCTCGGGATCTGTTCGTCACTTCGGCGTGGTCCGAGAACCGGTCTAACCCTGCCCGAGCAGGTTCACGGCGTTCGCGCCGACGAGGCTGAGGATCACTATCGACAGCATGGCCTGCACGGCCATCGCCGGCTTCATCCAGCGCGCGAGCGGCATGACGTCCGTCGGGCTGAACGCGGTTGCGTTCGTCCGCGCCAGACAGAGGTAGTCGACGAAGACCGGTCGCCAGCCGCGCGTTGACCGCCCTCGAGGACGAGGATTCGGCGACATTGAGCGACATGTCAGATCGTATGCGCCACGCGCTGTTGCGGGTCAGTGCCAGGAGTGCGCGAACCGTCGCGTTCCCCGTCCACGCGACACGATCCTCGGAAACCGTTGACTGAACCGACCCTGCCGGTACTGTGTTGGATATCACATAGGCTGTGGAGGGAGCGCCATGATAACGGCCGAAATGAGAGAACTGCACCGTAGTATCACCACGCTGCGGCATCACATCGTCGGACTGAGGGCGCACTACGGCGATACCGACGCGGTTCGCCGGATGGCCAACGACCTCGACCGCCTTGAGATCGACCTGCACGACTTCGAACACAGCCCGCCCAAGCCGGTCAAGGTGAAGGCCAAGGAGCAGGTCATCTACGTTCCCGACAGCAAATCTGACGAGTCCGCGTGGCTCGGCGCTCAAGACGAAGGGCTCGGCTTCCACTCGCGCGAGCGCACGAAGTGAGCGCCCCCGCGGCTGAGCGGGAGTCACTCGGGGTCTTCTCCCCGAGACGGGCGCGCCTGACGGTGCGAACCCTACGGACCGACCGATGGTGGTTGTCGCCGTTGCTGACGGTCGTGGGCCTCGCGGCTTTCGTCGTCTACGCGACCGTGCGGTCGTTTGTCCGGAGCGCCTACTACGTCGCGGATTATCACTACCTGACGCCGTTCTACTCGCCGTGTCTGAGCGAGTCGTGCGTCCCTGGGTCGAGCCATTTCGGCACGCCCTTCCCCGAGTTGCCGATGTGGATACCGCTGGCGTTCCTGTCGCTGCCGTTCCTGCTCGGATTCCGGTTGACCTGCTACTACTACCGCAAGGCCTACTACCGGTCGGTCTGGCTGTCGCCGCCCGCGTGTGCGGTCGCCGAACCCCATACCAAGTACACCGGGGAGACACGGCTTCCGCTGATCATCCAGAACTCGCACCGGTACTTCTTCTATGTGGCCGTCGTCATCTCGGTGATCAACACCTACGACGCCATCGTCGCATTCCACGGCAAGGGCGGTGGTTTCGGCTTCGGGTTGGGCAATGTGATCCTCGTGGTCAACGTGCTGTTGCTCTGGATCTACACGGTGTCGTGTCATTCGTGCCGTCACGTGACCGGCGGTCGGCTCAAGCACTTCTCGAAACATCCGGTGAGGTACTGGATCTGGACGCGGGTCTCCAGACTGAACACCCGGCACATGCAGTTCGCCTGGATCACGCTCGGAACGTTGATGCTCACCGATTTCTACATCATGTTGGTGGCCAGCGACACCATCTCGGATCTGAGGTTCGTGGGTTGATCGATTGAGTCGCAACCACTGTTGTGCAACCGTTTTCAAAGTTGGGAGTCGCGCTAGATGACCGAACCGGAACGCTACCAGTACGACGTCGTTGTGATCGGTGCGGGTGGTGCCGGTCTGCGGGCGGTCATCGAGGCCCGGGAAAAGGGCTATTCCGTGGCCGTGGTGTGCAAGTCGCTGTTCGGCAAGGCACACACCGTGATGGCCGAGGGTGGTTGTGCGGCGTCGATGGGTAACGCGAACGCGAAGGACAACTGGGCGACCCACTTCCAGGACACGATGCGCGGCGGGAAGTTCCTGAACAACTGGCGGATGGCCGAACTCCACGCCAAGGAAGCACCCGATCGTGTATGGGAGCTGGAAACCTATGGGGCGCTGTTCGACAGGACCGCCGATGGTCGAATCGCCCAGCGCAACTTCGGCGGTCACACCTACCCGCGGCTGGCGCATGTCGGTGACCGGACCGGACTGGAACTCATCCGGACGATGCAGCAGAAGATCGTGTCTCTGCAGCAGGAGGACTTCGCGGCGACCGGCGACTACGAGTCACGGATCAAGGTCTTCGCCGAGTGCACCATCACCGAGCTGCTCAAGGACGGCGACGCCATCGCCGGCGCGTTCGGTTACTGGCGGGAGTCCGGGCGGTTCATCGTGTTCGAGGCGCCTGCCGTGGTGGTCGCGACCGGCGGGATCGGCAAATCCTTCAAGGTGACGTCGAATTCCTGGGAGTACACCGGCGACGGCCACGCTCTCGCCCTGCGCGCCGGCGCGAGCCTGATCAACATGGAATTCGTCCAGTTCCATCCGACCGGGATGGTGTGGCCGCCCAGCGTGAAGGGCATCCTGGTGACCGAGGGCGTCCGCGGTGACGGCGGAGTCCTGAAGAACACCGACGGCAAGCGGTTCATGTTCGACTACATCCCGCCGGTGTTCAAGGGGCAGTATGCCGAGACCGAGGATGAAGCCGACGAGTGGCTGGCCGACAACGACTCTGCCCGCCGCACGCCCGATCTGCTTCCACGTGACGAGGTCGCTCGGGCGATCAACGAGGAGGTCAAGGCCGGTCGCGGAACCGAACACGGTGGCGTCTACCTCGACATCGCCTCCCGGATGCCGGCCGAGGAGATCATCCGCAGACTCCCGTCGATGCATCACCAGTTCAAAGAGCTCGCCGACGTGGACATCACCGCCGAACCGATGGAGGTGGGCCCCACCTGCCACTACGTGATGGGTGGGATCGAGGTCGATCCGGACACCGGCGCCTCCCGGGTACCGGGTCTGTTCGCTGCCGGCGAGTGCTCTGGGGGGATGCACGGATCGAATCGGTTGGGCGGTAACTCGTTGTCGGACCTGCTGGTCTTCGGTCGACGCGCCGGGCTCGGCGCGGCGTCGTATGTCGAGTCACTGGGCAACCGGCCCGGAATCGCCCAGGACGACATCGACCGCGCGGCGAGATACGCGCTCTCGCCGTTCGATCCGCCGGCCGACGGCAAACCGGAAAACCCCTACACGCTGCACATGGATTTGCAGCAGGCGATGAACGATCTCGTGGGCATCATCCGTAAGGAAGACGAGATGCAGGAAGCGCTGCGAGTTCTGGCCGACCTTCGAAACCGGCTCGGCGACATGCAGGTCGAAGGTCACCGGCAGTTCAACCCGGGCTGGCATCTGGCGATCGATCTCCGGAACATGTTGCTGGTCAGCGAGTGTGTGGCAAAAGCGGCCCTCATGCGTACCGAGAGTCGCGGCGGACACACGCGCGACGACCACCCGTCGATGGACTCGGACTGGCGCAACACACTGCTGGTGTGCACCGCGGACATCGGCGACGGCTCCCCGGTGCCGGAGGTCGAGGTCGTCAAGAAAGAACAAGAGCCGATGCGGCCCGATCTGTTGGAGCTCTTCGAGTTCGAAGAGATCGAGAAGTACTACACCGCCGCCGAGATCGCCGGTCACCCCGGCGCCGGAGGCGAGCGAGCCGAGGGACAGTCGGAGGACTGACATGGGATACGACGCGAAGTTCCGGGTGTGGCGAGGTGACACCGAAAGCGGTGGGCTGCAGGACTACACGGTCCTGGCCAACGACGGCGAGGTGGTGCTCGACATCATCCACCGCCTGCAGGCAACCCAGGCCCCCGACCTGGCCGTGCGATGGAACTGCAAAGCCGGCAAGTGCGGCTCGTGTTCGGCGGAGGTCAACGGTCGCCCCAAACTGCTGTGCATGACCCGGATGTCCACGTTCACCGAGGACGAGGTCATCACGGTGACCCCGTTGCGGACGTTCCCGGTGATCCGCGACCTGGTCACCGACGTCTCGTTCAACTACGAGAAGGCCCGCGAGATCCAGGCCTTCACCCCGCCACCGGGTCTGGGACCGGGGGAGTACCGCATGAAGCAGGTCGACGTACAGCGATCCCAGGAGTTCCGAAAGTGCATCGAGTGCTTCCTGTGCCAGAACGTCTGTCATGTGGTGCGCGATCACGAGGAGAACAAACAGGCCTTCGCCGGGCCGCGCTATCTCATGCGCATCGCTGAGCTCGACATGCACCCGCTCGACGTCGCCGAACGGCGCGAGACCGCACAGAACGAGCACGGCCTAGGCTTCTGCAACATCACCAAGTGCTGCACCGAAGTGTGCCCCGAGAACATCAAGATCACCGACAATGCGCTGATCCCGATGAAGGAACGAGTGGCCGACCGGAAGTACGACCCACTGGTGTGGTTGGGGAACAAACTGTTTCGGCGATAGCCAGAACTGATCGAGCTGAGTGGCACGGGTGGACCCGCGCCGACCGACGGGGGATCCGTGAGCTCGGTGGCGCCGTTGTGTCCCTGGCTGCTGTCGGCAGAAGCCTTCACCACAGGTGGGAGGGGCTGACGTCGAAGTCGGCCGCGACCGCACGATCGCGGTACTGCTCGCGAAGCCACACCGCTGCTTCGGCATCACCACGGTCATCGGCGAGAAGTGCGCGCAGGCGTAGAGCAGACAAGGTGTTCAGCACGAAGCCGTCGTCGACGGGCATCGCCGCCAGGCGAGTGGTGGCCTCCTCGGCTTCCGACCGATCTCCGGTGTGGCCGCGGGACAACAACGCTTCGACCAGGACGGTGGTGGCAACTCCCCGGGAGAGGACCTCGCCTGCCGCCTCCATGACCGCGATCGATCTCCTCGCCAGTTCGATCGCACCGTCGAGATCGCCATGCTTGTCGCGATGGCGAGCGATCGCGGGATTGAGCAGAGCCGTCGCGTTGATCGCATATCCACGGCGGGATGCCGTGGCCTGTGCTTGTCGCAGCAGGCCGATTCCGTCCTCGTAGTCAACAGTCTCACCGGCATCGTGTTGGTAAACCAGAACCAGGCCCCGAGTAAGACGAGCGAATGTGAGGAGATACTCGTCTCCGATCTGTTCGGCGATCGAGAGCGCCTCGCTCGTCTCGTCGAGCGAGGTCGGGTCGACAGAACGGGCGCCCTGGGGGATCGAGAGAATGTACTTGTACAGTAGGGCGTTGACGAGTTCGCTTGCGTGAAGGCTCCGAGCCAGGGCCACCGCAATGTCGGCGTCACGGCGCCAGCCGGGCACGCCCAGACACATTCGGTACAGTCCCCGCCGCCGCGTGGCCGTGGCCAGTGGAGACTCGAAGACGACGCTGCCGCGGGTGAGATCGCCGCCGATGAGATCGATGACCGCCTGTGCCAATCGCAGTGCCTCCCGTAGCTCGCCCACCTCGGACTTGGCGTGGCCCACGGTCAGCAGCAGTCCGCCCGTGACGGTCGGGTCATCGAGCGACTCGATCAGCGAAAGGAGTTCGGAGCACAGTGCCTGTGCTTCTCGGTGGCGGTGTTGCCCGGTCAGCGCCATGATCATTCCGCCGATGCCGACTGCCAGGGATCGTCGGTCGCCGGACTCGTCACACAGCTGCCGCAGACGCCCGAACCGCGCGTCGGTGAGGTTGCCGCCCACGGTCCAGACCTCCGCGCAGAGCCGGGTGAGCACCTCGATCTGCAACCTCACGCGCTCCGTGTCATGAACTGGCAGTTGCTCGGTGATCTCGCGGGCCCGCTGCCAGCTCGTCCATGCCGCGGAGCGGTCATGGCGCGCGAGCCAGTCACCGGCCCGCATCTGCCAGGCGTAGGCGGACCGGAGGTCGCCGGCACTCCGATAGTGGCTCGCGATCAATCCGGCGTGCTGTTCGACGTGGGCAGGACTGTTCTCCTCGATGGCGACCGCAACTCGTCGGTGTCGTTCGCGTCGGGTCGCTTTCAGCTGTGATTCGTACGCCACGGTGCGTATGAGTGGATGCCGAAATGCGAACTCCGCGGCGGATGTGTTCGGTGGGCGCTCGAGCAGTTCGGCGGCGAGGAGTTCATCGATCGCTTCGGCGAGGTTCACGACCTCTTGCGATACGGCTACGAGAAGCTCTGCCCGGAATCCGGTTCCGATGACAGCTGCGCTGTACAGAACGGCTTTCGTCGGACTTCGCAGCCGATCTATTCGAGCTGCGATGGCGGCGTAGAGCGTCGGAGGCACGGCGATGTCCGTGAGTCTGTGACTGGATCGGTAACGCCCGCGTTGCCCGCTGAGAACTTCCCGCTCGACCAGGTCGTGAACGATCTCGGAAGCGAAGAACGGGTTGCCTCCCGATGCTTCGACGATCTGCTCAGAGATTCGGCGAACCGACGGATCGCTGCCGAGAACATCGGCGAGCAGGGCCTCCGTCTGACTTTCGTCGAGGGGCGGCAACACCAGCGATTGCGCGGCGGGGATGCCGACGAGACGTCCACGGTAGTCGGGCCGGTGAGTGATCACCACGAGCGATCGGGCATCGCGCAGGTCGTCGATGAGCTCCGCGATCGTGGACTGACTCTCGTCATCCATCCAGTGCACGTCTTCGATAACGACGAGTGCTGACGTGACGTCGGCCCGCACGCCGCGGCCGA
Organism: Gordonia amicalis NBRC 100051 = JCM 11271; assembly: GCF_000332995.1. Classification (GTDB taxonomy): domain Bacteria; phylum Actinomycetota; class Actinomycetes; order Mycobacteriales; family Mycobacteriaceae; genus Gordonia; species Gordonia amicalis. Next base: position 8,360 of record NZ_BANS01000029.1, read on the forward strand.
TCAACGATCGAACCCGGCGTCGTCGCGCCTCGGCAGAGATCTGGGGCAGATCGATCGATGGTTCGGCGACGCCGAGCAGGTCCTCGAGAAGAAGTAGATCCTCAGGGTCGTCGTGTACGAACCTCGACCGCAGAACCGCTCGCACGTCACCGGGTTCGCGGGAATCGGCACCGAAGAGTGTCCGCAGCCACCGGCTGAGCGCGGAGTAGGGCAGGTTGCGGGTGTGGGACTCGCAGGAGGTGGTGTGGACGGGGATCGCGCGGCGAGAGGCCATGTGTGCGAGCTCGGCAGCGATCCTCGTCTTCCCGATCCCGGCCGGCCCCACTATCCGCGCGACCCCGCCGCGCGCACTCACCGCGTGGTCGAGAAGGGAATCGAGTTGTGCTAGTTCAGTCGACCTGCCCACCAGGAGTGTTTCCGACACGCCACGATGCAGCGCTGCCCCGGGCTTGAGGTCTTCGAGAGTGCGGACCTCGACCAGCGTGTTGCGACCCTTGATGGGGACGAGCTGGACTGGACCCAACTCCGCTACGTGTTCGACGAGTCGAGCGGTGCTGGAACTCAACAGTATGCCGTCGGTGGGCGCGGCCGATTCCATCCGTTGGGCCAAGCCGACGTGTTCGCCGAAAGTGGTGTAACCTATTGCGCTGGAAGCGATCTCTCCGGCAACGACTCGGCCTGAGTTGAGCCCGATCCGGATCTGTAGATCGACGCCGTCTCGGTTGAGGGCATCGTCGGCGAGCATCCGCGCCCGTTCGCGAATGCGCAGAGCAGCGAGGCAGGCGCGAACCGCATGGTCCTCAAGAGCATTCGGTATGCCGAACACAGCCATCAGACCGTCACCGGTGAACTGATTCAGGAGCCCGTCGTAGCTGCTGATGGTTTCGGCCGAGCGGCTGATCAGCTCCGACATCAGCTCGGCCAGGCGCTCTGCACCGACCTTTTCGGCGATTGTCATCGACCCCACCACATCTGCGAACAGGACCGTAACCTGTTTGTACTCGGCGGTGTCGAGGCCGGGGAGCCTCGTCCCGCATCCATCGCAGAAACGGGCGTCTTCGCGTAGTAGCAGTCCGCAAGCTCGGCACGTCGACTGTTTCATACGAGACTCCAGCGAGCGTCAGTGGCTGACTCGGATCACGATACTCGTGCTGACGGTGTTTGGGGACGTGCGACCAGGGCCAACGAGGTGGACCCCATCTTGAGCCTCAGCAGGCTGGCGAACGCGGGTGCGAAAGCGACACTGATGGACAACCTGGAGATCTGTGGCTCTCGAGCGAACCCTCGCCAGGGGCTCCCACAGATCGGAAAGCCGGCCACTGCTCGCCAAAGGCCGGCGCAGGTGTGATGGTTCTCTGGAAGTCGCGGGTACGCGCAGACGGGTGCCCGTTATCGCAGGTTGATGGTGCCCCCGGTGAGACTCGAACTCACACTGGACGGGTTTTGAATCCGTTGCCTCTGCCAATTGGGCTACGGGGGCCAGTGCTCGGGTTGCCCCGTGCAGGAGCCAACTCTAGATGATCGGCCGACCGGCCCGGTAACCGGTACTCTTCGGAGCAACTATGGCGTGGAGGAGGGGATGGTGACGGTGACCGACAGCGCGACGACAACAGCTGGTGAGACCACGAAGACACACCGGGTTCTGGTGGCCGAGGACGACTCGTTGATCCGCATGGATCTCATCGAGATGCTCCGTGAAGAGGGCTACGACGTCGTGGGCGAGGCCCCCAACGGGCAGGTCGCCGTCGAGCTCACCGAGTCGCTGAGGCCCGACCTGGTGATCATGGACATCAAGATGCCCATCCGCGACGGCATCGACGCGGCGACCGAGATCGCGGAGAAGCGGCTGGCGCCGGTGGTCATGCTCACCGCCTTCAGCCAGCGCGACTTCATCGAGAAGGTGCGGGACGCCGGTGCCATGGCCTACCTGGTCAAACCGTTCACCAAGGCCGACCTGGTGCCCGCCATCGAAGTCGCGGTCAGCCGCTATCACGAGCTCAAGCTGCTCGAGCGTGAGGTCGCGACGATGAACGAGCGGCTCGAGACCCGCAAGCTCGTCGAACGTGCCAAGGGTCTGCTCATGCAGAAACAGGGGCTGTCCGAACCCGAGGCGTTCAAATGGATTCAGCGCGCTGCGATGGACCGTCGGACCACGATGAAAGCCGTGGCCCAGGTGGTCGTGGAGACTCTCGGAGCGAACTGAGCCGCCCGAGGGTCGATTGACGCAATGCCTGTGCGCGCAAGCCAGTTTCACTGTCTTTACGCAAGGGCAACAAGATCGCGCTAGCTTTTCTCCAGCGAGGCGCGGTTCGATGCGTCGATGTCGATGCGCCGCCTTCGTGGGATACCTCCAATCGCAAGGAGAACACCGATGTCCTTTCGTTTCCTGACGAGCGGGGCAGTGGTCATGACGGCGGCGGCAGCGCTCGTCGTCGCAGGCTGCAGCAGCTCTGATTCCGGTTCCGACGAAGGCTCGGGAGGGTCGGCGAGCGCAGCTGTCGAGTCCACGCCCGCGCCTCCCGGACCGGGCCTCGCCCAGAAACTGGCCTGTAACCCGCCGAAGGCCACCCCGGGACCGGCGAGCACCGCGCCGCTGAAGATCGGCACGCTGCTCCCCGAGACCGGCTCCCTGGCCTTCCTGGGACCGCCCATGGTCGCCGGCGTCAACCTCGCCATCAAGGACATCAACGCCGCCGGCGGTGTGCTCGATCAGCCCGTTGCGCTGGTCACCGGCGACTCCGGCGACACCACCACCGACACGGCCAACGCCACTGTCGACCGCGAACTGTCCGCCGGTACCCAGGTGATCATCGGCGCGGCGTCGTCGTCGGTGTCGCTGAAGGTCATCGACAAGATCGCCAACGCGGGCGCCGTCATGTTCTCGCCGGCCAACACCTCCGATGAGTTCACCTGCTACCAGGACAAGGGCCAGTACTTCCGTACCGCTCCCGCGGATGTCCTGCAGGCACAGGCACTCTCGCAGACGATGGCCGAGGACGGCGTTCAGCGCGTGTCGGTCCTCGCGCTCAACGACCCGTACGGAACAGGGCTGGCCGACAACACCGTTCGTGACCTGGAGGCCGCCGGTGTGCCCGCCGACCAGATCCAGAAGATCATCTACGACCCGAACGCCCAGTCGTTCAACGCCGAGGTCGACCAGGTGAAGAACTTCAACCCGGATGGCATCGCGCTCATCGGGTTCGAGGAGAGCGCCAAGATCCTGACCCGTATGCACGAGGTCGGCATCGGGCCGAGCGACGGCAAGCTCGTCTACGGCGTCGACGGGAACATGGGCAACGCGCTGGGCCAATCGGTCGGTTCCGGTCTGCTCAAGGGCATGAAGGGCACCACCCCGCTCACGCAGACCAGCGGTGAGTTCCAGTCCGCCCTCAAGGAGCTCGATCCCGAGCTCATCGATTACAACTACTCGGGTGAGAGCTACGACGCCGCGGTGCTGAGTGCCCTCGCGGCGACAGCGGCCAAGTCGACCGACGGTCGCACCATCGCCGCCACCATCATCGGCGTCACCAACGGCGACGAGGACTGCGACTCGTACCAGGCCTGCCTGGATCTGCTGAAGAGCGGCAAGACGATCGCCTACGTCGGCAAGACCGGCAACCTGGCGTTCAACGCCGCCGGTGAGCCCAGCGTCGGCTCGTACGGTGTCCTCGAGTTCGACGGGGAGAACAAGCTGCTGACCCCGACCCGCAAGTACGTTTCGGTGGCCGCGCAGTAGCCACAACGGAACCAGGGACCCTCGGCTCGCGAGCCGAGGGTCCCTGCTACTTCTTCTTCTCCGAGCTGCCCGCCAGGGTGCCCAGATAGAGCTCGATGATCTTGGGGTCGTTCGCGAGGTTGTTGCCGGTGTCGGTGTAGGCGTTGCGGCCCTGGTCGAGAACGTAACCGCGGTCGCAGATCTGGAGGCAGCGGCGGGCGTTCTGCTCGACCATGATGATCGAGACGCCGGTGGCGTTGATCGCCTTGCAGCGGATGAACACCTCGTCCTGGAACATGGGGGACAGGCCGGCCGACGGCTCGTCGAGCAGCAGCACCGCCGGATCCATCATCAGCGCACGTCCCATCGCGACCATCTGTCGTTCGCCGCCGGACAGCGCGCCCGCCTTCACCTTTCGGCGTTCGGACAGCAGCGGGAACAGTTCCGAGACGAACTCGAACCGCTTGACGAAGGTCTTCGGACGCAGGTAGACGCCCATCTCGAGGTTTTCTTCGATCGACAACGCAGGGAACACGTTCTGCGTCTGCGGGACATACCCGACGCCCTTGTCGACGAGGACGTGGGCCTTGGCCGAGGTGATGTCGTCGCCCCGTAGGGTGACCGAGCCCTTTCGCACCGGGATCAGCCCGAACAGGGCCTTGAGCAGTGTCGACTTGCCGGCACCGTTGGGCCCGATGATGCCCACGATCTCGCCGTCGTCCAGGAAGAAGTTGCACTCCTCGAGGATGTTGATGCCCGGGAGGTAGCCGGCGGTGATGTCGTCGGCACGTAGCAGGGCATTCGTGGCGAGCCTGCGGTGTTCCTCCGGCGTGGCCGCGAGCTGTGCCGGCGTCAGCGACCCGGCGTCCGAACCGGTGCTCATCACTGCGCCTCCTTCTCGTCCGCGCCGGTGGGCGGCAATTCGGTGACCTCCGACAGGTCGCCGCCCACCTCCAGAGTGGCCTCGATGGCCGCCTCGACCTTCTCCGCGAGCACCGCGGTCGCGCCGACCGGTTGCCCTCGATCGTCGAACTCCAGCGCCTGATCGTGATGCCCCCCGAGATAGGCGTCGACGACAGCCTCGTTGTCGCCCAGGCGATCCGGCAGGGATTCGGCGATGATCTGTCCCTGGGCCATCACCACGACCCAGTCGCTGATGTCGCGGATGACGTCCATGTCGTGTTCGACGAACACCACTGTGACGCCCTCGTCCCGCAGCGACTTGATGTGTTCGAGCAGGCTCTGTGTCAGAGCCGGGTTCACACCCGCCATCGGCTCGTCGAGCATCACGATCTCCGGATCGGTCATCAGCGCGCGCGCCATCTCCAGCAGCTTGCGCTGCCCACCCGAGAGCGACCCGGCGAAGTCGCCCGCCTTGGCGTCGAGCTTGAACCGACGCAGCAGTTCATGGGCGCGCTCGGTGATCTCGGCCTCCTGCCTGCGCCACGTCCACGGTGCGAGGGCGGCGAGGAAGTGCTCGCCACGCTGTCCCGTCGCACCGAGTTTGACGTTGTCGAGCACCGACAGCTTCGACAGTGCCTTCGTCAGCTGGAAGGTGCGGACCATGCCCCGTCGGGCGACCTGGTGCGGAACCATCCGGCCGAGGGATTCGCCGTTGAGCGACCAGGTACCGGAATCAGGCTTGTCGAAACCGGTGATCAGGTTGAAGAAGGTGGTCTTGCCGGCGCCGTTGGGGCCGATGAGACCGGTGATGGCCCCGCGCTGCACCTCCAGGTGATCCACCTGGACCGCCTTGATGCCGCCGAAGGTGCGAGAGATGTTGTCCACCACGATGATCGGGTCGGGCTTGGCGGACCCGGGCTCGGGTGAGACGTCGGCGAACAGGCGTGCACGTTCGGGAGCGGACAGCGTCTCGAGGTCGCGGCGCGTCGCCCTGGTGTCGGCGATGCCGGGGTCTGTCCCGTCGGCCGTGACCCCGGCTGCCGGTCCGGTGGGCGTCGAGGGTTCGTCGTCGTGAGCCGTGTGGCGGCCGTCATCAGGCATCGAGTTGCACCTCCCTCTTGTTGCCGAGGAGTCCCTGTGGCCGGAACACCATCATCAGAATGATCGCCAGACCGAGCAGCACGTAGCGGATCGCGCCGACCTGCTGCGCCGACAGGTCGAGGAGGGGGTCGTCGCCGGCCGTCGCCTGGCGCAGCAGTGCGTCGGGGATGGCAAGGAGGAACCAGAAGAGCATCGCGCCGAGAACCGGTCCGAAGACGGTCGCCGCACCGCCGAGGATCAGTGCGCCGTACGCGAAGAAGGTCTGGGCGGTCGAGTAGAAGTCGGGGTTGATCGACTGTGTGGCAAGCGCGTTGAACACGCCTGCGAGGCCGCCGATGCAACCGCCGAGGATCAGCGCCTGCATCTTGAAGAAGTAGGCGTTCTTGCCGAGCGAACGAGCCGCGTCCTCGTCTTCGCGCACCGCCTTGAGTACACGCCCCCACGGGCTGCGCACGAGGAGGTAGACCATGAGGCAGAGGAGACCGACGACGATCCAGCCCACCACCATCGACCACAGGTCGCCACCGAGGAATTTGACCCCGAGGAACGAGTACTGCTTGCCGTTGTCGAATGGGCTGATCGTGAAGAAACCGCTCGCGTATCCGTAGATGCCGTTGGTGGAGTGGGTGAAATCGTCGGCCGACGTCGAACGGAACACCAGTCGCAGGATCTCCGACGCGGCGATCGTCACGATCGCCAGATAGTCCGCTCGCAGACGTAGCGTCGGGATGCCGAGGACCACCGCGAGCATGCCGGCGGCGGCGATTCCCACGATGGCGCCCAGCCACAGTGGCTGGTCGTAGTTGACGGCCATGATGCCCACGCCGTAGCCGCCGAGGAGCGCGAAGGCGATCTGGCCGAAGTTGAGCAGCCCGGCATAGCCGAAGTGCAGGTTGAGACCGATGGCCAGCAGAGCGTAGAAGATAGCCGACGGGCCGACGAGCTGCGCGAGCGCGATCTGTAGCGCGGAGATGATGTCCATGGGTCAGCCGATCCTCGCTCGCGATCCGAGAATGCCCTGGGGCCGGATGGTCAGGATGATGATCAGGATCAACAGGCCGCCGATGTATTTGAGGTCGGGACTGAGGATGTACGTCGACAGCTGGACGAGCAGTCCGACGATGAGGCAGCCGAGCAGCGCGCCGTAGGCGGTGCCGAGACCACCGAGGGTGATGCCCGCGAACATCAGCAGCAGGAGCTTGAAACCCATTTCCCACTGCACGCGGCCGCCGAGTTCGGAGAGCGCGAACATCACGCCGCCGAGCGTCGCCAGCCCGCCGGCGAGTGCCCACACGAACAGGATGACGCGGTCGACGTCGATGCCCGACGACTCGGCGAGATCCTTGTTGTCGGCGACGGCGCGCATCGCCTTGCCGATCCTGGTGCGCTGCAACAGCAGAGCCACGCCGAGCAGCACGACGATGCAGATGATGATGCAGGCGAGATTGACCGGTGTGATCGCGAACGGACCCGACCCGATCTGGGTCTGCGCCTGATAGTCGTCGAATGGTTCGGCCCGGTCGGAGAAAAAGATCAGGATCAGATACCGCAACACCAGGGCCAGACCGATCGACACGACGAGCATGGCGATCAGCCCGGTTCGTCGTCGTCGCAACGGTCTCCAGAGGCCGAGCTCGTTCAGGATGCCGATGCCGACGCCGACGATGACGGCGAGGATCGTCGCCGGTATCAGCTGCAGCCCGACCCTCACGTTGAACACCCACGCGACGACGGCTCCCAGTGTCACCAGCTCCCCGTGGGCGAAGTTGGTCAGGCCTGTCGTACCGAAGATCAGGCTGAGCCCGACGCCGGTGATGGCGATGATGAGGCCGAAGCGGATGCCGTCGATCGCCAGGCGCGTGAGTTCGGCGACCGCCGATACCTCGGTGCCGGTTCGGACCTCGCCGAACGAGAAGATGACCGGCCGGGCGGTTCCACCGCTGACATCGACCGGTAACTCGGACTTCTGGACCTCGACATCGTCTGGGAGAGAACCGGTGTCGACGACGATCGTGTACTTCCCGGGTGGGACCATGACCGACCAGGCGCCGGTCGCGGACGAGGTCGCCGTCCCGACGACGCTGCCGGCGGCGTCCTTGGCCTCGAGTTTCACACCCGCGACCTTCTCCGTGCCGTTCCGCAGGACGCCGAAGACCCGCACCTCGTCGGGAGCGGCATCGGCCGACGGGGTCCCGAACAGCCCGCACAGTACCGATGCCGCGATGAACAGCAGGATGGTCGATGCGGTGCGCCGGGTGGAAGTCCTGCGTGTCGGTCGTCGCCGGGACAGCGGGCGGGAGGACGGTGAACGGGTCTGGCAGGCGGGCTGACACTCGGGGCGATGCGTGTGAATCCGTTCGGTGTGGTCATCGGACACGAGTGGGGCCTGCCGGTCAGGCTCTGTCATCGAGGGTGGTACCTCCCTGTTGACCCGTGCGGGTTGGCATCGGTCGGCGCATGAGCCCGCCGGTGTTGCTGTGCGGCGGGTCACTTGGGGAACTTAGCCGCAGCATCGTCGCCGCGTGACGACAACGACGTTTCCCGGAAGTTACATCTGCGGCGCGACGCGATCGGTTCGATCGACGCAATGTCGTGTTGGCTCGACGGTCGGCGCCGTACGCTGGTCGGATGGTGCCGGTGACCATCACGCAGACGAAAGACGTCGAACTCGCGAGTGCATTGCTCGCACAGGCCTTCGCCGACGATCCGGTGACGGTGTGGATGGACCCCGACACGTCTCGGCACCGCGCGATGTTCCGTACGCTGCTGGTCCACAGTCACGGACGGGGTTCGACGCTCGATCTCGCGATGCGCGACGGGCAACCGGTCGGTGCGGCCGCCTGGGACCCTCCTGGGCACAAGATCTCGACGTGGGCTCAGATCGTGTCGTCGTGGGAGTTCTTCCGTACTCTCGGGCCGCGCGTCAACCGCGGGATCAAGCTCGAGACGGAGTTCGCGAAGTATCGTCCCAAAGAGCCCCACTGGTATCTGGGGCAGATCGGTGCCCCGGTCAAAGGTGCCGGCATCGGCACGGCGCTGCTGACGCACCGGCTCGAGCAGATCGACGGACCCGCGTATCTGGAATGCTCCAATGGCCTCAACGTGCCGCTGTACGAGCGGTTCGGCTTCCAGGTCACCGAGGAGTTCGAACTGCCGCTCGACGGCCCGAAGGTCTGGGCGATGTACCGCCCGATGTGACACTGGTCGTCCACCTCCGAGTCGAACACCCGGCGGGCGGGGTCCGGGTGTCGGAACGGATCACTAGACTCAGCGACTGTGAGTCCAGCGCAGAGTTCCCCGGCAGCAACCCGTACCGGCAGCAAGGTCAAGACCAAGCAACCGGTCCTCATGCTCCTCGACGGACATTCCCTGGCATATCGGGCGTTCTTCGCGCTCCCGGCCGAGAACTTCAAGACGCACTCCGGGCAGACCACGAACGCCGTCTACGGCTTCACCTCGATGCTGATCAACCTGCTGCGCGACGAGGAGCCCACCCACATCGCGGCCGCCTTCGACGTCTCGCGGAAGACGTTCCGCTCGGAGATGTACCCGGAGTACAAGGCGCAGCGCTCCAAGTCGCCCGACGAGTTCAACGGGCAGGTCGACCTCACCAAGGAGGTTCTCGACGCGCTGGGCGTCACGGTCATGGCCATCGAGGGCTACGAGGCCGACGACATCATCGCGACCCTCGCGACCCAGGCCCGCGAACAGGGTTTCAAGGTCCTGATCGTCACCGGTGACCGCGATTCGCTGCAGCTCGTCGACGCCTCGACCACGGTCCTCTACCCGCGCAAGGGTGTCTCGGACCTCACGCGTTTCACCCCCGAAGAGGTGGAGAAGAAGTACGGTCTCACCCCGGCGCAGTACCCGGACTACGCCGCGCTGCGCGGCGACCCCAGCGACAACCTGCCCGGCATCCCCGGGGTTGGGGAGAAGACCGCGTCGAAGTGGATTCGTGAATACGGTTCGCTGGCCTCGCTGGTCGATCACGTTGACGAGGTGAAGGGCAAGGTCGGCGACGCCCTGCGTGCTCATCTCGCCTCGGTGCAGACCAACCGTCAGCTCACCGAACTCATCCGCGACATGCAGCTGCCGGCCGGCCCCGACGACCTCGCGATGGTCGGCTGGGATCGCGACCGCATCCACCAGCTCTTCGACGACCTCGAGTTCCGCGTCCTGCGCGACCGCCTGTTCTCGACCCTGAGTTCCGTTGAGCCCGAAGCCGAGGCCGGATTCGACCTCGACGGTTCGGTCCTCGGTGCCGGTGAGGTCGCGAGCTGGCTCACCGAACACGCCCGAACCGGCCGCACGGGTCTCGCGGTGACCGCGCCGCACGTCGTCGTGGGCTCGGACCCGACCGGTCTGGCGATCGCGGCCGCCGACGGCTCGTCGGCGTACGTCGATGTGACCACGCTGACGCCGGAAGATGATGCGGCACTGGCCAACTGGCTTGCCGATCCCGACGCGCTGAAGGCTGTTCACGAGGCCAAGTGGGCGGTGCACGCGCTGCGCTCGCGCGGCTGGAAGCTCGACGGGGTCACCAGCGACACCTCGCTGGCCGCATATCTCGTCCGCCCCGGACAGCGGACCTTCAACCTCGACGACCTCGCCCTGCGGTATCTGCGCCGGGAACTGCGCGCCGACACGGGTGCGGGTGACGGCCAGATGTCACTGCTCGACGACGACACCGAGGGCAAGGTCGCCGAACAGCACATGCTCGAGGCGCGGGCGGTACAGGAACTCGCCGACACGCTCGACATCGAGCTCGACCGCATCGACTCCAAGCCGCTGCTGACCGAGATGGAGCTGCCGCTGTCGTTCGTGCTGGCCGACCTCGAGGCCGCCGGCATCGCCGTCGACGTCGACCACTTCAATGCACTCGCGCAGATGTTCAACGACCGGATTCGTGCAGCCGCGGAATCGGCCTACGAGGTCATCGGCGAACAGATCAACCTGGGCTCGCCGAAGCAGCTGCAGACCGTGCTCTTCGACAAGCTCGACATGCCGAAGACCAAGAAGACGAAGACCGGTTACACCACCGACGCCGACGCCCTGCAGTCGCTGTACGAGAAGACCGAACATCCTTTCCTCGCACACCTTCTCGAGCATCGCGACGCCACGAGGCTGAAGGTCACCGTCGATGGTCTGCTGAAATCGGTGGCGGACGACGGTCGCATCCACACCACCTTCAACCAGACCATCGCGGCCACCGGCCGGTTGTCGTCGACCGAGCCGAACCTGCAGAACATCCCGGTCCGCACCGAGGCCGGACGCGAGATCCGCCGCGGCTTCATCGTCGGCACCGACCAGGCGTCCGAGGTCAACTACGAAAGTCTGATGACCGCCGACTACAGCCAGATCGAGATGCGGATCATGGCGCACCTGTCGGAGGACGAGGGACTGATCGAGGCCTTCAACACCGGCGAGGACCTGCACAACTTCGTCGGATCGCGCGCCTTCGGGGTGCCGATCGACGAGGTGACCATCGAGATGCGTCACCGCGTGAAGGCGATGTCGTACGGACTTGCCTACGGCCTCAGCGCTTTCGGACTCGCGGCACAGCTGAAGATCAGCCGCGAGGAGGCCAAGGAACAGATGGAGGCGTACTTCGCGCGCTTCGGCGGCGTGCGTGACTATCTGCACGATGTGGTCGCCGAGGCCCGGCGCAACGAGTACACCGCGACCCTGTTCGGCCGCCGGCGTTACCTGCCCGACCTGAACAGCGACAACTTCCAGCGACGCCAGTCCGCCGAGCGGATGGCGCTCAACGCGCCCATCCAGGGCACCGCGGCCGACATCATCAAGGTCGCGATGATCAACGTCCACAAGCGATTCGTCGCGGAGAAGCTGACATCGCGGGTGCTGCTGCAGGTCCACGACGAACTCGTGGTCGAGGTGGCGCCCGGTGAGCGGGACGCGGTGGAGGCAGCGGTGCGTGAGGAGATGGGTAACGCCATCACGCTGTCGGTCCCGCTAGAGGTGTCGGTCGGGTTCGGTCGGTCCTGGGACGACGCGGCCCACTGATGGTCTCCTCGCCCAGGCGGGTCGGTGTTCTCATCGGCGACGGCATCGGTCCCGAGGTCGTGCCGGCCGCGATGACGGTGGCCGACGCGGCAGCGGCCGTGGAGGGCTTCGGGATCGATTGGGAGGAACTCCCGTTCGGCGCCGCCGCCATCGCCTCCCACGACGACGCGGTACCCGATGCGACGCTGTCGGCCCTCGACGACCTCGGTCTGTGGATCGTCGGGCCGCACGATTCGGCGGCGTACCCGGTCGAGCACCGCAGCCGCACCCCGGGGGCGGTGCTGCGCACTAGGTACGGACTGTTCGCCAATCTCCGTCCCGCCAAGGCATTTCCGGGTGTGCCGGCGACGAAGCCCGACATCGACGTGTTGATCGTCCGGGAGAACTCCGAAGGCCTCTACGCCGACCGCAACATGACCGTGGGCAGCGGTGAGTTCATGCCGACCCCGGATGTCGCGCTGGCCGTGGGGCTCGTGACCCGGTCGGCCAGCGAGCGCATCGCGCGGGTCGCCTTCGAAGCCGCACGGGACCGCGCTGATTCCGGTCGTCCGGCACGGCTGACCATCGTGCACAAGGCGAACGTGCTGCGCCTGACCACGGGCCTGTTCCGCGACGCGTGCCGGGAGGTCGGCAAGGAGTTTCCCGACGTGGAGATCACCGAACAACACGTCGACGCCATGGCGGCGCTGCTCGTCCGCCGACCCGCTGACTTCGACGTCATCGTCACCGAGAACCTCTTCGGCGACATCCTGTCCGACCTGGCGGGCGAACTCGCCGGCTCGCTCGGCATCGCCGGTTCGGTGAACTGTTCGACGACCCAGGTGATGGCGCAGGCCACCCACGGAGCCGCCCCCGACATCGCCGGGCGGGGCGTCGCGAATCCCGTCGCCATGATCGCGTCGGTGGCCATGGGGTTCCGGCGCTACGGGCTCATCGCGGACGACCCGGAACTGATCGCGGTTGCCGACCGCATGGATTCGGCGGTCGCCGGCACCCTCGCGGCCGCGATCGCGACCGCCGACCTGGGCGGGACGGCATCGACCACCGAGTTCGCCGCAGAGGCGGTCCGGCGGGTGACCGGCACGTGACGCGCACGCGGACGTGCGTGAACTCCGGGTGGTCAGCCGGTGGGACGGGTGGCAACTACAGTGTGTTGTCTGACCAGGTGATCGTTCGAGATCGAAGGGATGTGTTGTGACACGGGCCTCGACGCGGGTCGACCGACGTTCCCTTCGACCACGTGTGGCCCGGTTGCTCGGCGTGCTCCTGGTGCTCGCGGTCGTGGTCACCGGCTGTGTGAACAACGAGGAACGCGAGCGCGCCAACCAGGTGACCCCGATCAACGTCGACGTGGCGAAGGTACCGGCGATCGCCGCGCTGGTTCCGCCGGAGATCGCTCGCACCGGTCGGCTCGTCGTCGGCGTCAACGTGCCGTACCAGCCCAACGAGTTCAAAGGGCCGGACGGCAAGATCATCGGCTACGACGTCGACCTCATGAACGCCGTCGGCAAGGTCCTCGGCCTGACGCCGGTGTACAAGGAATCGCAGTTCGACACGATCATCCCGTCGGTGCAGGCGGGGACCTACCAGCTGGGCATGTCGTCGTTCACCGACACGCTCGAGCGGGAGAAGCAGGTCGACTTCGTGACCTACTACAGCGCCGGCGTGCAGTGGGCACAGGCCGCCGACTCCGATGAGGCCATCGACCCGTCGAACGCGTGCGGCAAGCGGGTCGCGGTACAGACCACCACCTACGAGGACACCGACGAGATCCCGGCCAAGAGCGCCGAATGCGTGGCCAGAGGTCTTCCGCCGATCGACAAGGTGAAATTCGACAGCCAGGACGAGGCGGTGAACGCGCTGATCCTCGGCCGGGTCGACGCTATGTCGGCGGATTCGCCGGTCACCGCCTATGCGATCAAACGCACCAACGGAAAGCTGAAGGCCGCCGGTGAACTGTTCGACTCGGCGCCTTACGGATGGCCGGTTCGGAAGGGTTCCGGGTTGGGACCCGCGCTGCAGAAGGCCGTGCAATATCTGATGGACAACGGACAGTACGACGAGATCGCGGCCAACTGGGGCCTGCAGGAGGGCATGATCGATGTCTCCGTCATCAACGGAGCGGTGAGCTGAGATGACCTCACCGCAGACCGACTCCACCACCACGGCCGGCGAGCCCGAACCGATCAAGGCGGTACCGCTTCGCCGACCGGGGCAGTGGATCGCCGCCGTCATCATCCTCGTGCTGGCGGCGCTGTTCGTCTACGGGGCCGCCACCAACAAGGCCTACGCCTGGGGCACCTACGGCCGCTATCTGTTCGACGAACGCGTGCTGTCCGGCGTCGGGTACACGCTCGCACTCACGGTGCTGGCGATGACGATCGCGATCGTCCTCGGTGTCGCCCTCGCCATCATGCGGCTCTCGCCGAATCCCGTCCTGCGCGGCACCGCCTGGGTGTACCTGTGGATCTTCCGCGGCACACCGGTGTACGTGCAGCTCGTCTTCTGGGGTCTGTTCCCGGCGATCTACAAGCAGATCGACGTCGGCATTCCCTTCGTTCACCAGTTCGCGTCCTTCGACATCCAGACCCTCCACGCCGCATTCCTGTTCGCGGTCATCGGCCTCGGTCTCAACGAAGCCGCGTACATGGCCGAGATCGTGCGCGCGGGCGTGTCGTCGGTCGGCGAGGGACAGTCCGAGGCGTCGATCGCATTGGGCATGTCGTGGGCGCAGACGATGCGCCGGACCGTGCTGCCACAGGCCATGCGGGTGATCATCCCGCCCACCGGCAACGAGTTGATCTCCATGCTCAAGACCACGAGCCTCGTGGCAGCGGTGCCGCTGACACTCGACCTCTATGGACGGGTGCGTGACATCTCCGGCGTCAACTTCGAACCGATCCCGCTGCTGCTCGTCGCCTCGACCTGGTACCTCGTCGTCACCAGCATCCTGATGGTCGGCCAGTACTACGTGGAGCGCCACTACTCACGGGGCGCCACCCGCGCGCTGACCGCACGACAGCTGAAGGCGATGGCCGACGGGCAGGCGGCTGCGGCCGATGACGTCGCGGGCGGACCGGGAGCAGGCCGCACGACCGGGGGAGAGAACGCATGAGTTCCGCCGAGACACCGATGGTCCTCGCCGACCGGGTGTGCAAGAGCTTCGGATCGGTCCAGGTCCTCAAGGGCATCTCACTCGAGGTCGCCCGGGGCGAGGTGACGTGTCTGATCGGTCCGTCCGGTTCGGGCAAGTCGACGTTCCTGCGGTGCGTCAACCATCTCGACGTGGTCAACGCCGGCCGGCTCTACGTCGACGGTGACCTCATCGGCTACCGGGAGCGCAACGGCAAGCTCTATGAGATGAGCGCCAAAGCTGCTGCAGCCCAACGCCGCGACATCGGCATGGTGTTCCAGCACTTCAATCTCTTCCCGCACCGGACGGCCCTCGAGAACATCATCGAGGCGCCGATCCAGGTGAAGAAGCAGCAACGGGCCGAGGCCATCGAACGGGCCGAGTACCTGCTCGAAAGGGTCGGTCTGTCGGATCGTGCCGACGCCTATCCGGCGCAGTTGTCCGGCGGTCAGCAGCAGCGCGTGGCCATCGCCCGGGCCCTGGCGATGGAACCCAAGCTCATGCTCTTCGACGAGCCGACCTCGGCACTCGACCCCGAACTCGTGGGCGACGTCCTCAAGGTGATGCGCGAACTCGCCGCGTCGGGAATGACCATGGTGGTCGTGACCCACGAGATGGGATTCGCGCGCGAGGTCGCCGACCAGCTGGTTTTCATGGACGGCGGCGTCGTCGTGGAGAAGGGTGACCCGCGCGAACTTCTCGCCAATCCGCAGGAGGGGCGGACGCGCGAGTTCCTGTCGAAGCTGCTCTGAGGCCGGGACCCCGGCTCGTCATGCAGGTTTGTGGCTGCAGAAGATCGCGGTGCCGGGGAAGTAGCGTCCGCGAAACGGGCTCCACTGCCCCCATTCGCGATCGTGATCGTCGGGCCACTCGGGTTCGATGATGTCGTCGAGGATGAACCCGGCTGCCCGGAGCTCGCGCACCCGGTCGCCGATGGTCCGGTGGTGCTCGACGTAGGTGATCTGACCACTCGGGTCGGTTTCGGTGTACGGGGTCCGGTTGAAGTACGGGATGTGCACGGTCAGCCCCTCGGGTCCCGGGTCGTCGAGGAACATCCACCGCATCGGATGGTTGACCGCGAAAACCCAACGGCCGCCGGGCTTCAGGACGCGGGCGACCTCGGCCATGACGCCGGCGGAGTCGGCGACGAAGGGGATTGCGCCGAAGGCCGAGCAGGCGGTGTCGAATGACTCGTCGGCGAACGGAAGCGTTTCGGCGGTCGCCTGGATCAGCGGCACGCGCACCTCGTCGGCGTCCATGGCGTCGAGTCCGATCCCGAGCATGCGACGGGACAGGTCGACACCGACGGCGTGTGCGCCGTTGGCCGCCAGCCAGCGGGCACATGGTGCTGAGCCGCAGCCGATCTCGAGGATCGTGCGGCCCCGGATCTCGCCGAGAAGGCCGGCCTCGGACTCGCGGACACCTTCGGGACACCACACGAACTCGCCGCCCCCGGTGTAGGTGCCGAGGAAGGCGCCGTGCTCGTCGTGGTAATTCTCCGCGTCGTAGTCCCACCACCAGCGGCTGGCCCGGTCACTTGTCGCGGAGTCGACGTCGCCCAGGACGCGTGGAGGTCGTACGGAGGTCTCCTGTTCGGTGGTCTCCGAATTCTCACGGTCGTCCTTCGTGGGCATCCTGCGATGATAGGTCCCCGTCCGGTACGGCCCGGCGGCGGCAGAGCCTGTCGAGCGGCCGGGGGCCCGATCACCACGGACGCGGGCGCGGTGTCACCGGGTGCCGGGGACCGGTTCCTCGGATGTGGGGTCGGAACGGGCCGGTTCGGTCGCGTTCGGCGACTGCGGTGCGTGACGGATGGCGATCATCATGGCCACGCCGACCGCGGCCGTGAAGACGCCGACGGCGAGGTACTGCCACGACCGGAAGGGGCCCGGCAGGAATGCGACCGTCGCGATCCACCAGGCGAGAGTCATCGTCGTGAAGCACTGCCACATCAACCGGCTTTGACCGCGAAATGACCTGCGGCGCAGTGTCATCGACGGGCCGAACAGTGCATATGACATGAGGGTCAGTGCCGAACTCGCGAGATAGAGCGGGTCGTCGAACAGGAGTCGCAGATACTCCCACGCGAGGATGGAACCGGTGGTCGCCGCGATGATCAGCAGCGTGAACTGGAAAGGGGACCACGCCGGTGCCAGTTCTCGACGGCCGTATCGGATGAGCTGGGCGAAGAACACGAACTCCAGGAGTGCGGCGCTCAGCAGGCCGAGCCAGAACAGCTGGAGGAACCAGTGGTCATAGGTGGAGAACCAGTCGCGGAAGCGGACGACATAGGCGATGTCGTGGGCAAACCAGAAGAGGGTGCAGGCCAGCGGTATCGAGTAGCTCGAGTCGCGGCGTGCGACGCGTGCTGCCTCGATCAGCCACACCGTCTGGCAGAGCATCGCCACGCCCAGCCCCACCAGCAGTCCGACAGCGTTGGCGTCGATCGCCTCGAGGAGTCGATCTGGCGAATAGGTCACGCGTCTCCTACCGTCCGGCGCCGGTCCGGATCCCGGCACGGAAAAATGGTCGCATGCCAAATTATTTATCGTCAAGACATGTGTCGGACCTGTGGGAGTCGGACGGGTCGAGTGAAGTTCGGGTCACTGGATGAGTTCGTAGAACCGGAAGAAGCCGAAACCCTCGATCGGCAACACCTCGACGCTCTGAAAGCCGGCCTGCTCGGCGTACGACCGGAGGATGGCGGGTCGCATCACTGTGCCGGTGGCCACCGACGGCGGCGAACTCATCGAATCCGGTAGGCAGACGAAGAGTGAGAACCCGTACATCAGTTTGTCCAGTTCGTCTGCGGGGCCGGAGAATTCGTCGGAAACCGCTTCGTCCATGACGATCATCGGCGCACCGGGTGCCAGGGCTTGCCGGGCCGCGGCCAGCACGTCGACGGGCCGCGGCATGTCGTGGAGGCATTCGAACGCGAACGCGGCGTCGAACGGTCCGTGTGCGGTGGCCTCCTCTCCGCCGGCCAGATGGAACTGCACTCGGTCGCCGAGTCCTGCGGCCTCGGCGTTGTCACGCGCCATCTGCACCGATGCCGCATCGACGTCGAGACCGACGAACGTCGCCTCCGGATAGGCGCGGGCCAGGGCGATGGTCGAATGACCCGCGCCGAAGCCGATGTCGGCGATCTTCGCGTCCGGTCGCGACAGTCGCTGATGGAGGTGGGCGACCCTGCCGAGAGCAGGTCCGAGTTCGGTGTCGAACCACGGCTTGTTGAGTGCGGCCTGGCATTCACGCGCGTCCGCTCCGAGTTGTTCCCAGCTGACACCGCCTCCGTTGCG
This sequence comes from Gordonia amicalis NBRC 100051 = JCM 11271, assembly GCF_000332995.1. GTDB lineage: Bacteria > Actinomycetota > Actinomycetes > Mycobacteriales > Mycobacteriaceae > Gordonia > Gordonia amicalis. Next base: position 26,535 of record NZ_BANS01000029.1, read on the forward strand.
ATAAGCATCGAGCAGTTCGGGCAGCCGGCCGAACGAGGCGGCGAACATCCGGGGCAGCGCACCCAGATAGGAACGGCTGGAGGTGTCGGTGAGGACCTCGGCGACGCCGGGTGAGATGGCGAATGTCGTCGGGGTGTCGGACAGGTCGGCGGCGAGGATGCCGAAGGCCGCCTGCATCTCCAGCCATTCACGGGCGTACCGTGCGTCGGTGGCGGTCCGGGCGGCGAGATCGGCGGCGGTGAGTGGACCATGGTCGGCGAGGCACTGATACCAGCCGAGGCGCTCCCCGAGGTAGACGCTCATGGTCTCCGCGGTGGCCAGTGTGGAGTCGAGGAATCGCTCGGCGAATTCATCGGCACTCGGCGCCGTCGGTGCGATGGTCGTGCGGTGCGGGCTCTGTCCGGGCGGTTCGGTGCCATCAGGTGTGATCGTCATGATGGAACGATGGCAGCGTTGGCTCTCGAGCCGGTCACGGTGCGGTTTCGACTCGGTCCGCAGGTCGTCGCCTCAGCACGCCCGCCCGGCCACCACGTGTTCGGTTCCGGCGTCGGGGTCCCAGCGCCGCAATGCGGTGAACGTGCAGATCCGGTCGGGTTTGCCCAGCGACTCGAGTGTGCCCAGTGCTTCGCCGACCTGTGTGAACGACAGGCGTCGGGCGAGGGTGAAGTGCGGGGTCCAGGCGCCCGGGTCCACGTGAGCGAAGGTGCTCGGGGTGGGGTCGTCGTCCTGCACGTCCTCGTCGCGGTGGGCGGTGTGCTCGCGAACCGTCCGTGCGACCTGGGCATGCAGCGACAGCAACTCGGTGCTCGGGACGACGAGCAGCGCGAGCGTATGGCGCGACCCATGGCCGAACACGATGGGCGCACCGATGATGCAGTTCAGCGGGAGACGCTGGGCGGCGGGGCCGAGGGCGACGTCGGCGGCCGTCGCGATGTGGCGGGCCGCCAGCAGGGTGACGTGCGGACGGTTGGTGTCCGAACGGATGCGCTGGGCGCTGGGCAGGTCGGCGTCGGCGAGCGCGGCCCAGCGGTGCCGGAACCAGTGGTCGGTGTCGTCGTCGGGTAACAACTCGATCGAATGTGCCACGGACGTAGTCAACCAGAGCTCTCCGGATGTACCCGGTGATCCAACTCGCGATCGTGCACCAGGAAAAGGCGGGCGGGCACCGACTGTGCGCTGTGTCCGGACGGCACGTGTCCTCGGTTCCCGGTGGCCCGGAGTGGACGTCCCACCGGTGGTCTCACGGGCATTTGCCCAGCACAACGCCGCTGGAGTAGGCTTGACGAACGCGCGTGTGCTCGATGACGCGCGACAGGCACGCGCCCCGATCGAAATGCTTCTGATCAGGGGTTTCATGCCGTGAAATACCTCAAGAATCGTACCTACTACACACCTGTCCGGAGCAACTCAACATATGTCGTCCCCCACGATCACCTCGCCGCAAGTAGCCATCAATGACATTGGCACTGCCGAGGACTTTCTCGCCGCCATCGACTCCACGATCAAGTACTTCAACGATGGCGACATCGTGGAAGGCACCATCGTCAAGGTCGATCGGGACGAGGTTCTGCTCGACATCGGTTACAAGACCGAAGGCGTCATCCCTTCTCGCGAACTGTCGATCAAGCACGATGTTGACCCCAACGAGGTCGTCAACGTCGGTGACGAGGTCGAGGCCCTGGTCCTCACCAAGGAGGACAAAGAAGGTCGTCTGATCCTCTCCAAGAAGCGTGCGCAGTACGAGCGGGCTTGGGGCACCATCGAGGAGCTCAAGGAGAAGGACGAGGCCGTCAAGGGCACCGTCATCGAGGTCGTCAAGGGCGGCCTGATCCTGGACATCGGCCTGCGCGGCTTCCTCCCGGCATCGCTCGTGGAGATGCGTCGCGTCCGCGATCTGCAGCCGTACATCGGCAAGGAGATCGAGGCCAAGATCATCGAGCTCGACAAGAACCGCAACAACGTGGTCCTGTCGCGTCGCGCATGGCTCGAGCAGACCCAGTCCGAGGTCCGCAGCGAGTTCCTGCACCAGCTCCAGAAGGGCCAGGTCCGCAAGGGCGTCGTGTCCTCGATCGTCAACTTCGGTGCGTTCGTCGATCTCGGCGGCGTCGACGGTCTGGTCCACGTCTCCGAGCTGTCCTGGAAGCACATCGATCACCCGTCCGAGGTCGTCGCCGTGGGCGACGAGGTCACCGTCGAGGTCCTCGACGTCGACCTGGACCGCGAGCGTGTTTCGCTGTCGCTCAAGGCCACCCAGGAAGATCCGTGGCGTCAGTTCGCCCGCACCCACGCGATCGGACAGATCGTTCCGGGCAAGGTCACCAAGCTCGTGCCGTTCGGTGCGTTCGTCCGCGTCGACGAGGGCATCGAGGGTCTGGTCCACATCTCCGAGCTGGCCGAGCGCCACGTCGAGGTGCCGGATCAGGTTGTCGCCGTCAACGACGATGCGATGGTCAAGGTCATCGACATCGACCTCGAGCGTCGTCGTATCTCGCTGAGTCTCAAGCAGGCCAACGAGGACTACACCGAGGAGTTCGACCCCTCGAAGTACGGCATGGCCGACAGCTACGACGAGCAGGGCAATTACATCTTCCCCGAGGGCTTCGACGCCGAGACCAACGAATGGCTCGAAGGCTACGAGAAGCAGCGTGAGGCATGGGAGGCCCGGTACGCCGAGGCCGAGCGTCGCCACAAGATGCACACCGCCCAGATGGAGAAGTTCGCTGCTGCCGCAGCCGAGGCTGCCAACGCCCCGACCGACTACTCGTCGGCTTCGGAGAGCCGCGGTGGCTCGTCGAACACCAGCGGTCCGTCCGCCGGTGGTTCGCTGGCCAGCGACGAGCAGCTCGCCGCTCTGCGCGAGAAGCTGTCGGGCAACGCCTGACACCTCTGCTCACTGAGCACACGAAAGCCCTCCCGGGATCTCCCGGGAGGGCTTTTCGTATGTCCGGGTTCAATCGTCGTGCTCGGATGCCGTCGTGATCTCGTAGTAGTCGGCGACGTCGAAGGCGGTCAGCGACACCCACCGGGATCCTGGCGAGCCGGTGCCGGAGTCCGTCGGCGAGTCGTCGGTCGGTGCCCGGAAGTCCCGTAGCTCCAGTGCCAGTGACGGTTGCCGATCCACCGCAGCCGCCACCGCGTAGAGCCCGGCCAGAATGTGCAGGCATCGGTCACCGCGTGCCCGGCATGAACAGTCTGCGACGTCGAGGACCGCCGGCGACCACGCACCCGATTCCTTCAGCCGACGGTGGACCTCGTCGGACGGTTCGGCCGACGAGCCCAGCAGGTCGCGGAGCACGACGGCTGTCGTGGAGGTCATCGCCGAGAACTCCAGGTGTGCGACCGATGCCTCGCCACCGCGCTGGACCAGTCCCTCCACGTGCCGTCCGTCGACGGTCAGGGTGACACCCCCGTTGCGGGCGATGCTGCGGGCCCGCGGTGCCAACGGGTTCGGGGTCCGGGTCGAGAGCGGTTCGGCGAGCCGGACGATCTCGGCGCCCCACGCGCTGAATCCGAATTCGGCTGGTGTCGTGGTCATTCCGCCTCCCGGATTGCCGGGTCCAGATTTCGGTTGCGCCGGAGGACGGTGATGAGCCGTTCGTCGCTGAGCGCGGTGAGTTCTGCGAGAGCCGAGGACTCGTCGGGATGTGCGCTGAGCGCCGCCTTACGCCGGTGGAGGTTGTCGATGTGTTCCTCCAGCGTCGTGGCGGTCGTCAGCGTGGTGACGGTGACCGGCCGATCCTGCCCGATCCGATGGACACGATCGGACGCCTGGGCCTCGACGGCTGGGTTCCACCAGCGGTCGAAGTGGATGACGTCGCACGCGCGGGTCAGCGTGAGGCCGACGCCGCCGGCCTTCAGGCTCATCACCATGACGTCCGGAGTCCGCCCCGCCTGGAAGTCGGCGACCAGTTCGTCCCGCCGCCCCGGTGTGAGCCCACCGTGGAAGAACGGGATGTCGCAGTCGAATCTGTCGGCCAGATGGTCGGCGAGGAGGTCACCGGTGTCGCGGTACTGCGTGAAGACGAGAGTGGGCGAGCCGGTCTCCATGTTCTCCTCGAGGATCTCCATGCAGCGGTCGAACTTGCCCGACCGGCCCGGCAGGCGGCCGCGGTCGCGGTCGCCGGTGACCAGAGCGGGATGGTTGCAGATCTGCTTCAACCGCGTGAGGGTCGCGAGAATCCGTCCGTGGCGTTCGATTCCGACGCCGAACCCGGCGTCCTCGATCGCGGCCAGATGAGCGTCGTAGAGTTCCGCCTGCTCCGCGGTCAGATCCACGAGCACGGGGTTGTGGATCTTCGGTGGTAGGGCGGAAGCCACCCGGGCTTTGGTCCGGGCCAGCATGACGGGTGCGACGGCGACGCGTAGACGTTGCAGCGCACCGGAATCCCCGTCATCGACCGCACGGGTGAAGCGCCGCCGGAACACGGCCCGGTGCGGGAAGACGGACGGGGCGACCACCCGAAGGATCGCCCACAACTCGTCGAGGCTGTTCTCGATCGGCGTGCCGGTCAGGGCGATCCGCGCCTGCGCATCGACGCGGCGTGCCGCGCGCGAGAGTTGGGTACGGGGATTCTTCAACGCCTGCGCCTCGTCGTAGATCACGGTGGCCCACCTCCGTCCCGCGAGTTCGTCGATGCCCAACCGCAGTCGGGCGTACGAGGTGATCGTGACCGATCCGGCGGTGTCCGGAGCTTCCTCGATGCATCCGGTGTACACGGCGAGCCCGGGTGCGAATCGGGTGATCTCATGCGCCCAGTTGGTGACCAGGCTCGTCGGGCACACGACGAGTTGCGGTCCGGTGTCGGCGCGGAGCGACAGGAGCCCCACGGCCTGAACCGTCTTGCCCAGTCCCATCTCGTCGGCGAGTACCGCTCCGCCTTCGGATTCGGCGGTGGATGCCAGCCACGCGACACCCCGGACCTGGTAGGGCCGTAGCTGCGCACGGAGGCGATCGCGGAGGAGTTGATCGGTGGTGAGACATGCGCGCATCGCCGTCCGAGCGAAATCTGCGGTGGTCATCGCCGTGCCGGTCGGATCGACCTCGGCATGGGCGGCGAGCGGGAGAGGAGTCTCGTCCTCGCCCCGAAGGAGTTGCTGCCAGACCTGTACCGAAGGCGCATCGGATGCCTGGGTGGCAAGGGCGTCGACGTCGACGAGGTCGCACGACACGTCGCGGACCACGAGGCGACGCCCGGCCGGGACCGCGAGACGGCACGTGTCCGAGCGTGTCCCGGAGTCGTGGGACGACCAGATCGCGAACTGGTGCAGGTCGGGGAGGTAGGTGGCCTGTGTGGTCAGCGGAACTCCTCACTTGGTACGGTGTACGGAATTATTCTCCGTACACCGTACGGGAAAGGAGTACACATGTCGACTGCCGAAGACGCGCGGACCCTTGTGCGCTTGCTGTGGCGCGGACGTGCCGAGCCCGAAGCGCCGAGGCGCGGTCCGCGACAACGGGTCACCGTCGACGAGATGGTCGTCAAGGCGATCGCGCTCGCCGACGATCGAGGATTGAACGCGCTCTCGATGCGGGCGCTAGCGGCTGAACTCGGTGTCGGCCCGATGACTCTCTACACCTACGTGCCCACGCGAGATGTCCTCGTTGCTCTCATGGTGGACCATGTTGCCGGCGACTCGCCGATGCCGAGCCCGGCGACGACGGTTCGGGAATCCCTCGCCTCGGTCGCACGCGTGCTGCGAGCGGAGTACCTGGCACATCCCTGGTTGCTCGACGCCAACCCGTGGCGCCAGGTTCTCGGGCCCCACCGTCTCACCCGCTACGAGCGGCAACTCGAAGTCCTCGAATCCCTGGACATCTCCGACCTCGATCGCGACCACATTCTCGCCCTCCTGGTGGCCTTCGTGACCGGCAACGCCCGGGAAGCGCTGGCCGCCGGCGCCGCGGCGACCGTCAGCGGCATGACCGACGCCCAGTGGTGGGAGGTGGTCGCTCCCGAACTCGACGCGGTGATCCCGGACGGCAGGTTTCCCCTCTCGGGGCGCGTGGGAACTGCGGCCGGCGAACGTCATCAGGCTCCGGGCGCTCCCGACGAAGTGTTCGACTTCGGCCTGGTCTGCCTGCTCGATGGTTTGCGGCCACTCATCGGCGACGACTGAGGTTCTCTCGCACGGATGGTGGCAAGCATACGTTGTTGACAATCATTTTCATTAGAATGTTCACTGTCCGAGTGCTATCACCACGGACAACCCTGACCCGTTCTCTCGCGCTGCTCGCCGCAGCCTCCTTCGCACTCGTCGCATGCGGGGATTCCGACCCCGGGGAGGCGGCGCGCCCCGCGGATTCGTCGACGCCACCCGCGGAACGGCACAGTGCGACACCGCGTCTCAGCCTCAGTTACGACGGCGGAATCCTCGTCCTCGACGCGACCACGCTCGAACAGGTCGCCGACCTGCCGGTCGACGGATTCGTCCGTCTCAACAGCGCGGGCAACGGGCGGCATGTCCTGGTCTCCGAAACCGGCGGCTTCCGGGTCCTCGACGCCGGAACCTGGACCAAGGCGCACGGCGACCACGGGCATCATTACACCGCCGAGCCTTCTCTCACCGAGATGCGCTTCGGCGGAGCAGAACCCGGTCACGTCGTGGTCCACGACTCGCGCATCAGCCTATTCAGCGACGGCACCGGGCAGGTCGACATCGTCGAACCGGCCGAACTACTGCGCGGCAACCCGGTCGCCACCACGTTCACGGTTCCGCAACCCCACCACGGGGTCGCGGTGTTCCGCGGCGACGGATCGGTCGTCGTCACGCGCGGAGACGACGAATCGCGCAGCGGCATCGCAATTCTGGACAAGGAGCGGACCGAGATCGCCCGCAACGACGAATGTCCCGGCGTTCACGGCGAGGCCGCCGCGTCCGCCGGCCGCCTCACCTTCGGCTGTGAGGACGGCATCTTGATCGTCGACGGCAACAACATCCACAAGGTGACCAGTCCGGACCCCTACGGCCGCATCGGGAACCAGGCCGGTGACCACGGATCGCCGATCGTGCTGGGGGACTACAAGAGTGACCGGGACGCCGAACTCGAACGGCCGACCCGATTCTCGCTCACCGACACCCGTACCGGCGAGCTCCGACTGGTCGATCTCGGCACCTCGTACAGCTTCCGGTCGCTGGAACGCGGCCCCGGGGGGTCTGCGGTGATTCTCGGAACCGACGGCGCGCTGCACGTCTTCGACGTGGAATCCGGGACCCGCACGGCTCGAATCCCGGCGATCGGGGAGTGGAGCGAACCGGACGAATGGCAGTCGCCGATGCCGAATCTCGTCGTGCAGGACGGTGTCGCCTATGTGAGTGAACCGGCGTCGAAGAAGATCATCGCGATCAACCTGGAGACGGGGGCGAAGGTCGCCGAGGCGGGCCTGCCGCACGAGACCGTCGAACTCGCCGCGGTCACCGGTTGACGCGGTCACCGGTTGACCCGACGCGACACACTGGTGCAGCCGGTATGCGCGAGGCGTCGGTGGGTTTGCCAGACTGGTGACGTGATCAGGCTTGGGCTGACCGGCGGCATCGGCGCCGGCAAATCGACCGTGGCAAAGACCTTCGTCGAACGAGGCGCGTACATCATCGACGCGGACAAGATCGCCCGCGAGGTGGTCGAACCCGGGTCGGACGGTCTCGCCGCGCTCGTCGAGGCCTTCGGCCCCGACATCCTGTCCGCCGACGGCAGCCTCAACCGCCCTGCCCTCGCGGCCAAGGCGTTCCTCGACGACGAATCGCGGAAGACGCTCAACGGGATCACCCACCCGCTGATCGGCGCACGTACCCAGGAGTTGCTCGAAGCGGCACCCGACGACGCGATCGTCGTCCAGGACATCCCGCTGCTGGTGGAGAACCACACAGCGCCCTTCTTCCATCTCGTGGTGATCGTGTTCGCGGACGCCGACGTCCGACTGCATCGCCTCACCACGATGCGCGGCGTCGACGAAGCCGATGCGCGAGCGCGAATCGCGGCTCAGGCCACCGACGAGCAGCGGCGCGCGGTCGCGGATGTCTGGCTCGACAATTCCGGATCGGCCGACGATCTCGCGGCCGCCGCCGCGCGGGTCTGGGATGACCGGCTCGTACCGTTCGAGGCCAACGTCCGTGCACGCCGGGTCGCCGAGCCGGTCCCCGCACTCGTTGCGGCCGAACCCAATCCGGACGGCCCGGCGCCGCGGCTGGTCAACCGGCTGTGGGCGATCGCGGGCGAGCGGGCGACCGCCGTCGAGATCACCGATGCGGCGAAGGCCGAGCTGCGCATCACCGCCCGCGACGGCGCCGCATCGGCCGAACTCGCCGACCTCCTCGCGGTCGGTGGGTTCGCTCCGGCCGGGCCCGGCGTCCACGGCTCCTGCGATCCCGGGCGGCCCGCAACCGTGCGGATCGAGACCGCCTGAGGCGCTCGCCCGAACTGACTACGAATGTTTCCTGAATCGGCCACATCGTGGGCCCGGCGCTGTTAGCTTTGCGACACGCACCGATTCCGGTGCGGATCAACCAGCTGTCACGGCGCTGTGAGGAGCACACATGTGGGGTCAGGGTAGTCCGAATCGGGTGCGTACCGTCGTCGGCGGCATCGCTGTCGGTGCGGCCGTCACGGCCGCCGTCGTGACCGCGGCGCCGGCTGACGCCGCCCTGCAGGCAATCGCCGTCGACACCCTGCCCGGCTACGGTTCGTCGGCCAACGGCTCATCGAACTACGGTCTCTACGGTGCCGGTTGTTCCTACAAGCTGTCGGTGATCGTCGGCGACCCCGAGTCGGCGAAGTCGACGCTGAAGATCACCTCCACGCGAGCCGGGCGGACGGTGACGATCTACAACGCCAGGCCCTCGACCGTCGAGGTCAAGCCGACCTGGCGGCCCGCCGCGCCCGGACGTCACGTGCTCACCGCGACCCTCGACGGCGTGGTCAGGGTCGCGGACCGTCGACGTCGGCACCGGAGTGCAGTTGCCGCAGTTCATCCGGAACGGGGCATGCTTCGTGCTCCCGACCTACTGAGATCCCCTACCTACTGGGATCCCCGAGGTACCGGGACCCCCGACCCGACTGGGTCTACCGGCCGTAGCCGGGCCGGTGGTCCCGGAAGAACACCACGCCGCCGGCGGTGTCGTCGAGCCACGCCTGCACATCGTTGCCGTGCGCGGCCGCCCCGACAAGCGCGCGGGTCGCGATCTCGACCGCCTCCACGCACCGGGTGTTGTCGAGCAATCCGCACCGGTGTGCCTCGAAGATCTCGTCGACGTCGATGAGCTCCAGCGGTGAGCCCGGCACGTCGACGAGGTCGAGGTACCAGTCCTCGGCGTACCAGCGGCCGCGTTCGTCGGGTCCGACGAACCGCCCGATGTCGAGGTACAGACGCTGATCCGCCCGATAACCACCTTGATAGTGAAAGATGTTGGCGCGCAACCCCAGTCCGGGGAGCAGCCACGACTCGAGGTGGTCGAACCGCGGGTGACCGGGCGCGGGGCGCGACATGTAGAGGCCGTAATCGGTGACGCGGTACTCCTCGACCTCGCGGACGAATCCCTTGTTGTCGGTGTTCGTCATGGCGGGCACATCGAACACCTCCCGCTTGGGCGGGTGCAGCGAATGGGTTGCGGCGGCCGGCGCGGCGGTGGTCGGACCGCTGTTGCTCGTCATGCCCCGAATGTAGTGGCGGCCGCCGCCGAACTCAGCCCGAAAACCGGAGTTGTTCCCGGTCTCCGTCCCGCGTCGGACCCGGGGGCCGCGACCGCGCGGGAACACTCCTGTCGTACGGCGCGTTTACCCTGGCACTATGGCTTTTGCAGCAGAACGTCCGGTGCTCGCGCACTCCGAGTTCCGTCCGATCGGCGAGATCGAGCGCACCGAAGCCCGTTTCGAGGTGGTCAGCGAGTACGAGCCCGCAGGTGACCAGCCCGCCGCCATCAAGGATCTGACCGCGCGGATCCAGGCCGGGGAGAAGGACATCGTGCTCCTCGGTGCCACGGGTACCGGCAAGTCGGCCACCACCGCGTGGCTCATCGAGCAGGTCCAACGCCCCACCCTGGTGATGGCACCCAACAAGACACTCGCCGCGCAGCTCGCGAACGAGCTCCGCGAGATGCTGCCCAACAACGCGGTTGAGTACTTCGTGTCGTACTACGACTACTACCAACCCGAGGCGTACATCGCGCAGACCGACACCTACATCGAGAAGGACTCGTCGATCAACGACGACGTCGAACGACTCCGCCACTCGGCGACGTCGAGCCTGCTCTCGCGTCGTGATGTCGTGGTGGTCGCCTCGGTGTCGTGCATCTACGGCCTGGGCACCCCGCAGTCCTACCTCGACCGCTCGGTCGAGCTCGAGGTGGGCCAGGAGATCGACCGCGACGCCCTGCTGCGGCTTCTCGTCGACGTGCAGTACACCCGTAACGACACGGCGTTCACCCGGGGCAGCTTCCGTGTCCGTGGCGACACCGTCGAGATCATCCCGTCCTACGAGGAACTCGCGGTGCGCATCGAGTTCTTCGGCGACGAGGTCGAGTCGCTCTACTATCTGCATCCGCTCACCGGTGACGTCGTCCGCCAGGTCGACACGTTGCGCATCTTCCCGGCCACCCACTACGTCGCGGGTCCGGAGCGGATGGAGCGGGCGATGGCCTCGATCGAGCAGGAACTCGAGGAACGGCTCGCCGAGCTCGAGGCGAAGGGCAAGTTGCTCGAGGCCCAGCGCCTACGGATGAGGACGACCTATGACCTCGAGATGATGCGCCAGGTCGGGTTCTGCTCGGGTATCGAGAACTACTCCCGCCACATCGACGGTCGCTCGGCGGGAAGCGCGCCCGCGACCCTGATCGACTACTTCCCGGACGACTTCCTCATGGTCATCGACGAGTCGCACGTGACCGTGCCGCAGATCGGCGGCATGTACGAGGGCGACATGTCCCGCAAGCGCAATCTCGTCGAGTACGGCTTCCGTCTACCGTCGGCCGTCGACAACCGCCCGCTGACCTGGGACGAGTTCGTCGACCGCATCGGTCAGACCGTGTATCTGTCGGCGACGCCGGGACCATACGAACTCGGTCAGTCGAACGGCGAGTTCGTCGAGCAGGTGATCCGCCCGACCGGTCTGGTGGACCCGCAGGTCGTGGTCAAGCCGACCAAGGGGCAGATCGACGATCTGGTCCACGAGATCCGGCAGCGCACCGAGCGCGACGAACGCGTCCTTGTCACCACGCTCACCAAGAAAATGGCCGAGGACCTCACCGACTATCTGCTGGAACTGGGAATCCGCGTGCGGTACCTGCATTCGGAGGTCGACACCCTGCGTCGTGTCGAGTTGCTTCGGCAGCTCCGGTCGGGTGACTACGACGTCCTCGTCGGCATCAACCTCCTCCGCGAGGGGCTCGACCTCCCGGAGGTGTCGCTGGTCGCGATCCTCGACGCCGACAAAGAAGGGTTCCTGCGGAGCACCACCTCGCTGATCCAGACCATCGGCCGTGCGGCCCGCAACGTGTCGGGCGAGGTGCACATGTACGCTGACAAGATCACCGACTCGATGCGCAATGCCATCGACGAGACCGAGCGTCGCCGCGAGAAGCAGATCGCCTACAACAAGGAGCGCGGTCTCGACCCGAAGCCGTTGCGCAAGAAGATCGCCGACATCCTCGACCAGGTGTACCGCGAAGCCGAGGACGAGGCGGTCGCGGTCGGCGGTTCGGGCCGCAACGCCAGCCGTGGCCGCCGGGCGCAGGGCGAGGTGTCGAAGGCCGGCAGTGCGGGCGTGATCGAGAAGCGGGACGTGTCGACGATGCCGCGCGCCGAACTCGCCGACCTGGTGTCGCAGCTGACCGATCAGATGATGAGCGCCGCCCGCGACCTGCAGTTCGAGCTGGCGGGCCGGCTGCGCGACGAGATCGCCGACCTGAAGAAGGAACTGCGGGGAATGGACGCGGCAGGCATCAAGTAGGGCGGTGACCTGCGAAGTCCCCGGGACCGTTGCTTCCGGACGGTGTGCCGATCACCACGATCGGCGGACAGACACGCCGTGGCAAACTAATGTCCCGGTGAAAGAACCCTGCAATATGGGGGATGTTAGGTGACGCCTCGCTGATGGGCAGCGAGGCGAATTCATGTCGGAGGTTGGGATGAGCGCATACGAGACCATCGTCGTCGGGACCGACGGCTCGGAGTCGTCGATGAAGGCGGTGGAACGTGCGGGGGCACTCGCGGGCGAACGCGCGCAGTTGGTGATCGCGTGCGCGTATTTCCCCAGCGAGCGCGGCGCCGGGGAGGCGGCCGACATCCTCAAGGACGAGGCCTACCAGGTCACCGGCTCGACGCCGACCGAGGAGATCCTGCGGACCGCCAAGGAACGCGCGTCCAAGGCCGGAGCCGCCACCATCGTCCAGCGCCCCGTCAAGGGTGCGCCGGTCGACTCACTGCTCCAGCTCGTGAGCGACGTGAAGGCCGATCTCCTGGTGGTCGGTAACCGCGGCCTGAACTCGATCGCCGGGCGCCTGCTCGGATCGGTGCCGGCCGATGTGGCGCGCAAGTCGGCGTGCGACGTGCTGATCGTGCACACCACGGGTTAGTTGTACTGACCCGCCAGGTTGGGTACGCGGTCGGCGCCAGTCCCCGCCTCAGCGGGCCTCCGGAAACCCTCCGGCGCGCCCGAGGAGAGCGGGGACGCTCTTTTCCAGGGACCTGCCCAGCCATTCCGCGGCGTCGATCAGTCCGTACATGTCGACACCGGTCGAGATGTTCGACCGGTCGAGCGCATACAGCAGATCCTCCGACGCGATGTTGCCCGTCGCCGCGGGCGCGAAGGGGCAACCGCCGAAACCGCCGATGGACGCGTCGAGCGCACTGGCCCCGGTGTCCAGGGCGGTCAGCGCATTGGCGTAGCCGGTGTTGCGCGTGTTGTGGAAATGCCAGCGCTGCGGAATCCCGGGCGCGTGTGCGGCGGCCAGATCGGCGAGCGTGCGCACCTGCGCCGGAACGCCGACGCCGATGGTGTCGGCCAGGGCGATCTCGTCCGGCGCCGCACCGTCGGTGAGCCGCGCGATGATCTCGCCGACCCACTCCGGTGCGACCTCTCCGGAGAACGGACAGCCGAAGGACACGGCGATGGTCACCGTCGTCCGGAGACCGGCTGCTCGCGCATCGCGCACGACGTCGACGGCGGCGGCGACGCCCTCGTCGACACTGCAGCCCTGGTTCCGCTGACTGAACTCCTCGGTCGCGACGACCACGACGTTGACCTCGTCGACGGCTGCGGTGAGTGCACGGTCGAGACCTCGTCGGTTGAGGACCAGTCCGATGTAGGAGACGCCGTCGACTCGCGGCACCCGCGCCATGACCTCTTCGGCGCCGGCCATTTGCGGCACCCGCTTCGGGTTGACGAAGCTGACCGCCTCGACGCGACTGATCCCCGCTTCGACACTGCGGGAGATCAGCTCGACCTTGTCGTCCACCGACAAAATGGTCTGTTCGTTCTGGAGGCCGTCTCGAGGGCCGACCTCGACCAATTGCACGCTTTTCATGTGCCCAATCTTGCCCCGTCGGGGATGGCGGGCGCGAGGAGATCCGTTCCATCGAGCGGATGTCGGTCGAACGACCGAATCCAAACCGCAACGTAAGTGCTGTCGCGCTACAGAAGTGAACGAAGTGACTCCGTGGGACTTCCGTGGTCCCACCAGTCACAGCAGTTCGCGGCAGCGTGCGGAGCGTCGTGTGGAGCCGAGATGCGCTGTATCACTTTCGATCTCAAAAGAGATGTAAAGCGTATGATTCGTGGCTGTTCAGCGAAAGCCTCGGGGGACGGGTCAGCGGCTGGTGCCGCTCGCAGTCGTGTTCCTCGCCGACTTCCCGACGACCCGCTCCGGGAAGCTGGACCAGTCGTCGTTGCCCGCCCCGGACCTGACAGCCGGCGCCAAGGAATTCCGCGAGGCGCGGACACCGGCCGAGAAGGCGATCGTCTCCCTCGTCGCCCAGGCGTTGGGCCGAGAACGGATCAGCCTGTCCGACAACCTCTTCGCCCTGGGTGCTGACTCGATCCTCGCGGCACGCATGGTGTCCCGGGCCCGGATCGGGCACGGTCTGACGATCGCCCTGACCGACGTCTTCGACAGCGACGACCTCGCCGATCTCGCATCCCGCGCCGTCGTCTCGGACACCCCGCCCGTGTCCACGGAGCGTCGACGCCGGCCACGCCCGGCACGGATACCGTTGTCCCAGGCACAGACCCGGTTGTGGTTCATCAACCGGATGTCACCCGCCGAGGCGACCTACAACATGTCCGGCGCGCTGCGGCTCACCCACGCGGTGGACACCGCGGTGCTGCGTCGAGCAGCGCTCGACGTCCTCGACCGGCACGAGATCCTGCGTACCGTGTTCCCGGCCGTCGACGGCGAACCCGAACAGCGCATCCTCGACACCGCGTCCGCCGGCGCCGTACTCGATTCCGAACCTGTCCGGATCAGCACGGAGGGACGCCGGGAGGCTTCTGCCGCGGAACCGCTCGAAGCGGCGATCGCCGCCATCACCGACGTGGGATTCGACCTGGCAGAAGAGATTCCGTTCCGGTGCCGGCTGATCACCGGGGACCCTCGCGGCGATGTCGTGGTGCTCGTGCTGCATCACATCGCCGCCGACGGACACTCGTTGCGGCCGTTGCTCCGGGATCTGATGACGGCCTACGAGAGCAGGCGTGCCGGCGAGTCCCCCGAGTTCACCCCGCTGCCGCTGCAGTACGCCGACATCGCCGTCGAACGCGCCGAGGTCCTGGGCACGCCTGAACAACCCTCACCGGCGCTGGTCGACGGTCTCGAGTTCTGGCGTGCGGAACTGGACGGCGCACCCGATCTGCTCCAGTTGCCCACCGACCGTCCGCGCCCGCGGGTGATGTCCAGTGCGGGAGCCCACCTCGACGTCACCCTGGACGCGGAGCTGTCCGCCGACCTCCGTCGGCTGGCGACCACGCTGGCCGTCACCCCGTTCGCGGTCTTCAGTCCGCGCTTGCCCTCACGCTGGGCAGGCTCGCCGCGGTGGACGACGTGAGCATCGGTACCGCGGTTGCCGGGCGCGACGATCCGGCCGTCGCCGATCTGGTCGGCATGTTCGTCAACACCGTGGTCCTGCGCACCGCACTGCGGCCCGGTGACACCGTGCGGGATCTGGTCACCGGGGCACATCGCCGTTGCGCTCGGGCCATGAGTCATGCCGACGTGCCCTTCGAGCGCGTCGTCGACGCACTCGCGCCGCAACGGTCGCCGTCACATTCGCCGTTGTTCCAGGTCGCGTTGAGCGTGCAGCCCGACCAGTTGACCGACCTGTCGCACTGGACGGGGTCGGCGGAACTGCTCGATGCGCGGGTTCCGTCGGCGAAGTACGACGTCACCGTCTCGGTGACCGAGCGTTCGGACGACTATGTCGTCGAATTCGCCTACGCCACCGATCGTCTTCGACGAGAGCACGGTCCGCGACTTGGCGTCCCGGCTGCGGCGGGTGCTCAGCCAGATGGTGTCGGGGCCCGATCGTGTCCTCGCCGCGATCGATCTGCTCGAACCCGACGCGCTGCGCGAGCTCGCCGCACCACGCCGCGGCGCCCGTCCGGAGACGACCCTCGCGGAGCTCATCGCCCGGGGGTTCGCCACCGCCGACCCCGCCGCGGTCGCCCTCACTGGTGAGGCCACGAACGGTACCGCACGACTGACCTGGGCCGAGGTGGCCACGGTGACGCATCAGATCGCCCGTGTCCTCGCCGACCGCGGACTGGGGCCGGGAGAGGTGGTCGCCGTCAGCATCCCCAGGTCGCCCCGGATGGTGCTCACGATGCTCGGGGTGGCCATGAGTGGGGCCGCGTTCGTCATCATCGACGCGCGGTTGCCGGTACGGCGCCGCGCGGCGATGCTCGCCGACAGCGACGCCGCCCTGGTGATCACCGTCGACTCGGTGGTCGCCGCCGACCGGGCCGCGGAACCGGATGCCGCACCGCAGCAGCGTGATACGAGCGTCCGTGACCTCGGTGTCGAGGAGTGGTTGCTCGACGACCTCGAGGTGGAACTGAACATCGCCGGGCGCCGCGACCATCCGGTCACCGACGCGGACCGGACGCGTCGCACCCGTGTCGACGATCTCGCGTACCTGCTCTTCACATCCGGATCGACGGGACGTCCGAAGGCGGCCGCGGTCACCCACGCGGGGCTGGCGGAGATGGTCGCCGAACAGCAGGCCCGGCTCGGGGCCACGCCGGCGTCCCGTGTAGTGCAGCTCGCCGCACCGGGTTTCGACGTCGCCGTCTGGGAGATCATCCTCGCGATCTGTGCGGGCGCGGAACTGGTGATCAGCCCGCCGGACGTGTTCGCCGGACCCGAACTCGAGGACGTCATCGCACGGCATCGGGTCACGCACGCCGTGGCCACGCCGACAGCTCTGGCGACGATCGATCCGGCGTCGGTCCCGGACGTCGAGACGATCATGGTGGCGGGGAGGAGTGCCCGCCGGAACTGGTCGCTCGGTGGGATGCCGATGGCCGGCGCCTGCTGAACCTGTTCGGTCCCACGGAGACCACGATCTGGGCGACCGCGTCCCGACCGCTGCGCGCGACGGCGCCGGTGACCATCGGGCGCCCCATCTCCGGCGTCGGAGCACGGGTTCTCGACCCGGGTCTGCGACCGGTGCCGCCCGGCGTCGTGGGCGAGCTCTACCTCGCCGGACGTGCGCTCGGACGGGGCTACCACGGACGCGCCGGGCTGTCCGCGGGCCGGTTCGTCGCCGACCCGTTCGGTGTCGGCACACGGATGTACCGCACCGGTGATCTCGTCTCATGGACACCCGATGGCGAGCTGATCTATCACGGCCGCAACGACTTCCAGATCAAGATCCGTGGCATGCGGGTCGAGCCGGGGGAGGTCGACGCAGTGCTCGTCACCCACCCCGACGTCGAGCACTCGGTGAGTGTGGGGATGCCCACGCCGGCCGGCGACACGGTCCTGGTGTCCTATGTGACCGGCCGGCCGGGCCGCAGTCCGGCACCCGAGCAGATCGTCGACCACGCGGTCGCCCACCTGCCGGCACATCTCGTCCCACACACCGTCCAGGTGCTCGAGGAGTTCCCGGTCACCCGCACCGGCAAGGTGGACCGCCGTGCGCTGCCGGCCGTCGAGATCTCACCCGCTCGCGAATATGTCGCTCCCCGAAGCCGTCTGGAGGCGGCAGTGGCGCAGATCTTCGCCGATGTCCTCGGACTCCAGACGGTCAGCGTGCACGACGGATTCTTCGAACTCGGAGGCAGTTCGCTGTCGGCGACCAAGGTGACCTACCGGGTCGAACAGCACGTCGACCGGCGGGTGCCGCTCGCCCTGCTGTTCGAGAACCCGACGGTCGCGAGTTTCGTCGCCGCACTGCACACCGTCGAGTCCGTCGGGGCGGGACGTGTCCTGACACCGCGGGAACGGCCGCACATGGTCGACCTCACGGGTGTGCAGCGCGGACTGTGGTCACTCAACCAGATCGACCCGTCGTCGTCGGCGTACAACGTCGGATTCACCCTCGAACTCGATGGGCCCCTCGACATCCCGGCCCTCACGGGGGCACTCGGGGACGTGATCGCCCGCCACGAGTCGCTCCGGACGCGGTACCCGCTGCACGAGGGGCGGCCGGTTCAGGTCATCATCCCGGCCGCTGATGCTCTCCGCGGATTCCGGGTCGCCCTCGTCGACACCACCCCCGACCGCGTCGGGGAGGAGATCGCCGCCGTCGTCGAACCGGGCTTCGACCTGACCGGCCCCAACGCGATCCGGGCGGTGATCCTGCGACTGGCGTCCGACCGCCACCTCCTCGTCTTCGTGGTGCACCACATCAACGCCGACGGCGGTTCGTTGCGGCCCTTGGCCCGCGACCTGACCACGGCCTACCGTGCCCGGATCAGTGGGCAGGCGGGACCGTGGACGGCGACCGTGAGCGCACCGCGCGTGCAGTACGCCGACTACGCGATCTGGCATGCCGAGCGGCTGGCGGCCGAGGCACCCGGTGGGCTGACCGAGGAACGGGCTCAACTCGAGTACTGGGAACGACGCCTCGGGACGGTACGGGAACCGGCGGTGATCCCGACGGACCGTCCGCGGCCGGCCGAACCCCGGCACCGCGGAGGTGTCGTCGACCTGAGCATCCCGCCCGAAACCGCAACGGTTCTCAAACATCTCGCGCGTGTGAACAACACGACGCAGTTCGTGGTGATGCACGCGGCGCTCGCGGTCCTCATCGGCCGTCTGTCCGGAAGCGAGGACATCGTGATCGGGACGCCGTTCGCCGGCCGCGACGATCCCGCCCTGGCCGAGATGGTCGGCATGCTCGCGACCACGGTTCCGCTCCGAACGCGTCTGCGCCTCGACGAGCCGTTCGACGAGCTTCTGCGACGCGTACGGACCGAGGACGTCACCGACCTGGCCCATGCCGACGTCGCCTTCGACCAGATCGTCGACCACCTGAACCGCGCCGAGACGGGACCGGTCCGGCGCGGCCGCCACAACCCGTTGTTCTCGGTCATGCTCTCGTACCAGAACCTCGACTTCCCGGAGGTGAGCCTCGACGGTCTGTCCGTCCGGGTCCGGCCCCCGGCGTCGATCGCGGCCAAGGTCGATCTGGAGATCATGGTGTACCCGGACGACCTGGACGGGGTGGATCGGGGTGGTGCACTCGGTGGCCAGATCGCCTACGACACCGACCTCTTCGACCGAGCCGGTGCCGAACGGATCGTCGAGCGCTACCGGAACCTGCTCACCGACATCGCGGCCCGGCCGGGCACCCCGGTCGGCGACCTGTCCATCTGGGCCGACAGGCAGTCGTCGGAGGTAGTCGACGAGGAGCAGGCGCTCCACGAACTCGTGTCCGCAGTCGCCGCGACGGTGCTCGACGCGGTGATCGGCATCCCCGGGGCGCCGTCGGTGACCTTCGCCGACCTCGAGGCCACCTCGGTCGCCATGGCCTTCTCCGTGCCGGACGAGGACCCGGGTGAGGCGCTGACGGTCGCGGTCACCACGCTCCTCGCCGACGCGGACCGCACCATCGACGAGGTGTTCGCGTGCATCCGCACCGCGGCGACGAACGCACTGTGCGTAGGCGCCGATGCGGTGAACGGTGAACCCCGACGGAACCGGGCGGACCCCGCGTGACGTCGGACACCTCGGTATCGCGTAGCGTCGGGGCGCGCACGTCCGCGGGGTCCACTCACCAGCCGGCGGTGCTGCGCAGGCTCACCTTCGCCGCGACCCACGCGGCCGACGCCGAGGCGATGGTCGGTGCGTCGGGGCCCGTGACCTTCGGTGAGTTGCACCGGCGGGTGACGGCGGCAGCGACCACCCTGGCCGCTCGCGGTGTGGATCCGGCCCCGGCGGTGCGCGCGACGGTCACGGCGCTGTTGCCCCGAACCGGAAGCACCCCGGCACAATTGGCGGCCACCGCCGGTGAGGTCCTCGCCGACCACGAACGGCGGATCGACGACGTTCTCGGCACGCGCGACGTGGAGTCCCTCCCGGGTCTCTTCCGGGTGTCGGCACGCCGACGCGCAGACGCAGTGGCGCTCACCGACCTCGACGGCGCGGCGATCACCTACCGCGAGCTCGACGATCGGACGGACCGGCTCGCCCGCGCACTGGCCGCCGCCGGAGCCGGGCCGGAATCGCTGGTGGGCGTGGCGATGCCACGGTCGACCGAGCTCGTCGTCGCACTGCTCGCGGTGCTCAAGACCGGCGCGGCCTACCTGCCGCTGGACCGCACCCATCCCATCGCGCGGCTGCGAACCATCGTCGACGACGCCGCGCCGGTACTCGTCCTCGCCGACCCCGAGACCGCCGCCGCCTGGGCGGACATGCCTGCCCGGGTCTCGACGCCCGACGATCTGACGGCGTGGGCCGAACCGGTCCCGGTGGCGTTTCCCGATCGGATCGGCGCACATACGAGTGCCTACGTCATGTACACTTCCGGATCGACCGGTGTGCCGAAAGGTGTTGTGGTCACCCACGACAACGTGATCTCCCTGCTCGTCGCGCTCGGCGCGCTGGTCGAGAGCACGCCCGACGACGTGTGGTCGATGTTCCACTCGTATGCCTTCGACGTGTCGGTGGGCGAGATCTGGGCGGCGCTCCTCGCCGGGGGCCGTCTGGTCGTGCTCGACCATGCCACCACGCGTGCGCCGGACGACGTGGTCGAGGTGTTCGACCGCGAGGGCGTCACGGTCGTCAACTTCACGCCGTCGTCCTTCTACCAGTTCGCCGCGGCGGTCCGGCCGCCGCATGGTTCGGTTCTCCCGCAATCGGTTCGGCGCCTCCACTTCTCGGGTGAGCTCCTCGACTACGAGCATGTGCGGAAGTGGCAGGCCGACCGCGCCGCCGACGGGTCGCCGGCCAGGCCGGGAGCCGACGTCCCCGGGCCCCAGCTCAACAACATGTACGGGCCGACGGAGACGACGGTGTACATGACGCGGCGCGAGCTCACGCGTGGATTCGTCGACGCCGCAACGGCATCGGACATCGGACAACCGCTTCTCGGGTCCCGCGTGCACGTCCTCGACGCACGGCTCGCGCCGCTGCCCGACGGTGTGCCCGGCGAACTGTACGTTTCGGGTGTCCAGGTGACCCGGGGTTTCCTCCGGCGCCACGGCCTGACGGCGACGCGTTACGTCGCCGACCCGTTCGGCCCGCCGGGCAGCCGGATGTACCGAACCGGTGACATCGGCGTCGCCAGGGACGGATCGATCGAGTTCGTCGGCCGGCGCGATGGACAGGTGAAGCTGCGTGGGTTCCGTATCGAACTCGGCGAGGTCGAGTCGGCGATGTCCGCCGTCGACGGCATCGACGCGGCCGGCGCCGACGTCCGCATGCGCGGCGATACCGAACATCTCGTCGGCTATCTCGTACCCACCGCCGGGAACGGACCCGGCGAAGCCACCGTCCGGACCCGTCTCGCGGCCGCGTTGCCGGAGTACATGGTGCCGACCCTGTTCGTGTGGCTCGACGCGCTGCCGCTCACGGTCAACGGGAAACTCGACCGCACGCTCCTGCCCGAACCGGACGCCACCGACGACCCGGGAATCGACGAACCGCCCGCCACCCCGACCGAAGAGCGGCTGGCCGCTCTCGTCGCGGAGATCCTCGGCGAGAACGAGATCGGCGTCACCGCCTCGCTGTTCGACCTCGGCGGCAATTCACTCACCGCGACCCGCGTCGCGGCGCGCGCGACCGAGGACCTGGGGACCACGGTGGCCGCGCGCGACCTCTTCGCGACGCCCACGGTGCGCGGCCTCGCCGAGGTGATCGACCAGCGACTCGCCGACGGCGATGAGCCGGGACCCGCGCGGCCGCCGCTGCGTCCGGTGGACCGCACCGGGCCGTTACCGTTGTCACCGGCCCAGCGCCGGATCTGGTTCCTGGAGACGATGAACCCGGGGGGAGCGGCCTACCTGATCCCGGCCGTCCTGCGCCTGCGAGGCCGCTCGGACGCCGACGCGCCGGGCACACCTGTCGATCCAGCGGCCGTGGCCGCGGCGCTCGACGACCTGATCGTCCGTCACGAGACGTTGCGCACACGGTTCGTCGCCGGCGACGGGGTTCCCCGACAGATCATCGACGACCCCGATACCGCGCGGCACGACGCCCGGGCGGATCCACCGATCGACATGCGAGGTACCGGCACACCCGGGGTGACCGCGACGGTCGCCGACATCGTCACGCGCGGTTTCGATCTCGAGAACGAAGCGCCGGTCCGGGCGCGGCTCATCCGGGTCGCCGACGACGAATGGGTGCTGGTGCTGGTCGTCCATCACATCATCGGCGACGGTGGGTCGATGGCGCCGCTCGTGGCGGACTTCGTCCAGGCATACCAGGCCCGGTTGTCCGGTCGTGCCCCGGAGTGGCCGCCACTGACCGTGCAGTACGTCGACTATGCGGTGTGGCATCACGAGATCCTCGGGGACAGCGCCGACCCCGCGTCGCTCGCGGCCCGTCAGCTCGCCTACTGGAAGACACAGCTCGCCGGCGTCCCCGAGCTCACCGATCTGCCGTTGGACCGTCCACGTGCGCCCGTACGCGACGAGAGCGGGGCGGAACTGTCCGCGGTGATCGACGCCGCGACGTGGTCCCGCCTGCTCGAACTCGCCGACCGGCACGACGCGACCATGTTCATGTGTGTCCACGCGCTTCTCGCGGTCACGCTGCTGCGGTCGGGGAGCAGCGCGGATCTGGTGATCGGCACACCGGTGGAAGGTCGCGGCGAGCGTCAGCTCGACAGTCTCGTCGGGATGTTCGTGAACACGCTCGCGCTGCGCACCCCGTTGCGACGTGACGCGGACTTCGCCACGGTTCTCGCGATCTGCCGCGAGACCGACATCGCTGCCCTCGATCACGCCGATCTGCCGTTCGAAACGGTCGTGGAGGAGGTCACGACCGCCCGCAGCACGGCGCACCCGCCGCTGTTCCAGGTCGCGCTCGCCTTTCAGAACACCGAACGGCCGGTCGTCGAACTCCCCGGACTGGTCGTCTCCGAACTCGAGGTACCGGTCACCACCGCCAAGGTGGATCTGCAGGTGACGGTCGTCGACCCACCGGGGCGGCCTCGCGACGAGGACACGCCCGTCGTGATCACCTACGCGACAGCATTGTTCGACGCGGACACCATCGCCGACCTGCTGCATCGCCTGCAATCCATCGCGCGGTCGGTCGTCGACGCACCGGAGACCCCGATCGGTGACCTGCCGACCGGGGAGTCCGACGCCGTCCCGGCACTCGTGAACTCGCCGGCCCTCACGGATTCGGCGGTCGCGCTGCCCGCGCTACTCGACTCCGCGGTGGCCCACCATCCGCACGGTGTCGCCGTCACCGACGGTGAACACTCGCTGACCTACGCCGAACTCGATGCGGCGTCACGATTGCTCGCCGCGGAACTCCGGTCGCGGGGTGCACGACCGGGCACGGTCGTGGCACTGGCCGTGCCCCGTTCGTCGGTCGGCACGGTGGCCTTCTGGGCGATCGCCCGGACCGGGGCGGCGGCCGGACTGATCGACCCGTCTCAGCCGGCCGAACGCATCCGGTACATGACCGGCACACTGGCCACGACGCTCGGCGTGACGTGCGCGGCGGCGGATGCCGTCGGCGGTGCCGGCGCACCGAGCGAGCCGGACGTCGGCACCTCCTGGCTCGTCGTCGAGGATCTTCTCGACCTGACGGACCGCTCGCGATGGGCGCCGGAGTCGGGTGTGTTCGATGATCCGCTGCCGTCCGTCCGGATGGACGACACGGCCTACGTCATCTTCACCTCGGGCTCGACCGGTCGTCCCAAGGGCGTCGCGGTGACGCACCGCGGGCTCGCCGATCTCGTCGCCGACGCCCGGTCGCGTTTCGAGTTGAGCCCGTCGTCGCGGGTGCTGCGTTTCGCCGCACCGGGATTCGACGCCTCGGTGTTCGAGACCCTGGTCGCGGTGGCCGCCGCCTCGACCCTGGTCGTGGTGCCACCGGGCGTCACCGGTGGCCGGGAGCTGGCGGCAGTCATCACCGACGAGGCCGTCTCGCACATGACGATCACACCGAGTGCGTTGGCCACGGTTCCCGTCGAGGCGTTCCCCGATCTCCGCGTGGTGTGCGTGGCCGGCGACTCCTGCTCGCCCGAACTCGTCCGCGCCTGGTCGGACGGACGCATCATGTACAACCTGTACGGTCCGACCGAGGCCACCATCTGGTCGACCGCATCCGGCGCCATGCGTCCCGGCGGGCCCGTCACGATCGGCGGACCGATCGCGGGAGTCGGTGTGCTGGTCCTCGACGCCCGCCTGCATCCGGTGCCACCCGGCGTCGCGGGCGAGCTGTACCTCGTCGGCCAGGCGCTGGCCGCCGGATACCTGAACCACACCGCCCTGACCGCAGAGAGGTTCGTCGCCGCGCCGTTCGGGCGACCGGGCGAGCGGATGTACCGGACCGGTGACCTCGTCCGCCGCCGTCGTCGGGACGACCGCTGGGAGCTCGACTTCCTCGGTCGCAGCGACTTCCAGGTCAAGATCCGCGGATTCCGGATCGAGACGGGCGAGATCGACGCCGTGCTGGAAAGTCATGCAGCGGTCGACTTCTCGACCACCGCCGGTGTCGCCCACCCGACGTCGGGCGAGACCGTGCTGGTGTCGTGGGTTCACCACAGCGAAGGTGCGGTCATCGACGTGTCGGCGCTGGCAGCCCATGCCGCACGGCAGCTGCCCGCGCACATGGTGCCGACCGCGATCGTCCCGCTCGACGAGATCCCCCTCTCCGCCACCGGCAAACTCGACCGGGCCGCGCTGCCGGTACCCGAGTTCTCCCGCGGCGTCCACGTCGAACCGCGCACCGCGACCGAACGCACGGTCGCCGCGGCCTTCGCCGAGGTCCTCGGCATGGACGGCGCCGACGACGCACCGGGCGTGTCCGCACTCGACTCGTTCTTCGACTCGGCGGCACCTCGCTGTCCGCGACGCGCGTCGTCGCACGGCTCGGCGCCGAACTCGGTGTCGAGATCGGGGTGCGGGTGATCTTCGACGCGCCGACGGTCGAGGCCCTCGCGTCGGCGATCGACACCGTTGCCTGAGCTGGCCGAGCCGCGTTCGACTGCGGAGGTGGCCGAAGCGCTAAGGTCATGATCAACTACCTCGCGGACACCACCGGCGGGTCAGCCGAACCGCCGCTCGCACAGTTGGGTGAGGTAGAGGGGTTGCGTGTGCAACCGGTCGATCCCGGCCCGCCGCCGGCGAAGGTCGACCTGACTCTCGGACTCGCCGAGACGAACACCGTCGACGGGACGGTCATCGCCGGCGAGATCGACTACGCCGCAGGGCTCTTCGATCCGGAGACGGTCGCCGTGTTCCGCGACGTCTTCCATCGCATGGTCGATGCGATCACCGCGGACGTCCCGACCGCCACGGTTCTGGGTGAGATCGATCTGGTCACCGACGACGACCGTCGTCGACTCCGCTCTCCGGATGCACCGGGCGTCGTCGTCGATCCCGCCGGGCGACTCCTGCCGCCGCGGATCCCGGGTGAACTGCGTAGGTCCGACGAGACGCCGGTCGATTCCTCGACCGGACTGCTCGCACGGTGGCTGGAAGACGGTGGGGGACCGCGGATCGAGGTTCTCGGCCGCCTCTACCGTCAGGTCCGGATCGGTGGGTTGCGGGTCGATCTCGACCGGGTCGAGAGGATGCTCGCCGATCTCGACGGTGTGCGGTCGAGCGGCGTCGTCTCCATACCGGGCGCCGCCGGTGTCGAGATCCACGGTTGGGTGAGCGTCGACGCCGACATCACGGCGGACGATCTTCGTCGAGCTGCCGTGGAAAGCATTGCCCCGCATTGTGTTCCGTCGACGCTGACGATCGTCGACGAGATCCCGGTCGATGACGACGGACGGCCCGATCATGCGCGGATGTCGACGATGATCGGCACTGCCGCTCGCGATGCGGGTGTCCCGGAGCGGCCCGAGGCGCCGGTCGGGGAGTGGGAGGTGCTCGTCGCCGAGTGCATGTCCGGAGTCACCGGCGTCCCGGTCACGACCGCGGTCCAGGGATTCTTCGATGTCGGCGGAACTTCACTGTCCGCGGTGCGGCTCGTCGCGGAGCTCCGCCGCCGCACCGGCCTTCCGGTCGAGGTCGCCTGGGTGTTCGCCGGGCCGACTCCTCGCGATCTCGGTGCGCGGCTGGCCGCACACCGCGACCCGGAACGCGCCGGTGGCCCCACCGCTGCGGCAAACGGCGGCGTCGTCGTGCCGCTGCGCCGGGAGGGATCGCGGAACCCGGTCTTCTGTGTGCATCCCGCGGACGGGCTGGCGTGGTTGTTCGGTGGCCTCGCACCCCACCTCGACGACCGGCCGGTGTACGGACTCCAGGACCCGTACGTGGTGGCCGGCGACCTCCCCGACGCCACCGTGCACGACCTGGCCGTGCGCTACGTCGACGAGATCCGGCGCATCGCCCCCGACGGCCCGTACCACCTCGTGGGTTGGTCGATCGGCGGTCTCATCGCGCAGGAAATGGCCGTCGAACTGCGTTTGCGCGGTGCGGAGGTCGGCGTTCTCGGATTGCTCGACAGCTTCCCGGCCGACGATGCCGAGCCGGCGACCGGCTGGACCGACGACGGGGAGATGTCGCTGGACATCGATGCGCGTGAGCTGGCCGCCGAGCTGCTCGGCGGCTGGCGAGCGGTCATCGACGTGGACGAGCTCGTCGACCCCGCCCATCCGGGGTCCGTCGCGCCGGAGACCATCGCGGCCGCGATCCGGGACAAGGCCATCGGACTCGGCCTGCTCGATGCGGAATCCTTCGACCGGATGCTGCAGCGTATGACGAGTTCTGCGGAACGCGCCATCGCCCACCGGCCGCGACCCTACGACGCGATGCTCGTCGTCGCCACCGACGGCGAGGAGGACTCGACCGACGAGGCGCCCAACCGCTGGGCGCACCATGTGGGGGGGTGACATCACCCGCATCGACATCGACACCGACCACCTCGGGATCGTCGGCAGCGAGGCGCTGGCGGAGTTCGGTCCGCGGATCGACGCGGCGCTCAGCGACGCGGAGTCGCGACGCCGGTGACGGCCGGCAGGTCGGCGAGCACCTTGGGAAGAGGGTCGCCGTGGACGACCACGAGTCGCTGCGTCGCGCGGGTCAGTGCGACGTACAGATCGCTGAGACCCCGCGGTGACTGCGCGATGATCGCGGCGGGTTCGACGACGATCGTGGTGTCGAACTCGAGACCCTTACAGGTCCGGACCGTGTAGACCTTCGGGGTCTCGACGTCTGTCGCGTCGAATGCGTCCGGGTCCAGCGCGGCGTTCACCGCATCGAGAAGGGCGTCCGGGACGACGACCGCCGTGAGTCCCTGGGGTTCGGCCAGGTCGACGGCACGCAGGACACCGGTCGCGATGCTCTGCGCATCCCCGGCATCGGTCACCGGGATCGCGACCGGCTCGACACCGTTGCTGCGCAACGAGGTCGGCGAGGTCTCGCCGTTGCCGATCTCGTCGAGGACGCGCGCGGCGTAGGTCATGATCTCGCTGGGCGTCCGGTAGTTCACCGACAGTTCCTTGAACTGCCAGCGCTTGGCGACGTAGGGCTCGAGCACGTCACCCCACGACCAGGTGCCCGCCTCGTCGGAGGTCTGTGCGGTGTCACCGATGATGGTCATCCACCGGTTCGGGATGCGGCGCATCACCATCCGCCACGCCATCGGCGAGAGCTCCTGTGCCTCGTCGACGATCACATGGCCGAAGGTCCAGGTGCGGTCGCCGTAGGCGCGTTCGGCTGTGGTGGCGCGCCGGGTCTCGGTCTGGCGCGACGCCAGTTGTTCGGCGTCGATCAGGTCATAGGCCATCAGGATCTCGGGATCGAGCTCGTCCTCGAGATCCTGTGGGGCCGAACCGGTCAGGATGTCGAGTGCGTCCTGGGCCTCGGCGAGCCGGCGACGCCAGCGGGCGCGCTCGGCACGTTCGGCGTCGTCGGTGCCGTACCCGATGAGTTCGGCCAACTCGTCGAGCAGCGGCACGTCGGCGGGGGAGAAGTCGTCCCCGGTGGTCGAGTACGTGCGCGGTTCACGCAGCAGGGCCGCCCGGTCCGCGTCGGACCAGCCGGGCGTGGCCTTGCGGATCGCACGCTCGTCGGTGAGCAGCTCGCGCAACATGTCCTGCGGAGTCAGTGTGGGCCAGTATTTCAGCAGCGCCGCGCGGATGTCGGGGTCGCTGCTCATGTCGTCGCGGATGTCGGAGATGTCGGCGGGGCTCAGGAGCTGGGAACCGTCGAGCAGACTGGAGCCGATGGTCGAGGCGTGCCGCGCCGCGAGTTCGGCGAGACCGGCCTTCAGGAAGGCCCTCTGGGACTGGTTGTGTGCACGCCGGGTCGCACGGGCCTTGGCACGCGCCGCCTTGATCAGGGCGGAGTCGATCTCGACCCGATAGCCGTCGAAGTCCACCGGTTCGGGACGGGACGGCAACGACTGCTTCGCGCGCACAGCGCGTTTGAGGACGTCGACCATCCGGAGCCCGCCCTTGACTCCGGCGGTGAACCGCGGGTCCTCGCTCCGTGCCCGGACGCCGGGGAACAGGTCGCCGATCGTCGAGAGCAGGACGCCGGATTCGCCGAGCGACGGCAGGACCTGGCCGATGTAGCTGAGGAAGTCGTCGTTCGGTCCGATGATGAGAATGCCACTGCGTGAGAGGATCTCGCGGTGTGTGTACAGCAAGTACGCGGCACGGTGCAGCGCGACGGCCGTCTTGCCGGTGCCCGGACCGCCCTGGATCACCGTCACACCGCGGTGTGTCGACCGGATGATGAGGTCCTGCTCGCGCTGGATGGTCTCGACGATGTCGGTCATCTCGCCGGTGCGCGCCGCGTTCAGGGCGGCGACGAGAGCGGATTCGTTGACGACGTCGCCGTGGCCGAAGTCGTCGAGCAGGGCGTCGCCGGCGGTCAGTGATTCGTCGCTGACCCCGCGGACCCTGCGGCTGCGGGTCCGGATGTGGCGACGGCGGGCGACGTCCTCGGGGGCGGCCGGCGTGGCCAGGTAGAAGGGGCGTGCGAGTGGGGCCCGCCAGTCGAGCAGCAATGTCGCGTCGGTCGCGGTGTGGTCGTGTGTCCCGTCTGCTCCCAGACCGTCGTCGAGGACACCGATGCGGCCGATCCGCCGGATCTCGCCGTCGTCGAGGTCGAGGCGGCCGAAATACAGGTTGTGTTCGGCGGCATCGAATTTCGCGAGATCCTCGTTGTACATCCGCTCGTAGGACTCACGTTCCGACCGTGCCTGCGGGGTTCCGCCGCGCTCGCTCAGGGTCGACGACAGGCGCCGCTGGGTCGTCTGCCGCATCCGGTCGAGACGGCCGTACACCCGGTCGAGGTGCTCCTGTTCCTCGCCGATCCGAGGGTCGGTGTCGGTGTCTGGGGACAAGGCGGTCACGCCACACCTCCGCGCGCGTCGACGGGCCACCCCGACCGTGCCAGCCCGGCGTCCTTGATCAGCCCGGTGATCCGTGCCGCGTGGTCCGCAGTCGCCAGTCGCGCGCAGACCTGTGGCGTCGAACCCTGAAGGGCGGGATCGTGCAGGTGCTGGTCCAGCCATCCGACGACGCGTGCCTGGCTGCCGAACGGCAGCGGCGTTCCCGTCGCGGGGTCGGCGAGGACTCCGTGACGCGACACGTAGATGTCGAACTCGTCCGGAGTGGCGGGACCGTCGTGGGGCAGCCGAGGGTCACCGAGAATGAGGGGATGGTCGTGCGTGTTCACTGTCCGTCGATCGTAGTTGGGTTCGGTCAGGTCGAGCGCCTCGGTCTGGAGCGGTGACAGCCAGGCCGCCACCGTTTCCCATGTGCCGTGAGCTGTGCGAACAGGTGCCGCAGGGATGTATCCGCGGACTGCGACGTGGGCGGAGTGACCGACTGTGATGTTGGCGACCCGCACACGCCGGAGGTGGAGGAGGGCGGCAGGGTCGAGGTGCCCGAGTTTGCGGCGGAGGACGCTCGGCGCCGCGTTCGAACCGACCGCGACCACCAGACGCGTACCCGGAGGCGGGAGCGACGGGACGTGATCGACCACAACGGACGCGGACACCCAGGGATAGTTCTCTGGAGGGTGTGCCGCGTCCGCGTGGTGATCGGTGGTGGTCAGCGTCGTACTCGCATCCGGCTACCGGGCAGGACGGTCAGCCGC
Organism: Gordonia amicalis NBRC 100051 = JCM 11271; assembly: GCF_000332995.1. Taxonomy (GTDB): domain Bacteria; phylum Actinomycetota; class Actinomycetes; order Mycobacteriales; family Mycobacteriaceae; genus Gordonia; species Gordonia amicalis. The sequence continues at coordinate 56,207 of NZ_BANS01000029.1, forward strand.
GCGCCTTGCGCCAGCGCTTGCGACCTTCGTCCGCGGTGTGCGAGGCGGTTTCCTCGGCGGCGGCCGCGAGTTGCCGTGCGGACTCGGCGAGTTCGGCCGAACGGGCGCGGGCGAGATCGGCGAACTCGGCCGAGCGGTCCCGGGCGAGTTCGGCGAGTTCGGCCGAGCGGTCCCGGGCGAGTTCGGCGATCTTCGGCGCGTTCTTCTTGGCCTGCTTCTGGGCTTTCTCCGCGCGCTTCTGCGCTTTCTTCGCCAGCTTCGGGCCCCGCTTGCGGGCGGTCTCGGCCAATTCGGACGAACGATCGAGTGCTGCGTCGGCCAAGGTCGACGAGCGCACCAGCGCGGCGTCGGCCAGTACGGGTGCTCGATCGCGAATGCGATCGGCGACGACGGCCGCGGTGTCGGCGGCCCTGTCCGCGATCTCGAGCGAACGCTTCTGAGCAGCTTCAGCGAGTTCGGGGGCGTGCTCGCGGAACTTGGCCGCCGCCTCGGCGGACCATTCCGCGGACCGCTCGGACAGCACGTGGGCACCCTTGCTCAGCAGCTCGCCGGCCTCGGCCGACCGTTCTCCGACGACCTCGGCACCCTCGTGTGTGCGCTCGACGAGCGAATCCCAGGTCGAATGTCCGGCGGTCGCGCCGATCGGGAGCGCCGCGGCGACGGCACCGGCCTTCTGCCGGCCGCGCCACGCGAGCGACGGCTTGCCCTCGGTGTCCACCGCGGCCAGCAGCACGCCGCCGAGCAGGCCGACGTTCTTGATGAATGCGTCGCGCTGGGCTTCCTTGCGGACCGGGTCGGCCTCGTTCCAGAAGTCCGTACCGGCGGCCGTCGTCGGGATCAGCGTGCCGGCCAGGACAACCGAGGCGAGACGCGGGAACTTGCCGGTCGCCAGCAGGATGCCACCGCCGATCTGCGCCGCCGCATTGATCTGGACGAGGGTCTCGGTGTTCTCCGGGACCTTGTCCGCGACCTCCGGCGGCAGGGCGGTGCGTGCCTTGTCGACGAGAGGCGCCGCGGACTGCGCGATCGGTTTCGGGCTCCGGATGGCGTCGACGCCACTGGCGACGAACGCAGACGCGAGGAGCGGGCGGGCGATACGGCGGAGAATCATTCGGTCACAACCTTCTTCGATCGAGTGCGGTTCGAGATCCGTCGGGGTACAGCGCGTTTCTGGCCTGATCAACGCTACCCGCCCTCCGGATCCATGCAGGTGAATCGACTCTTCGTGATCCGTTCGGGAATTTCGGGATCCCGGGGGCACGTTTGGCAGAGCGCTTCGAGAACCAGGTATCCGGAGGGGGCGGGGCTCAAACCCGGCCGTCCCGACTTGACGCCAAACCCACCCCTTTTTCGATGAAGCCACCTCCCTGGCCGGGGGTGGAAATATCGAAAAATGGTGGGTTTGCGGGTGGGACCGGGACCGGCCTACCAGCGGCGCTCGCGCCACTCCGGCACCGAGGCGCGTTCGGCGCCGAGAGTCGTGTCCTTGCCGTGCCCCGGGTAGACGACGGTCGAGTCGCCGAAACGGTCGAACAGCTTGGTGGAGACGTCCTCGATGAGGGTGTCGAAGTCCTCGGGCTTCCAGGTCTTGCCGATGCCGCCGGGGAACAGGCAGTCGCCGGTGAACAGATGGACCGTGTCGCCGTCCGACCCCGTGTCGGTCAGGGCGAGCGCGATCGAGCCCGGGGTGTGGCCGACGAGGTGGATCGCCTCGAAGCGGAGGTCGCCGATCTCGATCACGTCCCCGTCGTCGACGAGACGATCCGGGGTGACCGGGAGTTCGGGGGCGTCGAACCGGCCGGCGGCGGTGGGCACTCCGGTGTGCTGGGCCACTGCGGCCAGTGCCTGCACGTGATCGTGGTGCTGATGGGTCGTGAAGATCAGGGCCGGCTTCCCGCCGATGGCGTCGAGTGTGGCGATGATCGTGTCCGCGTCGTTCGCGGCGTCGATGATCAGCTGGTCGCCGGTGGCCTTCGAGGTCACCACGTAGACGTTGTTGTCCATCGGACCGACGGACAGTTTGACGATGGTGGCCGAGCCGAGGGTGCGGCGCTGCGGGGTCTTCGACCCGGAGAGATCGCCGGTGTAGGAATCGCTGATCGGTGTCGCTGAGGTCATGCGGCAAGGCTATGACACCGCGCGGCCGATGTGTGACGCTCGCGACGGTCGGACCATCCCTGCGCGCGGGTATCGTGGACTATCGGTCCGATGGTGTATGGCGCGGATGGCGAGACCGATCGTCCGGCTCTCGGACCACGAATCCCATCCGGGCCGACGCTTCCGGAACAGTTTTGTCGGTGCCTGTCGTTACGGTGCCCATGCGCCACCCGTGCGCCCCGGTGAGTTTGAGAAGACTCTGACTCGAGAAGAAACGTTAGGACTGCAGTGGTTGATCGTCTGATCGTCCGAGGTGCCCGCGAACACAATCTTCGGGGCATCGATGTCGACCTGCCCAGGGACAGCCTCATCGTGTTCACCGGGCTGTCGGGATCGGGTAAGTCGTCCCTCGCCTTCGACACGATCTTCGCCGAAGGTCAGCGTCGTTACGTCGAGTCCCTCTCGGCCTACGCCCGGCAGTTCCTCGGCCAGATGGACAAGCCCGACGTCGACTTCATCGAGGGACTGTCGCCTGCGGTCTCGATCGATCAGAAGTCGACCAACCGCAACCCCCGTTCGACGGTCGGCACCATCACCGAGGTCTACGACTACCTCCGGCTGCTCTATGCCCGCGCGGGTAAGGCGCACTGTCCGATCTGTGGCGAGGCGATCGCCAAGCAGACCCCCCAGCAGATCGTCGACCAGGTGCTCGCCATGGACGAAGGCACCCGCTTCCAGGTCCTCGCACCGGTGGTCCGCACCCGTAAGGGCGAGTTCGTCGACCTCTTCGCCGAACTCCAGACGCAGGGCTTCTCCCGCGCCCGTATCGACGGCGTCGTGCACCAGCTCACCGATCCGCCGAAACTGAAGAAGCAGGAGAAGCACGACATCGAGGTCGTCGTCGACCGCCTCGTCGTGAAGGCAAGCGCCAAGCAGCGTCTCACCGATTCGGTGGAGACCGGTCTGCGTCTCGCGGACGGCATCATCGTGCTCGACTTCGTCGATCTCGAGGAAGACGACCCGAATCGCGAGCGCCGGTTCTCCGAGAAGATGGCGTGCCCCAACGCCCACCCGATCGCCATCGACGACCTCGAGCCGCGGTCGTTCTCGTTCAACTCGCCTTACGGTGCGTGCCCGGAGTGTGACGGCCTCGGCATCCGCAAGGAGGTCGACGAGGAGCTCGTCGTGCCCGACCCCGAGTTGACCCTGTCCGAGGGTGCGGTCGCACCGTGGTCGACGGGCCACAACGCCGACTACTTCCTGCGCCTGATGTCGGGTCTCGCCGACCAGATGGGCTTCGACGTCGACACACCGTGGAAGAAGCTGCCGGTGAAGGCGCGTCGCGCGCTGCTCAACGGCAGCGACCACCAGGTGCACGTGAAGTTCCGCAACCGCTACGGACGCACCCGCTCGTATTACACCGAGTTCGAAGGTGTCATGTCGTTCCTCGCCCGGCGGATGGACCAGACCGAGTCCGAGCAGATGAAGGAACGCTACGAGGGGTACATGCGCGACGTGCCGTGCCCCGCCTGCCAGGGTGCGCGTCTGCGTCCCGAGATCCTCGCCGTCACCCTGAACCACCCCGAGTACGGCCCGAAGTCGATCGCCGAGGTCTGTGCGCTGTCGGTCGCCGAATGCGCCGACTTCCTCGACAACCTCCATCTCGACGAGCGTCAGGCCGCGATCGCCAGCCGCGTTCTCAAGGAAGTACAGGCCCGCATCCGCTTCCTGCTCGACGTCGGCCTGGAATATCTGTCGCTGTCGCGTGCGGCCGGGTCGCTGTCCGGCGGCGAGGCACAGCGCATCCGTCTCGCGACGCAGATCGGGTCCGGTCTCGCCGGCGTCCTGTACGTCCTCGACGAGCCGTCGATCGGTCTCCACCAGCGTGACAACCGCCGGCTGATCGAGACCCTCACCCGCCTCCGCGACCTCGGCAACACGCTGATCGTCGTCGAACACGACGAGGACACCATCCGCGCGGCCGACTGGATCGTCGACATCGGCCCGCGCGCCGGTGAACACGGCGGACACGTCGTGCACAGCGGCAGCTACAAGGATCTGCTGAAGAACCGCAAATCGCTGACCGGTGCATATCTGTCGGGCCGGGATTCGTTGCCGATCCCGGAGATCCGCCGGCCGATCGACCGCAAGCGTCAGCTGACCGTCGTCGGCGCCCGTGAGCACAACCTGCGCGGGATCGAGGTGTCGTTCCCGCTCGGGGTGATGACGGCGGTGACCGGGGTGTCCGGCTCGGGTAAGTCGACCCTCGTCAACGACATCCTCGCGACCGTGCTCGCCAACAAGCTCAACGGCGCACGACAAGTCCCCGGGCGCCACACGCGGATCAAGGGACTCGACAACCTCGACAAGCTCGTGCAGGTCGACCAGTCGCCGATCGGTCGCACCCCGCGCTCCAACCCGGCGACCTACACCGGCGTCTTCGACAAGATCCGCACGCTCTTCGCGGCGACCACCGAGGCCAAGGTGCGCGGCTACCAGCCGGGCCGGTTCTCGTTCAACGTCAAGGGCGGTCGCTGTGAGGCCTGTACCGGCGAGGGCACGATCAAGATCGAGATGAACTTCCTGCCGGACGTGTACGTGCCGTGCGAGGTGTGTCACGGCGCTCGCTACAACCGGGAGACCCTCGAGGTCCACTACAAGGGCAAGACCATCGCCGAGGTCCTCGACATGCCGATCGAGGAGGCCGCCGACTTCTTCGAGCCGGTCACCTCGATCCACCGCTACCTCAAGACCCTCAACGACGTCGGTCTCGGATATGTCCGTCTCGGACAGCCTGCGCCGACGCTGTCGGGTGGTGAGGCGCAGCGCGTGAAGCTGGCCGCCGAGCTGCAGAAGCGGTCGATGGGCCGCACGGTCTACATCCTCGACGAGCCGACCACCGGCCTGCACTTCGAGGACATCAAGAAGCTCCTCGCGGTGATCAACGGGCTGGTCGACAAGGGCAACACGGTGATCACCATCGAGCACAACCTCGATGTCATCAAGACCGCGGACTGGGTCATCGACATGGGTCCCGAGGGTGGCAGCGGGGGTGGCATGGTCGTCGCCGAGGGCACCCCCGAGGACATCGCGGTCGCCCCGGGAAGCCACACCGGCAAGTTCCTCGCCGAGATACTCAAGGTCGACGAGACGGTCGCGTCGGCGGGCTGACACCCCAGAAAAATCGCCACTTCCGTTGCAGCAGCCCTACTTACAGTCAGCGCTTCTGGAACGGAAGTGGCGATTGTGCTCTGTCTGGGGGAGCGGGGCTCACTTGCCCATCGACTTACGGATCTCCTCGAGGCGCTTCTTGGCGGCCTCGTCGCGCTTGCGCATCATCTCGTCGACGCTCTGCCCCTCGGCACTCGCCTCGGCGAGTTCCTGGGAACCGATCGCGGTGGTGATGCGGTTCTCGATCTTGTCGCGGACGAAGTCGAAGGTCGGGACACCGCTGTCGGTGTAGTCGGGGTCGGGGAGAGTCCCCGGCACCGGGCCCGTGTGCACGACCTCGGCGTCGACGATGTCGTCCGTCTCGGCCGGCTTGTCCTGATCCGTCATGTGACCAGGGTACGGCGTGTGGGCTTCGACGCGGTGCCTCGCTGCGCTCGGTACCGGCTCAGCCGGCGGGGCTCGGTGTCGTCTGCGCTCGGTACCGGCTCAGCCGGCGGGGCTCGGTGTCGTCTGCGCTCGGTACCGGCTCAGCCGGCGGGGGCTACTTCTTCGGAACCCGAACCGGGCCGGTGTACTTCTCGCCGGGGCCCTCGCCGGGCTCGTCGGGGTAGGCGCTCGCCTCCCGGAAGGCGAGCTGGAGGCCTTTCAGGCCGTCCCGGATCGGTGCGGCGTGGATGCCGAGGTCGGCCTTCGACGCGTCGACGAGGCCGGCCAGTGCGGTGATGAGCGTGCGTGCCTCGGGCAGGTCGATCCGGTCCTCGGGGGTGCCCTCGGCCAGGCCGAGCTTCTCGGCGGCGGCACTCATGAGCATCACGATGGAACGGGTGATGACCTCGATCGCCGGAATATCTCCCAGGTCACGGATGTTGTCGAATTCGGTGTGTGCCGCATCATCCGTGTCGGCGCCACTGCCCGTCGCACCCTCCTGGGGTATCGGTGCTGGTGACGAATTGGGGTTCTCGGCCATGGCTGTTAGACTCCCATAGCACGACCGCCCTGGTATGCGCCGGGGTCGTAAGTGGAGTTCCGCTCCCACCGTTCGACGCAGTGCTCGCCTCGCGAGATCACCGCAGTTGCACGGTCCGGTTCACGCCGATCGTCGCAGATCGCATCCTCGTCGATGCGACCGCAGATCGGCAATGCTGTGCCCCTGAGGTGCAGCGCGAAGAATCGGTCGGTATCGGAGCCCCGCGGACAACAGTCCCGGGGCTCGTTTGCTGAGGTTTGCGCTGGTTCTCCTGCACACGACCCTCGCCACGACGCGACGGTTACCACTGCAGGATTGAACAAGGAGGCCCCATCAGCACTGAGACCCGCATCAACGAGCGCATCCGCGTCCCTGAGGTCCGACTCGTCGGACCCAACTCGGAGCAGGTGGGCATCGTGCGTGTTGAAGATGCGCTTCGCTTGGCCTACGAGGCCGACCTCGACCTGGTCGAGGTGGCTCCGGACGCCCGTCCGCCGGTCTGCAAGATCATGGACTACGGCAAGTTCAAGTACGAAGCGGCCCAGAAGCAGCGCGAATCGCGTCGCAATCAGCAGATGACCGTCATCAAGGAGCAGAAGCTCCGCCCCAAGATCGACGACCACGACTACGAGACCAAGAAGGGTCACGTCGTCCGGTTCCTCGAGGCGGGGTCAAAGGTGAAGGTGACCATCATGTTCCGCGGCCGCGAGCAGTCCCGTCCTGAGCTCGGCTACCGCCTGTTGCAGCGCCTGGGTAACGATGTCGCCGATTACGGCTTCGTCGAGACCTCGGCCAAGCAGGACGGTCGCAACATGACGATGGTTCTCGCCCCGCACAAGGGCGCGAAGACCCGCCAGAAGGCGCAAGAGAGCCGCGAACGTTCCGGCGGCCCGAAGAACGCGCCGGACGAGAGCTGAGCCGATCGGCCGGACGCGGGTGCATGCCCCGTCCCGGCCGAGATCACGAGAAGTGAACCCGGATTCCAGCCGGACCTGATCAGGTTCGGCTGCCCGAGTTCGCCCGACAGAAGGAAAGACATGCCAAAGAGCAAGACCCACAAGGGCACCGCGAAGCGGTTCAAGGTGACCGGCAGCGGCAAGATCGTCCGCCAGAAGGCCAACCGCCGCCACCTGCTGGAGCACAAGCCCTCCAAGCGGACCCGTCGTCTCGACGGCACCACCGTCGTCAGCGAGAACGACGCCCCCCGCATCAAGCGCCTGCTGAACATCTGACGCGCGCGAACCCGGACATCTGACAAGCAAAAGGATCTAACACATGGCACGCGTGAAAAGGGCAGTGAACGCCCAGAAGAAGCGTCGGTCCACCCTCGAGGCCTCGAAGGGCTACCGCGGACAGCGGTCGCGCCTCTACCGCAAGGCCAAGGAGCAGCAGCTCCACTCGATGACCTACGCCTACCGGGACCGTCGCGCCCGCAAGGGTGAGTTCCGGAAGCTGTGGATCGCGCGTATCAACGCTGCGGCCCGCGCCAACGACATCACCTACAACCGCTTCATCCAGGGCCTCAAGGCCGCTGGTGTCGAGGTTGACCGCAAGGTGCTCGCCGACATCGCGGTGACCGATCCCGAGGCCTTCACCGGCCTGGTCGAGGTCGCTCGCAAGGCCCTGCCGGCTGACGTCAACGCCCCGGCTGCCTGATTGCGCCACACCACACACGACCCGCGAGTCGCACGACGGATGATCCGATGACGGAGATCCTGTCCGAGCGATCCTCGCGGGTCGTGTCGTATGCCAAGCTCCATCGCGCCGCCGAGCGGCGCGACCAGGGGCGTTTCCTCGCCGAGGGGGCCAACTCGGTCGGCTCGGCCCTCGCTGTCGACCGAGCCGAGGTCGTGCTGGTCGCCGACGAGGAGCGTCTTCGGCACCGTGAGCTCACCGACGCCGCGGCGGCCGCCGGCGTCCCGGTCCTCGTGATCTCCGAGCGGGCGGCGTCGAAGCTCGCGGAGACATCGACCCCGCCCGGGATCTTCGCGGTCTGTCCGCTCCTCGACGTGCCGCTCGAGAGCGTCCTCGCCGACGAGCCGAGGATGCTCGCGATCGCCGTCGAATCGCGAGAGCCCGGCAACGCCGGCACCCTGATCCGATGTGCCGACGCGATGGGCGCCGACGCGGTCGTGCTGCTCGGTGACGCCGTCGACCCCCACAACGGCAAATGTGTCCGTGCGAGCGCAGGGTCGGTGTTCACCGTGCCGGTGGTTCGTCACCGTGCCCTGACCGAGGGACTCGACGCCATCGCAGGGGCCGGTGTCACGCTGCTCGCCACCGCCGCCGACGGCGAGGTGAACCTCGATCACGCCGCCGAGGTGCTGTCCGGCCGGGTCGGCTGGCTGTTCGGCAACGAGGCCCATGGCTTGCCCGCCGACATCCAGGCCGCTGCCGACCACCGGGTGTCGATTCCGATCCGCGGTCGCGCCGAGAGCCTGAATGTGGCCGCCGCGGCGGCGATCTGCCTGTACGAGAGTGCGCGCATCCACAGTGCGGTGGGTCGCGGCTGACAGCTGTCCCAGGCGGCCGGTAGGGTCGGCGATCGTGTCAGAAACTGTGCCACCCGCGTCCGTGCCCCCATCCGAGTCCGCTCCCGCAGCCCCAGCCCAGTCGGCTGCCGCGCAGTCGGATGCCGTCACCCCGCAGACGGTGCCTGCCCCCGACCCCGCGGTCGTGAACGCGCGCATCGCGTCGGCAATCGCCACCGAACTCGGCGTCGGCGTCGGACAGGTCCGGGCCGCGATCGAACTGCTCGACGGCGGATCGACGGTCCCGTTCGTCGCGCGGTACCGCAAAGAGGTCACCGGCGGGCTCGACGACACTCAGCTGCGCACGCTCGACGAGCGTCTCGGATACCTGCGCGACCTCGAGGCCCGGCGGCAGGCGGTTCGTGAGTCGATTGCCGCCCAGGGCAAGCTCGACGCCGAACTCGACGCACGGATCCTGGCCGCCGACACCAAGGCACGCCTCGAGGACATCTACCTGCCCTACAAGCCCAAGCGGCGCACCAAGGCCCAGATCGCGCGCGAGGCCGGGCATGAACCGGTGGCCGACGCGCTGCTGTCGGACCCGATGACCGACCCGTCGACGTTCACCGCCGAGCAGCTCGACGGCGCTCGCGCGATCGCCGTCGAACGTTTCGCCGAGGACGCCGACCTCGTGGGTGAACTGCGTGAACTGATGTGGCAGACCGGCGTGCTGCGGACCACCGTTCGCGAGGGCAAGGAATCGGCCGGCGCCAAATTCGCCGACTACTTCGAGTTCTCCGAGCCCTTCACGTCGATCCCGTCGCACCGCGTGCTCGCTGTCCTGCGCGGCGAGCGTGAGGAGATCCTGTCGGTCACCCTCGACGCCGACCCGGAGGCCGCGGATCGCCCGGCCGGCCCGGGTCCCTACGAGCAGCGCATCGCCGCGCGTTTCGGGATCTCCGATCAGGGCCGTCCGGCCGACCGCTGGCTCGCCGACACCGTCCGCTGGGCGTGGCGCACCAAGCTGTTCGTCGGACTGTCACTCGACGTGCGGATGCGTCTGCGTCAGGCGGCCGAAGCCGACGCGGTGGCCGTCTTCGCCACCAACCTCAAGGACCTGCTGCTGGCCGCGCCCGCGGGCGCCCGCACCACCATGGGCCTCGATCCCGGCCTGCGCACCGGTGTGAAGGTCGCCGTGGTCAACGACACCGGCAAGGTCGTCGACACCGCCACCATCTACCCGCACGAGCCGCGTCGCGACAAGGCCGGCGCCCTCGCTGTGCTGGGTGCGCTCGTCCAGAAGCACGGCGTCGAGCTGATCGCGATCGGCAACGGCACCGCGTCCCGCGAGACCGACGCGCTCGCCGGTGAACTGATCGCGGCCATCAAGGACTCCGGCAAGAAGCCGCCGACCAGCGTCGTGGTCTCGGAGGCCGGCGCGTCGGTGTACTCGGCGTCGGCGTATGCCTCGAAGGAACTGCCCGACCTCGACGTGTCGATCCGCGGTGCGGTCTCGATCGCGCGCCGCCTGCAGGACCCGCTCGCCGAGCTGGTGAAGATCGATCCCAAGTCGATCGGCGTCGGCCAGTATCAGCACGACGTCTCCGAGACGCTGCTGGCCCGGTCGCTCGGCGCCGTGGTCGAGGATGCGGTGAACGCGGTGGGTGTGGACGTGAACACGGCATCGGTACCGCTGCTGTCCCGTGTTTCCGGTATCACCGCCGGGCTCGCGGAATCGATTGTCGCGCATCGTGACTCGAACGGCGCGTTCCGCAGCCGCAAGCAGATCACCGATGTGCCGCGACTCGGACCCAAAGCCTTCGAGCAGTGTGCCGGCTTCCTCCGGATCACCGACGGCGACAACCCCCTCGACGCATCGAGCGTCCACCCCGAGGCCTACCCGGTCGTCACCCGGATTCTCGACAACGTCGGCACCGACGTCCGCTCGCTGATCGGCGACACCGCCACCCTCACCAAGCTGCGTCCCGACGACTTCGTCGACGAGACGTTCGGCCGTCCGACCGTCATCGACATCATCGCCGAGCTCGACAAGCCGGGTCGTGACCCGCGCCCCGAGTTCAAGACCGCGACCTTCGCCGCAGGCATCGAGAAGGTCTCCGACCTCACGCCCGGCATGGTGCTGGAGGGTCAGGTCACCAACGTGGCGGCCTTCGGTGCCTTCGTCGACGTGGGCGTCCACCAGGACGGTCTGGTTCACGTGTCCGCGATGGCGCACCGCTTCGTCTCCGATCCGCACGAGATCGTGAAGTCCGGCGACATCGTGAAGGTGAAGGTCATGGACGTCGACGTCGAACGCAAGCGGATCGGACTGTCGCTGCGTCTCGACGACGAGCCCGGCACCGGAAACTCGGGCAAGGGTGGCACCCGCGCGCCGCGCCCTGACAACCAGCAGGGCAACCGTGGCGGTGGGCAGGGACGTCGCAACGATCAGCGTGGCGGTCAGGGTGCTCAGGGTGGTCGCGGCAACCAGGGCAACCGCGCCGGCGGCAACCGCAACGACCGTCGCCCCGCACCGAGCGGTGCGATGGCCGACGCCCTCAAGCGCGCCGGCTTCGGCAAGTAGCTCCCGACATCGCTTCGGTCCCGGCACGCTTCAGTGCCGGGACCGTGGCCTTTCAGCCGGCCTCGGCGCCCACGACGCCGTCCAGGAAGTCGATCAGGCCGCTGCTCAGAACGTCGTTGTCGTCGCCGCTGACCATGTGGCCCGCGCCGGTGACGTCGATGTAGCGGGCACCGGGGATCAGTCGGAGTAGCTCGCGCACGCCGTCGTCGCTCACGACATCGGACTGTTTGCCCCGGATGAGCAGGGTCGGGACCCGTACCGCCCGGGCGGCCTCGCGCGCACGTTCCTCCCGCTCGGCGGCTGTGTGCTCCATGTTGTCGTGCGATGCGAGCATCCGCGGATCCCAGTGCCAGTACCAGCGTCCGTCGCGTTCCCGGAGATTCTTGCGCAGGCCCTCGATCCGGGGCGGGCGGCTCCGGTGCGGGTTGTAGGCGACGACGGCGTCGAGGGCGTCCTCGAGACTGTCGAAGCCGTCGAGTCCGTCGCGCATGAAGCCGGTGATCTTGGCGATTCCCGCGGGTTCGGCGGTCGGGGTGATGTCGACGAGGACGAGCGCCCGTGCGATCGACGGGTCGGCACCCGCGGCGTGCAGCGAGGCCAAACCGCCCATCGACGCGCCGACCAGCACCGGTGTCTCACCCAGGTCGTCGACGATCTGCCGCAGGTCACGGGCGTGCGCGTCGTGGCTGTAGTCGCCGTCGTCGGCCCAGTCGCTGTCTCCGTGGCCGCGGGCGTCGATCGTCAGCGCCCGCCAGCCGTGCTCGGCGAGGCGGGCGCCGGTGCGCTGCCAGGAGTGCCGGGTCTGTCCACCGCCGTGCAGCAACAGGGCGGTGCCGGTCGGCGTGCCGGAGGGCTCCCAGACATCGGCGGCGAGTCGGATGCCGTCGCCTCGGAGCTGGGTGATAGTTGATTGCTTCACCTTTCTGTCTCTACCGTGGTGGCGGCCGATGGTAAAGCTTTTCGGCGGCACGTGATGCGTGCCACAGGCGCCCGGAGGTTGCGGGGATCACCGACCCCGGCTGAGTAGTTCTGCTCAGGTCGAGGGCCACGTACCCGGCGAGACTCGATGAATGCTCACGACCTCCCGCCGCCGGACAACCGGCGGACCGACCAGTCTGCCGACCCCACACGAACTCGCGGCACTCACCGGGGACCGGGATCGGGTCGTCGACCTCATCCGCATCTGCTCGCTGCTGGTGGTCGTCGCCGGCCACTCGATCATGCTCACCGTCGACACATCCGACGGCGCGATCCGTCTCGGCAACACACTCGGCGACGTGCCGATCCTGCAGCCGGCCACCTGGCTGCTCCAGGTGCTGCCGTTGTTCTTCTTCGCGGGTGCCGCCGCGTCGACGCACGGGTGGATGTCGCGTGCTTCCCACGACCACCCCACTGCCGGGCACTGGCTGTTCACCCGCGTGCAGCGACTGCTGCGTCCACTCGTCTGGTACCTCGGCGCCGTGCTGCTCCTGCTGGCCGGACTGACGACCGCCGGCCTCCACGCCGCGGCCGACGTCGTCGCGCGACTCGGCGTGCAGCTGCTCTGGTTCCTCGGTGCGTATCTCCTCGTGCTGGCCGTGGTCCCGCTGCTGCAGCGGATCCGCACACCCTTCCACGTGATGATCGCGCTCGGAACATGCTGGGGGAGTGCAGCGGTCATCGACGTGATCCGTTTCGCCGACGGCCCGTCGTGGCTCGGCTATCTGAACTTCCTCACGGTGTGGACGATCCCGGCCGTGCTCGGCGTCGCCTACGCCAAGCGCATCCTTCGTCCGGTGACTGCCGCGGCGGTGGCGACAGGTGTGCTGATCCTCGACGTCGGGCTCGTGTACCGGGGTCCGTATGAGGTCTCGCTCGTCACGGTGCCGGGGCAGCAACTGTCGAACATGAGCCCGCCCAGCCTGCTCCTCGCCGGTCACGCGATCGTGCTGTGTGCGGGCGCGATCGCCGTGCGAAGGATGCTGGCGAAGATCGCCGACCGTCCGCGGGTCTGGTGGTGGGTCGTCCTCGGCAACCGGGGTGCGATGACGCTGTACCTCTGGCATCTGCCGGTGCTCGCCGCGATCATCGTGTCCGGCGCGGTGACGGGCGCAGACCGTGCCGATGTGCACTCCGCGTCGTTCCCGATCATCGTCGGTGCCCAGACGATGCTGCTCCTCGCGCTCATGGTGCCCGTCGTCGCGGTGCTGTCGCCTCTGGAGAACCGGCCGCTCCGGTGGTGGGACGATCCGGTCGCCGGGCGATCCGGACGCGCGCGTGACCTGGCCCTGCTGGCGGTGCTCGTGTGCCTCGGCATCGCTGTTCTGATGGTGTCGCGGTACGGCCTGCTCGGCGACGGCATCGGGTGGCTGATCGCCGGGATCGGATGTGCGACGACCGCTCGTGTCCTCGCTCTTCGGCCGTCCAGTCCGCGCGGAGCGGACACGGTTCCCGGAGACCACGCCTCCCTGCAGGTCAGCGCGTCGCGGCGGTCGACTACCCTCGATGAGAGTCATCGCCGCCGTCGACGGTCGCCTCGAGCCGGTTTCCGCGCCCGACCGGCCCTCCGCGTCACGACGACACCGTCCATCCACCGACCCATGCATGAGGAGCTCGCCGACCGTGGCCACTTCCGCCGACGAAACGGTATTCCCCGGACCCGACGACCTCGAGGCGGCCGCGGCGTCGGCCGTCGAGGCCTTCGATGCGGCGGCCGACCTCGAGCAGTTGTCCGCGGCGAAATCCGCGCACCTCGGTGATCGCTCGCCGATCGCCCTGGCCCGACGCGCACTCGGCAGCCTGCCGAAGGACCAGCGCTCCGAAGCGGGCAAGCTCGTCAACCAGGTCCGTGGCCGGGTCACCGCGTCGCTCGAGTTGCGCACCGCGGTCCTCGAGGCCGAGCGCGATGCGGCGGTCCTCGTCGCCGAGTCGGTCGACGTGACCCTGCCCAGCGGTCGACGCCCGGTCGGTGCGCGCCATCCCATCACCGTGATCGCCGAGCAGGTCGCCGACGTCTTCGTCGGCATGGGCTGGGAGATCGCCGAGGGGCCCGAGGTCGAGACCGAACACCACAACTTCGACGCCCTCAACTTCCTGCCGGATCACCCGGCGCGGTCGATGCAGGACACCTTCTACATCGCACCCGAGGGTTCGCGTCAGGTGCTGCGCACCCACACCTCACCGGTTCAGGTGCGCTCGATGCTCAACCGCGACCTGCCGATCTACGTGGCCTGCCCGGGGCGTACGTTCCGCACCGACGAACTCGACGCCACCCACACCCCGGTCTTCCACCAGATCGAGGGTCTCGCCATCGACAAGGGCCTCACCCTGGCGAACCTGCGCGGCACCCTCGAGACCTTCGCCCGGGCGCTGTTCGGGCCGGAGACCACCACCCGGATGCGCGTGTCCTACTTCCCGTTCACCGAACCGTCGGCCGAGGTCGACGTGTGGTTCCCCGCCAAGAAGGGCGGGCCCGGCTGGGTGGAGTGGGGCGGCTGCGGCATGGTGAACCCGAACGTACTGCGCGCCAGCGGGATCGACCCGGACGTCTACTCCGGTTTCGCATTCGGCATGGGGCTGGAGCGCACTCTGCAGTTCCGCAACGACATCTCCGACATGCGCGACATGGTCGAGGGCGACATCCGGTTCACCCTCCCGTTCGGTCCGGCCGCCTGAGCGGCGCGACCCCTCCAGACTCCTCACGACGCGACGAAAGTAGTTGATACACAGTGCGTGCACCACAGTCCTGGTACACCGAGGTCCTGCGCGCGGGCGACCCGACGTGGTCGGCCACCACGGAGGAGATCGACGCGGGTTTCGTCCGCGTGGGTTTCGAGATCGAGGACATCGAGAAGTTCCCGGAGATCACCGGTCCGCTGGTGATCGGTCGCGTGGAGACGATCGAGGAGCTCACCGAGTTCAAGAAGCCGATCCGGTTCTGCACCGTCGAGGTGGGCGAGGCGGAGCCGCGCGGCATCGTCTGCGGTGCCCGGAACTTCGCCGTGGGTGACCTGATCGTGGCCGCACTGCCCGGCGCCGTGCTGCCCGGTCCGTTCGAGATCGCTTCCCGCAAAACCTACGGTCGCGTCTCCGACGGCATGATCTGCTCGGTCTCGGAGCTCGGCATCGGCAACGACCACAGCGGCATCCTGGTACTCGCCCCCGGCACGGCCGAGCCCGGCGCCGACGCACGCGAGGTTCTCGGACTCGACGACGCCGCGATCGACGTGAACGTCACCCCTGACCGCGGTTACGCCTTCTCGATCCGCGGTCTCGGCCGCGAGTTGGCGAGCAGCTTCGAGGTGCCCTTCGTCGACCCGGGCGTCACCGAGGCGGACGTCACCGCCGAGGGCACCCCGTGGCCCGTCGCCATCGAGGACGGCTCCGGCGCCACCCGCTACACCGCGCGCGTGATCAGCGGCGTCGACCCGTCGGCCATCTCGCCGTGGTGGATGCAGAAGCGACTCATGGTCGCCGGCATCCGGCCGATCTCGGCGATCGTCGACGTCACCAATTACGTCATGATCGAACTGGGTCAGCCGCTGCACGCCTTCGACGCCGATCGCATCACCGGCACCGTCACCGTCCGTTCGGCGAAGCCAGGTGAGAAGCTGCGAACCCTCGACGAAGTCGACCGTGTGCTCGACCCCGAGGACGTCGTCATCGCCGACGAGACCGGTCCCATCGCCCTCGCCGGCGTCATGGGTGGCGGCGCCACCGAGGTGGGCGAGGAGACCACGACCGTCCTGCTCGAGTCGGCCACCTTCGATCCCGTCCGCGTCTTCCGCACCGGTAAGCGCCACAAGCTGACCTCCGAGGCCAGCAAGCGCTTCGAGCGCATCGTCGACCCGGAGATCACCGCGGTCGCCTCCGACCGCGCCGCCGAGCTGATCGTGGAGATCGCCGGCGGCACGATCTCCTCGCCGCTGTCCGAGGCGCGGGTCGTGACACCGCTCCCGTCGGCGATCGGCATCGCCGCCGACGAGCCCGACCGCGTCGCGGGCATCAGCTATCCGGCGGGCACCACCGCCGCGCGCCTCACCGAGGTGGGGTGTGTGGTCACCGGCACCGATACGCTCGACGTCGTCCCGCCGTCGTGGCGTCCCGACCTCAGGCAGCGCGCCGACCTCGTCGAGGAGGTGCTGCGCCTCGAAGGCCTCGAGGACATCCCCGCCGTCGTGCCGCGAGCACCCGGCGGCACCGGCCTCACGCCGAAGCAGCGTCGGCGCCGCAGCGTCGGGCGCACACTCGCGCTCGACGGATATGTCGAAGTCCTCCCGTACCCGTTCATGCCGGCCGGGGTCTTCGACCTCTGGGATCTGCCCGCCGACGACGAACGTCGCCGCACCGTGAAGGTGGTCAACCCCCTCGAGTCGGATCGGCCCGAACTCAACACGACGCTGCTGCCGGGTCTGCTCGAGATGGCCGCGCGCAACATCTCCCGCGGCCAGCGCGACCTGTCGCTGTTCACCATCGGCCAGGTCGTCATCGCCGGCGACCATGTCGCGCCGGTTCCCGCACTCGACGTGACCCGTCGCCCGACGGACGAGGACATCGCGGCGCTCGACGCCTCGCTGCCGCATCAGCCGCTGCATGTCGGCGTCGTCCTGACCGGTCTTCGCGATCCGGCAGGTCCCTGGGGTCCGGGCCGTGCCGCCGACTACCTCGACGCCTTCGAAGCGGCTCGCACGATCGCTCGCGCCGCGGGCGTGGAGGTCGAACTCTCCGCTGCCGATCACCGGCCGTGGCATCCGGGTCGGTGCGCTCGCCTGACCGTCGACGGACGCACGGTCGGGTACGCCGGTGAGCTCCATCCGGCGGTTCTCGAACGCGCCCACCTGCCCAAGCGCGCGTGCGCGGTGGAGATCGACATCGACGCGCTCCCGCTCGGCGAGGTGCTGCCCGCTCCCGCGGTGTCGGTGTTCCCCGCCGTCCTGCAGGACGTGAACGTGGTGGTCGCGGCCGACGTACCCGCTGCCGAGGTCCGGTCGGCGCTGCGCGACGGCGCGGGTGAGCTGCTCGAGGACATCGCACTGTTCGACGTCTTCACCGGTGAGCAGGTCGGCGAGGGGAACAAGTCGCTGACGTTCTCGCTGCGCTTCCGTGCGAGTGATCGCACGCTCACCGAGGACGAGGCCAACGCCGCGAAGCTCGCCGCGGTGGACGCCGCTGCCGACCGGGTGGGCGCCCGACTCCGCTGACCGAAGGGCACTTCGACGGCCACCCACCCGGCGATGAATTGATTTGCAGGCTGCTGCATAATGATTGCATGGCTTCGACAAGCTCAACCAGCAAGGTGAAGGTCGCGGTGGCCGGCGCGAGCGGCTACGCGGGCGGTGAGATCCTCCGACTCCTGTGCGGGCATCCCCGTCTGCGATCCGGCGAGCTCGAGATCGGCGCGCTGACGGCCGGCGGCAACGCCGGCACGACGCTCGGATCTCATCATCCGCACCTGTTGCCGCTGGCAGAGCGGGTTCTCGAGGAGACCACCCCGGAGATCCTGGGCGGTCACGACGTCGTCTTCCTGGGCCTGCCGCACGGCGCGTCGGCCGTCATCGCCGACGCACTGCCGCCGACGACCCTGATCATCGACTGCGGTGCCGACTTCCGGCTGCGCGACGCCGGCGACTGGACCGCCTACTACGGCGGCGATCATGCAGGAACCTGGCCGTATGGACTGCCCGAGCTGCCCGGGAATCGCGACGTCCTCAAGGACGCCGGCCGGATCGCCGTCCCGGGGTGCTACCCGACGGTGTCGATCCTGTCGCTGCTCCCGGCGATCGCCGCGGGATTGGCCGAGCCGCACGTGACCGTGGTCGCGGTGAGCGGTGCGTCGGGTGCCGGTCGCTCGCCGAAGGTCGATCTCCTGGCCTCCGAGGTCATCGGGTCGGCCCGGGCCTATGGTGTCGGCGGCGTCCACCGGCACACCCCGGAGATCTCGCAGGCACTCTCGGCGGCGGCGCAGCAACCGGTCACCGTCTCGTTCACCCCGATCCTCGCGCCGATGGCCCGGGGCATCCTCGCGACGTGCACCGCACGAACCGTCGCGACCGGCGATGAGGTGCGCGCGGTCTATGAAAAGGCCTACGCCGACGAGGAATTCATCCACGTACTGCCGGAGGGCCGACTGCCGGCCACCGGTTCGGTCATCGGTTCCAACGCGGTCCAGCTCGGGGTGACCGTCGACGAACGCGCCCAGACCCTGGTGGTCGTCGGCGCCGTGGACAACCTGACCAAGGGGACCGGCGGCGCCGCGGTCCAATCGATGAACCTGGCGCTGGGCTGGACAGAGAACGAGGGACTGAGCACCGTGGGAGTGGCACCGTGACGGGAATCGAACACGCGCAGCCGGATCCGGATCGGATCGAGGGCGGCGCCCCCGGCGATCATCCACGGCTCGTCCGCGGACAGGGTGTCACCGCGCCGTTGGGATTCCGTGCAGCGGGAATCGCGGCCGGTATCAAGGCATCCGGTGCCGCCGACCTCGCTCTCGTCGTCAACGAGGGTCCGGACTGTTCCGCCGCGGGTGTCTTCACCACCAATCAGGTCAAGGCAGCTCCGGTGCGCTGGTCCCAGCAGGTCCTCACCACGTCGAGGCTGCGGGCCGTGATCCTCAACTCCGGCGGCGCCAACGCGTGCACCGGCCCGGGTGGATTCCAGGACACCCACAAGACGGCCGAGGCCGTCGCGGAGGCGCTGAGCAACTGGGGGACCAGCACCGGTGCGGTGGAGGTCGCGGTCTGCTCGACCGGGCTCATCGGCGATCGCCTCCCGATGGACAAGGTCCTCGCCGGCGTCACCGAGATCGTCCAGGAGATGGGCGGCGGACTCACCGGCGGCACCGATGCCGCGCACGCGATCATGACCACCGACACCGTGCCGAAACAGGCTGCGCTGCACCATCCCCAGGGTTGGAACGTCGGCGGTATGGGGAAGGGTGCCGGGATGATGGCGCCGTCGCTCGCGACGATGCTCGTGGTGCTCACGACCGACGCTGCGGCGACCTCCGAACAGCTCGACACCGCGCTGCGCCGGGCGACGGCGCGGACGTTCGACCGGCTCGACATCGACGGCTCC
Source organism: Gordonia amicalis NBRC 100051 = JCM 11271 (assembly GCF_000332995.1). Taxonomy (GTDB): domain Bacteria; phylum Actinomycetota; class Actinomycetes; order Mycobacteriales; family Mycobacteriaceae; genus Gordonia; species Gordonia amicalis. Next base: position 75,552 of record NZ_BANS01000029.1, read on the forward strand.
ATGTCCACCAACGACACGGTGCTGCTGCTGAGTTCGGGCGCCAGCCAGATCCCGGTCGACCAGGCCGATCTCGACGAGGCCGTGTTCGCGGTCTGCGACGATCTGGCCGCCCAGATGCAGGCCGACGCCGAAGGCGTCACCAAGAGGGTCGCCATCACCGTCACGGGCGCACCGACCGAGGAGGATGCGCTGACCGTCGCCCGGTTCGTCGCACGCGATTCCCTGGTCAAGACCGCGTTGTTCGGCTCCGACCCCAACTGGGGGCGGGTGCTGGCCACGGTCGGCGCGTCGCCGGTCCGCATCGACCCGGACGTGATCGCCGTGTCGTTCAACGGATCTCCGGTGTGTGAGAACGGCTGCGGCGTACAGGGTGCACGCGACGTCGACCTGTCCGGTGCCGACATCGAGGTGCTCGTCGACCTGAAACTCGGCGACGCATCGGCGTCGGTCCGGACCACGGACCTCTCGCACGCCTACGTCGAAGAGAACTCGGCGTACTCGTCATGAGCGGCTCCGCACCGGAATCCGGTGCCCCTGAGAGTGTTCCGGGAACGATCGATCCGGCCGCAGGGCTGCACAAGGCGACGATCCTCGCCGAGGCACTGCCCGCCCTCCAGGAACTGGCGGGCGCCACCATCGTCGTCAAGTACGGCGGCAACGCGATGGTCGACGACGAGCTGAAGAAGGCGTTCGCCGCGGACATGGTGTTCCTCCGTGCCTGCGGCATGCACCCCGTCGTCGTGCACGGAGGCGGACCGCAGATCTCGGCGATGCTGAAAAAGCTCGGCCTCCAAGGGGAATTCAAGGGCGGCTTCCGGGTCACCACCCCGGAGGTGATGGATGTCGCCCGGATGGTTCTCTTCGGTCAGGTGGGTCGTGAGCTCGTCGGCCTCATCAACGCGCACGGGCCTTATGCGGTCGGCATCACCGGCGAGGACGCCCACCTGTTCACCGCGACGCGGCGGACGGTTCTCGTCGACGGCGTCGCGACCGACATCGGGCTCGTGGGCGACATCTCCTCGGTGAACACCTCGGCGGTGCTCGATCTCATCGGGGCGGGCCGTATCCCGGTGGTGTCGACCATCGCTCCCGATCGTGACGGCGTCGTCCACAACATCAACGCCGACACCGCGGCGGGAGCGCTCGCGGAGGCGCTCGGCGCGTCGCGGCTCGTCATGCTCACCGATGTCGAGGGGCTGTACACCGACTGGCCCGACCGCGGGTCGCTGGTGTCCCAGATCGACACCGATGCCCTGGTCGAGCTCCTGCCGTCGCTGGATTCCGGCATGGTCCCGAAGATGGAGGCCTGTCTGCGTGCGGTGACCGGGGGCGTCGAACGCGCCCACGTGATCGACGGCCGCGTCGCCCACTCCGTGCTTGCCCAACTACTGACCGGAAGCTCCACCGGCACCACCGTCGTCGACCCGGCCGAGTCGGGGGCGAAGGCGGCCGCCGGAACCCAGGAGGAGGACCTGTGACCGCACCGCTGCAACGGCGCTGGGGCCAGTCGCTGATGAAGAACTACGGCACCCCGCCGATCGCCCTGGTCGGTGGCTCGGGGTCGTATGTCACCGATGCCGACGGGAAGCGTTACCTTGACCTGCTCGGTGGGATCGCGGTGAACTCCCTCGGTCACGCGCATCCGGCGATCGTCGAGGCCGTCACGACCCAGCTGCAGACGCTCGGGCACGTGTCGAACCTCTACATCTCGCCGCCGGTCGTCGAACTCGCGGAGAAACTGCTCGACCGTTTCGGCCATCCCGGCCGGGCGTTCTTCTGCAACTCCGGCACCGAGGCCAACGAGGCCGCCTTCAAGCTCGCGCGCCGGACCGGCCGGCCGGAGATCGTGGCCGCCGAGAAGGCATTCCACGGTCGCACGATGGGTGCGTTGGCGATGACCGGACAGCCGGCGAAGCGTGCTCCGTTCGAGCCGATGCCGCCGGGTGTGCGGTTCGTGCCCTACGGCGACATCGAGGCGCTCGACGCGGTCGTCACCGATCAGACCGCCGCGGTGATCCTCGAGCCGATCCTCGGTGAGGCCGGCGTGATCGTCCCGCCCGCCGACTATCTCGCCGCCGCCCGACGCATCACCAGCGAGCGCGGCGCGCTGCTGATCCTCGACGAGGTGCAGACCGGTGTCGCGCGAACCGGCACCTTCTTCGCCCACCAGCAGGTGGGTGTGGTTCCCGACGTGATGACGCTCGCCAAGGGACTCGGCGGCGGACTGCCGATCGGTGCATGCATCGCCACGGGTGCGGCCGCCGAGCTGTTCGAACCCGGTCAGCACGGCACCACCTTCGGTGGCAATCCGGTCGCCGCGGCCGCGGCACTCGCCGTGCTCGGTGTCATCGAGTCCGAAGGTCTCACCGATCACGTCGCCGCCGTGGGCAAGGCGATCGCCACCGGGATCGAGGACCTCCACCACCCGCTGATCGATCACGTGCGGGGCGCCGGTCTGCTGCTCGGCATCGTGCTCACCGAGCCGCTGTCGGCCCGCGTCGAGGCCGCGGCCCGCGACGCCGGATTCCTCATCAACGCACCGGCACCCGACGTGCTGCGGCTCGCACCGCCGTTGATCATCACCGAGGAGCAGGGGCAGAGCTTCGTCGAAACGCTGCCGGACCTGCTGGACGCCGCTGCGCACGCTGCACAGAAGGACAAGGGAGACAGTGTGAACAAGGGAGACAGCGTGAAAAAGGGAGATGGGGCATGACGCGGCACTTCCTGCGCGACGACGACCTCACCCCGGCCGAACAGGCCGAGGTGCTCGCGCTCGCCGCCGAGGTGAAGGCGAAGCCGTTCGCCTTCCGCCCGCTCGAAGGGCCCCGCGGGGTCGGGGTGATCTTCGACAAGAACTCCACCCGCACCCGGTTCTCGTTCGAGGTCGGCATCGCCCAGCTCGGCGGTCACGCGGTCGTCGTGGACGGTCGCACCACGCAGCTCGGCCGCGAGGAGACCCTCGAGGACACCGGACGGGTGCTGTCGCGCTTCGTCGACGCCGTGGTGTGGCGCACCTTCGGGCAGGACCGTCTCGAGGCGCTGTCGTCGAGCGCGACCGTGCCGGTGGTCAACGCCCTGTCGGACGAGTTCCACCCCTGCCAGGTGCTCGCGGACCTGCAGACGATCGTCGAGCACAAGGGGTCGCCCTCGGGGCTGAAGATGACCTACCTCGGCGACGGTGCCAACAACATGGCCCACTCGCTCGGGCTGGGTGGCGTCACCGCCGGCATGCACGTCACGATCAGCGCACCGGAGGGTTTCCAGCCCGACCCGGCGATCATCGCCGACACCGAGCGTCGTGCCGCGGAGACCGGCGGGTCGGTACAGCTCGTGACCGACCCGGTCGCCGCCGCCACGGAAGCCGACGTCCTGGTCACCGACACCTGGGTGTCGATGGGTCAGGAGGAGGACGGCAAGGACCGCACCGCGCCTTTCCGGCCGTACCAGATCAACGACGAGCTGCTCGCCCACGCCGCCGACGACGCGATCGTGCTGCACTGCCTGCCGGCGCACCGTGGCGATGAGATCACCGCGTCGGTCATCGACGGCCCGCGCAGCGTCGTCTTCGACGAGGCCGAGAACCGTCTGCACGCGCAGAAGGCACTGCTGGTCTGGCTTCTGGAGCACCAGTGAGATGACATCCGCAAGCCAGGACGAGCAGTGACACAGGACGAGCGATGACCGCCGGCGCCGAACCCACGGAGAACCGCCTCGCCGCGACCCGCGCGGGGCGGCATGCGCGGATCATCGACATCCTGTCGACCAACCAGGTGCGTAGCCAGTCCGAGCTGCAGCGACTCTTGGCCGACCAGGGGATCGATGCCACGCAGGCAACGCTGTCGCGCGATCTCGACGAGCTCGGGGCCGTGAAACTGCGGGCCGCCGACGGCGGTGCGGGTGTCTACGTGGTTCCCGAGGACGGCTCGCCGGTGCGCGGCGTGTCCGGCGGCACCGACCGGCTGTCCCGCCTCGTGTCGGAGCTGCTGGTCTCCACCGACAGCAGCGGCAACCTGGCCGTGCTGCGCACTCCGCCGGGCGCCGCGCACTATCTGGCGGCCGCCCTCGACCGTGCTCGTCTGCCCGATGTGGTCGGCACGATCGCCGGCGACGACACGATCTTCGTGGTCGCCCGGGAGCCGCTCGACGGAGCCGAACTCGCCCGACGGATCGAGGGCCTCGTGTAACCCCCGTCCTGCCCACCACCACCGGACGCACTCACCGCGGCCGGACACGACGAGAACCGCAACCGACCACACCGCCAACCGAGACCCGGACGGTGTGGTCGGAACCCCGGGGCCGATGATGGACTCGGGTCATCGCTTAGAACAGGAGCTTCACCTCATGGCAGAACGTGTCGTACTCGCATACTCGGGCGGCCTGGACACCTCGGTCGCGATCAGCTGGATCCAGAAGGAGACCGGCAAGGAGGTCGTCGCCGTGGCCCTCGACCTCGGGCAGGGCGGCGAGGACATGGATGTCATCCGCCAGCGCGCCCTCGACTGCGGCGCGGTCGAAGCGGTCGTCGTCGACGCCCGTGACGAATTCGCCGACGAGTACTGCCTCCCGGCGATCACCTCGAACGCCCTCTACATGGACCGCTACCCGCTGGTCTCGGCGCTGTCGCGTCCGCTGATCGCCAAGCACCTGGTGACCGCCGCCCGCGACCACGGTGGCACCGTCGTCGCCCACGGCTGCACCGGCAAGGGCAACGACCAGGTCCGGTTCGAGGTCGGTTTCGCCACCCTCGCACCCGATCTGGAGGTCATCGCACCGGTCCGCGACTACGCGTGGACCCGTGAGAAGGCCATCGCCTTCGCCGAGGAGAACGACATCCCGATCAACGTGACCAAGAAGTCGCCGTTCTCCATCGACCAGAACGTGTGGGGCCGCGCGGTCGAGACCGGCTTCCTCGAGGACCTGTGGAACGCGCCGACCAAGGACGTCTACAGCTACACCGAGGACCCGACCGTCAACTGGAACACCCCCGACGAGGTCATCATCGGCTTCGAGAAGGGCCGTCCGGTCAGCATCGACGGCCGTCCGGTCAGCGTGCTGCAGGCCATCGAGGAGCTGAACCGCCGCGCCGGTGCGCAGGGCGTCGGCCGCCTCGACGTCGTCGAGGACCGTCTCGTCGGCATCAAGAGCCGCGAGGTCTACGAGGCCCCGGGCGCCATGGTGCTGATCCGCGCCCACGAGGAACTCGAGCACGTCACCATCGAGCGCGAGCTCGGCCGGTACAAGCGCGGCACCGACCGTAAGTGGGCCGAGCTGGTCTACGACGGCCTCTGGTTCTCGCCGCTCAAGCGTTCGCTCGACGCCTTCGTCGACTCGACACAGGAACACGTCTCCGGTGAGATCCGCCTCGTCCTGCACGGCGGCAACATCGCGGCCACGGGACGTCGCAGCTCCGAGTCGCTCTACGACTTCAACCTCGCGACCTACGACGAGGGCGACAGCTTCGACCAGTCGGCAGCCCGCGGCTTCGTCGAGCTGCACGGCCTGTCCTCGAAGATCTCGGCCAAGCGGGACCTGAATCTGTGAGTGACGAGCAGACCGGCGGAACGACCAACGAGGGTTCGCTCTGGGGCGGCCGTTTCGCCGGCGGTCCGGCCGCGGCGATGGCCGCCCTGAGCAAGTCGACCCATTTCGACTGGGCCCTGGCGCCTTTCGACATTCAGGCTTCCAAGGCCCACGCCCGGGTGCTCAACAAGGCGGGGCTGCTCACCGGTGACGACCTGGGAGGCATGCTGGACGGTCTCGACCGCTTGGCAGCCGATGTCGCCGACGGGACGTTCGGTCCCGCGGAGTCCGACGAGGACGTGCACGGTGCGCTCGAGCGGGGACTCATCGAACGGGTCGGTCCCGAGCTCGGTGGGCGGCTGCGTGCCGGCCGGTCACGCAACGACCAGGTCGCCACGCTGTTCCGGATGTGGTTGCGCGCCGCCATGCGTCGCGTCGCCCTCGGTCTGCTCGACGTGGTCGACGCGCTGACCGCCCAGGCGGCCGCTCATCCCGACGCGATCATGCCCGGCAAGACGCACCTGCAGGCCGCTCAGCCTGTCCTGCTCGGCCACCACCTGCTCGCACATGCGCAGCCGTTGCTCCGCGACATCGACCGGCTCGCCGACGCCGACCGCCGGACCGCCGTGTCGCCGTACGGGTCCGGCGCGCTGGCCGGCTCGTCGCTGGGTCTCGACCCGGCTGCCATCGCGGCCGATCTCGGGTTCGACGCACCGGCCGAGAACTCCATCGACGCCACCTCGTCCCGCGACTTCGCGGCCGAGGCGGCGTTCGTGTTCGCGATGATCGCGGTCGACCTCTCCCGGCTGTCCGAAGAGGTGATCATCTGGAGCACACCGGAATTCGGATACGTGACACTGGCCGATGCCTGGTCTACGGGCAGTTCGATCATGCCGCAGAAGAAGAACCCGGACGTCGCCGAGCTGATGCGCGGCAAGGCCGGCCGGCTGATCGGTGACCTGACCGGTCTGCTCGCGACTCTCAAAGCGCAACCACTGGCATACAACCGGGACCTCCAGGAGGACAAGGAACCGGTCTTCGACGCGGTGGCGCAGCTCGAACTGCTGCTGCCGGCCGTCACCGGCCTGGTCGCGACGCTCGAGTTCCACACCGACCGGATGGAGGAGCTGGCCCCGGCCGGCTTCACCCTGGCCACCGACATCGCCGAGTGGATGGTGCGGCAGGGTGTGCCCTTCCGCGTTGCACACGAGGTCGCCGGAGCCTGTGTCCGCGAGGCCGAGTCGCGGGGTGTCGGTCTCGACGAGCTCGACGACGAGACACTCGCCGGCATCAATCCCTCGCTCACCCCTGCGGTTCGCGACGTGCTGACGGTGCGTGGATCGGTGGAGTCGCGTAACGCGCATGGCGGGACCGCGCCGATTCAGGTACGACGGCAGATAGAACTGGTGTCGGCGCAATCGGCCGACCTGCGGACACGCTGGAACGCGGGGCCCGGAGGACGGCGCTGATCCACTTCTGAGTGGGTAGAGTGACGTATGTCACCGATGTCACCGATGTCGGCGGTGCACGTCACGCTGACGACGGGAGGATTCGACGCGATGGTGGCTTGGGACGGTATCCCCGATGTGGGGGGAGTGGTCAGCCGGGTGGTGGCGACCGCTCAGAACGGGCTCGAGGTCCTGCGGTTCGGCGGACTCGAGACCGGGACGGAACCGGCGCCCTTCGCGATCGTCGAGACGCGCAAGATGTTCCGCCTGCGCCGGTACTTCCCGAACGAACCGTCCACCGGCCCCAACATCGTCCTCGTGCCTCCGATGATGGTGTCCGCCAACGTCTACGACGTGACCGAACACAACGGTGCGGTGTCCGTCCTCCATCGCAACGGCATCACCCCGTGGGTGATCGACTTCGGGTCCCCGGACACCGAAGAGGGCGGGATGGAACGCAATCTCGCCGACCATGTGGTCGCGATCAGCCAAGCGATCGACCTGATCATCGAGGCGACCGGACGCGACATCCACCTGGCCGGGTACTCCCAGGGCGGCATGTTCGCGTACCAGACCGCGGCGTACCGGCGGTCGAAGGGGATCGCGAGCCTCATCACCTTCGGCAGCCCGGTCGACGTCCTCGCGGCACTGCCCCTCGGATTGCCGGCGGGGTTGGTGGCGCCGGCTGCCGAGTTCCTCGCCGAGAGATCGTTCGTGCGGAATCTCTGGGTACGGGACTGGATGGTACGCACCGGCTTCCAATTACTCGATCCGGTCAAGACCGTACGCAGCCGCATCGACTTCCTCCGCCGTCTCCACGACCGCGAGGCGCTTTTGCCACGCGAGGATCAGCGCAGGTTTCTCGAGGCCGACGGCTGGGTCGCGTGGTCCGGTCCGGCGATCGCCGAACTGCTGCGTCAGTTCGTGGCCCACAACCGCATGGTCTCCGGTGGCTTCGTGATCAACGGTGACCTCGTGTCGCTCACCGAGATCACCTGTCCGGTACTGGCGTTTGTCGGCGAGGCCGACGACATCGGTCAGCCGGCCGCGGTGCGCGGGATCGTGCGTGCCGCACCCGACGCCGAGGTATACGAATCCACGCTGCCCGTCGGTCATTTCGGACTCGTGGTCGGTTCCTCGGCCGGTGAGCACACCTGGCCCACGACGGCCGACTGGGTGAACTGGTTGTCGGCCAACGGGACCCGCCCCGAGCTCATCAGCGAGATGACGGTCGCGGAGCCGGGCCACGGCAGTGGTGTCAGTCTGTCCTCCCGCATCACCCACGGGATGGGTTCGGTCGCCGATGCCGGCACCGCCGCATCCCGCGAGTTGCTGGGACTGGTCAACTCCGTGCAACGGACGTCGCGAGCGGTCGCCTCCGAGTCGGTGCGTACGGTGCCGCGGCTGCTCCGCCTCGGTCAGATCCAGAGCGGCACGCGGATCTCCCTGTCCAAGCTGATGGCGGAGAACACCAAGAAGCACGGCGACAACGAGTTGTTCCTCTTCGAGAACCGCGTGCTGACCAACGCGCAGGTCGGCGCCCGCATCAACAACGTGGTCGCCGGTCTCATCGACTGCGGTGTGCGGCCGGGGCAGCACATCGGCGTTCTGATGGACACCCGCCCCAGCGCCCTGGTCGTGGTCGCGGCCTTGGCCCGGCTCGGAGCCGTCTCCGTCCTCCTCGCCGCCGACGCCGACGTGCGGGAGATGATGCGGCTCGCCGACAGCTCGGTCATCGTCACCGACCCCAACAACCTCGACCTCGCCACCGCGGCGTCGGGTCGGGTGCTGGTCCTCGGCGGCGGCAGTGGCGACTCCCGCGACATCGACGGTGTCGACGGCGCCACCATCATCGACATGGAGCAGATCGATCCCGACGCGGTCGTCCTGCCCACCTGGTACCGGCCGGATCCCGGCCTGGCCGGTGATCTCGCGTTCATCTTGTTCAGCCGTGCGCGCGGCAAACTCGTCCCGTGGCCGGTCACCAACCACCGGTTCGCGATGTCGGCGTTCGGTGCGGCATCGGCGGCGGCGCTGTCCGACCGGGACACGGTGTACTGCCTGCCGCCCCTGCATCACGCCTCCGGCCTGCTGACGACTCTCGGCGCCACCGTGGTCGGCCGATCGCGGATCGCCCTGTCCAACGGCATCGACCCGGAGACCTTCGCCACCGAGGTGCAGCGCTACGGCGTCACCGTCGTGTCCTACACCTGGTCGATGCTCAGCGGCGTCGTGCGCGATCCCCGTTTCCGGATCAACCAGCACAACCCGATCCGACTCTTCATGGGTTCGGGGATGTCGGCCGGTCTGTGGGAGGACGTGTGCAGCAGCTTCCCACGCGCCCGCATCCTCGAGTTCTTCGCGACCGCGGACGGCTCGGCAATCCTGGCCAACGTCTCCGGCGACAAGCTGTCCTCCGTCGGGCGGCCCCTGCCGGAGACCAACCCGGTCGAGGTCGCGGCCTACGACATCGAGAACGACCGCCTGCTCATCGACGAGTCCGGATTCGTCCGACGGGCCGAGATCGGTGAAGCCGGGTTGCTGCTGTCCAAGGCCAAGCACAAGTTCGACATCAACGGCACGGTGCTCCGCGATGTGTTCACCAGCCGCGACCGGTGGGAGGTGTCGGGACATCTCTTCGTCCGCGACGCCGACGGCGACCTGTACTTCCTCGGTGCCATCGACCGTGTGATCCGGACCGAGGCGGGCCCCGTGTTCATCCCGCCGATCATCCACGCTCTGTCGCGCATGCAGGGCGTCGACCAGGTGGTCACTTACGGCGTCGGAGAACCGGGTCATCAGGTGGCCGTCGCCGCGCTGACGCTACGTCCGGACGCGAAGGCCGACTCACTCACCGTCACCCAGCTCCGCATCGCACTCGGGGAGTTCCCCGCCGAACTACGACCACACCTCATCCGCGTCGTCGACGAGATCCCGCACTCGGCGTCGTTCCGTCCGCTGAGCACCGCCTTCGCGGCCGAAGGTCTGCCGAAACCCGGTCCCCGGACCTGGTATCGCGATGAGGAGGGCCGGTACCGGCGATACACCAGGACGATCGCCCAGAAGCTGGACTGGGGCCATTCGTCGATCGACGATGCCCTAGGCTGAGCCGCGTGACGACACGCGCTGAGGCCATCGACCCGATCGTGCGCGAACGGCTGGCCTGCCCGCAGGACCACGGCCCGCTGATCAATGCCGGCGACGAGCTCTACAACCCGCGGCTCCATGTCGCGTACCGGATCGACGCCGACGGAATCCCCGTCATGCTCATCGACGAGGCACGCAAGGTCGACGACGCCGAGCACGAACGCCTGATCTCCGGGCAGTAGCCGACGCCTGCCGGCGGCCCACTCACGAGTCACCTCGTCCGAGCCCCGATCTCGATGGATGACAAGATCGAGGGGTGAGTGCTGAGACTGAGGGAACCGCCAACACGACCGACGAAATCGTCCGGGCCGCGACCGCCCAGAGCGGAACCGCACCCGTCGACATCCTCGACGAACTCGAGTGGCGAGGTCTGATCGCGCAGTCCACCGACCTCGACGCACTGCGTGAGGCCCTCGCGGGCGGGCCCATCACGTTGTACGCGGGCTTCGACCCGACGGCGTCGAGTCTGCACGCAGGTCACCTCGTGCCGCTGTTGACCCTCAAACGCTTCCAACTCGCGGGCCATCGGCCGATCGTTCTCGCGGGTGGGGCCACCGGTCTCATCGGTGATCCCCGGGAAGTGGGGGAGCGGACCATGAACGCTCCCGACACGGTCGCCGAATGGGCCGGCCGGATCGACGCCCAACTCCGTCGCTTCGTCGACATCGACGAGTCGCCGACGGGTGCGCTCGTCGTCAACAACCTCGAGTGGACCGGACAGCTCTCCGCCATCGAGTTCCTGCGCGACCTCGGGAAGCACTTCTCGGTGAACGTCATGCTCGCCCGGGACACCGTGAAGCGGCGTCTCGAGGGGGACGGCATCAGCTACGCCGAGTTCAGCTACCTGCTCCTGCAGTCCAACGACTTCGTCGAGCTCAATCGGCGGTACGGCTGCCTCCTGCAGATCGGTGGCTCGGATCAGTGGGGGAACATCGTCGGCGGTGTGGACCTGGGACGCCGACTCGACGGGGTGTCCCTGCATGCACTGACCGTGCCGCTCGTGACGTCGTCGGACGGCAAGAAGTTCGGCAAGTCCACCGGTGGCGGCAGCCTGTGGCTCGACCCCGAGCTCACCAGCCCGTACGCCTGGTACCAGTACTTCGTGAACACCGCCGACGCGGACGTCATCCGCTACCTGCGGTGGTTCACCTTCCTCGGACGCGAGGAGATCGCCGAACTCGAGCAGGCGACGGAGGAGAAGCCACATCTGCGTCTCGCGCAGAAGAAGCTCGCCGCCGAGATGACCACCCTGATCCACGGGCAGGGGAACACCCGCGCAGTCGAACTCGCCAGCCAGGCCCTGTTCGGTCGCGCCGAGCTCGACGAGCTCGACGAGTCCACCCTCGCCGCGGCCGTGGGGGAGACCGTCATCGCGGAGTACGTGCAGGAGCGACCCACGATCATCCAGTTGCTCGTCGACACCAAGCTGTCCGAGAGCAACAAGGCTGCGCGTCGTGCAGTGTCCGAGGGCGGCGCGTACGTGAACAACACGAAGATCACCGATCCGGAGTGGCAGCCGGCGGACTCCGACCTGCTCCACGGGCGATGGTTGGTCGTGCGCCGCGGCAAGAAGAGCTTCGCCGGCGCGAGACTGGGCCGCTGACGCAGCGAAGGCGTAGCGAACCAGGCCTCTGACCAGGCGATTTGACGCGTTGTTCGCGCCTGTGTAACTTAATCGACGCACCGCAGAGAGCAACTCCCCCGGAGCCGCAAGCACCGGGGAAGCAAAAGTGCCCGAGCTACTCGCTCGGGCCGCCTGTGCGGGGCCACTCCCGAGAACAAGAGCGTGAGAATTTCTCACGCTCTGGGAGAGGCTCACCGGAGCCGGACTCGTCAAGAGGACGT
>NZ_BANS01000028.1 GCF_000332995.1 Gordonia amicalis NBRC 100051 = JCM 11271
GGGAGCGGGGTGGGGCTCAGTGCCGCCAGAAGTCGGTGACCGACAACCCGACCTCGGTCAGGAGCCGTTGGACGAGCGGCAGACCGATCCCGATGACCGACGACGGATCGCCCTCGATGCGTTCGACCAGCCAGCCGCCGAGTCCGTCGAGGGTGAACGCACCCGCGACCTGTAGCGGTTCGCCGCTGTCCACATAGCGAGCGACCACGTCGTCGTCGGCATCGGTGAAATGGATTGTCGTGGAACTGGTCCCGGTCGCGCTGGTCGAGCCGCCATCGGGATCGAGCCGGATCAGGTGGTGGCCGGTGAGCAGGTCGGCGTTGCGGCCGCGCATCTCGGCCCACTGCGCGAGTGCACGTTCGGGCGTGTGCGGCTTGCCGAGCAGGCGGTCGTCGAGATGCAGCATCGAGTCACAGCCGATCACCACGACCGTCTCGCCGTTCTCGGCCGCACCGGCGATCTCCGGCAGCGCGGCGACGGCCTCGGCCTTCGCCCGTGCCAACTCGGCGACGACGGCGTCGGCGGGAGTGGCCGGCGGCAACTGTTCGAGCAGCGCGTCCTCGTCCACGTCGGAAACGCGCACCACCGGTTCGACACCGGCGGCGCGCAGGACCCGCAGGCGGGCCGGGGAGGCGGACCCGAGCACGAAGACCGGGCCGGCGGTGGCCGGCCCGGTCTCGTGCGTGTTCGACCCGATCTGGGAATCAGGCACTGGTCAGTAGCGCAGATTGGTGAAGCTCGACGGTGCGCCCCACTGGGGACGGAGTCGATCGACCGGGCGACCCCAGTCGTTGCGGATCTCCGGCTCCGGCTCACCACCGCCGGCACCCGCGCCGGCCAGGACGCTCACCAGCACGGCGAGGTCCTCATCGGTCGGGTTGCCGTTGACGACGGTCAGGAACGGCTTCTCGGCTGCCTTCTCGGTGCTCTCGTTCACGGATGCCTCGCTCGCTGGGCTCTCACTCACAGGGGGATGTTCCCGTGCTTCTTCGGCGGCAGGTTGACCATCTTGCGCTCGAGCAGCTTGAGTGCGGTCGCGATCTGTCCGCGGGTGTGGCTCGGCGGGATGACCGCGTCGACGTAACCGCGGGCGGCGGCGACGTACGGGTTGACGAGGGTGTCCTCGTACTCCTGCTGCAGCTCGAGGCGCAGTGCGTCGACGTCCTCGCCCTTCGCAGCGGCCTCTTTGAGCTGATTGCGGTAGACGAATCCGACGGCGCCGGAGGCACCCATGACAGCGATCTGCGCCGTGGGCCATGCGAGGTTCACGTCGGCACCCATGTGCTTGGAGCCCATGACGTCGTATGCGCCGCCGTAGGCCTTACGGGTGATGACGGTGATCTTGCCGACCGTCGCCTCGCCGTAGGCGTAGAGCAGCTTGGCGCCGCGGCGGATGATGCCGCGGTACTCCTGGTCGGTACCGGGCAGGAAGCCGGGGACGTCGACCAGGGTGACGATCGGGATGTTGAAGGCGTCGCAGGTGCGCACGAAACGTGCGGCCTTCTCCGAGGCGTCGATGTCGAGGCAGCCGGCGAACTGGGTGGGCTGGTTGGCGACGATGCCGACACTGCGACCGTCGACGCGGCCGTAACCGACGACGATGTTCTTCGCGTAGTCGGCCTGGATCTCGAGGAACTCGTCGTCGTCGAGGATGCGACGGATGACCTCGTGCATGTCGTACGGCTGGTTCGGCGAATCCGGGATGAGCGTGTCGAGCTCGAGGTCCTCGTCGGTCAGGGTGTCCTCGATGGAGCCGGCGGCCGGCTGCGCGACCGGCAGACGCGGGGCATCGGCACGGTTGTTGCTCGGCAGGTAGCTCAGGAGTTCCTTGACGTACTCGAGCGCGTCCTCTTCGTCGGAGGCGACGTAGTGCGCGGTGCCCGACTTCGCCATGTGGGTACTCGCGCCGCCGAGTTCCTCCTGGGTGACCTCTTCACCGGTGACGGTCTTGATGACGTCCGGGCCGGTGATGAACATCTGGCTGGTCTGGTCGACCATGACCACGAAGTCGGTCAGGGCCGGGGAGTACACGTGGCCGCCGGCGGCTGCACCCATGATCAGCGAGATCTGGGGGATGACACCCGAGGCGCGGACGTTGCGGTGGAAGATCTCGCCGTACAGGCCGAGCGAGACCACGCCCTCCTGGATACGCGCGCCGGCGCCGTCGTTGATGCCGATCAGCGGGCGGCCGGTCTTGATGGCCAGATCCATGACCTTGACGATCTTCTCGCCATAGACCTCACCGAGGCTGCCGCCGAAGACGGTGGAGTCCTGCGAGAAGATGCAGACCTCGCGGCCGTCGATCGTGCCGTAGCCGGTGACCACACCGTCTCCGACCGGTCGACGCTCGGCGAGGCCGAAGTTCGTGCTGCGATGCTTCGCCAGCGCGTCGAGTTCGACGAACGAGCCCTCGTCGAGCAGATGGGTGATCCGCTCACGGGCGGTCAGTTTGCCCTTTGCATGGGTCTTCTCGACGGCGGCCTCGCCCACGGGGTGCTTCGCCTCTTCGAGACGATTGCGCAGATCGGCGAGCTTCCCCGCGGTCGTGTGGATGTCGGGAGCGGCGGCATCGTCGCGTGAAGCTGTGGTCATGACTGTCGATGCTAACTACCCGGGTGTGAGCCACGTCAACCGGATCAACGTGAGATATCCCTCAGGTTCCCGAGCGATCGGTCGGTGGTTGTTCATTTGTTAGGTTCTTCAGACATGTCCATGTCCCTCGACGCCGACCTGCTCCGGACCCGACTCGCCGACACGCGCTGGCACCGGATCGAGGTGGTCGATTCCACCGGGTCGACCAACGCCGATCTGGTGACCCGCGCGGCGACCGAACCGGTCGACGGCACGGTGCGCCTGACCACCGACCAGACCGCAGGTCGGGGTCGGCACGCGAGGACCTGGACCGCGCCGCGCGGGACGCAGCTGGCGATGTCAGCGGCGGTCGACGTCGGCGAGCACACCGAACACCTCGGCTGGTTGTCGTTGCTGGCCGGGCTCGCCGCGGTGCAGGGAATCGGTGAGGCGATCGGCGTGCGGCCGGGTCTCAAGTGGCCCAACGACGTGCTGATCGACGGGCGCAAGGCCGCCGGAATCCTCTCGGAGTACACGCGTTCACCCCACACCCGGCACGGGGACGGCGGGGTGGCCGTGATCGGCACCGGCCTCAACACGACGATGTCCGAGGACCAGCTCCCGGTCCCGACCGCCACCTCGCTGCAGCTGGCGACCGGTGAGGACGTCCCGCTCACCGAGCTGGCGGCGTCATACCTGCGGGCACTGTCGGATCTGCTCGACCGGTGGCCGAACGACGTCGACGGACTCGCGGCGCGCTACCGGGAGGACAGTGACACCATCGGGCGCCGCGTACGCCTGGTGCTGCCCGGCGACGAGGAGGTCGTCGGGACCGCAACCGGCGTCGACGCGTCCGGGCGGATCGTCGTCGACGCCGACGGTCGTCAGGTGATCGCGGCCGCCGGGGACGTCACGCACCTGCGGCCGGTCTAGAAGACGTGCGGGTCAGCGCTGCAGGCTCTTGATGCCCATCGCCGGGATGATCGTCAACGGCGGCAGACCGATGACGAAATGCAGGATCGCGGTCTCGATGCCGACCGAGGTCTGCTGGTAGGTGAGGATCGGGATCAGCACCGCGGCGATCAGGAGCAGCCCGACGATCCACCGATAGAACTGGTTGGGCGCCGGCGTGATGAGCTGCAGCACATACCAGAGCGCGCCGGCGGCGAGCGCGCACAGGAATCCCACGACACCGAACCAGATCTCGCTGGCCGCCACCGGGTTCCAGACACCGAGCTTGCCGGACTCGTTCACCTTCTCGACGAACGCCGCGATGATCCAGGCGACCAGCCACGCAGCGAGGCCGGTGACCACACCGGTCATCACCACGCCACCGGCGAAGGTGACCGGGTTGACGTCGGGTGCGCGTCGCGGCGCCCGGTCCGGCAGCGGCTGCTCGGCGTACCCGCCCGGTGCGGCGGGGCCGTCGGCCGGGTACGGATCCCGGTACGGCTCGGCATACGGATCCTGCCGGCTGTAGGCCCGCGAGTCGGGGTTGTACCCGGACTCGTAGCGGGCGGTCCGTGGGTCGGGATCGCGGTGCGGGCCCCGCGGGTCCTGGTAGGTCATGACAATTCTCCTCGCCGACCGCCCCAACGTGCCCGGCAGTCGATCGGTACTGGTGTCTCGCAGTCTACTCAGCGTGGCCCCGGGCAGGGCCGTCCCGATTATGCTGAGCCGCATGGCTTACCCGCGGGAGAACCTGGCGCCCGGTGAACGTGTCGTTCTCCACCGGCACCCTCATTGGAAGTGTCTGCTCGGTCCGTTCCTGTTGTTCGGGATCATCACCGCGGCCGCGGGTGTCCTCGCGGGCGTGATCGCCGGATCGTCGCTGGGCTCGACCCCGCGGACGGTGCTGCTGATCGTCGTCGGCGTGGTGTGGGCACTCGGCCTCGTCTGGTATTTCGTCCGGCCGTTGCTGTCCTGGAAGACGACGCACTTCGTCCTGACCGACCGCCGGGTGATGTTCCGCAACGGAATCCTCACCCGGTCGGGTATCGACATCCCGATCCGGCGGATCAACACCGTCGAGTTCCGGCACGGCGTCATCGACCGGATGCTCCGGACCGGCACGCTGGTCATCGAGTCGGCCTCCGACGAACCGCTGTCCTTCGACGACATCCCGCAGGTGGAGAAGGTCCATTCGCTGCTCTACCACGAAGTGCTCGAGATGTACGGCGACGACGCGGAAGACGACCACGGCGTCCCGGACGGCCCCGCCGACCGTCCCGAGAGCAGAGGGGCGCGGGAACGTTGACCAACGTGCTGCTCGCCGAGGACGACACCGCGATCGCCGAACCGCTCGCGCGGGCCCTCTCCCGCGAGGGATACGGGTGCGATGTCGTGAGCACCGGTGCCGACGCGCTCGAGAAGGCCCTCGACAGCCGCTACGAGCTGCTCATCCTCGACCTCGGACTCCCGGTCCTCGACGGCCTCGAGGTGTGCCGGCGGGTGCGCGCCCAGCGTCCCGCGCTCGCGGTCCTCATGCTCACCGCACGCACCGACGAGGTCGACTTCGTGGTCGGCCTGGACGCCGGTGCAGACGACTACGTGGGCAAACCGTTCCGCCTCGCCGAGCTCCTCGCCCGCGTGCGGGCATTGCTCCGCCGGCGTCAGCCCGACGACGGCGAGCCCGTACTCGAGGGCGGCGCGATCCGACTCGACGCGCGGGCACGGCGAGTACTGGTGGACGGACAGGACCTCACCCTGGCCAACCGCGAGTTCGACCTCCTGCGATTCCTCATGGAGCGTGCGGGGGAGGTCGTGACCCGCGAGGAGATCCTCACCGAGGTCTGGGGGTCGGCAGATCTGCGGTCGTCGAAGACCCTCGACATGCACATCTCGTGGCTTCGCCGGAAGATCGGCGACGACCGCCACAACCGCCCGCGGCACATCGTGACGGTGCGCGGCGTCGGTTTCCGGTTCGACCCCTAGGAAGTGCCCATGCGACCGGCATCGATGCGACCGGCTTCCATGCGCCGGCGCCTGCTCACCACGATGACTGCCGTCCTGATCGCGGTGGGTGCGCTGCTGGGCATCCCGTTGAGCGTCGTGGCCTGGTGGTGGGTGGCCGACAACGCGCATCAGGCTCTCGACAACCGGCTCAAGATCATCGCCGACCAGCTCATCCGGCAGGAGGGAGCCGACGGTCGCATCCCGTCCGAGGCGGTCAACCGGCAGTCCTTCGAGCTGCTGCTGCCACCCGACGGCCAGCTGACCATTACCTATCCGGATCTCGGGGGAGTCGATCGGCGGATGGTCGTCGGAGCCGACATCGATGGGCCCCGACTCTCGGAATCCATCGGCCTGGGCACCGCCGGCACACTGACCCTGTCCATCCCGCGCAACGAGGTCCGGGACGACCAGATGACCGCGGCCGGCGTCGTCCTGCTCGTGGTCGTGGCTTCGGTGATCGGCGGCTCGGTGGTGGCGGCGGTGTCGGCGGGCCGGATCGTCGACCCCCTGACCGATCTGGCCGACCGCGCGGCGACTCTCGGCCGTGCCGACTTCCGTACCGAATGGAAGATGTACGGCATCGCCGAACTCGACCGGGTGTCGCGGGCGCTCGCCGACGCCAACACCGCGCAGGCCCTGAGGCTCGAACGCGAACGCGAGATCGCCGGCGATGCGTCGCATCAGCTCCGCAGCCGGCTGACCGCCATCCAGTTGCGGCTCGACGAGCTGGCGCTGCACGACGATCCGGCGGTCGTCAGCGAAGCCGAGGCGGCACTCGACCAGGTGGAGCGACTGGCGACCGATCTCGACGAACTGGTGGAGGCCTCGCGTGCCGACGAACCAGAACCACATTTCATCGACGTCGGCGACATGCTCGCCACACTCGTCGAGGACTTCCGCCACGCCTTCGAGGCGCAGGGTCGACAGCTGACCGCGGTGGTCGCGGGTGCACCGCAGGCGCTCACCTCGCAGTCCGGACGCCTGCGGGAGGCGGTCAGCGTGCTGGTCGACAACGCGCTACAGCACGGTCGCGGGACGTGCCGGATCGAGGTGAGCACACTGCAGGCCGGCGAACTGGTCCGCATCACGGTCGCCGACGAGGGCGACGGCGTCGCCGACGAGATCTCCGCGCACATCTTCCGCCGCGGTTTCTCGGCCGGGAAGCGGCCCGGTGCCGGTCGCAGCGGCGTCGGACTGTCGCTGGCACGGGCGCTGATCGAGGCCGACGGCGGGCGCCTGGAACTCACGGTCCGACGGCCCCCGGTGTTCGCCATCGTCGTCCCGGCCCGATATGCGAGCGGATACGGCGAGGAACCGAACGAGCAGGACGACCAGGGTCCCGGCGGCACGGACACCGACGTCAGGCGTGACCGAGTTCCTCATCGTTGAGCTCGGCGAGCGAGGGATGCAGGTCGGTGGACCCGGCGTCGCCACCGCGGAGGAGTTCCTCGGGGAACGCGAATCTGCGCAGCGCCCAGAAGCGGAAGGCCATCTGCATCAGGTTGCCGATGATGTAGCCGAGGACGAAGTCGACGACGACGACCTCGGACACACTCAGGTTGGACCGCATGTCGAAGACGTTGTTGCCGATGAACAGCGGTGCGGCCTGCAGGATGACGCCGATCCCGCTGATCATGAAGAACAGCAGTGCCTCGTGGTGGCGTTCACGGCCGCCGCGGTTCTTGAAGGCCCACTCGCGGTTGAGGATGTAGCTGAGGATCGTCGCCAGCACCCCGGCGATGATCTTGGCGATCACCGGCTTCGGCTCGAGGATTGTGAGGCTGAGGCTGTAGAAGATCGCGAGATCGAAGATGAAGGTGGTGCCGCCGACCATGGCGAACTTGATGAGTTCGTGGTGCCGCATCACGAGCCGTCGGACCGGCGCTGGGAGGCGAGCGATCAGCTCGTCGATCAATGGCACAAGATCCGAGTGTACGAAACAACAGCGCCGGGGAAGTTCTCCGGGCGGTTGTGCGGATGACAGAGCGGACGTGCCACGATGGTTCGCGTGAATCCACGCGAGGCGGATGGAGCGCCAGTGAAC
Organism: Gordonia amicalis NBRC 100051 = JCM 11271; assembly: GCF_000332995.1. Taxonomy (GTDB): domain Bacteria; phylum Actinomycetota; class Actinomycetes; order Mycobacteriales; family Mycobacteriaceae; genus Gordonia; species Gordonia amicalis. The sequence goes on from NZ_BANS01000028.1 coordinate 7,571, forward strand.
GGGCCGATGACCTCGAATTCCGCGCCACCCACCCCGGAGGCGGCGCGTAGCGCCGGCGCGGCGTCGGGTATGCCGAAGGTCACGATGATCGGCGGCGGACAGCTCGCGCGGATGACGCATCAGGCCGCGATCACACTCGGACAGTGTCTGCGCGTGCTGGCCGCGTCGGATTCGGACCCGGCCGCGCAGGTGAGTGCCGACATCGTCCTCGGCTCACACGACGAACTCGACGACCTGCGCCGCGCCGCCGCCGGTGCCGCCGCACTGACCTTCGACCACGAAGGTGTGCCGCTGCAACACCTCCGGGCACTCGAAGCCGAAGGAGTGGCGGTCCTCCCGCCGTCGAAGGCGCTGCACTTCGCCCAGGACAAGCTGGCGATGCGGGTTCGCCTGGCCGAGCTGGGTCTGCCGGTCCCGGAGTTCGCCGATCTCGCCGGCGACCGGACGGCCGCCCGCGCGCGTCTCGCCGAGTTCGGCGCGGCCAACGACTGGGAGATCGTCATCAAGGCGGTCCGAGGCGGATACGACGGTCGCGGGGTCTGGCTCGTCGACGGCGCCGACGAGGCCCTCGCGGTCTTCGACGAGTACCCGTCCGACGCGCCGGCGCTGCTGGCCGAACAGAAGGTGCCGATGCGGCGCGAACTGTCGGCCATGATCGCCCGGTCCCCGTTCGGGCAGGGTGCGGCGTGGCCGGTGGTGGAGACCATCCAGCGTCACGGCCAGTGCGCCGTCGTGCTCGCGCCCGCACCGGGTCTCTCCGACGACGTCGCGAAGCAGGCGCAGCAGATGGCGTTGCGTCTCGCCGGCGAACTCGGCGTGGTCGGTGTGATGGCGATGGAACTCTTCGAGACCGTCGACGGCGAACTCGTCGTCAACGAACTCGCGATGCGTCCGCACAACAGCGGGCACTGGACGATGGACGGCGCGGTCACCTCGCAGTTCGAGCAGCATCTGCGCGCCGTTCTCGACTACCCGCTGGGCAACACCGCGCCGACCGCGCCGCTGACCGTGATGGCCAACATCCTGGGCGCGCCGAGCGCACCGGAGATGTCCATGGACGAGCGCCTGCACCACCTGATGGCGCGGATGCCCGAGGCCAAGGTGCACCTCTACGGCAAGGGTGAGCGGCGCGACCGAAAGATCGGCCACGTGAACATCGTCGGCCGCCCGGGTGAATCGATGGAATCGGTGCGCGAGCGCGCCGAGCGTGCCGCGCAGTGGATGTCGCACGCGACGTGGACCGACGGATGGGATGTGCATTCATGACCGAGAACAGGGGCCCTCGTGTCGGCCTGATCATGGGCAGCGACTCCGACTGGCCGACGATGAAGGCGGCCGCGGAGGCACTCGCCGAGTTCGACGTGCCATTCCAGGTGGGTGTCGTCTCGGCACACCGCACACCGCAGCGGATGCTCGACTACGCGGCCGGTGCCGCCGCCAACGGCATCGAGGTCATCATCGCGGGAGCCGGTGGGGCAGCGCACCTTCCGGGCATGGTCGCCTCGGCGACGCCGTTGCCGGTGATCGGTGTGCCGGTGCCGCTGCGACACCTCGACGGCCTCGACTCGTTGCTGTCCATCGTGCAGATGCCCGCCGGTGTGCCCGTCGCGACGGTGTCGGTCGGCGGCGCCCGCAACGCCGGACTGCTCGCCGTGCGCATCCTCGCTTCCTCCGACCCCGTCCTGCAGGAACGGATGGTGTCGTTCCAGAAGGGCCTCGAGCAGATGGTCCTCGACAAGGATGCCGCGCTCCAGCAGGAACTGCTCGGCGACTAGCCCTCTGCCGCAGGCGATCCCGGGGTGGCGGGCGACAAGCCGAGTTTGTCGGTGAAGAAGTCCAGCACCCGGTCGAAGGCTTCTCTCGTGGGTTGTCCGGGTTCGTCGTAGAGGTCCTCGGTCAGCACCGAATGCGGCCGGGGGAACATCGAATCCGGGTTCGCGGCGTCGTCGGGGAGTTCGATCCCGATGAACGAGTCGCCGAGAACTTCCTGGAGATAGGCGAATCGCGAACGTGGCGAGAGCTGATCACCGGCGAAACGCAGACCCATCACCTCCAGCCCGCGGGCGCATCGTGCCTGCACTTTCGCGAGATCGGCGTCGCCGACGTCGATCGCGCGTGCGCGTCCGGGGAGGACCGCGAACGGCAGCGACGGCTGCGAGAGCACCGGGGCCAGCATGCGTTCGTCGGTGGCCATCGCGAGCGCGAAGCCGCCGGTGAAACACATTCCGACCGCACCCACCCCGGGACCGCCGCAGCGGTCGTGCTCGCGGGCGGCGAGCTCGCGCAGCCACGCCGTGACCGGTGAGGTCTTTCCCGTTGCGAGAATGGTGAATTCGCGGGTGATGCAGGTCTTGGCGATGGTACCCAGCATCGACCGCATCGAGCCGACCCGGCCGAGGTTGTCCGGCCGAGGATCGCGCCCGTCGACGCCGAACAGCGACGGCATGACGGCGGTGGCCCCCAGATCGGCGATGCGCCGCGCGACGTCGGCGACCTTCGGACTGATCCCCGGCATCTCGGCGATCACGATGACCGCGGGACCCGTGCCCTTGCGGTAGACGCGGCGGGTGTCGCCGCGCAGGGTCACGTCCTCGGCGGTGAAATCGTCGAGCGGGTCGTCGGCCACCGGGGTTTAGGCCTTGTGCAGGGTGCCGAGGAGAGCCGACTCGAAGAGCCGGGCGGGGATCTTCGCGCCGGAGGCGATGTCGGGGGAGTCCGACGGGACGATGCGCGGACCGGTGACCTGATAACGCTCGTCCTTGCGGATGATGGCGAAGGAACCGGCCGCCTGGACGTTGCGCACCCAGTCGGTGTGCCGGCCGTAGGTGAGGATGATCGTGAGTTTGTCACGATCGACCCAGGCCAGCACCGGATTCGAGTTGGTCTTTCCGGACTTGCGGCCGACGTGCTCGACCATCGCGAAGGGCGGCAGGTGGGGTGCCCACTGCCGCTGGATCGGATTGGTGACGATCTTGTTGAAACGGGCCAGTGCGTTGGGCAGTCGCATGTCCCCACTGTGCCGCATCAACTGCGATCCCGCAGGGTCTTGTGCACTGCGATTCCCTGGCCGTGCGGCAATTGCGGCTATTCGGAGGGTGTTCCGAGCACGACTCCGGCCTTCTCGACATCCGCGATCGCGGTTACCCGCTCGGCGGAGGCGTTCGCGACGTGCACCAGACTGCCACCGGCAACTAGAGGTGCGAGCAGGTGTGCGAGCACGCTGGGCGCGGTGTGCCAGGGACGCGTCGACACCACGCGGGTGCCGGCGGCGATGCCGTCGCGTTCGGCGACGGTCCGGGCCTCGGTGACCACCTCGGCCGTCGGCATGCCGTCGAGGGCCTCGACGGCCGGGGACCGCGAGACGAACTGGTCGCCGTGCACCCGCACGACGCTCCCGTAGTCGCCGACCCCGGGCGGGAGATCACGCAGTGGCAGGGCGAACGGATCGAGTGAGGCCACCACGACCTCGTCGGCGTCGGGATGGTCGTCGAGCCGGTCGCGCGAGGTGAAGACCACCCGTGGCTCCGAAGCTGCCTCCGCGGCATCGGCGTCCGCGAGGTGGACGTCGGCGCCGGCCCACAGTGCGCCGATCACGATCCCGGCGGTCTGCCAGTGCTCGGGGAGGTCCACCACCACGACATCCCCGGCGCCCACCCCGATCTCGTCGACGAGATAGTTGGCGGTCTTGGCCGCCCAGTTGCCGAGGGTGGCCGCCGACAGATCGGTGCGCTCGCCGGTCGCCTCGTCGTAGTACGTCAGCCGTGGACGCGAATGATCGGCCACCGCACCGAAGATCGCGTCGGCGACGGTGTTCGGACTGCTCAGTTCACGCACATCGGCCCCTTGTTCGCGGCGGTGATCGGCGGGCGCTTGTTGCCGACACGCTCACTGGCCGGGGTGTTGTCGGTCTGGTCGCCGGTGTCGCCGAGCCCGCCCGGTCCGGCGTAGGTGTTGGTGAGGACCACCTTGAGCTGGTCGTCCGCGAGGTTCGGGTCCTCGACGACCTTCACGCCGCCGAGGTCCTTGGCGAGCAGCCGCGCGGCGTCGCCATTCTCCTTCGCGTAGATCACCGAGTCCTTGGTGTCGGCCTTGCCGCTGGAGGTCTCACCGGACTGATAGCCCTTGTTGGTCAGGATGTTCGCCACGTTCGAACCCAGTCCGTCGATGGTGCCCGCGTTGACGACGTCGACCTTGAAATCGCCGCGCTGGGCGTCGGCCCCGGCCTGCTTCGGGGTGAGGAGGTCGCTGGTGTACGTCTTCACCGCCTGCGGATCCACCTGGACGACGCTCTGCAGACCGTCCTCGCTCCAACCCTGTTCGGTGACGATCGGGATGGTGGAGAACTTCACGCGGCCGCCGCTGAGGTCCTTGAGTTGCTCCGCGAAGTTGATGATGTTCCAACCGTCGTCGATGACGATCGACCGCGCCACCGCGTTCTGCATCTCCGAGAGCTTTCCCGGATCGGTGAGAGTGCCTGCGGACAACACCTTCTGGGTCAGTGACGCCATGAACGCCTGCTGACGTGTGATGCGGTCGAGGTCGCCGCGCGGGAGTCCGTGACGCTGGCGCACGAAGCTCAGTGCCCTGGGCCCGTCGAGGGTCTGGACACCCTTGCGGAAACGCGCGCCGCTGAACGGATCCCGGACCGGGGCGTTGAGGCAGACGTCGATGCCGCCGACCGCATTGGTCAGCAGGACGAAGCCGAGCAGGCCGACCTCCGCATAGTGGTCGACCTGGACGCCGGTGAGGTTGGCGACGGTGTCCACCAACGCCTTCCGGCCGGCCAGCGTGCCTTCCTTCTCCGCCTTCTCGGGCGACTGCCCGGCTTCCACGGCGCGGGCGCGCACGCCTTCGCGGGTGGTGCCGTAGGCCGCGTTGATCTTGCTCATGCCGATACCCGGTACGTCGACGTACGAGTCACGTGGGATCGAGATCGCGGTGGCCGACGAACCGTCCTCGGGGATGCGCACCAGCAGGATGGTGTCGGTGTTGGTGGCGACCTCCTCGCCCGAACGCAGGAGCTTGACCTCCTCCGGCGAGAGCGGGTTGCCCTTCGCGTCGGTACGGGAGTCGGTGCCCACCAACAGGATGTCGACGGCGCCGTCCTTCGCACCACCCAGACCGAGTCCGCCGAGCTGCGTGATGCGAGTCTCCAGGTCGGACATCGTGTTCCATGCGTAACCGGTGCACAGCAGCACGGCGACCGATGCGATCGCGATCAACGCGCGACCCCATCCGGCGCCCGACGCCCATCCGGCGTGAGGGCGAGTGACGGTGCCGGGCGGAGCGGTCGGCGGAGCGGTCGGTGTGGTGGACTCTGCAGTGGCCGAGAGCTTTTCGGTCACCGCGGCAGCACTTCGGGCTGTTCCTGCCGAAGCGTGCTTCCCGGGTGCGGCCTTCTTCGGTGGGGTTCTCCTCGGTGCGGCCTTCTTCGGTGCGGCCTTCTTCGCGGGAGCCTTCTCGGCGTCGGGTCGAGGGACGCGCTTGCGGGCGGAATCCGGTGACGCGGAACGCTTACGTTCGGCGGGTGCCGACCGCGTGTGGATCTCGCCGGACGAGCGTCGGCCGAGAGGCTCGTCGCCACGCCGCGGCCGGCGGGGAGACGCCGGTTCCTGCGGGGGCACACGCCTGCGGGGGTCGCGCGGCTCCGCGGGGCGTCGACGAGGCCTGCCTTCGGCATCCCGGGCGGGGATCCGTTCGGGCGGCGGCTGGCGCCGTGCGTGTTGTGCGGACTCGGCTCGCGACTGCGTCGTGGGAGCACCACGCACCACCCGGCGTCGGGGAGCGCCGGGCTCGGGGTCGGCGGGACGCGGGCGGGCGCCCTGAGGCGGCCACCCCGGTTCACCAGTGCGTTCGCCGCGCACCGGCCGTCGGCTGTGATCGGCATCCGGAGTGCGCCGGCTGCCCGGCTCCGGCGGTACCGCACGCCTGGGGCGCGGCCGCCCACGTGCGCCGTCGGATGGTGAATCCACTGGTCCGCGGTCCCTTTCGTGGTCGTCGTGCTGCTCGACGGTGGCGTCCGGTCGGTCCGCGCCATGGGATTGTCGGTGCAGGAGTGAAAGCTGATGTTGCTGTCGCCAGGCTACTGAAGTGATTCGGGAATTCGAGAACGCAACGCCGAGAAGTCGAGTAGCGGTCGTCACGTGTTGATGGACGGCCGAGTCGTGGCACGCCGGGGTCTGCGGCACGATGGTGGCCATGCGTGTCACGCCCAGCACCCCCACCGTGTACATCGTCGGCGCCGGCGGGCAGCTCGGCACCGCACTCCAGGAGAGGACTGCCCAGGCACCCGACTCCGTGGTGTGGCGTCCGCTGACCTCCGCCGACATCGACATCACCGACGAGACATCGGTCGCGGCCGCGCTGGGCGACCTCGGCGCCGGCGACGTCGTGGTCAACTGTGCCGCCTACACCGACGTCGACGGTGCCGAGTCTGATCCGGAGGGTGCGCGCCGGGTCAACGTCACCGGTCCGGCACTGCTCGCCGCCCAGACCGCCGCCGCGGGGGCGTGGTTGATCCATGTCTCCACCGACTACGTCTTTCCCGGTACCCCGCTCGACGGCCCGGGCTCAGCGGGCGACCGTCCCGACGGCTACGAACCCGATGACGTGAGCGGCGAACCGGCAACCGTCTACGGGGCAACCAAACTCGCCGGTGAACGCGCCGCACTCGACGCGGACCCGCGTGCCACCGTCGTGCGCACCGCGTGGGTCTACACCGGCGGACCCGAGAGCCGCGACTTCGTCGGGACGATGCGTCGTCTCGAGCAGACACGCGACACCGTGTCGGTCGTCGACGACCAGCTCGGTTCGCCCACCTACTGCATCGACCTCGCCGACGGGCTGTGGGAGCTGGTGGCCGCCGGGCCCCGCCCCGAGGTCACCGGAACCGTCCTGCACGCCACCAACGCGGGCCGCGCGACGTGGTTCGAGGTGGCGGCGGCCGTCTTCGAGGAGGTCGGCGCCGAACGTTCACGCGTGCTGCCCACCACCACGGCGGAGTTCCGGCGCCCGGCACCGCGTCCGGCGTATTCGGTGCTCTCCGGACGCTCCTGGGCCGCGGCGGGGCTGACGCCGCTACGGGACTGGCGCGCCGCGCTGCACGCGTCGATCGTCGAGCCGGGCGGTTCGTTACCCTGAGCCGGTGCCCGCTCAGCTAGCCGTCGTCACGGTGACCTACTTCTCCGGTGATCACCTCGCGACATTCCTTCGCAGTCTCGACGCCGTGACCGATGTGATGCCGCAGGTCGTCATCGCAGACAACGGCTCCGACGACGGTGCACCCGAACAGGCCGAGAAGGACTACGAGTCGGTGAAACTGGTCCGCACCGGCGGCAACCTCGGCTACGGCCGCGCGATGAACCGCGGGGTCGCCGAGATCGATCCCGACATCGAGTTCGTGCTCATCGCCAACCCGGACGTCGAGTGGAAGCCGGGCTCGATCGACGAACTCCTCGACGCTGCGCGGCGCTGGCCGCGTGCGGGATCGCTGGGACCGCTCATCCGGGAACCCGACGGCACCATCTACCCGTCGGCGCGACGCGTTCCCGACCTCGTCTCCGGCACCGGTCACGCCATCCTCGGCACGGTGTGGAAAAAGAATCCGTGGACCGCGGCCTATCGCGCCGACGACGAGGCGCCGTCGGAACGGGCCGTCGGCTGGCTCTCGGGGTCGTGCCTGCTGGTTCGACGGGAGGCCTTCGACGCCGTCGGCGGCTTCGACCCCCGCTATTTCATGTACATGGAGGACGTCGACCTGGGCGACCGCCTGGGCAAGGCCGGCTGGCAGAACGTCTATGTCCCCTCGGCCGAGATCGTGCACACCAAGGGGCACAGCGCCGGTCGGAACCCCGAGAAGATGCTGCCCGCACACCACGAGAGTGCCTATCGGTTCCAGGCCGACCGCAACCCCGGTGTGTGGCGTGCACCGCTGCGGCTCGCGCTGCGCGTCGGCCTGGCCGCGCGGTCGCGTCTTGCGGTCCGAGCGGCCCGCCGGACCACGTCGACGGAGAACACCTCGACGAGCGAAGACAACGGATGAGTGCTGAAGTGAATACCGGACATCACGAAGAAGGGACCGATCAAGTGGATCAGTACACCGTGCGCGAGTCGGTGGGGCGCGCGTCCGTCGGCGGATCGGCGCCTGTTGCCGAGGGCGTCGAGGCGGTCGTCCTCGTCGGCGGCAAGGGCACCCGGCTCCGTCCGCTCACGCTCTCGGCGCCCAAGCCGATGCTGCCCACCGCGGGCCTGCCCTTCCTCACGCACCTGCTGTCGCGCATCCACGCGGCCGGGATCCGCGACGTCGTCCTCAGTACCTCGTTCAAGGCCGAGGTGTTCAGCGAGTACTACGGCGACGGCTCCAAACTGGGCCTGCGTCTGCGCTACGTCACCGAGGACGAGCCGCTCGGCACCGGCGGCGGCATCCGCAACGTCCTCGACGAGCTGACCGCCGACACCATCGTCGTGTTCAACGGCGACGTGCTCGGCGGCACCGATGTGCGCGACGTCATCGACAGCCATCGCGCGGCCGACGCCGACGTGACCATCCACCTCGTCCGGGTGAGCGATCCGCGCGCGTTCGGCTGCGTGCCGACCGACGGCGACGGCCGCGTCACCGCCTTCCTGGAGAAGACCCAGGACCCGCCGACAGATCAGATCAATGCCGGCACATACGTTTTCAACCGCAAGATCATCGAGTCGATCCCGTATGGCGTGCCCGTCTCGGTGGAGCGCGAGGTCTTCCCGCGCCTGCTCACCGAGGGCAAGCACGTCCACGCCCACGTCGACCACGCCTACTGGCGCGACATGGGCACCCCGGAGGACTTCGTCCGCGGCTCGGCCGACCTGGTGCGCGGCATCGCACCGTCACCGGCGCTCGGTGATCGCCACGGCGAGTCGCTGGTCCACGAGGGTGCCGGCGTCGGCCCGGGTGCCCTGCTGATCGGCGGCACCGTCGTCGGCCGAGGCGCGGAGGTCGGGCCCCGCGCCCGCCTCGACGGTGCGGTGGTCTTCGACGGCGCGGTCATCGAGGCCGGTGCGGTCGTCGAGCGCTCGATCATCGGTTTCGGCGCACGAATCGGTCCGCGGGCACTGATCCGCGACACCGTCATCGGCGACGGCGCGGACATCGGTGCGCGCTGCGAACTCCTGCGCGGCGCACGCGTGTGGCCGGGAATCGAGATCCCCGACAACGGAATCCGCTTCTCGACTGACGTGTGAGGCGCCTCGCGAACTCGGCGCGCGTGTGAGACCCCGCAAACCCACCCTTTTTCGGCAAACCCAGCACCCCCTCAGGGGGCGGATCTGCCGAAAATGGGTGGGTTTGCGTTGTGGTCAGCGGGTCTTGACCGCCGCGAGCACACCGGGCCCGAGCGGGATCACGACCGGCAGGAGGCGCTCGTCGTCGGCGATCAGCAGGGCCGCCTCGCGCGCGGCCGCGGTCGGCGGGTCGGTGCGGGACGGATCGCCCACGGTGCCGTCGGCCGTCGCGTTGTGCACCACGACGACACCGCCGTCGCGCAGCATGCGGACGGCCTCGGTCACGAACCGCGGCAGGTCCAGCAAGGGACCGTCGATGAAGACCAGGTCGTAGGACGTGTCCGAGAGACGCGGCAGCACGTCGGTGGGTGTGCCGTTGATCAGGCGCGTGCGGCCGGGGGAGATGTCGGCCCCGGCGAACGACGCCCGCGCCGCACGATGGTGCTCGGGTTCGGGGTCGATGGTGGTCAGGACCCCGTCGGCGGCCATGCCGTTGAGCAACCACAGACCGCTCACGCCGGTGCCGGTGCCGATCTCGGCCACGGCCTTGGCGTCGGCGGTGCGGGCCAGGAGTGCGAGCAGCGCACCGACCGCTGGGCTCACGGGCGTGGCACCCAGTTCCTCTGCGCGGGCACGGGCGGCGATGACGGCGTCGTCCTCGACGATCGCCGACTCGGCGTAGGCGATCAGATCGGGGCCGGCGGACGGGGTTGACTCGGTCACGCGTCGAGGTTAGACCGCAGGCCCGGTCAACGCGGACATGGCACGCCGACCTGGGCGAATCCCGGGCCGCGGTCGGAGCCCGTCACATCCTCAGGGAACACTCAGGGGACTCATACGGCGACCACACTCCGATACGAGAGGGTGAGTGCGTCCGGTTGACGGTACTGCCCGGCGAGTCGGTGTGAAGCCCCGGCGCGTTGGGAATACCGGACCGGTGCGACGTTGTTCGACACGGTGAGTGCTCTGGGTCACCGGGCTGTGTTCACGAGAGAGGAACCGACCACCCACCATGACCGATTCCCGCGATTCCACCGACGAAGTGCCCGCCGTTCCGGCGGGCACCGCAGGTTTCGACGCCACCGGCGACGAACTGCTGATGCCGTCATGGGATGAACTGGTGCGCGAGCACGCCGACCGCGTCTACCGCCTGGCCTACCGCCTGTCGGGGAATCAGCACGACGCCGAGGATCTCACGCAGGAGACCTTCATCCGGGTGTTCCGATCGCTGTCGAACTACCGCCCCGGCACCTTCGAGGGCTGGTTGCACCGCATCACCACCAACCTGTTCCTCGACATGGTCCGCCGCCGCAGCAAGATCCGCATGGAGGCATTGCCCGAGGAGTACGACCGCGTGCCGGCCGACACCCCCGACCCCCAGCAGATCTTCGACGCCACCAACCTCGACCCGGATCTGCAGCGCGCCCTCGACTCGCTGGCGCCCGACTTCCGCGCCGCCGTCGTCCTGTGTGACATCGAGGGGCTGTCCTACGAGGAGATCGCCGCGACCCTGGGTGTCAAGCTCGGCACCGTCCGCAGTCGCATCCACCGTGGCCGCCAGAGCATCCGCGACGCGCTGGCCGCCCAGGGGCACACCAGCAGCCGTTCGGTCGCGATCGGCGCGCACAGCTGACGATCCCCGGCTCGTCAGGCTCGGGAACCACGAGTCGATGAGCGTCGTTGTCTGACTCGGATAAGCTGAGACGTTGCGTGCGGCCCCGGTCACACCCCGTGCGGCGGCACAGCCCGCCGACGGTGAGTACCGTGGCGAGCAGACTCGGCAGAGGTGATGACAACGGAGTACGGCGGACACGTCGTGGAGAGGGGTGACCGACGATGATGGACGGCGATCGCGGGCGTCCGACCCCGGGCGGCGGTGTCGAGCCCCCGACCCCCAATCTTCGTCGCCGGCGATCCTCCTGGGGTGCCGACTCGTGGACTCCGGCCCCGTCGTCCTTCCTGCCCAACCGCGGCTATCGCGCGCCGGGCACCGCCGGTGGACGCCGTTTCGCCCCGACCGAACATCTCGCCCCCGAGGCGGTCGCCGCTTTCGTCGACGGTGAGCTCGGTATGTCGGCGCATGCTCGCGCCACCCACCATCTGGCGCTCTGCCCGGAGTGTGTGGCGGCGGTCGACGCCCAGTCCCTGGCCCGTACCCGCCTGCGCGAGTCCGGCCAGGTGTCGGTGCCCGCCTCGCTGCTCGGAGCGCTCTCTCAGATCCCGACCCGCGAGATCGACCTCGGCTCGGACACCCCGACCGACGGCATCCCAGGCGCCCGCGAGGCGATGCGCCCGCCCGTGAACCCGCTCATGCGCGACACCGGCCGCGGCCGTAACTTCCGCCGTCGGGGTAGGTGAACGTGACCGACGGAACCGGACCCCAGGGCGAGGACACCTCGACTCCCGGCGGTGACGCGGAGTTCGCGCGTCGCGAAGAACCCCCACACTCGCAACGGCTGACGCCCGGGCGGCCGCGGCACGCCCCCGTATCGCCGGCAACGGCGCAGGTCTTCGGCCGGCCCTCGGGAGTGCGCGGTTCGTTCGCCGCCGATGCCGGCAGCCATTCCGCGCCGCAACCGCACGTCGCCGACCCGGACCCCGTCCTCGCCGAGGCATTCGGGCGTCCGCCCGGCTCTGACGAGACCCTCCAGCGCGATCCGCTCGCCACCTACGGCCAGACCGAGGACGAGCCGCCGCGCAACGACCCCTGGCGTGATCCGGAGAGCCCCGCGCGGCTCGTCGATCCCGCCCTGCCGACCAGCGCCTCGACGCCGGCCACCGACCCCGGCCCGAAACTCGGCGTCCGGGATGTGTTGCTGGGCAACCGCATCAGCTGGAGCGCGCTCGCGGCGCTCGCGATCATCGCGCTGCTCATCGCCGTCGTCGGCGGTCTGATGGGGCGGTGGACCGCCGAGGTCGCGGCGCCGCTGACCACCGATTCCGTGGAGCTGTCCACCGACGACCCCGGAAACGGTTCGGAGCCGCGTTCGCCGATCGCCGAGGTGGCGCGTTCCGTCGAGAAATCCGTGGTCGCCATCGACGTCCGGGCGTCGGGGGCCTATTCGACCGGTTCGGGCTTCGTCATCGACAAGGCGGGGTACATCCTCACCAACAACCACGTGATCTCGATGGCCGCGAACGACAAGAGCGCCAAGCTCGAGGTCGTCTTCTTCGACCGTCAGCGTGTCCCGGCACGCATCGTCGGACGTGACCCCAAGACCGACCTCGCGGTGCTCAAGGTCGAGAACGTGAGGAATCCCACCGTGTCGGTCCTCGGTAGTTCCGCGGACCTGCAGATCGGCGAGGAGGTCGTCGCCTTCGGATCGCCGCTCGGGCTCAACCGGACGGTGACGAGCGGCATCGTCAGTGCCACGAACCGCGCGGTGGCGCTCACGCCCGACGCCGAATCCGACACCGACGCGGTCATCGACGCGATCCAGACGGACGCGGCGATCAACCCCGGCAACTCCGGCGGTCCGCTGGTGAACGGCGACGCCAAGGTCGTCGGCATCAACACCGCGGGACGGCTCGGTGCCGGCGGCGGCTCGATCGGGCTCGGATTCGCCATCCCGATCGACGAGGCCAAGCCCATCGCCGAAGCCCTCATCCGCGACGGCAAGGTCAACCACCCGCAGATCGGCATCAACGCGAGCTCGGTCCGCAACGAGCGCGTCCTGGGCGCCCAGGTGCGCAATGTGGTGTCCGGCGGACCGGCCGAACGCGCCGGGGTTCGCGAGAACGACGTCATCACCTCGTTGAACAACCGGCCCATCGAGAGCGCCGACGAGTTGAATGTCGCGGTCCGGACCGCGAAGATCGGTGAAGAGATCCCGTTCCAGTACTGGCGGGACGGGCGTACGTTCAACGGCACCATCACGCCGGCGAGCGACTGACACCGGGACGAGGCAGATGTTCAGCAGTATCGGATGGGGCGAGATCGCGATCCTGGTCGTGGCCGCCCTGGTCATCCTCGGGCCCGAACGACTCCCGGGCGCGGTGTCCTGGTCGATGCAGTCGCTCCGCAAGGTCCGCGACTATGCGACCGGTGCGACCAACCAGCTCAAGGACGAACTCGGTCCGGAGTTCGAGGATCTGCGCAAACCTCTCGCGGACCTGAACGAGCTGCGGGGGATGACGCCGCGTTCGATCGTCACCAAGCATCTTCTCGACGGCGACGACTCGCTGTTCCGCCTGGGGGAGGACGCCACCACCGTCGATCGCAGCACCACCCCGGCGCCACCGATCAAGCCGGTGTCGGCGCCGATGTCGCTCGACAAGAACACCGACACCCCGGCACAGCCGTCGCCCGACAGTGCACCGGCAGAGCGTCGTACAGGTGGCCGTCCCGCCGTCACCGACTGGGACGCGACCTGATCGGAACTCCTCAGGAGTGGCGGACGGTGTCGAGCCCGAGGCTCATCCCGGCCAGTCCGCGCTTGCGGACGGCGAGCTTCGCGGCGATCGACCGCAGCGCTGAGCCGGCGGGGGAGTCGGGGGCCGACAAGACCACCGGAACACCCGCGTCGCCGCCCTCGCGCAGTGCGGTCTCCAACGGGACCTGACCCAAGAGCTCCACGGGTGCGCCCACCGCACGGGTGAGGCGTTCGGCGACCTGCTCGCCACCACCCGAGCCGAACGGCTCCATGCGGGTGCCGTCGGGGAGCTCGAGCCAGGACATGTTCTCCACGACGCCCAGGATCTTCTGGCGGGTCTGGAGCGCGATCGCACCGGCGCGCTCGGCGACCTCGGCGGCGGCCTGCTGCGGTGTGGTGACCACGAGGATCTCCGCACCCGGGATCAGCTGCGCGATGGAGATCGCGACATCGCCGGTGCCCGGGGGCAGGTCGAGGAGCAGGACGTCGAGGTCGCCCCAGTAGACGTCGGCGAGGAACTGCTGCAACGCGCGGTGCAGCATGGGTCCGCGCCAGGTGACCGGGGTGTTGCCTTCGGTGAACTGGCCGATCGAGATGAATCGCACGTTGTGGCTGATCGGCGGCATGATCATCCGCTCCACCTGGGTGGGCTTGGCGTCACTGCCGAGCATCCGGGGGACGGAATGGCCGTAGATGTCGGCGTCGAGGACACCCACGCTGAGTCCGCGCTCGGCCAGTGCGGCCGCGAGGTTGACCGTGACGCTGGACTTTCCGACGCCACCCTTACCGGATGCGACGGCGTAGACGCGGGTCAGGGACCCGGGCTGGGCGAAGGGGATGACCGGCTCGGCCTTGTCCCCGCGCAGCTTCTTGCGCAACTCGGTGCGCTGCTCGTCGTCCATCACGTCGAGTTCGACGCGCACCGCACCGACTCCGGCGACATCGGCGACGGCGGTCTCCACCCGCTGGACGATCTCGGTGCGCAGGGGACACCCCGACGTCGTCAGATACACCGCGACGTCGACGCTGGCATCGTCGTTGACGGTGACCGACTTGACCATCCCGATGTCGGTGATGGGCTTGCCGATCTCCGGATCCTTGACCTTGCCCAGGGCGGCGCGAACTGCCGATTCCGTGGGCGCGACTCCTGTTGTCATCTGGTCCAGCCTACCGGCGCCGCCGACGGACCACGGTGGTGGTCCCGGCAGGCGGTCGTGCGGTGCCGGATCAGCGAACGGGCACCGGTGTCGTCGCCGGTCCCGACCGGTTCTCCGGCGGGGCCTTCTTGGTCACCGGAGCCTGCTTCTTGGGCGGCGGCGGGGGCACCTGTCCGGGCAGGGTGATCGTCGGCAGGCACACGATGAAACAGTTCTGCGGCGGCGGTGCGGGCCTGCGTACCGACGGCGACGAGGACGACGGACCCGACGGCGGCGTGGAGGACGAGGAGGAACTCGACTTGCTCTTGCTCGACGAACTCGACGCCTTGCGTTTCGCCTCCGGGATCGGGTTGGTCGGCATGACGCCGGTGGCGTAGGCGCCGGCCCAGCCGAGTACGTTCGCGACGTACTCCATCGAGCGGTTGTACCGGAGCACCGCCGCGACGCGGGTGCCCTCGCTCATGATGTCGCTGACCCCGGCGCACAGGTAGCGTCCCGCAGAGTAGGTGGCGTCGAAGATGTTGTTGGGGTCGGACTTGCCGTCGCCGTTGGCATCGGAGCCCCAGGACGCCCAGGTGCTGGGGATGAACTGCATCGGTCCCATGGCCCGGTCGTGCCCGGGGTCGCCGTCGATGCGTCCACCGTCGGTGTCCTTGATGACCGCGTTGCCAGCCAGGGAACCGTCGAGCACGGGCCCGGCGATCGGGTTGATGGTGGTGCCGTACTGGTCGACCGAACCGTTGCTCGCATGATTGGACTCGATGCGGCCGATGCCGGCGAGCAGGAACCAGGGCAGCTTGCACTGTGGACTCTCGGCGCCGACCCGGTTCGCGGCGAGCTTGTAGGCCTGCAGGACCACGCCGGGGATGCCGAGAGGACCGGAGGGGAGATCGTTCGCGAGTCGGAACTGCGGCGCGGGAAGCGCGGCGGCTGGCTTCTCCGGCGGCGGTGCGAAACCGAGGAGCGTCACGGGCGAACCCGGCACGACATCTGCGACGACGACCGGGGCCTCGGGTTCGGGGGTCGCTGCGGCGAGCACGCCGTGCGCGCTCGATGACGCCGTGCCCAGCACCATCGTGCCGACGAGTGCGCCACCGACGACGATCGTCGCGGCTCGCCGCGGGAAGTGCAGGGGACGCTGCGGCCCACGACGGCGGCGCACCAGGTTCAGCGGGCTCATCGGCCACCGCCCCGGCGGTCCGCCCGCACCGATTTCTCGATCACATCTACTCCGTTGTCACAACACCACACGTCTGCCCCCCGAGGACGCAGTGATTGCCCGCTCCGGCCGCACGGCCTGGAGCCGAGAGCGGATGTGTCCGGCCGGGTCTGGCGTCGTGACCGACACCGGGATCCGGCCGAACTGTGACCCACCATACATATTGGGTCTGATGACCCAATGGCGAACTCCGCATTTACTCGTCGTCACTCACTTCGTCGCTGCGACGCGAGAAGTTACGGCGGCAAACCCATGGGAGAGAAGTTACTGGAGTGACGTCACGGAGTGGTGTCGGGCGGTGCCGGCACCTCCTGGAGACGTGGTCCGCTCAGCGGGACTTCTCGACGCCGTCCGCGTCGTCCGAGGCTTGGTCGCGTGCACCGAACCGTTCGGTCAGCTCGTCGAGTAGCTCGTCGAGTTCTTTGCGCAGGTAGTCGCGCGTCACCGTGTCGCCGACGGCCAGGCGGACGGCGGCCAGCTCACGCGCGAGGAACTCGGTGTCGGCCTTGGTCTGCGCCGACCGCATCCGATCCTCCTCGAGCGCCACGCGGTCCCGGTTCTCCTGACGATTCTGGGCCAGCAGGATCAGCGGCGCGGCGTAGGCCGCCTGCGTGGAGAACGCGAGGTTGAGCAGGATGAACGGATACGGGTCCCACCGGATCGTCACCGCGACCAGGTTCAGCGCGATCCACACCACCACGATGACGGTCTGGATCAGCAGGTACCGGCCCGTGCCCAGGAACCGGGCGACACGTTCGCTGTACATCCCGACGATGTCGGAATCGAGATTGAACGAGATGGTGCGCCGGGTGCTGGGGATGTCGAGTTTGCGACCGCCCCGCTCGCTCATCGGATCCTCACCTGCGCGCCGACGCCGGTCGGCTTGTCGACGTCCTCGGGTTCGGTCTCACGCCAGTCGCGCGGCAGGATCTCGTCGAGGAGGTCGTCGACGCTGACGGCGCCGAGCAGGTGGCCGGCCTCGTCGACCACCGGGCCGCAGACGAGGTTGTAGGTCGCGAAATAGCGCGTCATCGTCTCCAGTGAGTCTTCCGGGTGCAATTGCGCGAGGTCGGTGTCGAGGATTCCGCCGACCAGGTGGGCCGGCGGCTCGCGCAGCAGGGCCTGCAGGTGCACACAGCCGAGATACTTGCCCGTCGGCGTCGCGGTCGGGGGACGGACGACGAACACGATGCTCGCCGAAGCGGGGGTGAGATCGGGGTTGCGGACGCGTGCGAGTGCCTCGGCGATCGTCGTCGACGCGGTGACGATGATCGGCTCGGAGGTCATCACACCACCGGCGGTGTCGGGGGAGTGCAGCAGCAGTCGACGGACCGGTTCGGATTCCTCCGGGTCCATCTCCTCGAGCAGCGCCTCGGCCTCGGTGGCGGGGAGCTCGCCGAGGAGGTCGGCCGCGTCGTCGGGATCCATCTCCTCGAGAATGGTGACGGCCCGATCGCGACCCAGGGCGGTGAGCATCGCCGTCTGATCGTCGGGTGGCAGCTCCTGGAGCACGTCGGCGAGCCGCTCGTCCTCGAGCGCCGAGGCGATCTCACCACGTCGTTTGGCCGGCAGCTCCCGGAGCGCGTTCGCCACGTCGGCCGGGCGCATCCCCTCGAACTGCATCAGCGCCTGGGCGACGCCCTGGCCGGGCAGGTCGAGGGCGGACTGGGTGATGCCCTGGACGCTGGACCATTCCACGACGTGGGTCTCGTGACGCCGGCGCAGACCGCGTCGGCCCGCGCGGATGGCGACCCGCGAGACGACCCAGTCCCGGGTGCGGGTGCGTTCGATGCCGAGATCGACCACCGTCACGTCGGCGTCGGCGAGTTCGGGCAGGTCCGGGTCGGTGACCCGGACCCGGGTGTCGAGGATCTGGCCGATCGCCAGGGCCTCGCCGGGGCGAAGATGCAGTTTCCGCAGGCTCACCGTGCCGGTGTTGAGGGTCACCGCCTGCGGTTCGATGCCGGTGACGCGCAGCATGGGAACGAAAATCCTTCGGCGGGTGGTCAATTCGACCGCGAGGCCGAGTGCGCGTGGTTGTTGACCCGACAATCGGATCGAGATCACCACGTCGCGGACCCTCCCGATGGATTCACCATCGGGACCAAGGACGGCCAACCCGACTAATCTGGCCACGAACACCTTGCTCACCGACGACATGGGAGTAAGGGTAGTGCCATCGGTTCGGCCAACGCCGTCGGCGAGCGCGGAACAGCAGACTCGACTTCACAGGGAGGTCCCGAAATGACGAATCCCATGCGCCCGGGTCGGGAGACGCCGGGCCTGCCGACGCCGCCCAAGGGGTGGCCGATCGGCTCCTACAGCACCTACGCCGAGGCGCAGCGGGCGGTGGACTATCTGTCCGACGAGAACTTCTCCGTCGAGGACGTCACGATTGTGGGCGTCGACCTCATGCAGGTCGAACGTGTCATCGGACGCCTGACGTGGGGCAAGGTGATCGGCGGAGGTCTGGTCTCGGGGGCCTGGCTCGGCCTCTTCTTCGGCATCCTGGTCTCACTCGTCTTCACCGGTTCGCCCCTGGGGCCGATCCTGGTCGGTCTCGTCGGCGGCATGGTCTTCGGTGTGATCTCGGCGACGATTCCGTATGCTGCGACACGCGGCCAGCGCGACTTCGCGTCGACCATGCAGCTCGTCGCCGGCCGTTACGACGTCCTCTGCGATCCCAAAAGCGCAGAGAAAGCCCGCGACATGCTCGCGCGCCTGACGATGTGAGGTCTCGACCGTCGGCGGACACGGGGCGATCACAATCGGCGACGGAGTGGCACGCCCATGCCGAATGTGTTGCATGTCACGAATCGTGACGTATAGCGTTGCACCTCGGACGCTCACGGCGGAGCACCTCGGGTACTCCGCCGCGTACGACATCGAGGAGGCTGCGTGCGGAGCAGGGTCAGCAGGTATCGAACCACAAGTCGCGTAAGGCGAAAGGTCCTCGCGGCGGCGGTCGCCGCGGCCGCGGCGCTCCCCGTGCTGTCGGCGTGCGGCTCGGGATATGAAGCGGGCGTACTGAATTTCTATCCACCCGCCGACGGTGCCGACACCTTCGCCGCGATCGGCGACAAGTGTTCCGCCGAATCCAACGGTGAGTACAAGGTCGTCACGACGCCCCTGCCGAAGGGTGCCGACGATCAGCGGCTGCAGTTGGCGCGCCGCCTGGCCGGCAACGATTCCGGGCTCGACCTCATGGGCATGGACGTGGTGTGGACCGCTGAGTTCGCCGACGCGGGCTGGATGGTCCCGGTGCCCGACGCGATGGCCGCGGAGGTGTCCGCGCGGACCCTCGGCGGTCCGCTCGACACCGCGGTGTGGAAGACGGATGAGGATGAGCGCGAACGCCTCTACGCCATCCCGTTCTCCACCAACACCCAGTTGCTCTGGTACCGCAAGGATGTGCTGAAGGACAAGGTCGACCGCCGTCGTCCCGCCTCGACGTGGGACGGGATGCTCGAGGATGCACTGGTCAGCGGCCGCAACGGCGGACCGACCTACATCATGGTGCAGGGCAGGCAATATGAGGGCCTGATGGTCTGGTTCAACTCGGTACTCGTCAGTGCCGGCGGCCAGGTCGTCGACCCCGAGAACCCCGACAAGGTCACGCTCAACGACACTCCGGAGCATCGCGCGGCCACGGTCCGCGCCCTCCGGACACTCAAGGCGGTGGCCACCGCACCGGGCGCCGACCCGTCGCTGACCAACTCCGACGAGGGTGCCGCCCGCCTGGGCATGGAGAGCGGTGAGGCGCTCTATGAGGTCAACTGGCCCTTCGTGTTCCCCGGCATGCGCGAGAACGCCGTCGCGGGATCCGTCCCGTTCCTGGACCTGACGAAGTACGCCGACCTGTACGCCGACAGCGAGAATCCGCCGTCCGACCGGGATGTGCTCCCGCTCAACCGGGAGATGCAGAAGGTCTTCGACTTCGCCCCGTACCCGGGCTTCGAGGGCCTGCCCACCAAGACGACCCTCGGTGGGATCAACATCGCCGTCGCCAGCACCTCCGAGCAGCCGGACCTGGCCTTCCGGGCGGCCGAGTGCATCACGAGCGAGGCGTCGCAGAAGGACTTCTCGCTCAACGCGGGTCCGCCCCCGGTGATCGAATCCATCTACGACGACGCAGATTTCCGCCTCGCCTATCCGATGGCGCGGGAGATCAAGCGTCAGCTCGAACCCGACCATGCTGCGATTCGTCCGAAGTCTCCTGACTACCAGGCGATCTCGACGCTGCTGCAGGCGAAGCTGAGTCCGGTCGGGGCGTGGGATCCGGAAACACTGGTGGACGAACTCGCCGAGGCCGTCCAGAAGGCAATCGACGGGGAAGGGTTGGTTCCGTGACCGATCACAACACACCCGGCGGGAACACTCCGGGCGGGCGCGCACCGAACGAGGACGACTCCGCCGACGAGTCCGCGTTCCGCCCCGGCCGCCATGCGCTGCCCGACGATGCGCCCGCCCAGACCGGCCCGATCCCCATCGTGGGGGACAGCCCGCCCGTGCACTCCGACGAGTTGTGGAAGGCGCCACCGGGAGGACGCCACGAGGTTCCACCCGGTTCGGCCCGGGTCGGTTCGGCGCCCGCGAACCCGGTCGGGTCGAATCCCGGATCCGTCGGCGTGGCACGGTCATCGGCAGCCGCCACCGCGGTGGCCGAACGACCCCGCGAAGAAGCCGCACCGAAGCCCCGCAAGCGCAGTGAGGGCAAGACGGCCGAGCGGCGGCTGGCCTTCTGGCTCATCGCGCCCGCCGCGCTGATGATGCTGCTGGTGACCGGATATCCGATCATCTACGCGGTCTGGCTCTCGCTGAACAAGATGAGCCTGTCCGCGCCCGGAGAGCGGGAGTTCGTGTGGTTCTCGAACTACGCGACGGTGCTGACCGACAACTACTGGTGGACGGCCTTCGGCGTCACGGTGGGTATCACGGTCGTGTCGGTGCTCATCGAGCTCGTCCTCGGCATGGCCATCGCACTGGTCATGCACCGCACCATCTTCGGACGCGGCACGATCCGCACCGTCGTCCTGATCCCGTACGGCATCGTGACCGTGGCCGCGGCGTTCTCGTGGTACTACGCGTGGACGCCCGGCACCGGCTATCTGGCGAACCTGCTGCCCGACGGCAGTGCGCCGCTCACCGAACAGTGGCCGTCGCTGGCGATCATCGTCCTCGCCGAGGTCTGGAAGACCACCCCGTTCATGGCGCTGCTGTTGCTGGCGGGCCTGGCGCTGGTGCCCGACGACCTGCTGAAGGCCGCCCAGGTCGACGGTGCCGGTGCGTGGACGCGACTGTGGCGCATCATCCTTCCGCTGATGAAGCCGGCCATCCTCGTCGCGCTGCTGTTCCGCACCCTCGACGCGTTCCGCGTGTTCGACAACATCTACGTTCTCACCAGCGGGTCCAACAACACCTACTCGGTGTCGATGCTGGGCTATGACAACCTGTTCGGCGCGTTCAACCTGGGCGTCGGATCGGCGATCTCGATCCTGATCTTCATCTGCGTGGCGATCATCGCGTTCGTGTTCATCAAGGGGTTCGGCACCGCCGCACCGGGTTCCGACGACGAGGGGAGGTAATCCGGTGAATTCGAGCGGAAAGTCCAAGGCGTGGTGGACGATCGCCAACATCCTGGTGATCCTGTACGCACTCATCCCGCTGCTGTGGATCATCAGCCTGTCGTTCAAGCCGGCGTCGAGCGTGACCGACGGGAAGTTCATCCCGGCCGAGTTCACCCTCGACAACTACAAGTCGATCTTCGAGACCAGTGCCTTCACCTCGGCGCTGATCAACTCGATCGGCGTCGGTCTGATCACCACGCTGATCGCGGTGATCCTGGGCACGATGGCCGCCTACGCCGTGGCGCGACTGGAGTTCCCCGGCAAGAAGGTCCTCATCGGGGCCGCGCTGCTGATCGCGATGTTCCCGCAGATCTCGCTGGTGACACCGCTGTTCAACATCGAGCGGCGTCTGGGTCTGTTCGACACCTGGCCGGGCCTGATCCTGCCGTACATCACCTTCGCGTTGCCGCTGGCGATCTACACACTGTCGGCCTTCTTCCGCGAGATCCCCTGGGAACTCGAGAAAGCGGCCAAGATGGACGGCGCCACCCCGTGGCAGGCCTTCCGCAAGGTGATCGCGCCGCTGGCCGCGCCGGGTGTGGTGACCGCGGCGATCCTGGTGTTCATCTTCGCCTGGAACGACCTGCTTCTCGCCCTGTCGCTGACCTCGACCGAACGGGCGATCACCGCACCGGTGGCCATCGCGAACTTCACCGGCAGCTCTCAGTTCGAGGAGCCGACCGGTTCGATCTCGGCCGCCGCGGTCGTCATCACCATCCCCATCATCATCTTCGTGCTGTTCTTCCAACGTCGAATCGTGGCCGGTCTGACTTCCGGCGCCGTGAAGGGATAACCCATGGCAGACATCGTTCTGGACAAGGTCACCAAGAAGTACCCGGACGGCTCCACCGCGGTCGACGGGGTCGACATCGAGATCGCCGACGGCGAGTTCGTGATCCTCGTCGGCCCGTCGGGCTGCGGAAAGTCGACGACGCTGAACATGATCGCGGGCCTCGAGGACATCACCTCGGGTGAGCTGCGGATCGGCGGGGAGCGCGTCAACGAGCGCGCACCCAAGGACCGCGACATCGCGATGGTGTTCCAGAGCTACGCGCTCTACCCGCACATGTCGGTGCGCGACAACATCGCCTTCCCGCTGACCCTGCAGAAACTGCCGAAGGATCAGATCGCCGCCAAGGTCGACGAGGCCGCGCGCATCCTCGATCTCGGTCAGTACCTCGACCGCAAGCCGGCCAACCTGTCCGGCGGCCAGCGCCAGCGCGTCGCGATGGGCCGCGCGATCGTGCGCTCGCCCAAGGCATTCCTCATGGACGAGCCGCTGTCGAACCTCGACGCCAAGCTGCGCGTGCAGATGCGGACGGAGATCGCCCAGCTGCAGCAGCGCCTGGGAACCACCACCGTGTACGTGACGCACGACCAGACCGAGGCCATGACCCTCGGCGATCGTGTGGTCGTCCTGCGCGGCGGGCACGTCCAGCAGATCGGTACGCCCCAGGAGCTCTACAACAACCCGACCAACGTGTTCGTCGCCGGGTTCATCGGTTCGCCGGCCATGAACTTCCTGTCCGGCCGCCTCGGCACGGACGGCATCGAGACCGCGATCGGCACGATCGCCCTCGACGATCACCGCGCCGTGGTGTCGCGTGCAGGTGACGTCGGAAGCAGCGGTGAGGTTCTCATCGGCATCCGCCCCGAGCACCTCGAGGACGCGTCACTGGTCGACGACACCACGCGTCGGCATGGTGCGACGTTCACCGCGAACATCGAAGTCCTGGAATCGATGGGCTCGGACATCTACGCCTACTTCGGCATCGGCGACGGATCGACCCGGGCGTCGAGCGACGCGCTCGCCGAGCTGTCCGCCGACTCCGGCGCCGACCTCGGGGGCAGTCAGCTCATCGCCCGCCTGTCGCCGGATTCGAAGGTCCGCCGTGGTTCGACCGCCGAGCTGTTCTACGACGCCTCGAAGGTGGCGGTGTTCGATCAGAGCTCGGGAGAGTCGCTGCGCCGCCACTGAACCCGGTCCTCGACTCGTTGCGCGACCACTACCGCCGTCTCTGGTGGGAGTGGTCGCGCAGTTCGTCGAACACCTTCTCGTCCCAGATGTGCCTGCGCACCAGCCGATAACGTTCGCAGGCCACCCACATGTACAGTTCGGCGTCGCTGGTCAGGTCGTCGCGGAGGCCGGCCCGGCGGGCCATGCGGACGACGGGCAGGAACTCCTCGCCGAACCAGCGCCGGGCGACCTCGGTGCGACTCAGGAACTCACCGATCTCCTGAGAGAGCCGAAAACCCCACGCCTCCACGCTCTCCGCGAGTTCGGCGTAGTCGAACGGGTCGGTCAGGGTGATGGCCTCGGCCTGCGCACCCTCGAGCGGCACCCGCGACAGGAACAGCCGGCGGTGATCCTTGAGGATCAGGTCCGACGGTGCGTTGATGCCCTCCGGTGAGATTCGTGTGTGGATCTCGGTCACATAGGCGTCGACGGTGGTCAGGTTGCGGGCGATGGCGATCGACACACGGTGATGGCCGTCGATGACGAAGTGCATCGAACCGACCCGGTAGAGCTGAACCGGCGGCACCGACTCGCCGCGGCGTTGCGCGGCGGCGATCCGCTGCCACCGTTCCCGCAGCCGCGACGAGGTGGGGCGGAAGTAGCGGTCGAAATCCTTGGTGCGGTCGACGCTTCCGACGATCGAGGACACCTCGACGACCTGGAGTCCGAGTACGGTCTTGCCCGTGGCCCCGAGCGCCGCGACGACCTCGTCGAACGGCAGGATGGTGTTGACGTCCGCCGGCTGACGCATGAACCACTGTGCGAGACGGGCACGTTCGGCCTGGCGGCGCAGCCGGGCGAAGTCGTTGCCGGCGTCGGCGTCGGGGAATCCGGTGTCACGCGCCATGTCTGCGTCTCACGATCTCGACGTTCCGGCTCGCCGGATCGATGTCGAACTGGCAGAAGCCCACGACGTTCATCGACGTCGTCGTCTCGCCGATCGGCAGATCGCGCGGCCTGTTGCCGTAGGGATGGACGTGCCCGTGCACCAGCAGCGTCGGGCGCAACGCATGCACGAGCGGGTGGAAACAGTCGAAACCCTGATGCGGGGTGTCGTCGCCGTCGCCGACCCCGCGCGCCGGGCTGTGGGTGAGCAGGATGTCGGTGCCGCCCCGACCCGGACCGACGGGCTTCGACAGAACGTTTCCGCAGCGCAGACGCATTGACCGGAGTCGTTGCTGGGTGTCGGTGTACTGGTTTGAGCCGCCGTTGTATCGCCGGCTTCCGCCGAGACCGCTGATCCGCAGTCCGGCGACCGTCACCGTCCGACCGTCGGCGTTGATCCCGCCGCGCGGACCGGGATCCACGGTGGGGAGACCCGCACGGGTCCACCCGGTGCGTCCGCGGTGGTAGCCGCGGAGTTCACGGTCGTGGTTGCCGGGGACGTAGACACAGGGTGCGTCGCACAGCGAGGCGAGGATCTCGAGATAGTCGAACGGGAGGTCGCCCGCGCCGAGGATGAGGTCGGGACGCCCCTCGATCCCGATGCCGAAGGTGAGAGAGTCCACCACCTCGTCGGCGACCGCCAGAACCCGGACCATTGCTCCAGGCTAGACGAGGGCTCAAATCGGTCACAGTCTTCTCGGTAGCCTGACGGACGTGACTGAAGCGGTGACCGAACTCGTCGGGCGACATCTCAGGGAACGGCTGGGCGCCGAACCACAACGAGCGTCGGTGACGTTCCTCGGTGTGGAGCCGATCGACGTCCTGCGGTTCGTGCTCGGCGACTCCGCCCCCGGTGAGCTGGTGTACGTCACGTCGGGGTGTGCACGCCACCCGATGACCGATCCGACCGACCTCCACGCCGACCCGGTGCGGGGGCCGCGGGCCGAACTGGTGGTACGCATGCGGGCGGGTTCGCCGCTCCCCGGTCTGCACAGGCGCTTGGCGACGCTGGCGGCCGCACCCGCCGTCGAGGGGCTGATCCTCGACGCCGACGCCCTCGTCGACCTGGGCGAACCGCTCTGGGACGGCGCGACCTGCACCGCGGTGTTGCTGTCCGACGACGAACTCGGCGAGGTCGAGTTGCCCGCCCCCATGGATCCCGTCCGTCTGTTGCGGGCGGTGCCGATCACGGCGAACGAGGCGGCCTGGGTGCGACTGAAGGGGGCTGACGCTTTGCGCGACGCCTGGCAGGAGGCCGGCATCGATGTCGCCGAACCGAATCGCGCCTCGGCCACACCCGGCTGAGGTTTCGTGCGGCTCGCCGGCGGGAACGATGCACTGGTGACGCTGACATCCGCATCGCCCGCATCGCCGCGAGCCACGGTCGCCGACTCCGCGGTCGGCGAGGTCTATCTGCCCCAGCAGGACACCGAACTGCTCATCGACCTGGTGCACTCCCTGGGTGTGGACGGCAAACGCGTCCTCGACCTGTGTACCGGCAGCGGTGCGATCGCCATCGCAGCCGCTCGTCGGGGCGCCGCCGAGGTCACCGCCGTCGACGCTTCCGCCGACGCGGTCGCGTATGCGCGTCGGTCCGCGAGATCGGCGGGGGTGTCCATCACCGTCGAACACGGCGACCTGACCCGCCACGTGGGGCACTACGATGTCGTGACCTGCAATCCCCCCTACGTCCCGACGCCACCGGTCTCCGACCCCCGGTATCACCCGGCCGGCCCCTCGCATGCCTGGGACGCGGGCCTCGACGGTCGGGCCGTGCTGGATCTGCTGTGCGCACATGTCCCGACGCTGGTTCGTCCCGGAGGGGCGTTCCTCCTGGTGCACTCCGAGTTCGCCGATGAGGAAGCGTCGCTGCGCACTCTGCGTGCCGGGGGATTGACCGCCGAGGTCGTCGCCGAGAGGTTCATCCCGTTCGGTCCGGTCATGACCGCCCGCGCCGAGTGGCTCGAGGAACGCGGACTGCTCGATCGAGGGTGTCGCGTCGAGCGGCTGGTCGGGATCGCGGCCGTCGCACCGTCATGACGGTCGGAGGAGATGTCACAGTGACCAGCAGCGGAGACGATGCGACGGACAAGCGCCGCACCGCGGTGCGGGTGGTACGTGGCGGACCGGTGCTCGTGGAGGGCCCGGTCGACATCGAACTCCCAGACGGTTGCCATGTGCAGTCGGACCGCTTCATGGTCGCCATCTGCGCGTGCGGTCGTAGCAAGAACTACCCGCTGTGCGACACCAGCCACCGCAAGCGCCGCCGGCGCTCGGCCGACTAGCTCCGACGCCGAACCCCTCAGATCCCGGGGAAGGCGCTCTCGCCGCGTTCCCACGCGCCCATGACATGCGCGTCGAGCGCATCCTCCACGAACAGGAAGGCGCGGATACCGAAGATCACATCGGCCTCGGCGCCGGGATCAGAACGGACCAGGTCGCCGACGACGTCGGTGCGCAGGATCTGCTCATGAACCGCGTCGGCCTCGACGTGTTCGCGGTAGAAGTGTCGGCACGCCTCGGGGGCATCGAGACGCTCGAGCCCGGCCAGGAGCCGCTGAGACCCGGGCGGTGAGGTGATCTCGGTGGCCGCGAGGTGGCCGACCGCGGCGCCGCGGTACCGGCGGTGCAGACCGAACAGCGACATGAGGTTCACCGGTGTCAGCGCGACGCCGGGGACGGTGTCGAGATAGCCGAGATAGTCGGCGGACAGATCGGCCGCACGGAGCAGGTCGGCGAAGAGTTCCTGATGGACCGCGTTGCCGCGACCGCCGCCGAACTCGTCGAATTCGACTGCCACGAAAGCGGCCTTGGCATGTCCGCGCAGGCGCGGGATCGCCCAGGCGTGCGGGTCGGCCTCTTTCAGGTGATACAGCGACCGCAACGCGAACAGTTGGCGATATTGCTCCCAGGTGCCGTTGTCGCGGAGGTGGTACGACGCGCCGTCGCCGTCGGGATTCTCGATGCAGAGTTCATCCATCTCGGCCTGCGCGGTCTCACCCTCGGCCGCGGCCGGGACATCGCGGTGGAGTGCGTCGAGGAATCGTCGTTCGAGTTCGGCGCGCAACGACAGCAGCGCCGGCTGCCACTCCCACGTGACATCGGCGTCGGCGAATCCGACGTAGTGCATCTCATAGCAGAGGTAGAGCGCGAGCTGCAGGTCGTCGCCGTAGGGGTCCGGGTCGTGCAGTGCTGCGGTGACGTCGACGGTCGGTGTCGTATCGGGATCGCTGCGCAGCAGGTCGATCACCGCCTGGGACAGGGGACCGCGTGCCTGTGGCAGCGTCGGGATGCGAAAGACCCCGACCGTGGTCGGATCCGCAGCGATCGCCTGAGCTGACACCAGCACTCCTCACTCCTCTGGTCCGCGACGCCGGGCGCGGACGCGGATCGTTCCCCGGGTATCCGGGGGCGGCCTGGCCCAAACCTGCCATGCCGGTGACCGTCATCCCAGAATAGGCCGCCGCTACCCGGATCTGACCGCGCTGAGCAGGGCGTCGTCGAGTGAAGCGCGCACCAGGGCGGCGGCGAGGACCTCGGGCCTGCCGCCGGCGAGGTCGGCGAGCCGCCCGGGGTCGCCGGGAAGACCGAGGTCCTTGGCGGCGTCGAGGGCCCGTCGGTCGAAACGCGGTGCGACCCAGCCCCACACGGACTGCACTTCGCGCAGGAAGATCTCGGCGCCGACCGGACCTATGCCGGTGAACTCCTGCAGCAGTTTCGCGGCCTTGTCCGGGTCGGAGTCGGCCTTCTCGGCGAGTTCGCGGAGATCGCCGTGATAGTCGTCGAGCACCTTCCGGCCGGCCTCCCCGAGCCGGGTGGCGGTGCTCTCGTCGTAGCGCTTGTAGTGTCCCCGGCCCAGGGCGTCGACGAGGCTCTGCCACGACGCCCGGGCCATCTTCTCCGGGGTCCGGTACCCGGACGAGAACAGTTCGCGAGCTGCGGCGACCGCGATCTCGGCGGAGATCCGCGTGCTCAGCAGGAGGGACAGGACGAGCAGCTCGAACAGTGGCGACGGGGTGTCCTTCAGCGTGATCCCCGCGTCGTCGGCGTAGGTGCGGCCGGCTCGCTCGAGCAGGGCCTGCACGGTGTCGTCGGTGTCGGTATCGCTCATGGTCTTGCGACTACCCGAGGTGGCGATCGGGCAATCACCTCATAGCCAGTGGCTGCGCCGGAAGACCACGAACAGCAAACCGCACACCGCCACCAACACGCCGAGGACAAGCGGATAACCCCACGGCTGATGCAGTTCGGGCATGTGGTCGAAGTTCATGCCGTAGATCCCGGCGACCATCGTCGGAACCGCGGCGATCGCAACCCAAGCGGAGATCTTGCGCATGTCGGTGGTCTGCTGGATGCCCACCTTCGCGGCGCCGGCCTGCAGCAGGGAGTTCAGCAGATCGTCGTATTCAAGCACCCGGTCGATGACGGTGGTGAGATGGTCGTCGACGTCGCGGAGGTGCCGGCGAACCTCCTTGGGCACCAGCGGGTTTCCGCCGGCGGTCAACATCCGCAATGGTTCGGACAGCGGGGTGACGGCGCGTCGGAGTTCGAGGACCTCGCGCCGCAGCAGATAGACCGGGTCGATGTCGAGCCAGCGATTCTGCCGGCTGAACACCGACTCCTCGATCGCCACGATGTCGACGTCCATGCGTTCGGTCACGGCGAGATAGCTATCGACGACCTTGTCGGCCACGGCGTGCAGCACGGCGGTCGGGCCGAGCGCGAGCCGTTCGGGGCGGCTCTCGAGATTCCGCCGCATCCCCGACAGTTCGGTGTGCTCGCCGTGCCGCACCGTGAGGACGAAGTCGGGTCCGGCGAAGACCATGATCTCGCCGGTCTCCACGACCTCGCTGGCCTTCGCCATCGACTCGTGTTCGACGTACTGCACGGTCCGCAGCACCAGGAACTGCGTGTCGTCGTAGACCTCGAGTTTCGGCCGCTGGTGCGCGTGCACGGCGTCCTCGACGACGAGCTCGTGCAGACCGAAGGTCGTGCCCACATCGGCCATCTGGGAGTCGTCGGGGGAATGCAACCCGACCCACACGAAGCCCTCACCCGATTCACGAACCTGAGCCAGTGCGTCGCGGTAACCGATGCGACCCGGCCGGCGGTGGCCGTCGACATAGACCGCGCAGTCGACGACCGCGCGTGCCGCGGGTACCGGGATCTTCCTCGGCGAGGCGTGTGCGTCCCGACGCGGCGGGAGGCCACGCGGACCGGATTTGGGGATCGTCGCCACGTCTGCCGATGGTACGCGCGGGGATTGCCTCGTTCCCGCCTATGGGATCTCGGCCGTGCCGCCGAGGGCGTCTGAACCGGGAGGCGCACAGCAGATACGGTGGCACCGTGCGTAAACGTCTCGTCCGCAAGCGTCTCGTGGTGGTCACCGGGCTGATCGTGGCACTGGCCGTCGTCCTCGCCGGGTGCGGGGACGAAGCCGCGTCGCCACCGCGGGGCATCGTGATCGGCTCGTCGGACGACGCGGCCATGCGGGTGATGGCCGAGGTGTACGCGGGTGCACTGCGCAACGCGGGTTCCGTCGTGTCCGCCGACCGGCTTCGCGGTGACGACGCGACGCTGCTCGACGAGATGGATCGCGCCGACCTGGACCTCTTCCCGGCCTTCACCGGGGACCTGCTGACGATGCTCGCCCCGTCGTCGACCGCGGTCGGCGCCGAGGACGTCTACGTGGAGCTGAACCGATCACTGCCGCAAGGTGTTTCGGTGGGCGACGAGACGCCGGTCTCCGGCGCACCGCAGATCTTCGTGTCGACGGCCCTCGCCGGCAGCGTGGGCGCCACCGGCCTCGACGACTGCGCACTGCTACCGGCCGGACTCCCGGTCGTCGCCACCTCCGACCCCGATCCGGCGACGCTCAACGCGTTCACCTCGGCCGGGTGCCGACTCGGACCCGTGGAAACGGTCGACACCACCGATCAGGTCCTGCGGCGCGCAGCCGACGGCAACGCGGTCGGTCTCCTCACGCCTCTCGACATCGCCGGGGAGGACGCCGAGGGCGCATCGTCCGACGTCCAGGCACTACGCAACTCGGAAGGCGGCGGCGACACCCCCGACAACGCGCCGGACGGGGGCGAGGCGAGTACCGAGCGCGAGCCCGCCGCCGAACAGACCGGACCGCGCGCCGAGGTGCTCGTGCCCGTGTTCCGGTCGGCCGCACTCAACCGCGATCAGGTCAAGACCATGAACAAGGTCGCCGGCGAGATCACCACCGCCGACCTCGCCACGATGTCGGGCGAGGTCGAGACCGGCAGCGATCCGCGGGACGTCGCGCTCGAGTGGCTGGCCGAACACGGCCTGTAGCTGCTCAGTCCGCCTTCGAGAGCGCCCAGCCGGTGACCTTCGCCGAGACCCACTGGTACTTCGATGCGACGATGCGCACCGCGAGATCGAGGATCTTCGCATCGGCTCCGACGAGGATGCGCGCCTTGTTCTTCCGCACGCCCTCGATGATCACGTCGGCGGCGTCCGCACTCGACATGCGCGCGAGGTAACGGTCGAAGAAGGCGGCGGTCGCCTTCTGGTCGTGGTCGCCGGAGACGGTGGCGTTGCGGGCGATCGCGGTCTTGATTCCGCCCGGGTGCACACAGCTCACCTGGACCGGGTGCTTGGCGATGATCATCTCCTGGCGCAGGGCCTCGGTGAAGCCGCGGACGGCGAACTTCGCCGAGTTGTACGCGGCCTGACCGGGTTCGGCGAGGAGGCCGAACAGCGACGAGGTGTTGACGATGTGGCCGTCGCCGGAGGCGATGAGGTACGGCAGGAACGCCTTGGTGCCGTTGACGACTCCCCAGTAGTCGACATCCATGACGCGCTCGATGTCCTTGAACTCGGTGCGTTCGATCTCGCCGTGATGTGCGATGCCGGCGTTGTTGAAGACCACGTTGACCACGCCGAAACGGTCCTTGACGGTGTCGGCGTAGGTCAGCACGGCCTCCCGCTCGGCGACGTTGAGCAGCTGCGAATGCACTTCTGCTCCGGCCGCTTTCACGAGACGCTCGGTTTCGGCCAGGCCGTCGGGCGTGACGTCGGAGATGGCGAGGCGTGCACCCTGCCGGGCGAGTTTGACCGCGATGTCGCGGCCCATGCCCGAACCGGCGCCGGTGATGACCACGACCTTGTCGCGAAAGTCCTTCATGAGTTGTCTCCTCGAGATGGTGTCGAAGTGGCGGGGGGTCGAACGCTCAGGCGTTGACGGCCGCCGGCTGGTCGGTCTTCGACTCGTCGCCGTGGTCCGGGGTGGAGGTCGCCGGGCGTCGTGCGCCGCGGGTGACATCGTATGCGGCGATGTCGAACCGGCGGGTCGTGTTGCGGAAGGCGAAGGTGAATCCGGGCCACAGCGTGGTGATGTTGCCGTTGGCGTCCTTGTACCAGGAGGCGCAGCCGCCGTTGACCCACACGCTGTTGCGCAGCTTGTGCTGGATGCCCGCGTTGAACTCCTGCTGTGCGGACAGCTTCACCTCGGTGCGGGTGATCCCCTGCGACCGAACGGTTTTGAGGTAGTCGACGAGGTAATTCAGCTGCGACTCGATCATGTACACCATCGAGGTGTGGCCGAGGCCGGTCGACGGCCCGACCATCAGCATCATGTTCGGGAAACCGTGGACGAACGAGCCCTTGTAGCCCTGCATGCCGATCTCGGCCCAGACGTCGGCCAGGCTGCGCTGGTCCTTGCCGACGATCTTGTCGAAGACGGGGGAGTCGGTGACGTGGAATCCGGTGGCGACGACGATGACGTCGACCTCGCGGGTCGTCCCGTCCTTGGCGACGACCCCGGTGGGGGTGATGCGCTCGATCCCGTCGGTGATGAGGTCGACGTTGGGGCGGGCGAGGGCGGGATACCAGTCGTTGGACCGCAGGATGCGCTTGCATCCCACCTGGAAGGTGGGGGTGGCCTTACGGCGCAGCTCGGCGTCGCGACCGATGCCCCGCGCGATGTTGGCGCGGCAGAGCAGTTCGACGGGCTTGAGCGCGGTGGGGGAGTAGGTCAGGCCGAAGGCGATGACCTCGTTGGCGGCATAGATCCCGCCGCGGACGGCCGACTGGTAGCCCGGGACGTTCTTGTACGCCCAGTGCTCGAGCTTGGTGTACGCGCGTTCGGTACGGGGGACGATCCACGGTGCGGTGCGCTGGTAGACGTCGAGGCGCGAGGTCACCTTGGCCAGCTCCGGGACCAGCTGGATGGCCGAGGCGCCGGTGCCGATGACCGCGACGCGCTGTCCGGTGAAGTCGTGGTCGTTGTCCCAGCGGGCCGAGTGGACGATCTTGCCCTCGAAGGATTCGATGCCCTCGATGTCGGGGAGGTTCGGCTCGCAGAGCGGTCCGACGCCGCCGATGAGGACGCGGGCGCGGACCTGTTCGGTGGTGCCGTCGCGCTCGGTGTCGATGATCCAGCGTCCCTCGTCCTCGTTCCACGCGGCGTTGGTGACCTCGGTGCCGAAGCGTGACCGGGCCGCGATGTCGTGACGAGCCGCGACATCGTTGATGTACGCATGGATCTCCGGCTGGTGCGAGTACGACCGCGACCAGGTCGGGTTCTTCGCGAACGAGTAGGAGTACAGCTGCGACGGCACGTCGCAAGCGGCGCCGGGGTAGGTGTTGTCGCGCCAGGTGCCGCCGAAGTCGCGGCCTCGATCGAGGAGCACGAAGTCGTCGAATCCGTGCTGCCTCATCCGGATGGCGGCACCCAGCCCCGAGAAGCCGGCCCCGATGATGGCGATCTCTACATCGTTCGTTGTCATGGTGCCACCATAGGGGTGATACTGAACACGTGTCAATAGTTATTGAACAAGCCTCAATAGGGGTAGTCTGACCGGGTGACCAGTAGAGGAACGGCTGCCACGCCGGTGATCGAGGACAAGCCGACCGCGTCCAAGCGCACCCGGATGAGTCCCGAGGCCCGTCGCGATCAGCTCCTCGAGTTCGGTCTGGAGATGGTCCGGGATCGACCCCTCGACGAGATCACCATCGACGCCATCGCCGACGCGGCCGGGGTGTCGCGGGCGCTGCTGTTCCACTATTTCGCGTCCAAGCAGGACTATCACGTCGCGATCGCCCAGGCGCAGGCCGACCGGATGCTGGCCTGCACCGAACCGGACGAATCCCTCGGCGACCCGATCGCCATCCTGACCGCATCCATGGCGGCCTTCGTGGACTTCGTCAGCGAGAACCGTTCGGCGTACACAGCTCTCATCCGCGGGGCGTCGAGCTCGGACCCCGCGATGCGCGACGTCTTCGACCGCACCCGGGAGGTCATGGTCGGCCGCGTTCTCGATCACGCGCCGGCTTTCGGTGTGGAGGTCACCCCGACGGTGGTGCTGAGCGTCCACGGCTGGGTCGCCTTCGTCGAGGAGACGACGATCCGCTGGCTGACCTCGCCCACGGTCACCCGTGAGCAGCTCCTCGGCCTGATCACCGCGGCGCTGCCGGCGCTCGCCGCTGCGGGCGAACAAGCCACCGGGGCCACCGGGTAGCAACGTGTCAGGCGGCCGGGCCGCCGGCCGGGTTGACGGTTCCCGTCGCGGGCCGCACATCGCGGTTGCGTAGGAGGAGGCCGACCGCGATCATCCCGACCCCGAGAACGAAGTGCAGCCAGTTGTCGGCGGTGTTCACCGGGACGAAGTTGGCGCCGCTGTCCTGGTCGATGACCAGACCGTAGACCCAGAGCACGAGGTAGATGGCACCGCCGGCAACCAGATAGAGGAACGCGGTGGCCACCGTGCGGGCCAGGAGTATCCCCGCCACGCCGAACAACAGGTGGACGATGTTGTGCAGGATCGACACCTGGAAGATGCCGAGCAGAGCGGCCTCGGAATGATGACCCGCGAACGTCAGCGTGTCGTAGTCCGTGGTGATACCCGGGATGAAGCCCAGGATTCCGACGAGCAGGAAGACCGCGCCGACGACGAGCGCCGCGGTCCGGATGGGTGAACGAGTGACCCGGGCATTCGTGGATGACATGAGAATCGACCTCCGAGGATTTCTGCGGATGCCGCGGCACGGTCTCGACCACGCTCTGATCTGTGTAGCCGGTAATAACCCTCACGATCGGTTCCAAACCTGCGGTTGTGCACACGCCCGGATACTGTCGGTCCCGGGATTGTTCACCGTTGTGAACGGTCGCCTGCCGACCCCCGATGTCGGGAGGTGGCCCATCCACGACGATGAGCTGCTGTGACGTTGCTGTCCACCACCTGACACGGTCGGGACGAAAGGTCTTGCTATATGCCAATGCCGGAGAACGCCGAGGTTCGACGCGGGGTGCCAGGATGAAAGTCGCCATAGTCATCATCGGGACCCGGGGTGACGCACAACCCGGACTGGTCCTGGCACATGCGCTCGTCGAACGAGGACACGACGTCCGCATCGGGTTGCCGCCGAATACGATCAACGACGTCATGCGGCAATCGCTCGACGTCCGGCCCCTCGGGGTCGATTCGCGCGCCCATATGGAGAAAGTGCGGCGCATCCGCCGGGAGACGGAAGGGAAACCCATCCGTCGCATGCGCGACCTCGGTGCCGCGCACGTCTTCGGCTGGGATCAGCTCGTCGATGACATGGCGACGGTGGTCGACGGTGCCGATGTGATCGTCACCGGGTACAACACCGAGGTCCAGGCGCTCGCCTACGCCGAAGCTGCCGGTGTCCCGCTGGTGTCGATCCACCACGCGCCCGTCCGACGAAACCGTCGGGTGGCTCCGTTCATCGGGCGCCTGCCGGCCCGCAACAGCGCCGCGGTCCTCGCCAACTGGTTGTTGTTCGATGCGGTCACCTCGCTGCTCGGCCGACGCCGGGAGAACCGACTGCGCGCCCAGCTGGGTCTGCCCAAGGTGTCGCGGCAGTTCGCCACACGGATGAAGGACATACCCGGGGTCGAACTACAGGCCTACGATCCGATGTTCGCGATCCGCGACGACCCGACGTGGGACGGCGACAGCCGGATCCGCCGGCGTCCGGCAGTCGGATTCATCGAGTTGCCGGCTGATCTCCGCCCATTCCTCGACCCCCAGCCCGACGAACCGGAGCCCGGCGACGACCTGATGACGTGGCTGGACGCAGGTGATGACCCGCTGTACGTCGGCTTCGGCAGCATGCCGATGCGAGGGGAGAAGGCCACCCTCGACGCCTTTCTCACGGTCGCTCGTCGTCTCGGGCGCCGGCTGCTGATCTGTGCGGGCTGGACCGACCTGAGCGCCGAGATACGCGCGGCAGCCGAGTCCGACGACGTGCGCATCGAAAGCCACGTCGATCACGCCACCGTGTTCCCACGGTGCGCGGTCGTCGTCCACCACGGCGGCGCAGGCACGACCGCGGTCGCGCTCCGGTCGGCCACGCCGTCGTTGATCTGCTGGTACATGGTCGACCAACCGTTCTGGGGAGAAGAGCTCGAACGGCTCGGCATCGGGGCCTCCATGCCGATGACGAGCGACGGCGTCCTCGACCCCGACCGCATCGAGGAGGCGATCACCTCGCTGCTCGACCCGGGGGTAGCCGAGCGGGCGCGACGGGTCAGCGAGAAACTCACCCGCGCCGGCGACACCGTGACGTACGCGGTCGACGAGATCGAACGCCGGGTCGGTGACGCGGCTGCGCGCGGTGCCGGTGGCGCGAGTGCGGGATCGTCGGTCACGCGACTCGAACGTCTCGCGACCGACGATGCGCTCTACTGGATCATGACGCCGGCACTGGGATGGTCAGTGGTGCTGCAGATCGTCTGGGTCCTCGACGACGAGATCTCACCGGAGGCGCTGACCGCCATGAACACCGCCCTCTCCCGGGGACCACTGCACCGGATTCTGAAGACGACCGATGTGTACGGAGCCCGGCCGCGATGGGAACGGGCACCGGACGCGCCGCCGCCGGCGATCGACGCCTTGCCGATCGCGGAGTCCGACATCGACACCTGGGCTGCCGACGAGATGGCCACGGTTCCACTCGATGTCGAGAACGGTCGATGCTGGCGGCTTCGTGCGGCGCGCACCGAGTCGGGCGGCACGGTGGTGTCCCTGTGCGCGCTCCACGTGGCCACCGACGGTCGGGGAATGCTCGCCGCGGCAGCCGAGGCGGCGGCTGCTTCCGGCGCTCCGCTCGACCCGGCGACGGGCGGTGTCACACCGCGCCCCGGCAACGTCCCGGATGCCGCCACCGCCGCCTCGCGCAGCCGCCGGCGACTCGCCGATGTGGCGGACGCCTGCGTGCAAGTCGGTGAAGTCGCGCGAGGTCTCGTACGAGCGGTCGTCGAACAGCGAAGGAGCGTCGACGTCGAACCGGATCCGCGGCCGGACCGGCCGCCGTTGTTCGAGCGATCACCCAACGCCCGGTTCACTTATGCGACCGCGACCGTCCCGACGGACGTGTGGGAGCGGGTCGCGGCCGAACACGGCGGGACGTCGAACACGATGTTCATCGCCGCGGTCAGCGGGCTGCTGAGGTCCAGCGGTTTCGCGCCCCGCGGAGTGCCGATCAAGGTGGGGGTGCCGGTCGACCAGCGTGAGGGCGACGATGAGCGACGCAACGCGATCGCCGGGGTCTCGGTGTATCTGGCCGATGAGCCGGTTGCAGGCGGAGACCTCGGCGGCATTCGCGGCGCCTGCAAGGCAGCTTTTGTGCGACTGTCCGAAGGCAGGCGCGCGCCGCACATCCACCTGAACCCGCTGATCTGGTTCCTGCCGACCTCTCTGCTGTTGAAGGTGGCCGGTGCCGGCGCAGCCGGCCGGACACCCGACGCGATGGTCTCCAACCTCGGCGATGTCCCGGCCGAGGCGATGGAGATCGGTGGCCGGCCTGTGCGTCGCATCGCACTCCGCGGGATGGCGCAGGGAGTCGACCCGACCACGGAACTGAGGTTCGGCGACGGTGTCCAGTCGTGGCTGCTCCGGAGCCCGGAGCAGGTCACCTTCTCCGTCCTCGGCTGCGACGAGTCCCACTTCCCGGACGACGGGACGCTG
This sequence comes from Gordonia amicalis NBRC 100051 = JCM 11271, assembly GCF_000332995.1. Lineage (GTDB taxonomy): Bacteria > Actinomycetota > Actinomycetes > Mycobacteriales > Mycobacteriaceae > Gordonia > Gordonia amicalis. Next base: position 45,072 of record NZ_BANS01000028.1, read on the forward strand.
CGCGACCTGCTCGACCGCGAACTCGATTCCTGGGACATCCCGCACCATATCTGGTGAGTCTGAACGCAGCGCGGCCCCTGCCGGATGATTCCGGCAGGGGCCGCGCTGCGTTGTCGAGGATCTCGTCGGTCGTGGACCTACTCGCCGAACGCCTCGTCGAGGATCTCCTGCTGCTCGACCGCGTGCACCTTGCTCGAACCCGAGGACGGGGCCGACATCGGGCGACGCGACACGCGGCGCAGGCCACCGAGGACGTCCGGGAGGACCTCGGGCAGCCACAGGCCGAGGAACGGCCACGGACCCTGGTTGGCCGGCTCCTCCTGGACCCAGCGGAACTCGCTGGCGTTGCCGTACTGCTCCAGTGTGTTGCGCAGGCGCCGGTGCGGCACCGGGTAGAGCTGCTCGATACGCACGATCGCGATGTCGTCGCGATCCTCCTTGTCGCGGCGGGCGGCGAGCTCGTAGTAGAGCTTGCCGCTCACCAGCAGGACGCGCTTGACCTTGTTGCGGTCGGCGTCGCCCTTGGCGAACTTCGGATCGTCGATGACCGACCGGAACTTGTCGTCGGTGAAGTCCGACACCGGGCTGACGGCGGCCTTGTTGCGCAGCATCGACTTCGGGGTGAAGACGATGAGCGGACGGCTGATGCCGTCGAGCACGTGACGGCGCAGCAGATGGAAGTAACTCGCCGGGGTCGACGGCAGTGCCACCGTCATCGAGCCCTCGGCGCACAGCTGCAGGAAACGCTCGATGCGGCCGGAGGTGTGGTCGGGACCCTGACCCTCGTGACCGTGCGGCAGGAGCAGCACGACATCGGAGAGCTGACCCCACTTGGCCTCACCGGAGGAGATGAACTCGTCGATGATCGACTGGGCGCCGTTGACGAAGTCGCCGAACTGCGCCTCCCACAGCACGAGTGCGTCCGGGTTGCCCACGGAGTAGCCGTACTCGAAGCCGACGACCCCGAACTCCGACAGCGGCGAGTCGTAGACCATGAACCGGCCGCCGTTGTTCTCTTCGTCGGCGGGCTGCAGGTGGTTCAGCGGGGTGTACTCCGAACCGTTCTGACGGTCGATGAGCACCGAGTGACGCTGGGTGAACGTGCCGCGGCGCGAATCCTGACCGGACAGACGGACGGTGCGACCCTCCATCACCAGCGAACCGAAGGCGAGGAGTTCGGCGAACGCCCAGTCGATGTTGCCGTTACGGGCGGCCTCGGCGCGACGCTCCAGAACCGGCTTGACGCGCGGATGCGGATTGAATCCCTCCGGGACGTTGACGAAGGCGTCGCCGATCGTCTGCAGGACCTCCTTGTCGACCGCGGTCACCAGCTTGGTCGGCAGGGTCTGGTCGGACTGGATCGACGGCGAGGGCTCGGCGTGGTACTTCTCGAGCTCCTTGACCTCGTTGAAGACTCTCTCGAGCTGTCCCTGGTAGTCGCGCAGAGCGTCCTCGGCCTCCTTGGTCGAGATGTCACCACGACCGATCAGGGCCTCGGTGTAGCTCTTGCGGACGCCGCGCTTGGTGTCGATGACCTCGTACATCGCCGGCTGCGTCATCGAGGGGTCGTCGCCCTCGTTGTGGCCGCGGCGGCGGAAGCACACCAGGTCGATGACGACGTCCTTGTTGAACGCCTGGCGGTAGTCGACGGCGAGCTTGGCGACCCACACGGATGCCTCGGGGTCGTCGCCGTTCACGTGGAAGATCGGCGCACCGATCATCTTCGCGACGTCGGTGCAGTACTCGGTGGAACGCGAGTGCTCCGGTGCGGTGGTGAAACCGACCTGGTTGTTGACCACGATGTGTACGGTGCCGCCGGTCCGGTAACCGGGCAGCATCGCCATGTTCAGCGTCTCGGCGACCACACCCTGTCCGGCGAACGCCGCGTCACCGTGCAGCATGAGCGGCAGGATCGGGAAGCGGTCGTCCTCGTCGAGGAGATCCTGCTTGGCGCGCACCAGACCTTCGAGGACCGGGTCGACGGCCTCGAGATGGCTGGGGTTGGCGGTCAGCGACACGTTGATCTCGTTGTCGCCGAACATCTGGTAGTACTTGCCCTCGGCTCCGAGGTGGTACTTCACGTCACCCGAACCGTGGGCCTGCGACGGGTTCAGGTTGCCCTCGAACTCGCTGAAGATCTTCGAGTACGGCTTGCCGACGATGTTGGCGAGCACGTTCAGGCGGCCGCGGTGCGGCATGCCGATGACGACCTCGGTGAGGCTGTGCTCGGCGCTCTGGTCGATGACCGCGTCCATCATCGGGATGACCGACTCGGCACCCTCGAGCGAGAAGCGCTTCTGACCGACGTACTTGGTCTGCAGGAAGGTCTCGAAGGCCTCCGCCGCGTTCAGCTTGCTCAGGATGTACTTCTGCTCGCCGACCGGGGGCTTGACGTGCTTGACCTCCACACGTTCCTGCAGCCACTTCTGCTGTTCCGGTTCCAGGATGTGGGTGTACTCCACACCGACGTGCCGGCAATACGCGTCGCGCAGGATGGACAGCACATCGCGCAGCTTCATCTTCTCCTGGCCGTGGAAACCGCCGACCTTGAAGGAGCGGTCGAGATCCCAGAGGGTCAGGCCGTAGGTCGCGATGTCCAGATCCGGATGGCTGCTGCGCGCATCACTGTCCATCATCAGCGGATCGATGTCGGCCATCAGGTGACCGCGGCTGCGATAGGCCGCGATGAGTTCGAGCACGCGGGTGCTCTTGTCGACCAGACCGGCCGGGATGTCCCGACGCCAGCGGACCGGCTCGTAGGGCACATGGAACGCGGTGAAGATCTCGTCGTAGAACGCGTCGTCGATCAGCAGCTGGTGGATGGTGCGCAGGAAGTCGCCCGACTCCGCGCCCTGGATGATGCGGTGATCGTAGGTCGAGGTCAGCGTCATCAACTTGCCGACGCCGAGTTCGGCGATCTGCTCGTCGCTGGCACCCTGGAACTCGGCCGGGTACTCCATCGCACCGGCGCCGATGATCGCGCCCTGCCCCTTCATCAGGCGGGGCACGGAGTGCACGGTGCCGATGGTGCCGGGGTTGGTCAGCGAGATGGTGACGCCGGAGAAGTCGTCGGCGCCGAGCTTGCCGTCACGCGCGCGTCGGACGATGTCCTGGTATGCGGTGTAGAACTCGGCGAAACCCATCGTCTCGCACTCTTTGATCGCGGCGACGACGAGTGTGCGGTTGCCATCCTTGCCGACCAGATCGATGGCCAGACCGAGGTTGGTGTGCGCGGGGGTGACGACGTTGGGTTTGCCGTCGATCTCCGCGTAGTGCCGGTTCATGTTCGGGAAGGCCTTGATGGCCTGGACGATCGCGTAACCCAAGATGTGGGTGAAGCTGATCTTGCCGCCGCGGGTACGGGCGAGGTGGTTGTTGACGACGATGCGGTTGTCGATCATCGCCTTGGCGGGAACTGCGCGAACACTGGTGGCCGTCGGGATCTCCAACGACAGGGCCATGTTCTTCGCGATGGCGGCGGCGGGACCGCGCAGGACCTTGTTGGCGTCCGCGTTGTCCTTGGCGTCCGACGGGGCGGACTTGGCGGCGCCGGCCTTGGCAGCAGACTTCGGCTGGGAACGGGCGGAGCCGTCGCGGCTCGCGAGGCTGTGGCCGGATGCGGCCTTCGTCGCGGTCGACTCCTTGGCAGGGGAGGGCTTGCGAGCTGCGGCGGTCCGCGTCGGTGTCTGGTCGAGGGTGACCTGCTTACGCGGTGCGGTCTCGCCGGCGGGTGTCGCCGGGGCGCTGCCACGGCCGGAGCCGGAGGCGCTGCCGTTGGCGGACGGGGTGGAGGCCGGTTCGGTGGACACGGGGCCACCGTTGTCTCCGGGCTTGTAACTCTTCAAGAGCTCGTGCCAACTCGGGTCCACCGAGCTCGGGTCCTCTTTGAACTGCTGGTACATTTCCTCGACCAGCCAGGTGTTCTGTCCGAAGTCAGAAATCGAACTGCTGCTCACAGCGGTATCTCGCCTCAATTCCCTTAAGGTGCCGGGTTCTCTGCCACGCTGTCGTCCCTTGTGGAGACTATCGGTGAACCAAGTGCCGATGCTACGCGTCGTCGACTGCGTCACACCCACCGACCTGCTACTACAGAGTCAGATCGTCATCTCGGGTGATCCGGCGCGGATGGTTCGGTTGTCGGTGTGCGATGCGCCTCGTTGCGCGTCCTGTCCCGAGCCCGTGAGGTCGGCGCCCACCGCATTCGTCCTCACGGCGTGCACCGTCACGTCAGGCTTCGTCACCGCGGCCTCGTCGGGGTCGGCACCGGCTTCCCAGAAGCCGCGATACAGAGTGTCCAACGCCAGTAGTTCGTCATGTGTTCCGAGTTCGACGATCCGGCCGCCGTCGACCACCGCGATGAGGTCGGCACGGGCAGCGGTGGCCAGGCGGTGGGCGACGATCACCGAGGTCCGGCGCCGCGTCATCTCGCGGCCGGCCCTCAGGACCTGCGCCTCGGTCGCCTGGTCGAGCGTGGCGGTGGCCTCGTCGAGCAGGAGCAGATCGGGGTCGACGAGTTCGGCCCGGGCCAGCGCGATCAGCTGACGCTGGCCGGAGCTGAGACCCTGACCGCGTTCGCCGATGGGGTGATTCATGCGCCCGGGCAGAGCCGCGATCATCGGAAGAGCACCCACCGCGGCAGCGGCCTCGACGATCGTCGCCCGGTCGGCGTCCGGCCGCCCGTAGGCGATGTTGTCCGCGACGGTCCCGGTGAACAGGTGAGGTTCCTGCGGGACCAGACCCAGGCGGCGACGATATCCGGAGAGGACGAGGTCGCCGATGTCGGTGCCGTCCACGAGGACGCGTCCGGTCGTCGGGTCGTAGAAGCGGGCGAGCAGTTTGACGATCGTCGACTTGCCCGCGCCGGTCCGGCCGACGAGTGCGAGCGAGGTTCCGGCCGGGATGTGCAGGTCGACGTCGTGCAGCGCGTCGGACTCCGCACCCTGATAGCGGAAGCCGACCCGGTCGAACTCGACCTCGCCGTCGAAGCCGGTCGCCGGCGGTGCCGCGGCGTCCGGGTTGACCCGCAGCGAACTCGGGGTCCGCAGCAGGTCGCCGATCCGGCGCAGGCCGACCGCCGCCTGCTGGTAACCGTCGAAGACCTGCGAGAGCTGCTGGACGGGACCGAACAGCATCGTGAGATAGAGGACGAAGGCGACCAGGGTGCCCGCGGACAGCGACCCGCCCGCCACCTGGCCGGCGCCGACGCCGAGCGCGATCGCGGTGGCGATGTCCGACATCAGCATGATGAGCGGGAAGTACGACGCGATCGCTCGCTGCGACACCATCCGCGCCTCGACCCACGCCGCCGACCGCTGCGCGAATCGTTCCTGTGCACCCGCGGTGCGGAGGTAGCTCTGAGTGGTCTTGATCCCGGCGATGTTCTCCTGGAAGTCGGCGTTCACGGTGCTGATCAGTTCGCGGGACCGCGTGTAGGCGGCGCTCGCGACCCGGCGGAAGACGATCGTGGCGGCGACGAGGAGCGGGAAGACCGGAAGGACCAGCAGTGCGAGCGACGGGCCGGTGACCAGCAACGCGATCGTGACCCCGACCAGGGTCAGGAGTGCGACGATCGCCGAGGTGAGCCCGGTCTGCAGGAAAGTCGACAACGCGTCGATGTCGGTCGTCATCCGCGTCATGATGCGACCCGACAGTTCGCGTTCGTAATAGTCCAGCCCGAGCCGCTGGATGTGGGCGTAGCTGCGGATGCGCAGCCCGAACAGCACACGTTCGCCTGCGCGTGTGGAGGTCAGCGTCAACAACGACGCGGCGACCCACCCGACGCCGACGAGCACCACACCGCCGATCGCCGCCCACCACAGAGTGCGCTGGTCGTGGTCTCCGGCCGCGTCGATGACGGCGCGGGCGATGCTGGGGAACGCCAGGCCGACGAGGGTGTCGACGGCGATGGCCGCCAACGCGAAGGCGAGTAGCCATCGGACCGGTCTCAGCAGTCCGCGGAGCGTGAAGTGCGGGTTTTCGCGCCGGACGTCGGCGACGTCCACCTCGGGGTCCTCGAGGGCCGGCGGCAGTGCGTCGACCCTCGCCTGGAGCTCGGGCGTCGCGGGCATCGAACCCAGGGCGCCGGCGACACCCCCGCCGCGACGCCCGGCCCGTGGTCCGGCGCCGACCGCTGTGCCGGGCCGGGCAGGTGGCTGTCCGTCCGGGAGATCAGTTGTGGGCCAAAGGTTCTCGATATTGTCGTCAGGGACGTGGGGCGGGGTGGGTGCCGATGCGCCATCGAGGTCGCCCACGGCGTCGGTCATCAGCTCACGGAACCTCGCCGACCCGGCCTCGAGTTCGGCCAGTGTGCCGATCGCGGTGATCCGGCCGTCGTCGAGCACGGCCACCCGATCGGCGAGCACGAGCGTCGACCGCCGATGGGCCAGGACCAGCATGGTGCGGTTCTCATCGCGTAGGCGGCCGAGGATCCGGGCCTCGGTGGTCGCGTCGACCGCCGACGTCGCGTCGTCGAGCACCAGGACGCGCGGATCGGCGAAGAGGGCGCGCGCCAGTGCGACCCGCTGGCGCTGACCGCCCGAGAGGGTCAGGCCGCGCTCGCCGACGACGGTCTCATAGCCGTCGGGCAGTGCCTCGATGAACTCCGCCGCATCGGCCGCCGCGGCGGCTGCCGCGACCCGGTCGGCGAGAGTGTCGGGATCGACGGTGGCGGCGGGACCCATCGCGATGTTCGCGGTGATCGTGTCGGAGAACAGGAAGGGCTCGTCGAAGACGACGGCCACGGCGCCGTGCAGCGCGCCGGGCGCCAGCGAGTCCACCGGGTGCGGCCCGTCGGAGCCGATGAGGGAGATGGTGCCCGCATCGGGCCGCTCGAAGCGGCTGACCAGATCGGCGATGGTGGACTTCCCGGAGCCGGGCGGGCCTACGATCGCCACGCATTCACCCGGTTCGATCCGCAGGTCGATGCCGGTGAGCACGGCGGGCGGGTCATCCGCCTCATGGGTGTGATGGGCGAAGGAGACATCGTCCAGTTCGACACCCAGCGGCCCGTCGGGCAGCGTGCCGGTGGCGGTTTCGCCGGGGTCGCGCGGGTGATCGATGACGTCGTAGACGCGTTCGACCGCGGCGCGGGCCAGCTGGGCGTTGACGATGAGGTTGGTGAGGAGGCGGGCGATGCCCGTCATCGCGGTGACGTAGGTGGTGAAGGCGAGGAAGGTGCCGGCGGTGATCGCGTCCGTCATCGTCAGGTAGCCGCCGACGACGATCACCCCGACCATTCCCAGCTGCGGGATGGCGCCCAGGGTCGGGCCGAACCGGGCGTTGATCCGCGCCGCGCGCAGACGCCGGGCGAACAGCGTGCGGCAGCGCGTCACCAGTCCGTCGACGGCGCGGTCCTCCTGGCCGAAGCCCTTGACGACGCGTACGCCGGTGACCGTCTCTTCCACGTGCTGGGCGACGTCGGCCGCGGATTGCTGGGCGGACCACGTCGCGGCGAACAGCTTTCGGCGGGTACGGAAGACCTCGAGGGCGATGAGTGGCGCGATCACCAGCGCGACGGCGGTGAGCATCGGCGATAGATAGGCCATGATCCCGAGGGCCACGACCATCTGGACCGCGGCGCCCATCGACAGCGGAGCCATCGCGAGCAGTCCCTGGACCACCTGGATGTCGGAGATGGAACGGGAGACGATCTGCCCCGTCCGGATCTGGTGCTGACTGCGGCCGTCGAGATGGAGCAGGGTGTCGAGCAGGCGTCGGCGCAGGTTGTTCTGCACGTTGATCGCGAGTCTGCCCGCGAACACGCGCCGCCCGAAATGGCAGACGTAGCGCACGAGAGCCAGGACGACCAGCCCGGTGATGATGGTGGACAGGGCGAGATCGTCGTCGATCACGCCGGTGGCCCGGTCGACCGCCCCTTTGGCCAGCAGGGGCATCACGACGTCGACGGCCACCGCGATCATCGTGACGGTCAGTGTCACGACGACGATGCGACGGTAACGCCACGTCTCTCCGACCAGCTTCCGGATCCAGCCCGGTGAGGTGGTCGGGGTGCTCCCGGTGGCGGGAGGCGCGAAGGGTCCCGGGATCACCGCGAGCCGGGCGGCAACGGGCTCGTCTCGCCCACCACCTCGGCGTCGAGTACCCAGAAGACAGGCGCGGGACCGAACGCCTCACGCGCGTTGTGCACGATCTTGCGACCGAGTGCGCGGCTTCCCGCACCACCGATCACCGCACCGATGCCGGCCGGCATCAGCTTGCCGAAGATCAACGGTGCGCGCCGGATCGCGTACTTGCGCACGAGTTTGTTGACGAGGGTCTTGTTCAATCTGGTGATGGCGCCCGACGGTAGGGCCGCACCGCCGAGTCGGCGAAGGGGGCCGCCGCGCGTACCGACGACCCGGCCGAGCGCGAGCACGCCCTCCTCGCCGAGTGCGACCGCCAGGACCAGTGCCTTGCGTCGTTCGGTCTCGTGGACGCCGATGCCGTGAACCTCGGCGACGGACAGGGCGAGCAACGCCGAGGCCTCGAGGAAGAAGGCGGTGTCGCCGGTCATCGCGCCGAAGGCTGTCATGGTTCCGACACCGGGCACGGCCGCGGCCGCGCCGACGGCCCCACCCGAGCCGGTGACGGCGTTCAGGTAGCGCTTCTCGAGCCGCTCGATGATCTGCGCGGGGGAGTCGTCGGGGTACTTGCGGCGCAATGAGGCGACGTACTTCTTCACCGCGGGGCCTTGGAGCCGCTGCGCGCGGTCGAGGATTCCGCCGGTGACCTCGACGGCTTTGCCGGACTGCTTGCGAGTGGTGTCGGTCATGACTTCGGTACCCAATTCTCTTCGGGGACGACCTCGGCGGGTCGTGGGGGGCCAGGTGGTGTGCCGTCGCCGAAGGGGCGTCCGCCGAGTTCCTCACGATGGTGTGGGGTGAGCCATCCCCGCAGGTCGGGGCCCTTCGGCACGATCTGGGTGGGGTTCACGTCGGTGTGCACGACGTAGTAGTGCTGCTTGATCTGGGTGAAATCGGTGGTGTCGCCGAAGCCCGGGGTCTGGAACAGGTCACGCGCGTACGCCCACAGCACCGGCATCTCGCTGAGCTTGCTGCGATTGCACTTGAAGTGGCCGTGGTAGACGGGGTCGAAGCGGGCCAGGGTGGTGAACAGGCGGACGTCGGCCTCGGTGATGGTGTCGCCGACCAGGTATCGCTGCGTCGACAGCCGCTCGGAGAGCTCGTCGAGCTTGGTGAACAGGCGATCGTAGGCGGCGTCGTAGGACTCCTGACTGCCGGCGAACCCGCATCGGTAGACGCCGTTGTTGACCTCGGTGTAGACGCCTCGACTCACCTCGTCGATCTCGTCGCGCAGGTGCTCGGGGTAGAGCTCGGGTGCGCCGTCGCGGTGGAACGCCGTCCACTCCAGCGAGAAGTCGATGGTGATCTGGGGGAAATCGTTGGTCACGACCTCGCCGGTGGGGACGTCGACGATCGCGGGCACGGTGATCCCTTTGGGATAGCCGGGGAACCGTTTCTCGTAGGCGTCCTTGAGTCGCGGGATCTGCAGGACGGGGTCGAGGCCGCCCGGATCGAGATCGAAGGTCCACGAGTTCTTGTCGTGGGTGGGCCCGCAGAGTCCGAGAGAGATGGCGTCTTCGAGCCCGAGGAGCCGGCGGACGATCAGCGTCCGGTTGGCCCACGGGCAGGCACGCGCGGCGACGAGACGATAGCGACCTGCCTCGACGGGGTAGCCGTCGCGACCGTCGGCGGTGATGCGGGTTTCGATGTATTCGGTGTCCCGCACGAATTCCTGGCCGGACATCACATAACTGCCCTGTTCGCCGGAATCGCTTGTCCCGGTGTGGTCGCTGGCGGTGGAATCCTCGGGCGCACGAGTCATGCTCACCACAGTAGTGATGGCCGGTGACAGTTGGCAGGGTCCGGACATGTGCGTATATTCCGACTGGAATATTCGACGCCGATCACACGACCTCGGGTCGTCGACCAGGAGGTCGCGCATGGCGTGTTCCACCCCGCTCGGACCGGTGGCGATCCTGGTGCTCGGGCTGCTCCTCGAACGTCCGATGCACCCCTACGAGATGGTGCAGACGACTGTCGCGCGCCGCGAGGACCGGCTGGCGAAGTTCCGGGCCGGCACGCTGTACCACGCGGTGGACCGGCTCGCGACGAACGAACTGATCGAGGTCCACGAGATCCGCCGCGAGGGCAACCGTCCCGAGCGAACCGTGTACGCGATCACCGAACAGGGCCGGAGAGCACTCACCGAGAACCTCGAACGCATCCTCGAGACGAGACCCGAGGAGTACCCCGAGCTGTACCTCGCGCTGTCCGAGGCACACGGTCTACCCCGGAACCGGGTCGTCGAACTCCTGGAACGGAGGGTCGCGACGATGCGGGCCGACCTCGCCGACGTCGAGGTCGCCGTTGCGGAGATCCGGTCCCGCGGCAAACCGGAGATGTTCTTCCTGGACGAGGGTTGCCGGATCGCGACACTCACCGCCCAGATCGCATGGCTCGACGACCTCGTCGACCGGCTCCGGACGCACCGCATCGCATGGCTCGACGACCCGGATTCGCCGTATCGGGTTCCCACCGGGCCGAATTCCTCCCCGGCTCCGAATCCCTGCACAGTGCCGGATTCCTCCCCCGACACCGAACGCCTGACACAGAAGGTCGAGTAGAGATGACCCGTTCCACCCCCGCCACCGGGGCCACCGGCTCCGAGGTGACGACGAGGCCCTGGGCTGCGCTGATGGCACTATGCGTGGGCTTCTTCATGATCCTCGTCGACATGACGATCGTGGCGGTCGCCCAGCCGCGTATCCAGGCCGATCTCGACACCGACGTCAACGGCGTCGTCTGGGTCACCAGTGCCTATCTCCTGACGTATGCGGTGCCGCTGCTCATCACCGGCCGTCTCGGGGACAAGTACGGCCCGAAGACGATGTATCAGCTCGGCCTGATCGTCTTCACCCTCGCGAGCGTGTGGTGCGGCCTGTCGTCGTCGATCGAAGAGCTCATCGCCGCACGCGGCCTGCAGGGCATCGGCGCCGCGCTCATCACCCCGCAGACGATGTCGCTGATCACGCGTATCTTCCCGCCGGAGAAACGCGGTGCGGCCATGGGCATCTGGGGCACGGTCGCCGGTGTGGCCACTCTGGTGGGCCCGCTGCTCGGCGGCATTCTCACCGACGCTCTCGGCTGGGAATGGATCTTCTTCATCAACCTGCCGGTCGGCATCGCAGGTCTTGTGCTCGCCGCGACCCTCGTTCCGAAGGTCGAGACAAAGGACCACCAGTTCGACTGGGTCGGCGTGGTCCTGTCGGCGATCGGTCTGTCCGCGCTCGTGTTCGGCATCCAGGAGGGCGAGAGCTTCGACTGGGCGGCGTGGATCTGGGCGCTGATCGTCGGCGGTCTGGTGTTCCTGGCGGTCTTCGTCTGGTGGCAGTCGCGCATCCGCACCGAGCCGCTGGTCCCGCTCTCGCTGTTCCGCGACCGCAATTTCTCGCTGGCCACCGTCGGTATCTCCTCGATGGGTTTCGCGGTGTCGGCCATGATGATCCCGCTGACCTTCTTCCTGCAGCTCGTGGGCGGTATGACACCCACCCGATCGGCGGTCGTGCTGGTCCCGATGGCGATCCTGACCGGTGTCCTCGCGCCGATCGTCGGGCGCATCGTCGACCGTGTGCACCCACGCGCCATCGTCTCCATCGCGTTGCTGCTCAACGCGATCGCGATCGGCTGGCTGGGCGTGGTCGTGCGCCCGGAGACGCCGGTCTGGATGATCATCCTGCCGCTGTGTCTGATGGGTATCGCGTCCGCCGGGATCTGGGCACCGCTGGCGGCCACCGCCACGCGCAATCTGCCGTGGCATCAGGCGGGTGCGGGTGCGGGTGTCTACAACACTCTGCGCGTGATCGGCTCGGTGCTGGGTTCGGCGATGATCGGGGCTCTTCTGCAGTCCCGCCTCGCGGCCGAGTTGCCCGGGATCGACGCCGCTGCGGCGCAGGACAGCACCGGCGCGAACCAGCTGCCGGAGTTCCTCCGTGAGGGCTTCGCCACCGCGATGGGACAGTCGCTCTACCTGCCGGCCGCCGCGTTGCTGGTCGGTGTCGTGGCGACCTTCTTCTTCGTACGGCCGGCGCATCAGATGCCCTCGCGCGCGCCCGCCGTCCCGGCGGATGCCGCGACGGGTAGTGCGACTCACACCGTCCCCGTGACCGGGGCCTGAGCGCGCGTCCCACGATCTGTCGGGGCCCGACCGTATGGTTTGTCATCATGCGGATCGTGCACACCTCCGACTGGCACCTGGGCCGGACGTTCCACGGTGTCGACCTGCTGGCGGACCAGCGTCGCGCGCTGAGCCACCTTGCCGCGCTGGTGGCCGCCGAATCGGCCGACGTCGTCATCGTCGCCGGTGACGTGTACGACCGCTCGGTGCCTTCGGCCGACGCGGTGCGGATCTACGACGACGGACTGGCCGAGATCGCCGCCGCCGGTGCCCAGATCGTCGTGACGCCGGGTAACCACGACTCGGCCACACGCCTCGGGGCGGGATCGTCGTTCGCCGCCGCCGGTGGTCTGCACCTGCGGACCTCCATCGACGCGATCGCCTGCCCGATCGTGCTGTCCGACGAGTACGGCGAGGTCGCGGTGTACGGCATCCCATACCTCGAACCCGACACCGCCCGACGCCACCTCGGCGTCGAGGAGGTGTGCGGCCACACCGCGGTCCTCGACGCCGCAATGAGCCGTATCCGGGCCGACCTGGCTACCCGACAGTCGCGATCGGTCGTCGTCGCCCATGCCTTCGTCAGCGGTGCGGCGGCCTCCGGATCGGAGCGTTCGATCAGTGTCGGCGGAGTGGAAACCGTTCCCGCCGAGACCTTCTCCGGTGTCGACTATGTCGCCCTCGGTCACCTGCACTCTCCGCAGCGCGTCACCGACACGGTGCGCTACAGCGGCTCGCTGCTGCCGTACTCGTTCGGGGAGCGCACGCACCGGAAAGCCGTGTGGGTCATCGACCTCGACGCCGACGGCGTCACCGAGATCCGCCGTAACGAACTACCCGTCGTGCGCGAATTGAGTTCACTGCGTGGAACTCTCGACGAGTTGCTGGCCGCCGAGGAGTACGCCACGGCCGAGGGCCACTACGTCGAGGCGACGCTGACCGATACGGTGCGTCCGCTCGACGCGATGCGCCGCCTGCGGGAGCGATTCCCGTTCGCGGTGCACGTGCAGTGGGATCGTCCGCACACCGGCTCCGGGGTCGACTATCGCTCGCGGGTCCGCGGCCGGAGCGATGCCGAGATCATCAACTCCTTCGTGGAGGACGTCCGCGACAGCCCGACCAAGGGGGAGCGGGTACTCATCGAACGCGCGCTGCGCGCTGTCGTCGGCGAACCCGAGGCGGACGCCGGCGCCGACGGCGAGTTGGCGCTGTTCGCCCTCGACGCATTCGTCGCCGAGACCGCATGAGCACGGAAACCGCATGAGACTGCACCGGATTCGGATTCGCGCCTTCGGCCCGTTCGCGGATGAGGTCACCGTCGACTTCGACGAGCTCGGTGCCGACGGCCTGTTCCTCCTGCACGGACAGACGGGCGCGGGCAAGACCACCGTCCTCGACGCGGTGGCGTTCGCGTTGTTCGGCCGGGTCCCCGGCGCACGCGACACCAATCGTCGCCTGCACTCGGATCATGCTGCGCCCGAGACGGTTCCGGAGGTCGAACTCGAGGCCACCATCGGATCGCGCCGGTTGCGTATCACGAGGTCGCCCGAACACGAACGCCCCAAGAAGCGCGGCGACGGAATGCGGAAGATCAATGCCTGCGCATCGCTGGTCTGGGTCGACGGTTCGGGTCCGGACCTGACGCGCATCCCCGAGATCGGGGAAGCGGTCGTCCGGCTGCTCGGCATGAGCGCCGAGCAGTTCTTCCAGGTGGTCCTGCTGCCCCAGGGCGACTTCGCGCGATTCCTGCGGGCACACTCCGACGAACGAGAAGAATTGCTGGAGCGGCTCTTCGACACCGAGCGCTTCGGCGACCTCGAGGAGTGGCTCCGCGATCGGGCCCGTGAGAGCGCGGCCACACTGGCCGAGCACGCCGGCACCCTCGACCGCATCGCCGGGCAGATCGTCGCGATCAGCGGCACCCAGGCGCCCGCGGAACCCGACTTCGACTGGGCCCAGGGGTGTCTCGACTCGGCCCGGCAGGCCGCGGAACAGGCACTGGCGGAATCGACCGCCGCACAGGCGGCGGTCGAGCAGGCGGAAGCCGCCCACGAGCACGGCCGGCGCGTCGACGAGTTGCGTCGTCGTGGGCTGCAGGCGCGTGAACGACTCGCCCGGCTCGCCGACGGAGAGACGACGCTGGCGACCGCCGAGCAGTCGCGTCGGCTCGCCCTGCGCGCCGCACCCATCGCGCCGCTCGCCGACGACCACGAGCGCTCCGACACCGAGGTCGCCGACGCGTCCGCCGCGGCCGATGGCGCACGCGCCGCCCTCGCCGAACTCGCCGAGGGCCGGGGCCTGTGCGAAACCGACTGTGACGATTCGGCGCTCGTCGCGGCCGTGGACCGCTGGACCGAGGAATCGGGCCGCTGGGAACCACTCGCGAAGCGCGTCGCGGAGCGTCCCCGGCTCGTCGCCGACCTCGACGGACTCGAGAAGACGATCGCGGCCGCGGAACAGCAGGCCGCGGAGACACGTACACGATTCGAGTCCGCGCCGGCACGCCGCGACGAGGCGGTCGCCGCGCTTCGGGCCGCCGACGAGTTGCGTGTCCAGGCGCCGAAGCTGCGTGCCGAACGCGACCACGCCCGCCGGGTCCTCCAGGCCTTCACCGATCGCGACGAGGTGCTCGCGCAGCTGGCCGACGCCGAGCAGGACCTCCTCGACGCGCGGGAGAAGCATTCTGCCGCAAGAGAACACCAGCTCGACATCCGCGAGCGACGCCTCACCGGGATGGCCGTCGAACTGGCCGGCGCCCTCGTGGACGGGGAGCCGTGTGTCGTCTGCGGCTCGGTGGGACATCCCGCGCCGGCTGCCGGCGACGCCGACGCCTCCGTGGGTGAGGCCGAGGAGAAGGAGGCTGCGGCCGCCGAGGAACGTGCGAGTGCGATCAAGGCCATCGCGCAGTCCGCCGTCGCCGCGCTGCGGGAACGGCAGGCCAATCTCGACGCCGTCATCGCCGGCGCCGATCGCGCCGCGACCGAGGCCGGTCATGCCCGACTGGTCGCCGACCTCGCGTCCGCAGAGCGAGCGGCCGCGCGCACGCCCGCTCTGCAGGACGCCGTCGAACGGATCGACGCCGAGATCGCCGACCGGCGCCGGACTCTGGCCGACCACGAGACCGCTCAAGCGGGGCGTCGTGAACGCCTGACGGCTCTGCACGAGAACCTGAAGGCCCTCGACGCCGAGGTCCAGGAGGCGACCGGCGGGCGGATGGGGATCGCCCAGCGCCGTCGCGAGCTCGCCGAACTCTGTCGCCGCACAAGGACTCTGCGGGAGGCCCGACGCGAACTCGACCGGGCCCGTGGCCGTCGCACCGAGATCGCCGAGCGGCTCGCCGTCGCCTGTGCGGACGCCGGATTCGTCGGCGCGGACGAGGTGCGGGCTGCCGCCGCGTCGCACACGCAGATCCGTCACTGGGAGAAGCTGCTCGAAGAGGCGGCGGCGATACGCGCCGGCACCGAGGAGACCCTCGCCGATCCCGACGTATGCGCAGCGCTGGAGGCACCGGAGGTCGACGTCGCCCGTCTCACCGCGGATCTGGTGACCGCACGGGCCCGTCGTGACGATGCCGCCCGCGTGAATGCGGTGGCGGCACAACGCCGTACCGACCTCGAAGAGTACGTGGCGGGATTCTGGGCGGCTCTCGATGCGCTGGCGCCGCTGAAGGCGCGGCATGACGAGTTGCAGGGTCTCGCCGAGCTCGTGAGCGGACGCGGACAGAACTCTCGTCGTATGTCGCTGCGGTCCTATGTGCTGGCCGCGCGGCTCGACGAGGTGCTGGTCGCGGCATCGGGCCGCCTGCGCGAGATGTCCTCAGGGCGATACGAATTCGTCCACTCCGACGCCGCCGGCGTACGTGGCCGGCGCGGCGGTCTGGGGATCGAGGTACGCGACGAGTACACCGGCGTGCTGCGCGCCACCACCACGCTGTCGGGTGGGGAGACCTTCTTCGCGTCGCTGGCCCTCGCGCTGGGCCTCGCCGACGTCGTGTCCGCCGAATCCGGGGGCCGGGTCCTCGACACGATCTTCATCGACGAGGGTTTCGGCACCCTCGACCCGGAGGCCCTCGACCTCGTCATGGGCGTCCTCGACGACCTCCGCTCCGGCGGCCGCGTCGTCGGCGTCGTCAGCCACGTCGACGAGTTGCGAGCCCGAATCCCGGCCCAGCTGCACGTCCTGCGGGGCGAACACGGCTCGACGCTACGGGTGCAGAGTCCACTCGGCGTGTCGTGAGCAGCCCGATTGTGATGTGCCGGTGACAGTGCGCTAGTCTGGGTTCCGCCCGTTGAGCCCCCGTAGCTCAGGGGATAGAGCGTCTGCCTCCGGAGCAGAAGGCCGCAGGTTCGAATCCTGCCGGGGGCACAGTTCACTTTCACCACACGATTCGACGCAGCGGATCACCGCCGTCGACGTACAGGGTTCCGCCGGGGTGCAACGCGGCGGTCACGGCCGCGATGGCCGCGTCGTACACCTCCGGATGACGACCGTCCAGAGCTCCGACGCGGAGTGCGAACGCCATGTGGAAGAGCGGCCGTCCGCCGAGCACGAAGTCCTCGATGGACGTGCACTCGAAATCCAGTCGATCGGGATCGAACCCGACCGCCGCCCGTCGGGCAGCGGCGATGGCGCGGGGAGAGCGATCGATGCCGAGCACGACACCGCTCGGGCCGACACGTCGCGCCACCTCACGACTCGCCGCGCCGGGGCCGCAACCGATTTCCAGGACGTGCAGACCGGGCCGTAGCGGCAGCGCATCGACGGCGTCGGACAGTCGCGCGGACATCATGGACCCGAGTATTCACGCCCGGCCGTGGTCGGTGCCCTACCGATCTTGCCCTGTCGAGGTATTCCGTCGAACCAGAATCGCCACCTCCGACACCGAATCGCCGACTGCGACCGGCGATCCCGGGCGGAAGTGGCGATCCTGCGGGTGTGCGGGAGGTGCGGCTCAGTTCATCGGCAGCGGCTGCGCGTTGCGCTCGGCCAGCATGGCCTCGATGATCCCGATCTCCTTGTCCTGGGTGCGTTCCATCGCCGACGCGAGGTCGCGGACGTAGGGCTGTGAGACGTTGGCCGGGTTCGCGGCGTACTCCATCATGTGGAGCCCGCCCTCGTGGTGGCGGAGCATCAGCTGCAGGAAGGTCGTGTCGACCTCCGGACCGCGCATCGCGCGGAACCGCTCCATCTCCGCCGACGTCGCCATGCCCGGCATCGCCGGTAGCTCGGCACCGGCGGCCGGGGTGGACCCGTGACCGCCTTGATCCATGTCGCCATGGTCCATGTCGCCGTGATCGTCACCGGACGTCTCCGTCGACGATCCGTGGCCCATCCAGCCCATCGCCTCGCCGGGGTTGGTGACGGGTTGTCCCCAGCGGGTCAGCCAGGACTGCATCTGCCCGATCTCGTTGCTCTGGGCGGTGAGGATGTCGAAGGCCATGCTCCGCACCTGGGGATCGGTGCCGTGCTCGAGTTCGATCGCGGCCATCTCGACGCCCTGCTCGTGGTGACGCGTCATGTCCTGGGCGAATCCGACCGCGGCCGAGTTCGCCGCGGGGGAGTCCTCGCCGGAGGAGTCGTCGGCCAGGCTCGCCTGGATCAGCAGCCCGAGGCCGACGCCCACGAGCAGCACCGCGACCGCGGCGAGCGCGAGGATGGCCGGACGTCGACGTGACGGGGTGCTGCCGGTGGTCGGCTCGGTGCCCTCAGGTGTCTCGTTCATGTTCGTTCCCCGTCCGATCAGCCTGCGGGCGTCGGGTTGGTGCCGCCGCCGTCCATGGGCACGGCGCCGGCGCCGGGTGCGCCCTCGTCGGCCGGCGGGGGATTCGACGGATCGAAGCCCGGGATGGCGGTGCAGGTGGCTTGCGTCTCCGGGTACGCCGCGGTCTGCGGGTTCTCCTGGTAGACGCCGGGCATCATGTTGCGGCGCAGGGCGGTGATGAACTGATCGAGCCGCGGGTCGCTCGCCGAGTCCAGCTTCAGCTGATGCCCCCAGCTCTGTACCGAGACCGGCTTGTCCTGCCCGGGGAAGGGCGACAGGAACAGGTACTGCTCACCGCGCACGAGCCGCTTGAGGTAGTCGACGTCCTCCGGCGAGGCCGTGTCGGGGTTGTAGGTGATCCAGACGGCGCCGTGCTCGAGCGCGTGGACGGCGTTCTCCGAGCGCAGCGGGTTCGGGTAGACGACGCCGGTACAGGTCGCCCAGATCTCGTCATGCGGCCCGCCGAAGGGCGGCGACTGGTCGTAGGCGACGCGCTGGGACGCGTTCACGTGCTTGCCGGCCTCGTAGTAGATCTTCGTCACACCTTGGATGCCGTCCGATGGATCCGGAGTCTGCGGCGAGGGGACGAACTCGGAGACCGACTCGACCGCGACGTCGTCCTTCTCGTTGGCGCGCTTCTCGTTGAACTTCGGCACGAGGTAGATCGCGAGCCCCGCGAGGAGACCGATGACCACGACGACCGCGCCGATCAGCATCCAGTCGACCTGCCGGCCGGTCGCCGTGGGTACGGACCCGGACTTCTTACGAGCCTTGGGGACGTTCGCCCCTGGTTTGCGCGCCATTGACTTCTTTCCTCGTACGACGGGGGTCGCCATGCGCGCGGGCGGTCGTACCCCCCGGCGCGCGCTCGGCGCACACGAGTCTACTGATGGATGGCACCGGCCCCGGGAGGGTGCGATTATCGATGAGCGGCCCTCGGCCAATAGGATGGTGTCCCGTGACTCCCGCCGACCTGGCCGCGCTGCTGCGCGCCGTGACCCTGACCGTGGTCCGTGACCGCGGACTGGACGAGAACCTGGTGCCCGACTTGATCGTCGTCGAGCGCCCCCGTCACGCTGACCACGGCGATTACTCCACCAACGTCGCCCTGCAGCTCGGGAAGCGACTCGGTGTGGCGCCCCGTGAGCTGGCCGGATGGCTCGCCGACGCCTTCGCCGACGCCGAGGGCATCGCCAAGACCGACGTCGCGGGTCCCGGCTTCGTCAACATCTGGCTCGGTGCAGCCGCCCAGAACACCGTCGTCGCGACCGTGATGGAGCGGGGCGAGAGCTACGGCCGCGGCAAGGAGCTGGCCGGCTCGATCATCAACCTGGAGTTCGTCTCGGCGAACCCGACCGGACCGATCCACCTGGGCGGCACCCGCTGGGCCGCCGTCGGTGACGCACTCGGTCGTGTCCTGGCGGCTCGGGGCGCCGACGTGACGCGCGAGTACTACTTCAACGACCACGGCGCCCAGATCGATCGCTTCGCGCGTTCGCTCGAGGCCGCGGCGCTGGGCGAACCGACCCCGGAGGACGGCTACGCCGGCGACTACATCGCCGACATCGCGGCCAAGGTCACCGAGAAGGTGCCCGACGTGCTGTCCAAGCCCGAGGCCGACCGGGTCGAGACCTTCCGCGCCGTCGGCGTGGACCTGATGTTCGACCACATCAAGCAGAGCCTGCACGACTTCGGCACGGACTTCGACGTCTACACGCACGAGGACAAGATGTTCGCAACGGGCCTCGTCGACGAGTGCATCGAGGAGCTCAAGGGCAACGGCAACCTGTACGAGAGCGACGGCGCCTGGTGGCTGAAGTCCACCGACTTCGGTGACGACAAGGACCGTGTCGTCATCAAGAGCGACGGCAACGCCGCCTACATCGCCGGCGACATCGCCTACTACCGCGACAAGCGCAATCGCGGCTTCAACCTGTGCATCTACATGCTCGGCGCCGACCACCACGGCTACATCAGCCGCCTCAAAGCAGCTGCGGCCGCGCTCGGCGACGACCCGGCCACCGTCGAGGTGCTCATCGGCCAGATGGTCAATCTCGTCAAGGACGGCAAGCCGGTGCGCATGTCCAAGCGCGCGGGCACGGTCATCACGCTCGACGACCTCGTCGACGCCGTCGGGGTCGACGGTGCGCGGTATTCGCTGATCCGCTCGTCGGTCGACGTCAACATCGACATCGACCTCGACCTGCTGACCAAGCAGTCCAACGACAACCCGGTGTACTACGTGCAGTACGCGCACGCCCGGATGTCGGCGCTGGCGCGCAACGCCGCCGACCTCGGCGTGGTGTCCGCGCTCGATCACCTCGACCTGCTCGACGACCCGGCCGAGGGTGAATTGATCCGCACCATCGGCGATTTCGACGAAGTGGTCGCCACCGCGGCCTCCCTGCGCGAACCGCACCGCGTGTGCCGCTACCTCGAGGTCCTCGCCGGCACCTACCACCGCTTCTACGCCAAGTGTCGCGTCCTGCCCCAGGGCGACGAAAAGGTGGCCGACATCCACCGCGCCCGGCTCGCCCTGTGTGAGGCCACCCGTCAGGTCCTGGCCAACGGTCTCGGGCTCGTCGGCGTCAGCGCTCCGGAGCAGATGTGAGCGCGCACCCGGCCGGACCCCGGCACGCCGAACTGCTGGCCGCGCCGCATCTCGCGCAGCGGCCGAACGATCCGGCCGTCCTCGCCGCCATCCCGCCCCAGGTGTGGCCTCGCAACGCCGCCCGCGACGACTCGGGTGAGCTGCGCATCGCCGGCGTGCCGGTGAGCGAGCTGGCCGCCGAGTTCGGGACGCCGGCGTTCATCGTCGACGAGGCGGACTTCCGGTCCCGGTGCCGCGACATGATGGCGGCGTTCGGCCCCTACGGCCGGGTGCACTACGCGTCGAAGGCCTTCCTGAGCAGCGAGGTGGCCCGCTGGGTCGCCGACGAGGGACTGTCGCTGGACGTGTGCACCGGCGGCGAGCTCGCCATCGCCCTGCGCGCTGGTTTCCCGGCCGAACGAATCGCGTTGCACGGCAACAACAAGAGCCCTGAGGAGCTGGCCGCTGCGGTCGACGCCGGTGTCGGCCACGTGGTGCTCGACTCGATGATCGAGATCGACCGGCTCGACGCCATCTCCGGTGAGCGGGGCGCCGTCACCGACGTGCTCGTCCGCGTCACCGTCGGTGTCGAGGCGCACACCCACGAGTTCATCTCGACCGCCCACGAGGACCAGAAGTTCGGCTTCTCCCTCGCCGGCGGCGTCGCCATGGAGGCGATCCGACGGGTCTTCACCGCCGACAACCTGCGCCTCGTCGGTCTGCACAGCCACATCGGCTCGCAGATCTTCGACATGGACGGCTTCGAGCTGGCCGCCCATCGCGTCCTCGGGCTGCTGCACGATGTCGTCGACGAGTTCGGCGTCGAGAAGACCTCGCAGATCTCGATCGTGGATCTCGGTGGGGGATTAGGTATCTCGTACCTCGAGGAAGAGCGTCCGCTGCCGGTGCAGAAGGTTGCGGAGACCCTTGCCGACATCGTCCGCCGCGAGTCCGCCGCCGTGGGCCTGCCGATGCCGGTCATCGCCGTCGAACCCGGCCGGGCGATCGCCGGGCCGGGCACCATCACGCTGTATCGGGTGGGCACGGTCAAGGATGTGGAGATCGGCGGCGGCGCGGTGCGCCGCTACATCTCCGTCGACGGCGGCATGAGCGACAACATCCGTACGGTGCTCTACGACGCCGAATACGACGTCCGCCTGGTCTCGCGGGTCTCCGACGCACGCGCGGTGGTCTGTCGCGTCGTCGGAAAGCACTGTGAGAGTGGCGATATCGTGATCAAGGATTGCTGGCTGCCGGAGGACCTGGGCCCCGGTGACCTCATCGCGGTCGCCGCCACCGGTGCCTACTGTTACTCGATGTCGAGCCGCTACAACATGACCATGCGGCCGCCGGTCGTGGCCGTGTCCGATGGGAAGGCCCGCCTGATGCTGCGGCGCGAGACCATCGAAGACTTCCTCAGCCTGGAGGTGGGCTCGTGACCGGATCCGTCCAGAACGCAAGCGACACAAGCGAGGTGAATGCCGTGCGACCCATCGGGGTGGCGGTACTCGGAATGGGCAACGTCGGTGCAGAGGTGGTGCGGATCATCACCGAGAACGCCGACGACCTGCGATCGCGCGTGGGCGCGCCCGTGGAGATCCGCGGCGTCGCGGTGCGAGATCTCAACCGGCCGCGCAAGATCGGGCAGGAGTTGCTGACCGACGATCCCGCGGCGCTCGTCGCGCGCGACGACGTCGACATCGTCGTCGAACTCATGGGTGGCATCGACCCGGCCCGCGAGCTGATCCGTTCCGCGCTCGAGAGCGGCAAGTCGGTCGTGACCGCCAACAAGGCGTTGCTCGCCGAGTACACCGGCGAGCTCGCGACCGCGGCCGCCGAGGCGAAGGTCGACCTGTACTTCGAGGCAGCGGTCGCCGGTGCCATCCCGGTCGTCCGCCCGCTCATGCAGTCGCTGGCCGGCGACACGGTGGAGCGCGTCGCCGGGATCGTCAACGGCACCACCAACTTCATCCTCTCGGCGATGGACGAGACCGGCGCCGACTACGCCGATGCGCTCGCCGAGGCGGGTCGTCTCGGATACGCCGAGGCCGATCCGACGGCCGACGTCGAGGGTTACGACGCGGCGGCCAAGGCCGCGATCCTCGCGTCGATCGCCTTCCACACCCGGGTCACCGCTGCCGACGTGCACCGTCAGGGCATCTCCTCGGTCACCGCGGCCGACCTGCTCGCCGCCAAGAAGTTCGACTGCACGATCAAGCTGCTCTCGATCTGCGAGCGCGTACGCGACGTCGATGGCTCGCAGCGGATCTCGGCGCGTGTGTACCCGGCGCTGATCCCGCTGACCCACCCGCTGGCCACCGTCAACGGGGCCTTCAACGCGGTCGTGGTCGAGGCGGAGAACGCCGGCCGGCTGATGTTCTACGGGCAGGGCGCCGGTGGTTCGCCCACCGCGTCGGCCGTGCTCGGTGACATGGTGATGGCGGCGCGCAACCGCGTCCACGGCGGTCGTGGCCCACTCGAATCGACCTACGCTTCGTTGCCGATCGCACCGATCGACGACGTGTTCACCCGCTACTACATCTCGATGCGCGTGTCCGACCGTCCGGGCGTGCTCGCCCAGGTCGCCGGTGAGTTCACGAAGCGGTCGGTCAGCATTGCCGCCGTGCGCCAGGAAGGCGCAGGCGACGACGCCCGCCTGATCGTGGTGACCCATCGGGCCCCCGACCGCGCGCAGTCGGATTGCGTTGCGGCGCTAAAAGACATGGACGCCGTCATCAAGGTGTCGAGTGTGTTGCGATTGGAAGGTACCGATGACTGAAGCGACTTCTGCGCCCGTGCACCGCGCGTGGCCCGGCCTGATCGAGGCATACCGTTCGCGGCTGCCCGTCGCCGACGACTGGAAGGTCGTCACCCTGCTCGAGGGTGGCACCCCGCTGATCAGCGCCCCGCACCTGTCGTCGCTGACCGGTTGTGAGGTCTACCTCAAGGTCGAGGGTCTCAACCCGACCGGTTCGTTCAAGGACCGCGGCATGACGATGGCCGTGAGCAACGCGGTCAACAACGGCAAGACCGCGGTGCTGTGCGCCTCGACGGGCAACACCTCCGCCTCGGCGGCAGCCTATGCGACCCGCGCCGGGATCACCTGCGCCGTCCTGATCCCGCAGGGCAAGATCGCGATGGGCAAGCTCGCGCAGGCGGTCATGCACGGCGCCAAGATCATCCAGGTGCAGGGCAACTTCGACGACTGCCTCGAGCTCGCGCGCAAGGCCACCGCGGAGTTCGACGAGATCGAGCTCGTGAACTCGGTCAACCCGGCCCGCATCGAGGGGCAGAAGACGGCCGCCTTCGAGATCGTCGACGTCCTCGGTCGCGCACCCGACGTACACGCGTTGCCGGTCGGCAACGCCGGCAACATCACGGCCTACTGGAAGGGCTACACCGAGTACCACGCCGACGGCGTGTCGTCCTCGCTGCCCCGCATGCTCGGTGTGCAGGCCGCCGGGGCGGCTCCGCTGGTGAACGGCGCTCCCGTCAAGGAGCCGGAGACCATCGCGACCGCGATCCGCATCGGGTCGCCCGCGAGCTGGAACCAGGCCGTCGCGGCCAAGGAGGAGTCGAACGGGCAGTTCCGCGCGGCCACCGACGAGAAGCTGCTCGAGGCCTACCGCCTGATCGCGGGCAAGGAAGGCGTCTTCGTGGAGCCGGCGTCCGCAGCGAGCGTGGCCGGGCTTCTCGCAGCAAGCGCCGACGGCTGGATCGAGGCCGGCTCGACCGTGGTGTGCACCGTGACCGGCAACGGTCTCAAGGACCCGGACACGGCTCTGGCCGGTATCCCCGAGGTCGAGGCGATCCCGGTCGATCCGGTGGCAGTGGCGAATGCCCTCGGTGTCGGCTGAGACCGCCGGAGTCGAGGAGATGACGCAGAACGGCGAGATGACCGATCCCGGGGTGGCGACGCGACAGCTACCCGTGGGTCTCTCGACGCGCGTCCGGGTGCCGGCGTCGAGTGCCAACCTCGGACCGGGATTCGACTGTCTGGGCATCGCTTTGGGCATCTACGACGAAGTGATCGTGGAAACCGTCGAGGCCGGGGTCGTTCTCGACGTCGAGGGGGAGGGCTCCGCCGACGTTCCCCGCGACGAGTCCCATCTCGTGGTGCGTGCCCTCAATCACGGTCTCGCGCACGCCGGAGTGTCCGCCCCGGGCCTGAAGTTGCGCTGCATCAACCAGATCCCGCATTCGCGGGGCCTCGGTTCCTCGGCCGCGGCCGCGGTCTCCGGCCTCGCCGCCGCGTCCGGCCTGATCTCTGCCGCAGGATTCGGCGTGGGCCTGTCCACCGACGAACTGGTTCAGTTGTCCAGTGAGTTCGAGGGACACCCCGACAACGCCGCCGCGAGCGTCCTCGGTTCGGCCGTCGTCACCTGGACGGACACCGCCGACGAGGTGAACTCGTATCACGCCCACCGGCTGTCGGTGCATCCCGATGTGTGCGCGACCGTCTTCGTCCCCGACACCGAGTCGTCGACGTCATTCACCCGTGGACTTCTGCCGGACGCGGTGCCGCGCGCCGACGCGGTCTTCAACCTGAGCCGCGCCGCGCTCGCCGTCGTGGCCCTGGCCTCGGACCCGCGCAATCTCATGGCCGCCTCCGCGGACCGGTTGCACCAGCCCTATCGTGCGTCGGCGATGGTCCCGACCAGCGACCTCGTCGCCGAACTGCGTGCACGCGGCCACGCCGCGACGGTCTCCGGCGCCGGTCCCACGGTCCTGGTGCTGGGTACCGCGCCGATCCCGGCCGACATCCGGGTACTCGCCCAGGGACTCGGCTTCACCACCCACTCGGTGGCCATCGCCGGCGGCGTGGACATCAGCGCGGGCTGAGGTCGCAGCGCTCGTCACACGCCGAAGCGTTTCGTTCCGGGGACCGGGGGGAATACCTGACGGGCAACGCGCGTTGGGAACGAGGTGTTCAGCGGTGTCTCGCCGAGGACCACAGCCTCCGATTCGGAGCCTCATTTGGCGCTTTCGGCGTGTTGCCCCTATCATGCGAACGGGGTTAACATATTCTGGTCTAGCCGCGCGGGCTTGTCCTGCCGTGCTTCTCATCCATCACCGATCGGTGACACCGATCGTATCCGGCCGGGGTCGTGGGTCTCTGTCGACGGTGCCGAAGCGCGGGTGGCTCCCGAGCACGCTCGCAGCGGGACCGAACATCTCTCTGACCGTTCACCCCCACCGTCCAACGCGGACGGACTCCCTCGCGTACACAGCAGGGAAACGTAGACCTCACGCAGCTTCCGTCTGCGGGAGGAACGAAAGGACTTCCGTGACAGATACGGACCTGATCACCGCACCTGCCGAGCAGGAATCCGCGGGTTCGGCCGGCCCTGACTCGGGGCAACCGGCCAAGACACGCGCTCGCGCAGCCCGTACCGGCCTGTCCGGCATGGTGCTCAGCGAACTGCGGACCGTAGCCGGTGAACTCGGCATCAAGGGCACGTCCGGCATGCGCAAGGGCGACTTGATCGCCGCCATCAAGGAGCGCCAGTCCGGTGCCGCCGGCAAGAGTGCGGACGCCAAGGCCGAGGCCAAGAGCCCCGAAGTCAAGAACGTCGACGCCAAGGCGGCCGACGTCAAGGCAGCCGACGCCAAGGCGGAAACCAAGGCCACCGAGACCAGGCGCCGCAGCGCCAAGGCCTCGTCCGAGGACGGGCAGCTGTCGATCGTCGAGTCCGCCGGTGACGGCGATTCCGGTCGGGCACCCCGCTCCGCGGGCAAGAAGACCACGGCTCCGGAGGCGGGTGAGCAGAACGCCGACCAGCCCAAGGGCGGCGAGCAGAAGGCCGACGCCACGGGTGAATCAGCCAAGGTCGGCGACTCCGAAGGCAGTGAGCAGCGCAACCGCCGCAACCGGAACCAGAACCGGGACAACCAGAACCGGGACAACCAGAACCGCGAGGGCGGCCAGAGCCGCGAGAGTGGTCAGAACCGCGACAACCAGAACCGCGAGGGCGGCCAGAACCGCGAGGGCGGCCAGAACCGCGGCGGCGGTCCGAACCGCGACGATCGCGATGACGACGGCGAAGGCGGTGGTCGCCGCCGCGGACGTCGTTTCCGCGAGCGTCGTCGTGGGCGCGACCGCGACACCCAGAACGAGCCGCAGGTCTCCGAAGACGACGTGTTGCAGCCCGTCGCCGGCATCCTCGACGTGCTCGACAACTACGCGTTCGTCCGGACCTCGGGTTACCTCGCCGGCTCCAACGACGTCTATGTGTCGATGAATCTGGTGCGCAAGAACGGACTTCGACGCGGCGACGCCATCACCGGTGCGGTCAAGGTGCCGCGGGAGGGTGACCAGCAGAACCAGCGCCAGAAGTTCAACCCGCTGGTGCGCCTCGACACCGTCAACGGCGGTGACGTGGAGGCCGCGAAGAAGCGTCCGGAGTTCAACAAGCTGACCCCGCTGTACCCGAATCAGCGGCTGCGTCTGGAGACCACGCCGGATCGGCTGTCGACGCGTGTGATCGACCTGATCATGCCGATCGGCAAGGGACAGCGCGCACTGATCGTCTCGCCGCCGAAGGCCGGTAAGACGACGATCCTCCAGGACATCGCCAACGCGATCACGGTGAACAATCCGGAATGTCACCTCATGGTGGTCCTCGTCGACGAGCGTCCCGAAGAGGTCACCGACATGCAGCGCTCGGTCAAGGG
Organism: Gordonia amicalis NBRC 100051 = JCM 11271; assembly: GCF_000332995.1. GTDB lineage: Bacteria > Actinomycetota > Actinomycetes > Mycobacteriales > Mycobacteriaceae > Gordonia > Gordonia amicalis. The sequence goes on from NZ_BANS01000028.1 coordinate 72,293, forward strand.
TGAGGTCATCGCCTCGACCTTCGATCGTCCGCCGTCAGACCACACCTCGGTCGCCGAGCTCGCCATCGAGCGCGCCAAGCGTCTCGTCGAGAGCGGCAAAGACGTTGTGGTTCTTCTGGACTCGATCACCCGTTTGGGTCGCGCGTACAACAACGCGTCGCCGGCGTCGGGCCGAATCCTCTCCGGTGGTGTCGATTCGACCGCCCTGTATCCCCCGAAGCGGTTCCTCGGTGCGGCGCGCAACATCGAGAACGGCGGGTCGCTGACCATCATCGCCACCGCGATGGTCGAGACCGGTTCGACCGGTGACACGGTCATCTTCGAGGAGTTCAAGGGCACCGGCAATGCCGAGCTCAAGCTCGATCGCAAGATCTCCGAGCGTCGTGTGTTCCCCGCGGTCGACGTCAATCCGTCGGGTACCCGCAAGGACGAACTCCTGCTCTCGCCGGATGAGTTCGCGATCGTGCACAAGCTGCGTCGTCTGCTGTCCGGGCTCGATTCGCAGCAGGCGATCGACCTTCTGATCAGTCAGCTCAAGAAGACCAAGACGAACATCGAGTTCCTGATGTCGGTCCAGAAGACCGCGCCGGGAGCCGGCGGCAACGACGACTGACGACGCGCAGTCGGCGAACAGCAACCGACCGACGGGCCCCGTCTCGCATCACGCGGGACGGGGCCCGTCTGGTTTGTGTGTGCTTGCTCCCTGAGTAGCGAGCTTGCGAGCGTATCGAAGGGTCAGGAGGCCAGATCGCCGGTCAGGTGATCCCACGATTCCGACGCTGCGCGGGGAACGGCTCCCGTGTGCGTGACGACCAGGCAGCAGCGTGAGCGCCGGTCGTAGATCTCGACGGCCGCGGTCGGGCCGCAGGCGCCCTGCGACCAGGTGACCCAGCACTGCTCGACGTGGTTGAAGTCGACCATCACCCGAGACCTGCCGGACGCGAGCACCATCTGCCCGCGGTGTTCGCGAGCGCCGTCGAGCCGGTCCTGGCGCATCTGCATGCATCCCGGAGCCGCGGCCGCGACGGTGACCGTCATCCCGAGCAGGGCGGCGTGTTCGAGCGCGCCGATGACGCGGCGGGTGTCGACACGGATGCCACGTGCGCCATGTCCCTGCGTCAGCGACCGAAGCCGGGAGGTGCCGCCGTCGAGCAGAATCGAGTCGAAGAGCCCGATCTGGTCGTCGTGGCGGTCGGGCAGGGCGTCCGGGATGTACTCCGGGCCCACGAACGCCGGCGCGGCAGCGGGGTCCGGGCGGTGGCCGGCCGATACCGACGTGGCCAGGGACAATGACTCGAAGGCGAGGCGGTCGGAGTTCTCGGTCAGGTACGTCGCGTGCGCGGTGTTGCCGAGCAAGTCGAACAGTCGCAGCGTGGGCGGCACAAGCGCAGACGGGTCGGTCCGAAGGGTCGAGGACAACCGGGAGGGGTTGAGCCGCAAGGAGATCTGCTCGTCGCCGACGTGGAGCGGCCCGCCCGGCGACGTCGGGACCCCGTGCACCCCGATCGCGTTCATGATCACCGGTCCGGCGACCGTGACACCGACGACCTCGGCGAGCGAGGGGAGTCGGGCGGCGATGCCGTCGATGTCTGAACTGATCGAGGAGGCGCCGAAACCAGGTGTGCCGAGCAGGGTTTCGAGGTCGCTCGGTCGTGTCGGATCGGTGGGGTCGGGCACGGTGCGTCGATCTCGCGTCGGCTCAGTAGACGTCGCGAGCGTAGCGGCCCGCGGCGCGGAGCGCGTCGACGTAGTCACGAGCGCCGTCGGAGTCGACACCGCCGTGCTGGGCGACGATCTCGTGCAGGGCGGCGTCGACGTCGCCGGCCATCGTGGCGGCATCACCGCACACGTACACGTGGGCGCCCTTCTCGAGCCAGGCGAACAGATCCGCACCGTTCTCGCGCATCCGGTCCTGCACGTAGACCTTGTGGTCCTGGTCCCGGGAGAAGGCCAGGTCCAGGCGGTCCAGCAGGCCGTCGGTGACGAACCGATCGATCTCGTCGGCGTAGAGGTAGTCGGTGTCGCGGTGCTGGTCACCGAAGAAGAGCCAGTTCGATCCGGTCGAACCGGTGGCCGCACGGTGGTGGAGGAAGCCGCGGAACGGCGCGATGCCGGTCCCCGGGCCGATCATGATGGCCGGCGCCTCGTCGTCGGGGAGCCGGAAGGTCTTGTTGGGGGTGATGAAGACGTTCACCGTGTCGCCGGGTGCACAGCGGTCGGCGAGGTGCGTCGAGCAGACACCGCCGCGCTCGCGATCATCGGCGACGTAACGCACGGTCGCCATCGTGATGTGCACGGTTCCCGCATGGACCGTCGGGCTGGAGGAGATCGAGTACTCGCGGTGGGCGAGGGGGCTGAGCTCCTCGAGGAGTTCCTCGGGTGCGAACGTCAGGGTGGGATCGATGTTCAGCAGGTCGAGGACGTCGCGGCCGCGGAGCCACGTGTCGAGCGCCTGTGCGTCACCGGCCTCGATCAGACGGGTCAGCTGCTCATGGCCCGTACGTTCGGCCACCGCCTTGGCGAGATACTTCGACGGGCAGCCGATCTCGTAGCGCGTGGCGAGGGACTCACGCAGGCTGTAGGTGCCCTTGCGGTCGGCGATGATCTCGTCGCCGGCCGCGCCCAGGCGCTCGAGGAGGAGATCCACCAGGGCGGGGTCGTTGACCGGGGTGATGCCGATGCCGTCGCCCGGTTCGTAGGTGATCCCGCTGTCGCCCAGGGAGATCTCGAGGTGCCGCACCTCCTTGGCCGATCCCGGACCCGACAGCACGGTGTTGGTCAGGATCGTCGCGGGGTACGGGTTCCGGCGGTTCCACGGCGACCGGACCGGCTTGCGCCGTGCGGGCGCGGTCCGCGACGTCGACGACTCATCCGGGGTGGTGCGCAGTGGCGTGCCGGTACCGGCCGGAGCGGCGTCGTACATCGAGGATCCTTCGTGGTCGCAGACGGTGGGGCGCGGCGGGTTGGCCGTCGGCCACCGTACTATCTTTAGGGCACCCTTACGACCCCCTCGGGGTGTGATGTTCGCCCGGGAATCAATCCGGTGGCCATGCCGTTGACCAACCTGCGGCCGCCGCGTCCACGATTTCCGTCGTGAACCGCGCACATGGCATACTGAGCGGTCGAGTCCGGTTCCGGTTCACACCGTCGAGAGGCGACGGTGACCCGGCGACCACAGAAAGGGACGCACCAGACATGAAGCAGGGAATCCACCCCGAGTACGCGGCGACCACCGTCGTCTGCGGCTGCGGCAACACGTTCGAGACCCGCAGCACCGCTGCCAACGGTCGTATCAATGTCGAAGTCTGCTCGCAGTGCCACCCGTTCTACACGGGCAAGCAGAAGATCCTCGACACCGGCGGCCGTGTCGCCCGGTTCGAGAAGCGCTACGGCAAGCGCGCCAAGTAGACCACGCTGCGACGCCCGCCCGACGCCGAGTCGGGACGGGCGTCGTTTGTGTTTGGTCGTCATCGCCCGATTTCCAGGTCTCGTGCCGAAGCACTCTTCGGCGGTGAGTTCCGTCTCTACAAGTGAGGTTCGCAGTGAGTACGCAGAGTCCGTCGGCCATCGATGACATCCTGGCCGAGCACTCCGGTCTCGAGCGTCAGCTGTCCGACCCCTCGCTTCACGACGACCCGGCCGCCGCTCGCCGTGTCGGGAAGCGATTCGCCGAGCTCGCCCCGGTGATGGCGACCTACAACAAGCTCAAGGCGGCCCGCGAGGACCTCGAGGCGGCGCGTGAACTCGCCGCGGATGATGCGTCGTTCGCCGCCGAGCTCCCCGCCCTCGAGGCGACCGTCGAGGAGCTCGACGCGACGCTCACCGATCTCCTCGCCCCCCGGGATCCGCACGACAGCGACGACGTGGTGCTCGAGATCAAGTCCGGCGCCGGCGGCGAGGAATCGGCGCTGTTCGCCTCCGACCTCGCACGCATGTACCTCAAGTACTGCGAGCGGCACGGCTGGAAGGTGCAGATCCTCGGCGTCACCGAATCCGACCTGGGCGGCTACAAAGAGGCGACCCTGTCGATCAAGTCCAAGGAGACGGTCCGGGACGGCGTGTGGTCGCGCCTCAAGTTCGAGGGCGGCGTGCACCGCGTGCAGCGAGTGCCCGTGACCGAGTCCCAGGGACGTATCCACACCTCGGCGGCGGGGGTGCTCATCTATCCCGAGCCCGAAGAGGTGGCCGAGGTCGCGATCGACGAATCCGACCTGCGCATCGACGTCTACCGATCGTCGGGCAAGGGCGGTCAGGGCGTCAACACCACCGACTCGGCGGTGCGTATCACCCACCTGCCCACCGGTATCGTCGTGACCTGTCAGAACGAGCGGTCGCAGCTCCAGAACAAGGCCCGCGCGATGCAGGTCCTCGCCGCCCGTCTCCAGTCGGCGGCGGAGGAGGAGGCCGAGGCCGCGGCCGCCGAGGGTCGCGCCGCGCAGATCCGCACCGTCGACCGTTCCGAGCGCATCCGTACCTACAACTTTCCCGAGAACCGCATCACCGATCACCGCATCGGATACAAGGCGAACAATCTCGATGCCGTACTCGCCGGGGACATGGACAACCTGCTCGACGCGCTCGTCACCGCCGAGCGCCAGGCCCGCATGGAAGCCGAATAACCCCGATGTCGGACGCGCCGGTCCGGGTGGCCGACGAAATCCGCGGCGCCATCGCACAACTGGCGGCCGCCGGGATCGACTCGGCGCGGCGGGACGCCGAATGGCTGATGGCGCACGTCCTCGCGTGTGACCCCGGGCGGCTGATCGTCATCGACACGATCGACGACGCGCACGTGCGCGAGTTCCGGGCGGCAATCGATCAGCGGGCGCATCGAATACCGTTGCAGCACATCGTCGGTACCGCGGCCTTCGGTCCGATCGAGCTCGCCGTCGGGCCGGGTGTGTTCATCCCGCGGCCGGAGACCGAGTTCCTGCTCGAATGGGCGGTGTCGGCCGCCGCGACAATGGCGGCTCCGCTGCGGATCGTCGATCTGTGCAGCGGTAGCGGTGCCCTGGCCATCGCCCTGGCGACAATGGTCGGGTCCGCGCGTGTGGCGGCCGTCGAGATATCTGATGACGCCCTGAAGTGGCTGCGGCGCAACGTGTCCGATACGCCGGAGGCGGTCCGGGAGCGGATCGACGTGTTCGCCGCCGACGTCACCGACGCTGCGCAGATCGGCCGGGTCATACCGGCGGGGAGTGTCTCGGTCGTCGTGACCAATCCGCCCTACGTGCCGCGGCGGTCGGCGGTCGGTCCCGAGGTGGACCATGATCCGGAGCGCGCCGTCTTCGCCGGCGACGACGGCATGAGCGTGATCATCCCGATGGTGCCGGTCATCGCGACCATGCTCACCGCGGGTGGTGTCGTCGGGATCGAACACGACGACACGACCTCCGACGCCGTCGTCGACTGTCTGCGCGCCCATGGCGCATTCGACGAGGTGACCGCCCACACCGATCTGGCGGGCCGTCCTCGCTTCGTGACCGCGCGCCGGATCGCCTGAGGCGCGTCTCGCGGGGGATCCCGACCGGCGGCATGACAGGATGGTCGCGTGAGCATTGTTTTCGACTGCAACGATCCGCAGAGCCGTTCGGCGGGCATTCGCGCGGCCGTCGGAGCGGCGAAGGCGGGACGCCTGGTGGTGGTCCCCACCGACACCCTGTACGGAGTCGGTTGCGACGCCTTCGATTCCGACGCCGTCGGCTCGCTGCTCGCGGCCAAACACCGTGGCCGGGACATGCCCGTGCCGGTCCTCGTGGGTTCCTGGCACTCGATCGACGGGCTCGTGCTGTCCGTCCCGCAGGCCGCCCGCGACCTGATCGAGGCGTTCTGGCCGGGCGGTCTGAGTCTCGTTGTCCGACAAGCTCCTTCGCTGGCCTGGGATCTCGGTGACACCGATGGCACAGTGATGCTGCGCATGCCGCTGCATCCGGTCGCGATCGAGCTGTTGCGCGAGGTCGGGCCGATGGCGGTCTCGAGCGCGAACGTGTCGGGCCGTCCGCCCGCCACCACCGTCGACGAGGCCCGTGAACAACTCGGCGACGAGATCTCGGTCTACCTCGACGGCGGACCCGCGCCGGTCGCACAGGCGTCGACGATCGTCGACGTCTCGGGTGCACAGCCGCGCATCCTGCGCGAAGGTGCCATCACGGCCGAGGCCGTGGCCGAGGTCCTCGACGTCGATCCCGCCTCGCTGCGTGGGTGAGATGCCGCCGGGCACCGGTTCGACGGGTGACCCGCGGGTCGACGCGCTGATCGACCGGGAGTCGACGCGCCGGCGCTCGTGGCTGCAGTTGCTCGCGAGCGAGACCGAGCCCACGCCGGGCGTACGTGCCGCGATGGCCTCGGCCTTCGACGCGAAGTACGCCGAGGGACGGCCCGGCTCGCGCTATCACGGCGGATGCGAGGTCGCCGACGAACTCGAGGAACTCGCGATCGGCCGGGCGCGGGACCTCTTCGGGGCCGGTCACGTCGATGTCCAGCCGCTGTCGGGGAGTGCGACGAATCTCGCCGTCTACGCCGCGTTCGCCCAGCCCGGCGATCCGGTGCTCGCCCTGCGCCTCGAGCACGGCGGTCATCAGACCCACGGTTCGCGCGCCAACTTCTCCGGACGATGGTTCTCGCCCCTGCACTACGAGGTCCGCCGCGAGGACGAGTACATCGACTACGACCAGGTCAGGGAACTCGCCCTGGTGCACCGGCCGCGGATCCTCGTCGCGGGCGCCACGTCGTATTCGCGGTCCTTCGACTATCCGCTCCTGCGGGCGATCGCCGACGAGGCCGAGTGCATCCTGCTGGTCGACGCGGCGCATCTCGCCGGTCACGTGGCCGCCGGTCTGCTCCCGTCGCCGGTTCCGTACGCCGACGTCGTCACCTTCTCCACCAACAAGGTGTTCCGCGGACCGCGCGGCGGGGTCATCCTGGGCCGCGCCGAGCACTCCGACGCGCTGCTCAAGGCCGTTCACCCGTTCGTCCAGGGCGGTCCGTCCATGCACGCGATCGCCGCCAAGGCGGTCACCTTCCACGACGCGGGCACCGCGGACTTCGCGTCCTACGTGCGGGCGACCGCCGACAATGCGCGCAGGCTCGCCGACGCCCTGACGGAACGAGGGCTGCGCGTCGTCTCCGGGGGCACCGACACCCATCTCGCGGTGGTCGACGTGTCCGCGCTCGGTATCTCGGGGTCCGCGGCGCAGGATCGGCTCAACAGGTCCGGGATCGTGGTCGACAAAGCGGTCCTGCCGTTCGACGAACGTTCCGTCTCAGAGGGATCGGGCATCCGGATCGGGACCCCCGCGGCCACCTCCCGGGGCCTGACGGCGGACATGATCCCGGCCGTCGCCGACGCGATGCTGGCAGCGCTGTCGACCGAGGACCTCTCGACGCACGATCGGATCCACCGTGAGATCAGCGACCTGGCATGCGGGTAGCGTTGTCCGGGTGTCCGAGACGTCCCGAGCGACCTCCACAGACCGGGTGGTGAGCCGATGATCGAGGCCGCCCCGGTGGTGCTCGCGGCCGCGACCGACGGGGGAGGGGCCGGTGTCCCGCTGCGCGAGTTGCTGCTCGTCGGTCTCACCGCCGCCGCGATGACGTATCTGCTGACCTCGGCAGTGCGCGTGTTCGCGATCAAGGCCGGTGCGGTCGCCGTGCCGCGTGTGCGCGACGTCCATGTCATCCCGACCCCGCGGCTCGGAGGCCTCGGCATGTTCGGCGGGGTGGTGGCCGGTATCGCGCTCGCCGCCAACCTGCCCGCACTCAATCGGGGCTTCGCCTACACCACGGACCTGACCGCGGTCATCACCGCGGGGACCGTGATCGTCCTCGTCGGTGTCGTCGACGACCGGTGGGGTCTGGATGCCCTGACGAAGTTCGTCGGACAGCTGACCGCCGCCGGGGTCCTGGTGCTCCTCGGCATCTCCTGGATCCAGGTGCCCGTGCCGTTCGCCGACATCGGGACCCTCGTGCTGGATCCACTGCAGGCAGGCCTGCTCACGGTGGCCGTCACGGTGGCGACGATCAACGCGATCAACTTCGTCGACGGCCTGGATGGTCTGGCTGCCGGGCTGGGACTCATCGCCGCGTCAGCGATCTGCATGTTCTCCCTCGGTCTGCTCCGCGACCAGGGCGGTGACGTCAGCTACTATCCGCCGGCGCTCATCGCCGTCGCCCTCGCCGGCGCCTGCCTCGGATTCCTGCCGCACAACTTCTCGCCCGCCCGCATCTTCATGGGCGACTCGGGCGCGATGCTGATCGGGCTGATGCTGGCCGCCGCGTCGACGAGCGCGTCGGGTCGCATCGCGGTGAACGCCTACGGACCGGCGGACATCTTCACCCTGCTGTCACCGCTGATCCTGGTGGCCGCCGTGGTCTTCATCCCGATGCTCGACATGCTCCTCGCGGTGATCCGCCGGACGCGGGCGGGCGTCGGTTTCTACACCCCCGACAAGATGCACCTGCACCACCGGCTGCTCGAGCTCGGACACTCCCAGCGGCGCGTCGCGCTGATCATCTATCTCTGGGTGGGCGTCCTGGCGTTCTCCGCCGCGGCGAGCACGCTGTTCCCGCTCTCGGTGGTCGCGCCGATGTTCGGGGCGGGTCTGGTGGTGGCGCTGCTGGTCACCATGGCGCCTCGTCTGCATCGCCGGTTCGCGGAGCTGCGCACCGCGACGAAGGCCTTCCGCTGACGTGTGCGTATGCTGCTGTGCGCGAGGCGCATCCAGCACTGACCGCCCCTTGGTAAGGGGACAGTAAAACTCGTGTACTATCTCGTGTAGTAGGTCGACGTCGGTCTGGCGGTGGCACTTCGGAACTCCGGAGGGCGAACGCCGTGACGCCGTCGGCGCTCCACCTCCCCGGCGAGGTGCACACCCCCTGGGCTGCGCGTCATCCGGTGTTGGTAGTGTCACAGAAAACCGCGAGCTTACGTTCGGCCATACCAGCTGATCGCACGCGCGTTGCCCTGTGCCTGCGGGTTACAGGATCCCCTAGTTGAGGAGAGGCGAATGAGCACCACCGTCCCCGACTCGACGTCGTACTATCCCGCTGCCCCGACCGGTCTCGTCCGGCCCGGGATCATCGCGGCGGTTGCGACCGTCGTGGTGGGTGTGCTCGCCGTCGTTCTGGGCCACCCCTGGTTCGCCGTGTTCTTCCTCGCCGGTGTCGTGCTGATGTTCGTCAACACCAAGCTGGTCATCCGCGCGGTCGACAACGTGGCGACCGCAGAGAACCCCCGTAAGAAACTGCTCGCTCTCAATTCGGCATACCGCCTCGGGGCTATCACGCTCCTCGCATTGGTGGCGGCCTTCCTGGTCCGGCCCGACGGGCTGGGCGCGATGTTCGGACTCGCCATCGGCCAGGTCATCCTGGTGCTGAACACGGTGATTCCGGTGATGAAAGGACTTCGTAAGCAGCTATGACCGTCTTGTCTTACCTGGCCGAGTCGGCAGAGGAGTCGTCAGAGTCGGCGATCGAGGTCGGCCACCACATCGAGGTCGAGTGGCTCGGGATGACCGTCAACCTCGACACGGTCATCGGCAGTGCCGTTGCGGCGGTCATCGTCATCGCCCTCGCCTTCTTCGTGCGCTTCAAGATGACCTCGAGCAAGCCGAACTCTGTTCAGCTGTACTTCGAGGTCATCACCGTCCAGATGCGCAACCAGATCGAGAGCGCGATCGGCATGAAGATCGCGGGCTTCGTTCTGCCGCTGGCCGTCACGCTGTTCACCTACATCCTGGTCGCCAACTGGCTGTCGATCATCCCGTCGCAGTACGGGACCGAGCACGGCACCAGTGAATGGCTCAAGCCGCCGGCCAGCGATGCGAACTTCGTCTACGCGCTCGCACTCTTCGTCTTCGTCTGGTACCACGCGGCAGGCGTCAAGCGACGCGGTCTCATCGGTCACCCGGTGAAGCTGGTGAAGGGACACTCGGTCGCCATCGCCCCGGTGAACATCATCGAGGAGATCGCCAAGCCCGTCTCGCTCTCCCTCCGTCTTTTCGGCAACATGTTCGCCGGCGGCATCATGGTTGCGCTCATCGCGCTGATGCCCGCCTACATCATGTGGGCGCCGAATGCACTCTGGAAGTCCTTCGACCTGTTCGTCGGTCTGATCCAGGCGTTCATCTTCTCGCTGCTGACGGTCCTGTACTTCAGTCAGGCCATGGAGCTGGACGAAGACCACCACTAGTACGAACCCGGCCGGTGTCTGCCGCGCCGGGAGCAAAGACCTGACACGTGCAGTGTCAGTTTCACCCGAAAGGAAAGTTCTCAATGGATCCCAATCTGATTGGTCTGGGTGCGTTGATCGGTGGCGGCCTCATCATGGGTGGCGGCGCGATCGGTGCCGGTATCGGTGACGGCCTCGCCGGCGCTCAGTTGATCGCGGGCATCGCACGTCAGCCCGAGGCACAGGGCCGCCTGTTCACCCCGTTCTTCATCACTGTGGGTCTGGTCGAGGCTGCGTACTTCATCAACCTGGCGTTCATGGCGCTCTTCGTCTTCGCCACCCCGATCACCGGCCAGTCTTAATCCCGGTCGCTGACCGGGTCCCAAGGATCAAGGGAACATCCGCACAATGAATCTCGCCGCAGGAAACTTCCTCATCCCCAATGGCACGTTCTTCGTGTGCCTGGCCATCTTCGTCATCGTCTTCCTCGTGATCCGGACGATGGTCGTGCCGCCGATCCTCAAGGTGCTCGAGGACCGTGAGGCCCTGGTCGCGAAGACCGCCGAGGACAACCGGGCCGCTGCGGCGAGCTACGAGGATGCCGACACCGGATACCGGGCCGCTCTCAAGGAGGCCCGGGCGGACGCCACCGGTATCCGGGATCAGGCACGCGCCGAGGGCAACGAGCAGTTGTCCGAGGCAAAGAAGCGTGCCACGGCAGAAGCCGACGCTGCGATCGCCAAGACCGCCGAGCAGTTGAAGGCGGAAGGCGAGCGGGCCGCGGAGACCGCTCGTCGCGACGTCGACTCGTTGTCGGCCGTGCTCGCGAGCCGTGTGCTCGGTACCAATGTGTCGCCGTCCTCGGAGTCGGCGGCGTACGAGTCGACAGGAACGGTGAAGTAAGTGGACATCGTCATTGGAAACCTGATCGGGCTCGCGATCATCGTCTTCCTCTTCTGGAAGTTCGTGCGACCCGTGCTCTCGAAGGCGGTGACCGCGCAGAAGGAAGCCATCGCTGAGCAGGTCACCGAGAGCGAGGCAGCCAAGGCCCGGGTCGCCGATGCACAGGCCGCTCATGAGCGAGCCCTGGCAGAGGCCAAGGCCGAGGCCGAGGAGCTGCACAAGGGCGCGGTCCGGGACGCCGAGAACATCAAGCAGGATCTCGTCGCCCAGATCGAATCCGAGGTGAAGCGGATCACCGAGCACGGTCGTTCGCAGACCGAGCTCAACCGGGCTTCGCTTGTTCGGTCGCTGCGCAACGATCTCGGTCTGACCGCGATCGACGGGGCGTCCAAGCTCGTCCGGTCCCACCTCGCGGACTCGAAGGCACAGTCGGAAAGCATCGACCGGGTCATCGAGGAACTGGAGTCCATGTCGGCCGGCGGGCCCTCGGACCTGGTCACCCGCAGCGTGGACCTGATCGGCCTGCACTCGATGCGCGCCACGAGCCGCGAGGCCGCTCTCGCCGTCTCGTCGGCGTTCGACTCCTCGGCGTCGTCGCTCGACAGCGACGCCCTGGTGAAGGCCAGCGACGAGCTGACCGAGGTCATCCGCCTGCTCGACACCAACCCGGTGCTGCGCAAGCGACTCACCGAGGACGAGGACAACACCACCGGCCAGGTCAAGCTCGTCGAGAACCTCTTCGGCGGCAAGGTCTCGCCGATCGTGGTCGAGGTCCTGAGCGCCGCGGTGAAGCAGCGCTGGTCATCGTCGGCCGACTTCTCCGCCGCTCTGCGTCGTCAGAACGCACTGATCGTGCTGGCCGCCTCCGAGCGTGATGGCGTCATCGAGCAGACCGAGAACGAACTGTTCTCCGTTGCCCGACTGATCGACCAGAACCCGCAGTTGGCCTCGCTGCTCTCCGACCACAGCCATGATGGTGGAAAGCGCGCGGAGCTGCTGCGCTCGCTGGTGGGGGAGAAGGTCGGGAAACTGTCCTGGATCCTGCTGGCCCACTCCGTCGAACTGCTACAGGGCCAGCCGGCCGATGTGGCTTTCGATCAGCTCGCCGAGCTGGCGGCGGCACGCCGTGGCGAGTCCGTGGCCCACGTGGTCTCGGCAGCCCCGGTGTCGGAGTCCCAGACCACGCGTCTGGCCTCCGTGCTCGGCACCATCTACGGACGCACCATCTCGGTGCAGACCGAGATCGATCCCGACATCCTCGGCGGCCTCCGGATCTCCGTCGGCGACGAGGTGATCGAGGCCGATGTGGCCACACGCCTGGCGAAGGCGGCCGAGAGCCTGCCCAGCTAGACCCTGACCGACCACATCCAGCGAATACCCCCCAAACACCAGCCGGACTGAGCAAGAAAGACGAGTACCAATGGCGGAGTTGACGATCTCACCAGACGAGATTAAGGGAGCGATCGAGCAGTATGTCTCATCGTTCGATGCCGATGCCTCCCGCGAGGAGGTGGGCATCGTCACCGACACATCGGACGGTATCGCGCACGTCAGCGGACTGCCCGGCGCGATGGCCAACGAGCTGCTGCAGTTCGAGGGCGGCGTGCTCGGCGTGGCCCTGAACCTCGACGAGGACGAGATCGGCGCCGTCATCCTCGGTGACTACGAGTCGCTGGAAGAGGGCCAGCAGGTCAGTCGTACCGGCGACGTGCTCTCGGTCCCCGTCGGCGACAAGTTCCTGGGCCGCGTCGTCGACCCGCTGGGTGCGCCGATCGACGGTCTCGGTGACATCGAGGCCGAGGAGCAGCGCGTCCTCGAGCTCCAGGCCGCCTCGGTGCTCGAGCGCCAGCCGGTCGAGGAGTCCCTCGCCACCGGTATCAAGGCCATCGACGCGATGACCGCCATCGGCCGCGGACAGCGCCAGCTGGTCATCGGCGACCGCAAGACCGGTAAGACCGCGGTCTGCATCGACGCCATCCTGAACCAGAAGGCCAACTGGGAGACCGGCGACCCGAGCAAGCAGGTTCGCTGCATCTACGTCGCGATCGGTCAGAAGGGCTCGACCATCGCCGGCGTCAAGACCGCTCTCGAAGAGGCCGGCGCGATGGAGTACACCACCATCGTCGCGGCTCCTGCCTCTGACTCGGCCGGCTTCAAGTGGCTGGCTCCGTACACCGGTTCGGCCATCGGCCAGCACTGGATGTACCAGGGCAAGCACGTCCTCATCGTGTTCGACGACCTGACCAAGCAGGCCGAGGCCTACCGCGCCATCTCGCTGCTGCTGCGTCGTCCGCCGGGTCGTGAGGCATACCCCGGTGACGTCTTCTACTTGCACTCGCGCCTGCTGGAGCGTTGCGCCAAGCTCTCCGAGGAGATGGGCGGCGGTTCGATGACCGGTCTGCCGATCATCGAGACCAAGGCCAACGACGTCTCGGCGTTCATCCCGACCAACGTCATCTCGATCACCGACGGTCAGGTCTTCCTCGAGTCGGACCTCTTCAACAAGGGTGTCCGTCCCGCCATCAACGTCGGTACCTCGGTGTCGCGCGTCGGTGGTGCCGCTCAGACCAAGGGCCTGAAGAAGGTCTCGGGTTCGCTGCGTCTGGAGCTCGCACAGTTCCGTGAGCTGGAAGCCTTCTCGGCCTTCGCGTCCGACCTCGACGATGCGTCCAAGGCTCAGCTCGAGCGCGGCGCCCGCTGGGTCGAGATGCTCAAGCAGGACCAGTACAGCCCCTTCTCCGTCGAGGACGAGATCGTCTCGATCTACCTCTGCGGTGAGGGTCACTACGACTCGGTCCCGGTCGACGACGTCCGCAACTTCGAGACGCAGCTGCTCAGCCACCTGCATCACGCAGCCAAGGGTGTCTACGACTCGATCGCCGGCGGCAAGGTGCTGTCCGACGACCAGGCGGAGTCCCTCGTCGCCGAGACCAACAAGTTCAAGAACAGCTACCTCACCCACGACGGCAAGCGCGTGGTCAACGAGGCCGAGGCCGAGGCAATGGATGCCGAGGACGTCGAGAACGAAGAGATCAAGATCCGCAAGTGATCTCAGACGTCAACGGACATTGCGCTAAGGAAGGGGTGAGGGCTAGTGGCCAGCATTCGTGAGCTGCGCTCACGCATCCGGTCGGTCCAGTCGACCAAGAAGATCACCAAGGCTCAGGAACTGATCGCGACCTCGCGCATCACCAAGGCCCAGGGTCGTGTCGCCGCGGCCAAGCCGTACTCGGAAGAGATGACCACGGTCCTCTCCGAGTTGGCGAGTCACGCGGGGACACTGGACAACCCGCTGCTGACCGAGCGTGAGAACCCCAAGCGTGCGGCGATCCTGGTGGTCACCAGCGACCGCGGCATGTGCGGTGGTTACAACGCGAACGTCCTCAAGGCGACGCGGGAACTCATCTCGCTGCTGCGCGACGAGGGCAAAGAAGCCGTCCTGTTCGTGATGGGCCGAAAGGGCGTCGGATTCTTCAACTTCCGCGGCCTCACCGTCGAGGATTCCTGGACCGGCTTCTCCGAGTCGCCGAAGTACTCCGACGCCTCCACCGCGACCGGGTTCCTCGTGGACCTGTTCGTGGCGGGTTCGGGTGTCGAGGTCGAGCGTCCCGGTGGGGACGGCAGCCTCGAGGGTGTCGACGAACTGCACCTGGTGTACACCCGGTTCCAGTCGATGCTGTCGCAGGTGCCGGAGGTTCGTCGCGTGGCGCCTCTGGTCGTCTCGGAGGACACCGATTCCTCCGACGACAAGCCGTCGCGCAACTACACCTTCGAGCCGGGCGCCGAGACCCTTCTCGACGCTCTGCTGCCGAAGTATGTGACCACGCGGGTCTACGCGGCGCTGCTGGATTCGGCCGCGTCGGAGTCTGCGGCTCGCCGTACCGCCATGAAGGCGGCCACCGACAACGCCGAGGAATTGGCCAAGACGCTGTCGCGTGAGGCCAACCAGCTCCGCCAGGCTCAGATCACCCAGGAAATCAGCGAGATCGTCGGCGGTTCGAGCGCCCTGGCGAACTAGCCGGATGCGCCGACCAAGCACGACGACGAGACCCAATACTTCGATCAAGAGGAAGTGACCCAAGCACCATGACCGCAGCAGTAGAAACCCCCTCCGCGCAGTCGGCGGGTTCCGCCGATGGGCGGGTTGTCCGCATCATCGGCCCCGTGGTCGACGTGGAGTTCCCGCGGGGCTCGATCCCCGAACTGTTCAACGCCCTGCACGCCGAGGTCACTCTCTCCTCGGTCGCCAAGACCCTGACCCTCGAGGTCGCTCAGCACCTCGGTGACAACCTGGTGCGCACCATCTCGATGCAGCCCACCGACGGTCTGGTCCGCGGCGCGTCCGTCTCCGACACCGGCAAGTCGATCGTCGTGCCGGTCGGCGACGTCGTGAAGGGCCACGTCTTCAACGCCCTCGGCGACTGCCTCGACAGCCCCGGCCTGGGTCGCGACGGCGAGCAGTGGAGCATCCACCGCAAGCCGCCGGCCTTCGACGAGCTCGAGGGCAAGACCGAGATCCTCGAGACCGGCATCAAGGTCATCGACCTGCTGACCCCGTACGTGAAGGGCGGCAAGATCGGTCTGTTCGGTGGTGCGGGCGTCGGCAAGACCGTCCTCATCCAGGAGATGATCACGCGTATCGCGCGTGAGTTCTCCGGCACCTCGGTGTTCGCCGGCGTCGGTGAGCGCACCCGTGAGGGCACCGACCTCCACCTCGAGATGGAGGAGATGGGCGTTCTCCAGGACACCGCCTTGGTGTTCGGCCAGATGGACGAGCCGCCGGGCACGCGTATGCGCGTGGCTCTGTCGGCGCTGACCATGGCGGAGTACTTCCGCGATGTGAAGCACCAGGACGTGCTGCTGTTCATCGACAACATCTTCCGCTTCACGCAGGCGGGCTCGGAGGTCTCGACCCTCCTCGGCCGTATGCCGTCCGCGGTGGGTTACCAGCCGACCCTGGCCGACGAGATGGGCGAGCTCCAGGAGCGCATCACCTCGACCAAGGGCCGCTCGATCACCTCGCTGCAGGCGATCTACGTCCCCGCCGACGACTACACCGACCCGGCGCCGGCGACCACCTTCGCGCACCTCGATGCGACCACCGAGCTCTCGCGTCCGATCTCGCAGCTGGGTATCTACCCTGCCGTGGACCCGCTGACGTCGACCTCGCGCATCCTCGAGGCCTCGATCGTGGGCGACGAGCACTTCCGTGTCGCCAACGAGGTCAAGCGAATCCTGCAGAAGTACAAGGAGCTGCAGGACATCATCGCCATCCTCGGTATGGACGAGCTCTCCGAAGAGGACAAGGTCACGGTGCAGCGTGCTCGCCGTATCCAGAAGTTCCTCGGCCAGAACTTCCTCGTCGCCGAGAAGTTCACCGGTCAGAAGGGCTCGGTCGTCCCGCTCGCGGACACCATCGAGGCATTCGACCGTGTCGCCAAGGGCGAGTTCGACCACCTGCCCGAGCAGGCGTTCAACAGCTGCGGTGGACTCGACGACGTGGAGGCCGCCGCCGCCAAGATCGCCGGAAAGTAGCGGTAATCCATGGCTGAGAAGTCCTTCCACGTGGAGGTTGTCTCCGCGGATTCGAGCCTGTACTCGGGCGAGGCCACGTTCCTGATCGCGCAGACGACCGTCGGCGAGCTGGGAGTCCTGGCCAACCACGAGCCGCTGCTGGGCCAGCTGGTCCCGGGTGGTTACGTGGTGATCGTCGAAGAGAACGGCAATCGCCGCGCGGCCGCAGTCGAGGGCGGATTCCTGTCCGTCACCGGCGAGGCCGTCACGGTGCTGGCGGAGTCGGCCGACTGGGCCGACGACGTCGACATCAATGCGGAGAAGACCGCGCTCGAGCGGGCTGAACCGGATTCGCCGGAGTACCACCATGCTCACGCGCGTCTGACTGCGGCACAGCAGCTTTCGAAGTAACACCCCGCATTCGCGGCGGTCACCTCGGCCGGTCATCGGAGTTCCATCCGGTGGCCGGCCGAGGTCGTTTCGCGTCCGGTGTGGGCGATCTGGCATGCTGTGTTCCACAGCCCCTGTCCCGCAAAGTCGTGCCACGCCGTCGGTTCTCCTCGTTGGAAGTCCGACGGTCGTCCGGACATACGCGGAGACTGCACGAAGGAGTAGGTGATGTCGCTGCCGGTAGTCTTGCTCAGTGTGCTGCTGGCTGTCGCGGTCATCGTGTGCGTGTTGCTCGCGGTCCGCCTGGCACAACTCCGGCGCGCGGGCACCCCCATCCTGCTGCGCACCATTCCGGCGGAGGTCGACCACGGCTGGCGTCACGGCACAGCGCATTACAGCGACGACTCGCTGCGCTACTACCGCCTGGCGTCCCTGCGTCCCGGACCGAACGTCACCCTTGTCCGGCAGGGCATCGAGATCACCGGCCGACGCCGCCCGGAGGGGACGGAGACCGAGATCCTCGAGGGCATGCTGATTCTGCAGGTGAAGCCCTCCGGCAAGAACCCGATCAGCGGTAAGGGCAAGGACGGCTACGAGCTCGCGATGGGCCCGGGAGCGGTCACCGCGTTCCAGTCGTGGCTGGAGTCTCGGCAGTCCGCGCGTTCAGAACGGCGCAAGAGCGCCTGATCCCGCCGTTCGGAGCGGGATTTCCCGTTCCGGGCTCTCAGTTCTCCGGAGTGGCTGGTCGTGCTCGGTTGCCGCCCGGAACCCACTTCACGTCGCCGAGTGTGCCGTCGGGTGCCCGATTGGCCACCCGCGACAGGATGAACAGCAGGTCGGACAGCCGGTTGAGGTATCTCGCCGGCAGGACGCTCGTGTCGTCGGGGTGGGCGGTCACCGCGGCCCACGCCGAACGCTCCGCGCGACGGGTCACCGTGCGCGCCTGGTGAAGCAGGGCGGCCAGCGGTGTGCCGCCGGGCAGGATGAACGAGTCCAGGGGCGGTAGGTCGGCGCCGAAGCCGTCACACCAGCCCTCGAGGGCGTCGATGTACTCCTGGGCGATGCGCAGCGGCGGGTATTCGGGGTCGTCGACGATCGGGGTGGACAGGTCGGCACCGGCGTCGAACAGGTCGTTCTGCACCGTGGCCAGCACGGCGGCGATGTCCTCGGGTACGTCGCCGCCGAGGGCCAGTGCCATGCCGATCGCGGCGTTGGCCTCGTCGCAGTCGGCGTAGGCGACCACGCGCGGATCGGTCTTGGGGACGCGCGAGAAGTCACTCAGACCGGTCGAACCGTCGTCGCCGGTACGGGTGTAGATCCTCGTCAGATGAACGGCCATGCGTTGAATGTACTGCCTGCGATGAGCGCCGGGCGGCGGCGGATAAGGTGGCAGGCGTGAGCGATCGGTTTCTGGTGTCGGGCGGGGCACGTTTGTCCGGTGAGGTGTCTGTCGGTGGCGCCAAGAACAGCGTGCTGAAGCTGATGGCGGCAGCGTTGCTGGCCGAGGGCACGACGGTGCTGACCAACGCGCCGGAGATCGCAGACGTCCCGCTGATGGCCGATGTCGTACGTGGTCTGGGTGCCGTCGTGGAGATGGACGGCGACACCGTGACGATCACGGCCCCCGCCGAACCGAAGTTCCATGCGGACTTCGCCGCCGTCCGTCAGTTCCGCGCCTCGGTGTGTGTTCTCGGACCGCTGATGGCCCGGTGTCATCGAGCGGTGGTGGCGTTGCCGGGTGGTGACGCGATCGGTTCGCGACCCCTGGACATGCATCAGGCGGGCCTGCGTGCTCTCGGAGCGACGAGCTCGATCGAGCACGGCTGCGTGGTGGCCGAAGCCGACGCCCTCGTCGGTGCTCCCATCGCGCTCGAGTTCCCCTCCGTCGGGGCCACCGAGAACATCCTGATGGCTGCCGTCCTGGCCGAGGGCCAGACGACGATCGACAACGCGGCGCGCGAACCGGAGATCGTCGACCTCTGCGTGATGCTGCAGCAGATGGGTGCCCAGATCGAGGGCGCCGGCACGTCGACGCTGACGGTGAACGGCGTCGACCGGCTGCATCCGACGACCCATCGGGTGGTGGGGGACCGCATCGTCGGTGCGACCTGGGGTATCGCTGCCGCGATGACGCGCGGTGACGTCACGGTTCGCGGTGTGCAGCCCGAACACCTGCAGCTGGTCCTCAACAAGCTGGTCGACACCGGTGCCCGCGTGGACACCTTCAGCGACGGCTTCCGGGTGCGCCACGACAGCCGGCCGGTCGCGGTGAACGTCTCGACGCTGCCGTTCCCCGGTTTCCCGACTGATCTGCAGCCGATGGCGATCGGACTCGCCGCCATCTCCGAGGGCATGTCCGTCATCACCGAGAACGTCTTCGAGGCCCGGTTCCGCTTCGTCGAGGAGATGGTGCGCCTGGGCGCGGACGCCCGCACCGACGGCCACCACGCCGTCATCCGCGGTATCGAGCGACTCTCGAGTGCACCCGTCTGGTGTTCGGACATCCGTGCCGGCGCCGGCCTCGTGCTCGCGGGCCTCGTCGCCGACGGCGTCACCGAGGTGCACGACGTCGAACACATCGACCGCGGCTACCCACATTTCGTCGAGATCCTTCGCAGCCTCGGCGGCGAGATCGAGCGCGTCACCGACTGATGTGTCGGCCCCCACCTGTCCGATCGGACAGGTGGTACCCCCGTCCCGATGGACCGAACCTGCCCGCCGAGGGTCAGGACCCCTTGTGGGCGTTGTGATCTGAGCGACATTCTCGTTGTGACAGACCCAACCGTCACAAGGAGTTCACCCCCATGGCCATTGAGCTGAACCAGATCTGGGATTTCCCGATCAAGGAGTTCCACCCGTTCCCGAAGGCGAAGCTGGGCGTCGGTGCGCACGACATGCTCGGTGTCGAGGCCAAGGAACTGGGCATCACGCGTGCCCTGCTGATGACCACCGGCCTCCGCGGTTCGGGCATCATCGAGGAACTGATCGGCAAGATCGAGTACCAGGGCGTCGACGTGGTGCTCTACGACCAGGTGGAGTCCAATCCCAAGGACTACAACGTCATGGACGCCGCGGCGCTGTACCAGTCGGAGAAGTGCGACGGCATCATCTCGGTGGGCGGCGGGTCGAGCCACGACGCCGCCAAGGGCGCCCGGATGGTGATCGCCCACGACGGCCGCAACATCAACGAGTTCGAGGGCTTCTCCAAGGCCACCAACAAGGAGAACCCGAAGCACATCGCGGTCTCCACCACCGCGGGCACCGGCTCGGAGACCTCCTGGGCCTACGTCATCACCGACACCTCGGACATGAACAACCCGCACAAGTGGGTGGCGTTCGACGACACCTGTCTCGTGGACCTCGCGATGGACGATCCGCTGCTCTACTACTCGTGCCCCGAGCACTTCACCGCCTTCTGCGGCTTCGACGTGCTCGCCCACGCCAGCGAGCCGTACGTCTCGCGCCTGGACTTCGCCCCGTCGCTCGGCAACGCCAAGTACTCGATCGAGCTCATCCGCGATCATCTCCGGACCGCGGTCTACGATCCGCGTAACCTCGCGGCCCGTACCGGCATGATGCATGCCCAGTACATCTCCGCGCAGGCATTCAACTCGGGTGGTCTCGGGCTGGTGCACAGCCTGTCCCATGCGGTGAGCGCCTTCTACGACAGCCATCACGGACTCAACAACGCCATCGCGCTGCCGCGCGTGTGGGAGTACAACCTGCCGTCCCGCTTCGAGCGCTACGCGGAGATCGCCGCCCTGCTCGGCGTCGACACCTCCAAGATGACCACCGTCCAGGCCGCCGACGCCGCGGTCGAGGAGGCCATCCGCCTCTCGAAGGACCTCGGCATCCCGGACAACTTCGGACAGCTGTCGACCAACAGCTACGAGAAGAACCGGATGAACACCGGTAAGTACGAGGGGCGCGGCGAGAGCATCGACACGTCCGAGAAGCAGATCCGCGCCATCGCCGAGCACATGATGGGCGACTGGTGCACCCCGGGCAACCCCCGGGAGAGCACCGTGGAATCGCTGATCCCCATGGTGACGCACGCCTTCACCGGCAGCTACTGATCACCCGGCCGGAACCCCGTGCCCGGGAAGGGAACCCCCTCCCGGGCGCGCGGGTTCCGTCCCAGCCCACCGCCCCGTCGACGGAAGGTCTGACGATCCGATGACGCACACCTCCACCGCCCTCGCCCGTCTCACGGATGCCGACGAGACCGCCCGCTTCGCCTCCGCAGAGGAACTGACCGCTGCGCTCGGGGAGCAGGGATATCTCATCGGACCGGAACTGGCGGTCGTCGTGCACCTCGCCACGCTCCTGGACCGGCCGCTGCTTCTCGAGGGGCCGGCCGGTGTCGGCAAGACCGAACTGGCCAAGGCGCTGGCCGCGGCGTCGGGGCGTGAGCTCATCCGCCTGCAGTGTTACGAGGGGCTCGACGACTCGCGAGCCCTCTACGAGTGGGACTACGCCCGCCAACTGCTCCACGTGCAGATGCTGCGAGACCGCATCAGTGTCGAATTGGCATCGGAGACAAGTCTTTCGGCGGCATCGGCGGCCCTGGCGCGTACCGAGGTGGGCGTGTACACCGAGGACTTCCTGGTGGCCCGGCCGCTGCTGGCCGCGATCACCTCGACCACCCCCACCGTGCTCCTCGTCGACGAGATCGACCGTACGGACGAGGCGATGGAGGCGGTCATGCTCGAGGTGCTCGCCGAACGCCAGGTGTCGGTACCCGAACTCGGGACGTTCACCGCACGGTCGTCGCCGTGGGTGATCCTGACCTCCAACGACACCCGTGAGCTCTCGCCGGCCCTCAAGCGCAGGTGCCTGCACTTCCAGGTCGACTACCCCGACCCGGACACCGAGCGCGCCATCGTCGCGGTGCGGGCTCCCGACATCGAGGACGAGGTCATCGGCGAGGTCGTCGACCTCGCCCGGCGACTCCGCGATCTGCCGCTGCGCAAGAGTCCCTCGATCGCGGAGGTCATCGACGCTGCCCGCGCGGCGTCGTATCTCAGGACCACCGAACCGGCACAGACCGCCCCTACCGGATCCGGTACGGCCGACGCCGCGTTGCTCTCCCTGCTGGTCAAGTTCGGCACCGACCTCGACCTCGCCCGTCGTGCGCTGTCGAGCCCCACCGCAGACACCACCGCCGCGGAGGTCGGTGTCGACGGGTCGACGCCGTCAGGGTCGGTCACGGCCCGGGCGTTCGGGGCCGGGCGGGCCCGCAGTGCCGGGGTACGCGCGGGCCGATGACCGTGCGCACGCCGCCGACGGGGGCCGCCCGCGACGAGATCCTCGACCTGGTCGCGGTTCTGTTCGGGCAGGTCCTGCGCCGTGCCGGGATCGCCGCGTCACCCGCGGAGGTGATCGAGATCCGGCGGACGCTGGCGATCGTCGGGACCGCCGACCTCGCGGTGCTGCGGCCCGCGCTGCGCAGTGTCTCCGTCAAATACGGTTACGAGACAGCAGGTTTCGAGCACGCCTTCGACGTCTTCTTCCTGGGTGCCGACACGGGGCCCGATCGCGAGGAGGACCTGCCCCGCCCGCGGGGTGCCGCCGCGGACCTGCCCGACGACGTCGTCTGGGACGACGAGTTCGACGGGGCGGCCCGCCGAATCGGCGCCGACGAGCACACCGACGAGATCGGCGATCTGATGGCACCCGACCCCGATGCCGGCGAGCGCCACGGGGAGAGCGCCCATCGCGAGGAGAACGACTTCACCGTGTCGGCCGGCGCCGAACAGCTCGGCGTCGACCCGGACAGCGGATCGGTCAGCGGGGGAGTGACGTACACGGTCGAGATCGACTCCGCCGATTCGGCGTCGGTCGGCGAGCTGACCGGCGCCGCCGCCCGGGTGGCGAGCACACCCCTGGGGGTGACCGGCGCCGCCGCGATCCTGGCGGCTCTCGACGCCTACGACCCCTGGGGAGCGTACGGATCGGAGGGGAACGCCGACCTCGACGACGCGCGTCGCATCGAGCTCGAACATGCCCTGGCCGCGTTCGTCGACGCGTTCACCGCGCGCCTCGAGGCGGCCGGGCTCACCGAGGACGACGCACCCGGTCGATCGGCCCCGGTGCGGACCGAACAGGCCGACATCGACCGTGCCTGCCACCGGCTCGTCCAGCGCATGCGCGGAGCACCGCGACGGGTGATCGGCCGCGGAGATCGCGGGACCCTCGACATCCGCGCCACGATGCGCGCAGCGGTGGCCACCGACGGGGTGCCGGCCGAACTGTGGCGTCGACGTCCGCGGCCCGGCCCCGTCCGGTTGCTGGTCCTGGTCGACGTCTCGTTGTCGGTCCGGCCGGTCACCGGGTTCATCCTGCGGCTCGCGCAGACGCTGCACCGTTTCGGCGACGGTGCGAGGTCGTCGCCTTCGTCGACCGGCCGGTGCGCGTCACCGCCGCGCTCCGGGCGGCGTCCGCCGACGCCGCGCTGGCCGCTGTGCTCGCCGCCGACGGCCTCGACCTGGCCGCGACGAGCGACTACGGACGGATGTTCGCCGGACTGCTCGGCGATTTCGGCGACCTCGTCACTCCGCGTACCTCGGTGCTCGTCGTCGGCGACGCGCGCAGCAACGGATTCGACGCCCGCACCGACCTGGTCGCCGAGATCGGCCGGCGCGCACACCGCCTCGCCTGGGTGACCCCCGAACCGTCGCGCTACTGGTCGCAGACGAGCTGTGCGATGGCCGACTACGCCGAACACTGCAGCGGTGTCGTCAGCGTCCGGGACGGGGCCGAGATGCTTGCCCGCTGTGATGAACTGGGTGCAGCGCTCAGGTGAGGTGGGTAGCGTCGAAAATGCCGGTGGCGCACGACGACATCAGCGGCCCGCGGTGATCGGAGGACAACGGATGCAAGGTGGCACGCGCCGACGCAGCCCCGGTCATGTCGCCAAGTTCCACGCCCCCGAGATCGTGCTCGGCCCGGGCGCATTCGGCGAGGTGCCGCTCGCCACGTCGGGCCTCGGGATGCGCCGCCCGCTGGTGGTGAGCGATCGCGGTCTCGAGGGCACCCGCTGGTACTCGCAGCTGATGTCGGGGCTGGCCGCGGCGGGGCTGGACGCCACCTCGTTCGTGGACGTGTCACCCAACCCTCGTGCCGGCGAGGTCACCGCGGCGTTCCTGGCCTACAAGGCGCACGATGCGGACGGGCTCGTGGCGCTCGGCGGGGGATCGGTCATCGACGCGGCCAAGGGGGTCGCGGTGCTCGCCGCCAACGGCGGTCACATCCTGGAATACGAGGGAATCGATCGTGCCCGCCGGCCGTTGCCGCCGCTCGTCGCCGTGCCGACCACCGCCGGGAGCGGTGCCGACGTCTCGCAGTTCTGCATCATCAACGACGGCCAGCGCCGCACCAAGGTCACCATCATCGGCCGGTCGCTGGTGCCGGACCTGTCGGTGAGCGATCCGGAACTGCTCACCACGGTGCCGGCCGAGGTCACCGCACAGGTCGGGATGGACGTGCTAACGCACTGCGTCGAGGCCTACGTCTCGCTCGCGCACGGCCGGATGACGGATTCGCTTGCACTGGAATCGATCAGCGGTGTCTGGACGCATCTCGAGCGACTGGTCGACGACCCGCTCGACAAGATCGCGGCGGAGGAGATGTCGCTGGCGTCGCTGCGGGCCGGGATGGCGTTCACCAACGCGATCCTCGGCGCGACCCACGCGATGAGCCACCCGGTCGGCGGGCATTGCGACGCCCCCCACGGTGCGATCAACGCGGTGCTGCTACCGCATGTCATCCGCTACAACGCGGAGGTGTGCGCCGACGGATTCGTCGACCTCGCCGGGGCGATCGGCCTGTCCACCGACGGGAATGCGCGCATGGTCGCCGACCGACTGGCCGATGCCGTGGCGGGCCTGGGTGCACGGGTCGGGATGCCGGAGTCCCTGGAGCCGTTGGGCGTTCGCGTCGGCGATCTCGATCGTCTCACCACGCACGCTCTCGCGGACTCGTGCATGACCACGAATCCGCGCCGTCCTCAGGCGGCGGGGATTCGTGACCTGTACGCGGCGGCACTGTGATGGTCGGCGCCGCGCGGGGGCCCGACCCCGAACGGGAGCCCGACCGGTCCGATCTCGACAGCCTCGTCGGTCTGCGCAGCGTCAAGGGCAGTCATTACGCGCAGTACCGCGGGGTCGAGGCCCGGCTGAGCCGGGTGGTCGGCGCTCTCGAACGGATCTCGCGGGCGCTGGTCCGCACCGCCGAGGGGCCCGAGGCGCTGGTCATCTCGGTGGTCGAGGCCGCGCGTGACCATCTGGGTGCGGAGTGGGTGGTGTTCGGGCTCGCCGACGGACGCCTGGAACGATCCGCCCCGCGTCACCTGATCAGCTCCGGCAGTGGCAGGTTGTACGCCTTCGAGGGGTCGTCGACCGCCTCTCCGCCCGACGGGCTGCCCGACCAGGTGCTGAACCGGCTCAACGACATCCTGCGCGGCCACGAGCCGCTGTTGCACCGCCCGATCCTGTCCACCGATCACGTCCATGTCCCGGTCGAACTCGACGGCAGCGTCGTCGGCGGCCTGTCGGCGTGGACCCCATCCGAGCGCGTCGTCGACCCGACGGATGTCGTGGTCCTGCGGATCCTGGCCAGCCAGGCGATCGTCGCCCTGCTCAACGCCGAGCTGTTCTCCGAAACGCACCGGCACGCAGCGGAATTGGCCGAACGAAACGATGAGCTCGAGCGCGCCCAGCGTGAGTTGTCCGCCGCGATGCGCACCACCGTCCTCAACGAGGAACGGTCGCGGATCGCGCGCGAGTTGCACGATTCGGTCACCCAGTCGGTGCTCTCGGCGGGCGTGCAGATCGAGCTGTGTCGCGACCTCGTCGACGGTGCGGCACTCGAACGGCTGCAGATGGCCGGCCGTCTCACGAAAGAAGCGGTCGAGCAGCTGCGGACGTTCATCTACACGCTCAACAACGCCGCGAGCGTCCCGTCGCCGAGCGTCCGGGAGGTCTTGACCGAACTGTGCTCCCTGCACATGCCGCCCGACCTGACGACCGCGGTCCGCATCCGGGGACGCGCCCGCGACCTGACCGGCGACGTCCAGCACGCGCTGCTCCGGATCGCGGGGGAAGCACTGTTCAACGCCGCGATCCATGCGCGGGCCGACGAGGTCACGGTGACCCTCACCTATGCGCCGGAGCAGGTGTCGCTGTCGGTCGACGACGACGGGGTCGGCGACCCCGAACATCTGCGGCGCGTCCTGCGGACCGCCTCGCTCGGCGACCTCGCCGCCGGACGCCACCGCGGCCTGGCGAACATGGCCTCGCGGGCCGCCGAGCTCGACGGCGAGATCCGAATCCGCCGGTCACGGGCGGGTGGCATCCGAGTGACCGCGACCCTGCCGACGGGTGCGGGATCGCCGTCCGCGTCCGATCCCGGAACCACGACCAGGGAGTTGCCGTGAGCACCGACAAGACGAGCACCGGTAAGCAGGCCAGGCCCATCCGCACACTGCTGGTCGACGACCACGCCCTGCTCCGCGAGGGGATGCGCTCGCTCCTCGAACGCGAGGACGTCGTCGAGGTGGTCGGCGAAGCCGGCTCGCACGACGCCGCGCTCGCGGAGGTCAACGCGTGCCGACCGGATGTGGTGGTCGTGGATCTCAAACTGTCCGCGGGTACCGAATACGAGGGACTGCGCCTGATCAAGGACATCGCACACCGTCACCCCGAGGTCGCGGCGCTGGTGCTCACCACATTCCTCGACGACGACCTGGTGGTGCGGGCTGTTCGCGCCGGCGCGCGGGGATACGTCGTCAAGGATGTCGACACCACCGAACTGGTGCGCGCGATCCAGGCCGTCTCGACGGGCGGCAGTGCCTTCGATCCGCGCAGCGCGGCGGTGGTGTTGCGGACCGTCTCCGGGGAGGCCGAGACCACCGAAACCCTCAGCGACCGGGAACGCGAGGTCTTGCGACTGCTCGCCGATGGCATGTCCAACAAGCGGATCGGGGAGACGCTGTACATCTCCGAGTCGACCGTTAAGTTCCACATCCGCAACATCATCCGCAAGCTCGGGGTCACCAAGCGGACCGATGCGGTCTACACGGCGAGCAAGCGGGGGCTCATCTGACCGGCGGGTCCGAGGGGGTGAGTACCAGCCAGCCGCCGTGGTCGACGAACACCTCGGCCCCGGAGTGGGCGACGCTGTTCGCCAAGCTGTGCAGCTCCTTCTCGGTCAGCCGGAGACGGTGACCGAAGTGGGGGCTGGGCTCCTCTTCGAAGGGCACCGCGACGACCACCCGGCGCCTCGCCACCCGCAGCGCCTCGGACAGCGCTGCCTCCACACCGTGGGCGTCGAGATGCTCGAGCAGGTGGATGAGCGAGACCGTGTCCACGGAATCGTCGTCATAGGGGAGCGCGGTCGCGTCGCCGACCACGACGTCGACCGGTACACCGAGTCGCCGCGACGCGCACGCGAGCAGCGACACCGCGCCCGGTGAGATGTCGCAGGCCGACACGTCGTACCCGTCCATCGCGCAGGCCAGCGCGAAGAATCCGAAGCAGGAGCCCACCTCGAGGATCGACGAACCGGTCGCGAGTGAGCGTGCGCGCCGGTGCACGGGAGCGAAGGCCGAAGCCCCGCAACGAAGTTCGCGGATCGAGTTGTCGTAGAACGCCGACCACGCGTCCGCCGAGGTGGCTGCGGAGGTCCGGATGATGCCCACCGCCGCGGATTCGAAGTCCTCCTGACCCGACAACACGCCGGTCTCCACCAGTGAGACCAGCCCGTCGACGACCACCGAGTCGGAGATCGTCTCTTCGTCGAAGGGATGAGCGATCTGGAGGACGCCGGCCGCTCGGCGCCACGACAGGAGCCCGCAGCGGGCGAATCCCCTGGGGACGAGCCCGGATCGGAGTACCCGAGGCACACGCCCGCGTACGGGTGATGGGTCGAGAAGCGCAGCCGGGAAGGTCGTCGACTGATCGATGGTCGTCATGGATCGACCGTAGAAACATCCTGACCTGCGCATAACTGTCCGAGCGGGGGTGAGCACCTGTCCGAACGGACGGTTTGCGGCGCACGTCACAGTGGCCGGCCCGGCGAAAATCTGCGCGCGACAGAGCGTTTCGGTGTCTCCCGGCGACCCGTGACCTGCGGCGATGTCCGACTCGGGGGAGCGTGACCAGGCGATTTGACCCTGACGATCCGGTTGCGTAACTTTCTTCAA